>JAUMZK010000001.1:363779-539930 GCA_030528145.1 Actinomycetaceae bacterium
GCCCGGGGGGGGGGGGGGGGTGGTCTCTTGCGGGGGTGGGGGGGGGGGATTGTTTTTTTTTGGGGGGGGGGGGGGGGGGGGGGGGCCCCCCCCCACCGCCCGCTTATCTTCGTTCAACACAAGCGCCCACTAAGAACCTTTTTTCGTTTTCTTCGCCGCAGGTTTTCCGTCAGGAGCAGGCGCGAGCGCAGCATCACCCTCGGAATCGTCCTCAACTATGCCCGCTGCACGCAAAATCTTCGCCTCAATTTCGTTCGCCAAATCTGGATTGTCTTTTAGGAAGCTGCGTACGTTTTCACGCCCTTGCCCCAGTTGATCCGAACCATAGGTGAACCATGAACCTGATTTGCGAATGATCCCAGTTTGCACGCCCATGTCAATTAGTGAGCCTTCGCGGGAAATGCCTTGCCCGTACATAATGTCGAATTCTGCTTGCTTGAACGGCGGCGCCATCTTGTTTTTTACAACTTTCACCCGACACCTGTTACCCACCGGATTACCGGCTTCTTTCATTGTTTCAATACGCCGAATGTCCATGCGAACAGAAGCGTAGAATTTCAGGGCTTTACCACCAGTAGTAGTTTCGGGCGAGCCAAAAAAGACCCCAATTTTTTCACGCAACTGGTTGATAAAGATGGCGGTTGTTCCGGTTGCCGACAAAGCGCCAGTCATTTTTCGCAACGCCTGACTCATGAGACGCGCCTGCAAACCAACGTGCGAATCCCCCATTTCCCCCTCAATTTCCGCCTTTGGAACAAGTGCGGCAACCGAGTCGATAACAATAATGTCTACGCCCCCAGAGCGAATTAGCATATCCGCAATCTCTAAAGCTTGTTCACCAGTATCCGGCTGGGCAACCAACAACTGGTCGGTATCTACCCCGAGCTTTTTCGCATATTCGGGGTCTAATGCGTGTTCTGCATCAATAAATGCCGCATTACCACCCGCCTTTTGTGCCGAAGCGACCGCATGCAAAGCAACCGTGGTTTTCCCCGATGACTCAGGACCGTAAATTTCAATAACGCGCCCGCGTGGCAACCCCCCCACGCCCAACGCCACATCTAATGCCAGTGACCCAGTTGGTATCACAGATACTGCGCGGTGGGCTTGTTCCCCCAACCGCATAATAGAACCCTTGCCAAACTGCTTATCGATTTGCGCAAGTGCCAAGTCCAGTGCTTTTTCGCGATCTTGCATGAGTCACCTTCTAGATAGTTCCTACAGGGCTGGTCTGTACCTACCTCCCTCTCCGGGAGCTAGAAGTGAGCCTATGCCTGACCACCGACATATAGCGGACCACTGTATTCCCCTGTGGAAAAGTGGCGCGCCCCCACTAACAAAAACCTTACACCGAACACGTGTTCGATACTAGTTAGTTAGTGACGGCGCGTTTCTTCGCGAAGCGGTGAAACCACTTCATTTCGGGGTCAATCCCGGTTTGTTCAACCAGGGCTTCCCATATTTTTTGCGGGTCCTCCCCTTGCTCCAATAGTTGCGTTGCCGACTGGTACCAAGGCGATAAAGCGAGGTCGGCAACTAAGGACCTACCATAAGTGGAACCATAGACCTGGTCTACGTTGTCCCAAAATTCCGAACGTCGCATTAGGCACTAAGTGACAGTGATTCCGCCCGGCGCAAACCCACTACGCCTTCTGCCAACGCAAACCTGTCCGCAACTTCGTGTAATAGCGTGGACATTGGCAAATCCAATGCGGCACAAATAGCCAAAAGCAGTTCAGAAGACGCTTCTTTTTGTCCGCGTTCGACCTCGGAAAGATACCCCAAAGACACCTGGGCTTGCGCGGAAACTTCACGCAAAGTCCGCCCTTGAGACTGGCGGATCATGCGCAGCACGTCACCAATTTCGTGGCGCAACAGCGGCGGTGGCGCCTGCCGAGTATGCGCCGGTTTATTCACATTCGTCTTCAAAGTCTTCACGTATATGTCAACACCTTAAATGTTGTTTTCATTCCCCCAACCGCAAAATTGCGGGTGATCTTTGCAACCACCCCATTATTGCAGAGGATTCTGAGCTTTCACTGACTACAGTCTATCGCGAAACAATTTTAATTTTTACGGGCTTTTTGCACTTCCACTCTGCTTTGAAACCGGGACGCCGCGTCAACTGTCTGGTCAGGAGCCGAAGGTGAGGTGGGTATGGATTTTGGGGCATGGGTTGGCGAGGACGGTGAAGAACGCGGCATTTGCCGTTGCGACCCTTCTACCGCTGTCGGAACAGTGGGCGCTGCCGCCGCGTCCTCATGAACATTTTGGGCGTCCAAAAAGTAAATAAAGCCAGACAATCCCGTTGCCACAAAAGCGACTACTATCATCACCAAGGTCACCCAAACCATGACGTCCTCGGCGCTTCCGGAAAAAAACGGGGAAATCAGAATGATGAAAATTAGCAGTAGCTGGCTGACAGTTTTCGCCTTTCCCCACATATTCGCGGGGATAACCAGCCCCTGTTTGGCTTTGCTACTGCGCAGCCACGTAACTGCTGCCTCGCGAATAATTACTATGAGGACGAACCACCAGTAATACTTGGCAGGCAGGTCACCGGTTATCATAAAAACCAAAAAAGCACCTATGACCAGTGCTTTATCTGCGATGGGGTCGGCTAACTTGCCAAAGTCGGTTACTTGCCCCCACCGGCGTGCCAGCCGCCCATCTAAATGGTCAGTTGCGGCCGCCACACAAAACACCACTGTCGCCGCGATTCTGGCGGCGGCAGTAGACCAAAACATCAACGCAATAAAAACGGGTACCAACCCGATGCGCACTATTGTCAAGATGTTGGGGGTATTCCAAATAACCTTATGATGTTTGCTCATGTTCACCTTCCGGTGAGCTCCCATGCGTCCTCACCTGTCTCTTCTAAGCCTACCGCGTTAGCTGGGGACTCACCGCGAATAAGCGCCAAAGCGCCGACAATATCGTCTGGTCCTACCAGCACTTCGCGTGCCTTCGATCCCTGGGAAGGACCCACAATATGGCGTGATTCCAACAAATCCATGAGCCTACCAGCGCGCGCAAAGCCCACCCGTAATTTCCTTTGCAACATTGAGGTACTGCCCAGCTGAGTGGAAACAACCAACTCGGCGGCCTGTATTAACGCATCCATGTCGTCGCCAATATCGTCATCGATAACTCGATGGTTAGCGCCTTCTGGGATTACGTCCTCGCGATATTCCGCATCGCGTTGCGCCTTCACATGGTCAACGACGCGGTGAATTTCGCTTTCTTCCACCCAGGCGCCCTGCACGCGCATTGGTTTGGAGGCGCCCATCGGCAGATAGAGGGCGTCACCTTGGCCAATAAGTTTTTCGGCACCGCTTTGGTCCAAAATAACCCGCGAGTCTGCCAAAGACGATGTGGCAAAGGCCAGGCGTGAGGGAATATTAGATTTAATCAAGCCAGTAACCACGTCCACGGACGGGCGCTGCGTAGCTAACACTAAGTGGATCCCCGCCGCCCTCGCCAATTGCGTAATGCGTTGAATGGATGCTTCCACGTCGCGGGGAGCGACCATCATGAGATCGGCTAGTTCGTCTACTACCACCAACAGGTAGGGGTAGGGTTCTAAAACGCGTTTGGAATCTGGGGGCAGTTCCACTTTGCCCTGACGGATTGCCGCGTTGAAGTCATCTATGTGCTTGAACCCAAAATGGGACAAGTCATCGTAGCGTTGATCCATTTCTTTTACTACCCACTCCAAAGCCTCTGCGGCTTTCTTGGGGTTGGTAATAATCGGCGTGATAAGGTGCGGAATACCCTCGTAAATGGTCAATTCCACCCGTTTGGGGTCGACCAGAATCATGCGTACTTCGGCGGGGGTCGCCCTCATCATAATGGACGTAATCATAGAGTTTACGAAACTGGACTTACCCGAACCGGTTGCGCCCGCCACCAATAAGTGTGGGGTTTTTACCAGGTTGGTAACCACAAAACCGCCCTCAACGTCCTTACCTAACCCCACAATCATTGGGTGGTTGCTGCTTTGCGCCTTATCTGAACGCAGCACGTCCCCGAGGACGACAGTTTCGCGGTCAGTATTTGGTATTTCAATACCGATGGCAGATTTGCCGGGGATGGGACTCAAAATACGCACATCCGCCGAAGCCACCGCGTAGGCAATGTTCTTTTCTAAGGTGGTAATTTTATCCACCTTTACCCCCGCCCCCAGCGTCACTTCGTAGCGGGTTACGGTTGGACCGCGCGAAAAGCCGGTCACGTGCGCGTCTACATTAAATTCGTTGAATACCCCTTGTAAAGCCGCCACTACCGCGTCGTTAGCTGCTGAACGCGACTTTTGGGGCGCGCCGTGAACCAACAATTCCTGCGACGGCAATTCATAGTCAACCACGGTTGCTACTGGTTCGTAGGTTTCTTCCAGTCCTTCGTCTAAAATGTCTTCGGCAGTTACTTCCGAGGACGCCACCACCGGGGATTCACTGGGCGGCTCCGCCGGGGAAACTACCCTGTTTCCCCCGGTTACTGCGGTTCCTTTCGACGGGGTGGAAACGAAAGTGGCGCCCTCGGGAAGGACCTCCGTACGCGGGTCTGTGGCGGGTAAAAACTCGGTTTTGCTGTCGTCTACAAGGGCAGCCAGTGCCGGTGGGGTGTGCATCAGCGGGGTGCGGAAAGCTTCATCCCCGTCAAAACCACCGGGCAGCTGATCTTTAGGAAGCACCGTCGTTTTTTTGGCTTTCTTGTGGCGCTGCCAACGCGAAGGTGGTGCGGCTTTCTTTGTGGCGGATCCGCGAGCGCGTTCAAGCCATGTCCGTACCGCATCGATTACGGTTACGATGGGCGTGTTGGTAATGACCAGTATGGAATAAATAAATAGGAGGCTCAATAAAATAGCCCCACCGGGTGCGGTGAACAAGACCCCTAGGGGGTGACCAAAAAACCATCCTAATATGCCACCCGCCCTCTCGATACCGTCGATGCCGCCGTAAAAGTTGGGCATTTTCGAGCCGATATGTACTAGTCCGCAGGCGCTGGCGACCGCCCCGCACGTGCCGGCAATAACGTTTAGGTTCGTTGCTAATGGGGATTTGTTGCGGAAAATGCCGAGCGCTACCCAGATGGCAAGAAAGGGGAGGACTATTGAAAACATGCCGACAGACCCGGCAGCAAGGTGGTGGATGGCTTGACCGGCCAGTCCCCCCATTCCGAACCATTCGCGCAACGCAATTACGGCGGCAAGACCTAGCACGGCGAAGGCGATGCCGTCGCGGCGCATAGTTGAATTAGGTGCGGGAGGCTGTTGTTTTTTTCTAGTCATAGCAGTTCTAGGCTACCGTAGTGCGCGGTCGCATGGCACTGCCGCGCCTGAGGCAGTACCAATTATGACTTACCGTCCTTCTGCAAGAATTTTGCGGTCTACTTCGCCACGGTTGGGCAAGTTCATAGAGCCGCGCCGCGAAACCATAAGTGCGCCTGCAGCATTTGCTCTGGTGAGTGACTCAACTACCGAATAGCCTTGAATCAGTGACGCAATCATGACGCCGGTATGGGCGTCCCCTACCGCTGAAGTATCTACTGGACTGGATTGGAATCCGGGGATCAGAATTGGGTCTGAGGCTGGACCGATATTTACGGTACAGCCGTGTTCTGAGTTGCGGCGTACCACCAGGGAGTCGGCAGGGAGCAGTTGCGTCAGGCTTTCGGTCAAGGACTCCCCACCCAAGACTTCGCGCAATTGGTTGGTTTCCCGCCGGTTCATAGTTAGTACGTTTACGCGCGACCATATTTGTGCCAGCCATTGCGGGTTGACGTCTGAAATTTGTGGACCGATTGCCAGTACTACCCGCACTGTTTCCGGTACGGTTGCCAACCATTGCACGAGGGCGGTGCGATAGTTATATGTGCCCAGGTCAGAGGCGGTGACGTAGATGAAGTCGGTGGGACGTAGTTGGATGCGTTTAAGCGTTGCAAATTCAAGTTCTGCTTCCACGCCAGGTACCACAATGGAGGTGATAGAGCCGTCGGCTTCTAACAACACCATTTTCATACCAACATCCCCCACGATCTCGGAGCTGATGCCGGTAATGCCTTCGCGTGAGAGTTCGTATGAAATAACCGCCGAATTGGGTCCCGTCCCCAGGCAGGAGGCAGCGATTACTTCCACACCGGCACGCCGGGCCGCAACCATCACTGGGTATGCGCCACCTACCGCCACCTTCGAGGACGTGGCTTGCACTTCCGCCCCTCGGTCCGGTAGGTGCGGAATTGCCATTGGCAAAACCAAGGTCATGGACGCGGTGGCCACCAGCCTGCCGCTGCGATCCGTCATGTTAGTGTCCTTCTGCTTCTTAGCCTTCTATTACTACCGGGACTATCATGGGGCGGCGGCGCAGACGCCGCGAAATCCACCTGCCGATAACGCGCCGCATAGCTTGCTGCAGGGTGTAAGCGTCCACTCCCCCAAGTGCAACCGCGTCTGCTAGCGCGTCCGCCACTTCTGGGAGCACTTCACGAAATACCGCATCGTCCTCGGCCATACCGCGCGCCGTAATGTGGGGACCGGCCAGAACCTGTCCGTTATCGAGGTCGACCACTGCGAACACGGTAACAAAACCTTCTTCGCCCAAAATTATGCGGTCTTTTAGTTCGTCCTCGGAAATTTCCCCAATGGAACGCCCGTCCACATACACATATTCGCATGGCACTTCACCCACCACTTTGGCACGACCATCTACCAGGTCTACTACCACACCACTTTCAGCAAGCGCAATATTGTTGGGACTGACCCCAGTTTGTACTGCCAGGCGACCATTTGCCACCAAATGCCGGATTTCCCCGTGAACCGGCATCACATTTTTGGGGCGGACAATGTTGTAACAATACAACAACTCCCCGGCACTGGCGTGACCAGACACGTGGACTTTCGCATTGCCCTTGTGAACCACTTTCGTACCAAGTCGCATGAGCGAATTAATCACCCGGTAAACCGAATTCTCGTTGCCCGGAATCAGCGAGGACGCCAAAATAACCGTGTCCTCCGGACCGACCTCAATAAACCGGTGATTACCGCCCGCAATACGCGCCAAAGCCGCCATCGGTTCGCCCTGTGAACCCGTCGCCATATAAACCCGGCGGTGCGGCGGAACCCGGTCAATATCACGGGACGTAACCAGGACGCCCTCAGGAGCGCACAAATACCCCTTTTCAATAGCGATGTTCATATTGCGTTCCATCGAACGCCCAATAAACGCCACCTGGCGACCGTGCGCCGCTGCCGCATCCAAAACCTGCTGGACCCGGTGGACGTGAGACGCAAAAGAGGCCACAATAATTTGCCCCCGCGCCTTCGCAAACACGGCATCCAAAACGGGACCAATTTCGCGCTCTGCAGTGACAAAACCGGGCACTTCGGCGTTCGTGGAATCGACCAGGAACAAGTCCACGCCCTCTTCACCCATCCGCGCAAACGCCCGCAAATCCGTAATACGCCCGTCCAAAGGCAACTGGTCCATTTTGAAATCGCCCGTAATTAGCGCCGTGCCCGCCTGCGTGCGAATCATCGCCGCCAAAGCATCTGGAATGGAATGGTTTACCGCAATATACTCGACCTCGAAAGGATCAGCCTTAGTGACCTCGCCCTCCCGAACCATATTCAACTGGTAGTTTTCAATGCGGTGCTCGCCCAACTTGGGCTCCAAAAAAGCCAGTGTCAGTTCACTACCATAAATCGGAATATCCGGGCGCAAACGCAACAGGTACGGAACTGCCCCAATATGGTCCTCGTGACCGTGCGTGAGCACCAGACCCACCACGTCATCCATCCGGTCCTCGATAGGGGAAAAATCCGGCAAAATCAGGTCGACACCCGGCTGCGTTTCTTCGGGGAACAGCACGCCACAATCGACAATCAGCAATTTTCCGGCAGTTTCAAAAACGGTCATGTTGCGTCCGACCTCGCCAAGCCCCCCCAAAGGGGTTACACGCAAAGCGTTCTTCGGTAACTTCGGCGGACGCGGCAAATTGGGATAAAGCGGATTCACGGTTCTAATTGTTTCACTAACTATTTTGATTTATACGACTTAGAGGAACTTGGGTACCATTTTCGACCTTTTCTGCCCGCTCTGAACTGCCAGGATCGTTGGCATCGCCAACGTTCTTCGCATTTTCTGCACACGTGCCAAAATGCGGGGACGGTTGCTGACGATAATCCGACCCCTTTGACGCAACAATTTCGCCCTGCCCAGTGTCCTCGCCCTGGTCCTGGTCAGAGCCGCGCAAATCGGTGTACCACAAATGCTGAGTGAGGGTTTGCCCACCCACGTCCAAACCGCGACGCACCCCCGCAGGAGCAAACCCCGCCTCCTGGTAAAAACGAACCTTGGCGCTATCAGCAGGATTCAACCAAAGTTGCACGCGCCCCACCCCGGTTCGCCCCAAAATATCAGTAGCAGCCATCAACAGGCGCGAACCATGCCCGTTGCCGAGCCGCCCTGGATCCACCTCCAAAGAAAAAATTTGCGCATCAGCGGGTCGCTCCATAATAGGCAAAGGCGCACCCATAGCCTTCGCACCCACCTCTTCGGCCGGTGCCACCGCACAAAACCCCACAATTTCGGCATCATCCGTGGCAACCAGCACATGCTTGCGGCCATCCGTATCCGCGAGAGCAATTTCCCACCCCGGCACAAACGCCGCAGGGACAATCCGCTGCAAAAACACCGGCGCCGCATTAGGCAAAGTCATTGCCAATTCTTGCCTCATATTTCGCGCCTGAATACCAGATATTACCGCAATATCGGCAGCGTTCGCGGGACGCACAGAAACCACCATGCTTATTCCTTTATTTCTGGCGAGGGCGGACCGACGGTCACTTTCATTTGTGCCGCGTTCGCTAAAGTGGCGCAATAACGGGCTACGTCAGACGTGGTGACAGCCGTGAGGTCTGCCATGGTGCGTTCGAAGGTATCCAGTTGGTGTCTGCCTACTTCGGCTCGACCCAAACGGTTCATACGCGCTGACACGGATTCAAGCCCCAAGGCGGTGCTCCCTTTTAATTGCCCCAACGCCAGCGACAATTCGGTTTCGCTCACGCCGCCTGCCGCCATGTCTTCAAGTTCGCCGCGCATCACTTTTTCGACTTCGCCGAGGACGGTGGGGCTGCACCCGGCATACATTCCGAAATATCCCGCGTCAGAGTAAGCAGATTGGAACGCGAACGTGGAATATGCCAAACCGCGTTTTTCGCGCACTTCTTGGAAAAGCCTAGAGGACATTCCCCCACCCAAAATGGTGGTCGCCAGCGTGGCGACCGGTCCGTCCTCGTGACCAATAGGCAACGAACGCATGCCCAGCAAAATGTGGCTTTGTTCCAAAGGACGCGAAATGTGGGCGCAATTAGCGGGCAAAAATTGGGGTTCACGCACCGCCCGTACCGGTTTAGGCACGTTCGTAGCGGAAGCATTCGCCCACGCACCGTCCTCGTAAGCACGCAAAACCAAGTCGCACAACTGGTCGTGATCTACTTGACCGGCGGCAGCAAAAGTAATGCCACTGGGCACGTACGTTTGCTGGTAGTGTTCGCGCACTGCCCGCACGGGTGTGGCACTGACGCTCTCGCGGGTCCCGCCGATTGGGCGCCCCAAATCAGTGTCCCCAAACAGTAAGGTGGCGAGCTTTTCGTGGGCGAGGTCGGTCGGGTCGTCAGCCGCCATAGCCAGTTCGTCCAAAATGACAGTGCGTTCCATCTCGAAATCGCCCTCGTCAAGCCGAGCACGCGAAACCATATCGACTATGACACCAGTTGCCATGGGCAGGTCTGCGGCGAGGACACGCCCAAAGTAGGTCGTGTATTCTTTCGCAGTGGCGGCGTTGGAATCCCCACCCACCTGGTCAAAAGCGGTCGCAATATCGCGGGCAGTGCGCGTTTGGGTGCCTTTGAACAGCAAGTGTTCAAGATAGTGCGTAGACCCATAGTGACCAGCGGTTTCGTCCCGAGAGCCTGCCTCTACCCAGGCGCCCACAGCTACCGAACGCGCGGTCGGCACATTTTGGGTGAAAACCCGCAACCCGCCCGACAGAACACTGCGACGAATCAGGCACCCGTCCTCGTCAACTTTTAGCTGCGCGCCACTTTCACGTAAAAGCTCAAATCTTCCTTTTTCCATATCTGTTTCATACTACCTGACTTCACGCGCAAAACCGCGAGGAAATTGGTGGAGAAACTGGGATAGGTAGGGAAAACCGCGCCGTAAAAGCAGTTGTCGAGGACGGTGCCTGCTGTGGTGGTGGTCGCCGCCGTCCAAAAATTCGACGGCGAATGTGGGCGGAACTTAGAAAGTGATTGCCCATGCCGGGTTGGCGCAAAGTATCCGGTTGATAATGCTTTCACACACTCCTTGTTCTTGCAGCAACTCCGCGAATACAGTGGGGACAAAAGCGAAACCATTTTCCCGTTTTGCGTCCACATCTATTTCAAAAATAAGTCATGGCTTAGTAGTATTTGTGCCCCGTATCCAGCAGTGATTAATCCTGCCACTGCCGCCGCAGTTTCAGTGACACTAGGAGAGGCCCCTTCCTTCGGGAAAGTTATGTCCAGACCAATCATGTCAAATTCCAACCAGACTCCCCGATCCAAAAGTCTTTTTGGTAATGGGGAACATTTCCTGACGGGTCCGAGTGGGCTAAAGAAACTTTCGCAGGATTAAGTTCGTGGTCACGCAAAACAATATCAAACACCTCATCACCGCGGCGTTACCAACCCCGTATGTGGATATTTAATGGCACAGTTGGATTCATAGCTTGCGCAATAAATGCACCTTTTAACGCGATTTTTCGCCCTCCGTAAAAAAGGGACGAAATACCTATTTCGCCTATCATACCGGTCTTGATTCCGGTTTCGTCCACGCCTTTGTTCAGATCACCATCAATGCTGCGAACAATATCAGCAGGTTTAGCAGTGCTGCTGTGGGCGCCTTTGAACTTTTCCAAATACGGACCCGTAGACATGACTATGTTCAAACCTGTGCGCCGCGCAACTACGGCGCCTACGACCGTAATCAAGTAGACCTGGTGACCGAGCTGGGGAATAGACCAGTCAATTAAGATTAAGCCGATTAGTTGTCCTGCCGTAGGAGCTAATGCGAGCAATAGTAAGCCCAGTTTTCCCACTAAAAGTGCCATCAAAGCAATCGCTGACAAGCCTAAGCACAATTGGGCCACGCTGCGTTTGGATTCTATACATCAACCGGTGAAAGAAATATCCCAGGAGGCATTGAATTGTTTGGAACGACTAACTGGGGGGGGGGGGGGGGACAAAAGTGCGCCAGCCAAATCTTTCCAATGCAACTAATGATCCGCTCTTCTGCTCGGAAAATCCGCTGAGCATTCTGGCACCACAAGTTGTGATCGGATAGATCAGATTAGCTGGGAGTTCTCCCAAAATACGTAGTAGTTCCCGGTGCGCCAATGGACGTGACATTTTTTGGGGGGTGTGTCATCCAGACCGATTAAATGGTGCGATACGAGTTTACAGAGCGTCTTTTGTAGGGGGAAAATCAGGGGATAAATCAGGGAAGATCCCCATAACTGCAGAGGTGACGGTCTCCTAACGTTGTATTAGGCAATGAAAAGGAGACGAAATGACCGCCTTAGCTACCCTTCGTGGAATTACAAAGACTTATGGCCAAAAAGCTAATCAGGTGATCGCCCTCAATAATTTGAGTGTGGATATTCGCGAGGGCGAATTTACTGCAATTATGGGACCTTCCGGTAGCGGTAAATCAACATTTTTGCACGTTCTAGCTGGTTTAGATGATGTTGATAGCGGCACCATTTTTGTTGCGGGACGGGAGATAACTAGGATGAAAGACCGGGAGTTAACGCACTTCCGGAGGGAACAAATTGGTTTTGTTTTTCAGTCCTTTAATCTTATTCCCACGCTCAGTGCCGATGACAATATTTTGTTGCCGAGTCGCTTGGCGCGCAAACGTGTAGAGCGCGAAAAGTTCAACAATGTTGTGCATGCTTTGGGATTGGATGCGCGACTGGCTCACAAGCCCCACGAATTATCGGGTGGGCAGCAACAGCGCGTGGCTATTGCGCGGGCCTTGGTTGCCAGCCCCGCTTTGCTGGTAGCGGACGAACCTACCGGCAACTTAGATTCGTCCTCGTCGACAGAAGTGTTGACTATGCTGCGGCGTGCTAGCACTGAGTTGGGGCAAACTGTGGTGATGGTGACCCACGACCGCCATGCCGCTGCGTACGCAGACCGTGTGTTGATTGTTCGTGACGGTCAGATTACCCGTGACCTTGTCCACCCTTCAGCTGAACAGATCGCGCAGGTAGCATGATGTTTCAACTACTAAATGCAAATCTGAGGGCGCATTGGCAACGTTATTTCGCAACCGCCGTAGCCATTATCCTTTCCACCACGTTCATAATGGTTTGTCTATCTGCGGCAGCAGGTCTTTCCTCTACTTTGCAAAGGACGATCGTCACCTCTGCCACTGGAGCAGACGCCCTCGTCGTGCCCCAAAAAGACTACGTTCCTGCGGATCAAGAAGCCACAGAATTTGGTAAAATCTACCAGAAGCTGAGTGCCGAACCTAAACTGATAGTTCACGCGGAAGCCCACTATTTGATACAGATCAAACATAACGGGCACAACGCCTACACGGGGCTGACCCCGATGCCGCCAAAAAACTTCTCTGTTTCCCCCCTCAAAGAGGGCAAATACCCCACCAATTCCCATGAGATTACGCTAGAGGAACCGCTGGTGAAATCACTCGGATTCAAAATTGGCGAGGACGTACACTACATAAATCAGTTCACTGACGAAAAAGGCACGGTAAAGTTAGTCGGTATCACCAAACCGCCAGCCGCTTTTGTGACGAAGTCAGTTGCGTACTGGGGGCAAAAGATCCAACCCGGACCACTGGATGCCCAGACGATCATGGTTGCAGGTACCAATGCAGTCGCCAAAGCGAAAGACGCAGTGGGCGCCAGTACTATCTTGAAGGTTCAAAACCATGACGAATACGTAAAAGCGCAGCTCAAAGGCACCGAAGTAGCAACCATCACCCTAAACGGCGCCGCCCTATTTTTCCCCGCAATCTCCGCCGTGACCGCGATCGTGGTAATCACCACCACTTTCAATGTGTTGTTCACCAGTCGTCGCCGGGAACTCGCCTTACTTCGCGCGATCGGCGCCGACCGTGGTCAAATCCGTCGCTTAGTGGTGTTCGAAAGCATCTCGGTGGGGGCTATTTCCGCAGCGCTCGGGGTAGGTCTCGGATACATCTTGGGGGCAGTGATTTCCTACATCGCCGGTTTCACGGACACCTGGGGTCACGCTTTCACCGATACCTCCATATTGGCGGTAATCGGCACGTTCCTAGGCGGCGTGTTTATCACCTTGATCGCAGGACACGGTCCCACTAGGCGCGCCATCAAGGTCAGCCCCATGGTCGCCCTCGCCCCAGAAACGGTCACTGCCACCACGAAGAAACGCACAATTCGCAACACTATTGCAATAGTCGTCCTCGTGCTCACGTCCCTAATCATCTTCTGGGAACTGCGCGCAGACACTATGGCGATGAACGAAAGTCAGATATTCACTCGGCTGTTGCTAATAATGTTGTTCAGCCTGATAGCGTTCGTGGCGATATTGGTTATCTGCGCGTCGATCCTGCCCTACCTGACCGCAGGCCTGGCAAAACTATTAAGTAAAAACCCGGTTATCGCCCTCGCCGGCGGCAACACCTTGCGCAACCAGGGACGCACAGGCAACACGGGGGCAGCGCTAATATTGGGCACGACGCTAGTGGTGACACTTATGGTAGGCACGGCATCTGTAGAACGCAGCTACGTGAACTACATCAACCAAAAGAACCCCACCGACCTCGTACTCACGTCGGAACACCAAATTAGTCTTTCGACCACCGCGAAGCTGAAGAAAATCAAAGGGATTGCAGCGCAAACTTACACCAGTGGCGGACGCGCCGACATGAGTATTAAGGACGGCAAAGATCACTTGGTACAACGCATGCCACACCTGGAGGGAATCACGCACAGTCTGGTAAAGTCCGTTGAGCCTGGGCAGATTGGCGTTCCGGAACAGGCTTTCGAGGACGCCCCGAAGGAGATAACGGTCACTACTGCCAGTGGCTCCAAGAAACTTAAGAAGGTTTCGACCCCGCTGCAGCACTACACCCTGTCCACGCAGGATTTTGATCAGCTAGTTGGCGACCCGACGGAAAACAAGTTTGCGTACTTGCGTCTGAAAGACGTGGACTCGTTGGATTTTGGGGACGTAATCACGAGCATTAGCGAAGCCGACCAATCCTTGTCGATCAGTGGTAGCGCGCCAGAACGCTTGACTTACATGAAGATCCTCAAGGGGCTGATGTGGTCGATTTTGGCGATGTTGGCTGTTTCGATCCTGGTGGCGTTGGTGGGTGTTGCGAACACTTTGTCGCTGTCGGTGGTTGAGCGGGCACGCGAAAACGCGCTACTTCGCGCCCTCGGCTTGACTCGCTCCGGGATGCGTAAAATGCTGGCTGTAGAATCCATCCTCTTGGCTGTGGTGTCGGTGACTATTGGTATCGGGTTGGGCGTCGTGTTTGCCACGATTGGGATGCACGCCATTCCGTTTGCTGATGCCAGGTTTACGTTTACGCAGATCGTGTTGCCGCCGTGGCAAATTGGTGGAGTGATAGCCGTAGCAGTGTTAGCGTCCTTGATAGCGTCGGTGGCGCCGGGGCGGCGCGCGGCTAAGTCTTCGCCAGTCGAAGTGCTCTCGCACGTCGAATAGTGAGGCGGTAGGTTAGCGCAATAGCGAATACGCAAAGCAGCAAAATAGCGCACTTGGGGACCGGTGCGTAATCCCGATTAGTTACCTGTTAGAAATCACCGGAGGTCCCAAGGTTACTCCCCGATAGTTGGCGCAATGTACATTATCGGGGAGTAACCTGTCAGTTACGGCAACTGCAAGTTACAGCACTTTGAGTTACAGTAGTTCTGCGCCGCAGCGAACCACCTGTTTCAGCTGATAGTCGGGACTCAGTACCAAGAACGAGGGCGCTTGACCCACCACGTAGTTTATGGTTACGCCGGGGGCTTGTAAGGGTCCGCCACCAGCCCTGTGGGGGGTAGAGACCGTAGCGCGTACGATGTCTGCGAAAGGTATGGCGCCACGGCGAGCAAAAAGTTGCACCTGCTTGATTAGACAGGAGGCGCCACCGGAAAGTTGGTCTGTGCCTTCTAGGTAGCAGGCGCCGTCACGCACTTCTACTTTTAGACCGCCGAGGACGTAGTGTCCGTCCCCTAGTCCAGCCGCTGCTAACGCATCGGTTACGAAAAATAGGTGCGCCGGTCCCAGTGCGCGGAACAGGTCTTCTACGAGGTCTGGGTGAATGTGGTGTCCGTCGGCGATGATTTCGACGTCTACCTGCCCTTTTGTTGCTCCTGCCAAGAATTCGCGAACCGGTCCGGGGGTGCGGTGTCCGATTGGGGGCATAGCGTTGAAAAGGTGGGTGACGGTTTGGGGAACCGCGCTAATTCCGAGTTCGCGCGCAACTTTCATGGTGGTATTTAGGGCGGCGCGGGCTTGCGTTCCGGTGCAATTAGTATGCCCCCACGAGGGGCGGCACCGGTGTGAAAGAAGCAACCGTATGGCCTCCTCGGAAACGTTTTCGGGGGCGATAGTGATGGTTTTTATCCACCTCTGACCGGCGGTGAGCCACTCTTGTAGTTCGCTAAGGTCGATCCCGCGGATCGCCGCAGGGTTTTGCGCGCCTTTTTTTTCTACGCTGATGTAGGGACCTTCCAAGTGAATGCCCAGCAGGGAACCGTCCTCACAAAACGGCACTAAAGCCCGGATCTGCGGTAATGGGTCCGCCATCGAGACTAAGGACGCAAACATTGCGGTGGTACCACCACGCTGGTGGGCGGTGATGGCTTTGCGGATCTGGGTGGGATCGGTGGTATCTGGGAAGGACACTCCCCCACCGCCGTGGCAGTGAATGTCAATGAGACCAGGGATGATGATATCCGTGCTGGGCGCGTCGGCACGGGCGGGGATTACGCGAGCGAGTTGACCGCCGTCAACTTCCAGACCGTGCCCCACAACGGTTCCAAAGCCGTCAAAAACTGTTCCTTGGTAAGTGGTCATTGTTGCATCTCCCAACGTTTTTGGTGAAGTTCGCGTAACTGTAGGTTGGCAGCGGCGTCCTCGTCGAGCAGGACGGTAACGTTGCTGTGGTTTTGCAGGACGGTGGCGGGCCAGCGTGCAGACATGGGACCTTCCACCATTTCCATAACAGCCCGTGCCTTATTTGCCCCAAAAGCAAGGAGGAGAATTTGGCGTGCTTCCATGATGGTGCCGAGCCCTTGGGTTATGCAATGCGTGGGGACCGCGCCGGGGTCGCCACCAAAGAAGCGGGCGTTGTCAGTGATGGTTTGGTCGGTGAGCGCGTCTATGTGGGTGCGCGAATGCATGTCCCCGCACGGTTCGTTAAAGCCAATATGCCCGTCGGCACCAATGCCCAAGATTTGCAGATCTATGCCACCGGCGGCGGCAATGCTCCGGTCGTAATCGCGTGCCGCCTGATGGGGGTCAGCAGTAGTTCCCTCTGGGGTGTGCAGGTCAGCTTCGCGCAGCCCGGTGCGCTCGTCCCCCACCAGGGCCCGGCGCAAAACGTTGCGGTACGATTCGGGGTGGTCTTTGGAAATGCCAATGTATTCGTCGAGGGCGAAGGCGCGTTTTCCTTCTAAAGTGAAGGTTCCGAGTTGGTGGGCCCGGCGCAGGTTCTGGTAAAGGAGATCAGGGGTGGATCCGGTAGCTACCCCGAAGTTTGTCGCACCAGCTTGGAACTCGGCAATCACCAGTTCCGCCGCCTTGGCGGAGGCTTCCGAGGGGGTAGAAAAGATTCCTATTTTCATTTGGTGTCCTTCAGTGCGTCGTCGAACCAAGACGTAATAGTAGTTGGATGAGTGATGGCCGTTCCGACCACCACCGCGTAGGCACCAGCATCCAAAGCGGCACGCGCCTGGGAAGGCGAATGTATACGACCTTCGCAGATAACTCTAGTGTTTGGGAATGCGGTCACTATATCAGTCAGCAATTCTAAGTCAGGTCCCTCCGTCTTGGGTCGCTCCCCCGTATATCCGGCGAGGGTTGTGGAAACCAACTCACAACCGGCTTCGACCGCTTGCTCGGCATCAGCCATGGAACCGCAATCCGCCATAACGAAGATTTCGTCCTCATGCAGTCGGCGCACAATTTCAGCGAAGCTGCGTCCATCAGGGCGAGGGCGGTTGGTAGCGTCTATAGCCACCACATCTGCTCCTGCTAGGGAACATGCGCGGGCGTGACGAAGGGTGGGAGTGATATACACGCCCTCGTGTCCCTCTTTCCATAATCCTATTACCGGCACGTCGACCTGACTTTTTATAGCAGCTATGTCAGAGAGTCCCTGGGCGCGAATTGCCGCAGCGCCGCCAATTTGTGACGCCAATGCCATTTTGGCCATAAAATCGGGTTGCCGGAGCGGCTCACCAGGATACGCCTGACAAGATACGATTAGTTTTCCCCGCAACTGTTCAAAATTAATCATTTTGGTCCTCAATGAAATTATAGGCTGCACCGATCAGAGGCGCGGCACTTCCCAAACTTCCAACAACAATTTCCACGTTTTCAAGTGCTGGAAGACATGTTTGTTGGTATCCGTGTCGCACTGCATTCCACCAGGCTTCACCTGCTCGCGCAACTGAACCTGAAATGACGATCACTTCGGGATCTACCACGTTAGCGATATTTCCAATCGAATTACCGAGGGCGGTCCCTGCCGTTACCAGTGTTTGCCTCGCTCTCCTGTCCCCAGCCAGGGCAGCAGCGGCGACTTCACGACCACTACTAAGCGGAAAATCTGGAAACAATTTGGAATGAAGGCGAGGTAATCCAGATCCAGAACAGACGGCTTCTATATGACCTGTTTTACCGCAGGAACAAAGCATCTTTTCCGCCAGAGGATGTGACACGTGCCCAATATGCCCACTTATCCCACTTGCTCCAGATTGAATTTTTTCATCGCATATTAGTGCCCCACCAATACCGGTTCCCACCGCAATTTGTAAGCCATGTTTTGCGCCTTTTCCTGCCCCTATCCGGAATTCTCCTACAGCGTGCGCGTGCACATCGTTCATCACAGTTACAGGCAATTTATACCTCTTTGAAATCAGTTCTCCCAAAGGTGTGCCTGCCCAACCACACAACAAGTCGGTTGCAGCCGTGACCTTGCCAGACGCGCGGTCAATAACGCCAGCGCTGGCTATGGATATGCCCGTCACCGCTTGGTTGGGCGGGAGCAATCGGTCGATAGCTGTGGTTATCGCCCGCAATACTGCTTCGCGTCCCTCTGTGGCAGGTGTAGCCAAGCATGATAATTCACCTTGTAGCTGAGGCTGATTAAAGACACTGACGATAGATGCAGCAACTTTAGTGCCACCGATATCAACGCAAACTAGGTTCATGGTTCGCGAGATTTCTGTGCACATTCCGTCAGATTCTCTTCGATCGGTCGATAATGCCCTATTACTGCGCCTTGATAGCCAATAAGGTTGCCCTGCTCTGCATAGTTTAGGAGCAACAGGTGCGCCTTAGCGCTTTCTACTAGCCTGTCCTGATTCTCGGATTGCAGAACTTGCATTCCCGAGCGGTGCGCTAACCACATAGCGCCTGTCACTTCCTTCGCTATGGGATTTTGAGTCATTTCCACCATGCGTTCATGAAACGCAATATCTTCAGCGAGGAAATTTTCGCCACGGTTAGCTTTTTCAACCATTCCCTGCGCAATCTCTCGTAATTCTTCTTGACGAGTTCCTCGGCAAGCATTGACGATGTCCGCAGCGGATCCAAGATCAAGATATTTCCTGAGGGCGACCACGTGTGCTAGCGCCTCAGTGTCAGATTTACTGCCAATGAAGATGCGCAGAATTAGCGTCTCTGCAAATCCACGAAGCGACATGTCACCTACTGACGAACCTTTACCTTGCTCAATCTTGACAATGTCGAGCGCTTGCAACCTCCTTAGGGCTTCTCTCACAGAAGAACGAGACACCCCCAAGCTCTCAGATAATTCAATCTCTGGAGGCAGTGGAGTACCGGGCTTTAAATGGTTTTTTAGAATAAATTCTTTGATCGCCCCAAAAGCAGCATCGGCTTTATTAGGGACTTTACCGGCTATTTTAGTAGCTTTCAGAGTGTCACCCTCGACATCTCCGCTTAACCACTTAGGCATCACATCTTGAAGTAACTTGTCAGACATCATACAATTATTTTACACCATTAGAAGTCGCCTAAGGACGCTATTGGAGTCACCTATAAAGGCACAGGAGCTAAAGTGATGGATTTTAAACTTAAAGGCGTAGTCCCACCAGTGACGACCCCTTTAACGATCGACCGCAAACTGGACATTACCTCTTTCGAGCGCGGCATAAACCGGATGATCGATGTCGGCGTCAATGGTCTCTTTTTTGGGGGATCGTCTGGTGAAATCGCGTTTCTAACAGACGAGCTTCGCACCCAAGTTCTGTCAGAAGCAGTTCGCATTGTTCAAGGTAGAGTACCAATTCTTGCTGGTGTGATTGATATGCAAACTGAAAGGATGGTCCAACACGCACAGGAAGCTAGATCGCTGGGGTTCAACGCGATCGTGGCCACCGCTCCCTTCTATGCAATTAACAGTGAAGTTGAAATTGAGCAGAACTTCCGTTGTTTAGCAGAAGTGGGTCTGCCAGTGTTTGCATACGATATTCCAGTCTGCGTTCACCGCAAACTTTCTAACGAGCTCTTAGTTAGGTTGGGAAGCGAAGGTATTTTAGCTGGCGTAAAGGATTCGAGCGGCGATGACGTAGCGTTCCGACTTCTTTGCCTTGCCAATAAGGATGCGGGTCATCCCCTGAGTCTGCTAACCGGCCATGAAGTAGTGGTAGATGGCGCCTACCTTGGGGGCGCTGACGGCTGCGTTCCAGGACTAGCTAATGTCGCTCCGGAGCTCTACGTCGAACAGTGGAACGCCGCGCAAGACGGAAACTGGGCGCAAGTGGCAGCTTTGCAAGATAAAGCTGCACGCCTTATGAAAATCGCCATGAGCGCTACCGCAACTAAGGGCTACGGCGTCGGTGTAGGTGGCTTCAAGACTGCTCTGATGCTTATGGGAATATATAGTTCCAATCAGATGTCAAGACCTGTATCGCGTTTAGAAGGCGCAGATGTCGACCGAATTGAGACAATTCTAAAAGCAGAGGGATTACTGTAACGAAAATATAAGTGTTTGGGTCGCTCTTAGGGGGACCCAAACACTTACTTTGCTGGTCTTGTCAGACGCGGTAGTTGTAGCGTCCTGCTACGCGGACATTACGTCGACGACTAGGATGTCTGCACGTTATCTGCAACAACGTCATAAATAGACTTGATCATAGCAATTCGCGCACGTAGAGACGCAGATGTTGGAACGCATATCTTTGCGCCAAAATACTTTCCGCTTCGGGCATTCTGGGTACAAGCAGCGATTTCCGTTTTGCCCATTAACGATTTTGGTTCATCCAAGCTCATGGGAACGTGTCCATCGATCCATTCGTAACCATATTCGGTAGCCTTATCCGAAACTCCGGAGAAGATAATACCAGACAGGACATTACGTTCACTCGCTTTTCTAAGATGGCGCAATGGTGCCTGGGAATCGCGTTCTTCAAGGCACGAGCGTCCCCAGTTTATGTGAACGCCAATACCTATTTCTTTGGCGATTGCGATCTCGTCTTCGATTTTTAGAAATCCTTTTTCAGGCTTGCGACCTATCGACGGCGAATCACAATGTTCAATTACCAATTCTGCGCCAGACCAATCCCATTCTGATAACTCGTAAACACTATCTTTGAAGGAACTATAGTGTGCACTGTTTGTGGGAGCTGAGTGAATCTGAACTGCAGAAATGAGTTTTCTTCCGGATCTGTCGTGGAGGTCGTGTACACGAGCGTTGACTACTTTGAAAAAAGACAGGGCAGCTTGCCTTCCTTCAAAGTCGGTACTTGCGAGACCAAATTTGGAATTTTTCCATACGCTCTGCATAGTTCCTGGAATAGCAGTGATGGTATTAAAATCCCAATGTTGGGGTATTTGACTCATCAACCACTCCCAATTATTTTCGAGATCTCCCGGAAATGGAAGTTCTATCCCAGATACCCAGGGCTGTTCACTCAAAAGCCGGTAGTAATCTTCTTGGAGTTGCCTACCGGAAGGCACAGATGCGTACGCTCCCACTAAGAACGGTTTGTGAACCATAGTTGCTCCTTAGATAAAGTTTTTGGGGGAATGAATTTCCTTTTTTCCCCCAAAAAAAACTTTAGTTATCCTGCTTTCCTACGACCCTTGCATTAACTTCATCGTCGCCGTCCTCGGGACGAACAGCCGCTGGGTCTACAAGTTTTTGCAATAGCTTGGGTAGGTTCAACCCGATGGAAAGAACTACGATCATCGCGAATCCAACCGAAAGAATTGCAAGCGATACGCCAAGTGATACTTTGGCTGCTACCGCAGCACCTAGAACTGGACCAACGGCACCACCGAGCGCACCAACGTTGTAGCAGAATCCTAAGCCGGCTGCGCGTTTTTCCACAGGAAAATACGAGGAAACCCATTTTGGCAGAAGACCGGCGATACCTTGACCGAACATTTGCTGGAAGAACAACAGTCCTGTTACTAGCACTACGACACCGCCGGTTTGGGTAAATAGTGGCCAAACTATGATCTGCGAAATGATCAGACTAATCGCATACCACCTGCGCATTCCTATCGCATCGCCCGCGAAACCTGCCAGGATATATCCGCAAGCATTCCCCAAGCCAGCAAAAGACACAACATTTGCCACTACGTCCTTCGTCATTCCGATGCTTCCGAGGTAGGTGGGTAAGAGTCCTTGGATTGGCCAAGTGTACATAAAGGACGCAAAAATGGTGAGCATAATCGTAATTCCAATTACCCAACGTTTGGTATCAAATTGGACGACGAAAGCAATAAATACTGCACCACAGATTATCGCCAAAGGTAAAATTCCCGCAACACCCGAGACTACTTGCATAAAAATTAGCATTAAGGCGACTGAAGCTACTATCACACCGAGCACGTTCAGGGTCTTAGCTTTGCCTCTAAAAAGAATGTCCAACATATTCGCTTCGGTTTGGTTGGATGAGTTGGTTTCTTCCCAGTCTGCAGCTTCAGGGAGGCGTCTCCGCATGTAAATGGCAACTACAATTGGCACAATACCAGTAAGGAATAGCGCACGCCAGCCCCAACCCGGATGCCAACTGTCAACTGCGGTCACAAAATATTTGTTAACCTGGGCCGCTAGGATTACCCCAAATGCATATCCTGATAGTAAGAATCCGGACGCCTTGTTACGCATATGTACAGGCCAGGATTCGATCACGTACGCAGCAGAGGCTGAATACTCGCCTGCCATAGCGAACCCAATAATTAGCCGAAATACGAACAGGAACCAATAGCCGGGCGCAAAAGCACATGCTATAGAGCCGAATGCAAACATGAAAATCGACAAAATCATTGCCGGTTTACGACCCCATTTGTCGCCGACCGCGCCTAACAGCAAACCGCCCAACCAACGCGAAATAAAAGCTGCTGAAATAAGAGCAGCACCTTCGACCAGGGTAAGGTTGAACGCTTCTTTTATTAATGGCAGCGCAAAAGCGATAAGTACAAAATCGTACCCATCTAATAGCACTCCTATCCACGCTGCGAAAAATGCTTTCCAATCTTCTTTGGAAAGATATGTCCACCAGCGACGTTGCATAGTGGTATCCATGTTGATTCCTTTCAAAGGCTAGTTATATATAAAAATTGATAGTTTAGACTGGACATTCTGCGAACCAGTCACTTAGCAATTTATTTGGGCAGGATTGTTAATTAGTAAGAAATTCCAACTCGACTAGACCGACTTTTTGAGTCGAGTGCTTCCGGATATTACTCGAACCAGGAAAGTGGGATTTCAGTGAAGTAAAGGCCTTGCCACTCGTTTTCCCAAAGCAAACCAAGATTTCCTGTAGGCAGATGCGTCAAACACTGATAAACGTAGTGACCGGGATTGAACGTACGCGCAATAGGCCAGGTTTCGCCCTCGTCCAAAGAGAGCCGTAAAACTCCATTACCCCGATAAGGCATCATCTGCGAGGCATTAGCGAAACACAAAATCTGTTTACCAGATTCGTCCTCGAAACTTATGGAATGGGGTTGACTAAAAATTTCCGGAATCTGTTCGTGATACTCCACGTCGGACCAGGTTTCACCACCATCTATAGAGCGGCAAACACCAACTCGACCGGATGGGTGCTGGTTACGCATAAGCATAAGCAAGGTTCCATCCTCACGCTCGATAATGGTGGATTCGTGCGTTGACGCCGCTTCGCTATCGATCGACCGCGAGTCGAGAGTGCGCCCGTTAAACACTCGACCATCATTCGGGGACTCTCCTCGCCTCCAAGTATTTCCCCCATCGTCTGAGAAGACTACAGCTGCCGAGAAAAACTTTGGATAGTCACCAGAATAATAAACTGGCATTATCAAACGTCCAGCTTTACTGCCATTCTTAAGCTGAATACCAGTTCCAGGCGAGGTGCCCAGGAATGCCATCCATTCCTCTTTCACCTGGTGGTTTAGGTGAATCGGTTCAGACCAAGTTTCCCCCTCGTCATCACTAGTTAGCATCACTAGAAACGAAGTGCGCGCAGTCAGCAGCGATTGATCCGGATCTACACCATCTTTCAAGTAAATGTTGCCGGCAGGGCGTTCACCTTTGCAAACATTACCCTTATCATCAACCTTATATGGGGTAGATTCACCGGCAATGGTTATAACTTCACCATCCTTTTGTAATAGGAATGATTCGCCCTCGTCATTATGAAGAACTAGCCGCCCCTGTTCGTCTACCCCAACTCCGTGTTCATTATTCGGTTGACCGATGCCACCCGGAAAATGGTCGATTAGCACTATCACGCGACCAGTCCGCGAATCGTACACTGCACAAGAATCGATTACAGATGCCCCATCACGCCCTCGACCGGGGTACTTTAGAACACGTTTTAACGGTCCCCAGGTTTTGCCCCCATCTGCTGAACGACGGATCACAAAATTAATTTTATTGGGGGAATCATTGGCTATTTCTTCCCTTTGATCAGCGCCAGCAATCACCACCCCGGACGGAAGTGACAGCAAAGAAGGGATACGGTAACTGATCGAATCCTCGTAACCTCGGTCAAATAGTGCCATAGTCCGCAACGGAGAAATGCTACTAAGTCGCTTCAATTGCGCGTCAGATAGCGGAACATCAAAAATTGACGCCTTTGAAGCCTCCCCAAAAAGCCTTGCTCCAAAACAGTCCTGACCTGTCATTACCTTTTCAATGCCAGCAACATCAGAGAAAAACGCTTGACCCGGAATATGCGCCTCACGGAAACCATCAACATAAATATCAACAGCCCCATTTGCAGCAACAACAGCCACATCATGCCAGTTTCCGTCTGCCCAATCTCCTTGCGCCCGCCAGAACCGCCATTTGCCGCCACGCCCGCGAACCTCATACGAAATTTCGTCTGCCGATATGCGCAGAGCCAGCTTCTCTTCCGTTTCGTTGCCTGCTGCCAAAATAGTCCCGCCCTGACCGACGCCGCGAACGCGAAAACGGGCAAAAATCGTACCACTGCCTAGTTCACTAACAGTTTGGGTATCGTAGTCGCAAAGCCTATTTGCCGCGAAAGCTACCAATGGTGACGCAGTTTTTGCCAGCGCTAGCGCGTCCATCTCGGGTAGCACTCGAGCTTCGCTACTAAAATTACGCACCACAATTGCGGTCTCATCAGCTAAAAATAGTTCTTCAATGGAGCCTTCTGCGAGAAATTCCGTAGCGGTTCCACAAAATGCTAAATAACCGTCTACATATACGTGTGTGCCCCGTTCCCCAACCGTAATAACCGCACTATGCCACTTTCCGTCAGTGATGGTGTTGAGATCTTCCATCTCAAGTGTCATTTCCCTACTCGATGCGACAATTTCATATACAGGGAAATCATCTTTAATGGCAAAGCGGATACTACCTTCACGTCCTCGGCCTTCGATAAGCGTTCCGTCCGAGAAAGCACGAAATTCAAATATTAGAGAACCCTGCTTCAGAGAGTCAATAGCTGTTTTCAGCATTTCCGATCCCTTCCAATAGAGCGAGCACTGCACTGTCGCATCACATGACTCAAGCTTACAGTTAGACACGCCTGTCTGACAGCTTTTTCAGAAAAATAAAAAAACCTACATAAACTACGGCAACACTGTGCCATTTTAGGTTTCTCTCAAAGTCTTTGTCTGATCACACACTTTAAATATTCCCCGCTTCAATACCGTTTGTCTGATATGTTTTGTAGTTCATTTCTTCCACTCCTCTAATCCGCAACAGCTACGTCTCCCTCTTCATCAAGGCGAACTAGCCAGAAGACTACCTGCAGCTTGGTGTACACCAACTAATGAGATCTTTCCATTCTTTGTGGTCGAATCTAAAGACGAAGTCAGTGACTGCTTAGAAGAAAGCAACTAGCGAACGAACCACATTTTCGCCCTCAAGAAAGAAACGACATGAACTACGAACCAAAACAAGGAACAACGCTAAAGCAGCTCTACCCCTTGGGGTAACCGGTATAGCTCTAGTCGCGCTTCAGACGTTGCCATTTTTGCAAACGCTTCAGCGCCTTTCGCTGGCATCGACACAGTGACTCTTGCGCACGTTGGCGACATATTCTTGACAGTTAGTGCCGTATTGTGGGCGGTCCTCTCCATCCCACCGGGCAAACCCAAGTCGCTGGGCAAAGTAGGGGCGATATTTGCGGGTCTCGCGGTCGTGGTCGCCCTCGTCCTACTAATATTCTTCGTGGCAAACCTGCTAATTGATCTCACGTCTGGTCCTAACATTGGGCTTGGTTTCGGCGCTGAACTTGGGGAAAAGCTCCTCATGCTCGGAGTCGCAGCATGCATAATCACCTACGCAGTGAAGGAAACTACCTGGGCACGCCCCATAAACTAGCGTTCCTGTAACGGCGCGAATCCCCCTACACCTGAGCGCCACCGCGGGCACAATAGCCAAGTGCCACGCCTTATAGACAAGTCAAGTGCCAACGCGCGATCCTTCGCAAACACCAAAAACGCCGGCTCTCTTTCGCTCAGGTACTAAATAAAAGTTGGGACGGGAAAAATTCCCGTCCCAATACTTTTTAGCTTCGCACTACAAGCCGTTAGTCTTCGCGATCCTCTTGGGTGCGAGGACGACGCGTGCGGGTACGCTGGCGACGCGGCTTAGATTCGCTACGTTCCCCTTTTTTGCCCGCCTTCTCGCCCTCATCCCGACGCCGCGAACGACGAGGACGATCTTCGGAACTTTCCGCGTCGGCATCGCGGGTAGCTTCCGCACCAGTTTCGGCGTCAGCTTCCTCGTCATCTGTCACCACGTGCAAGCTGAGTTTCCCGCGATCGTCGACCTCGGCAACTTCAACCTCAACTTGTTGTCCTACAGACAGCACGTCGTCAACAGATTCAATACGCTTTCCGCCTACCAGGCGACGGATCTGGCTAATGTGCAGCAAACCGTCCTTGCCAGGAGTCAGCGAAATGAAAGCCCCGAAAGTAGTAGTCTTCACAACCGTACCCAGGAAGTGCTCCCCCACTTCTGGCATTTGCGGGTTCGCTATAGCATTGACGGCATCGCGGGCCGCTTCCGCCGAAACCCCGTCCTCGGAAGCAATGTAAACGGTGCCGTCGTCCTCGATAGTTAGCTCCGCACCGGTATCTTCCTGAATTTGGTTAATCATCTTGCCCTTAGGACCAATGACTTCACCGATCTTGTCGACAGGAATTTGCACAGTAATAATGCGCGGCGCAGTGGGTGCCAGCTCGTCCGGAGTGTCAATGGCTTGGCTCATGACGTTCAGGATAGTCAGGCGAGCTTCTTTAGCTTGCCCGAGGGCGCCAATCAAAACCTCGGAAGGGATACCATCCAGTTTGGTGTCCAGTTGCAGCGCCGTAATGTAGTCTTTAGTGCCCGCAACCTTGAAGTCCATGTCCCCAAAACCGTCCTCGGCACCCAAAATGTCGGTGAGAGTAACGAACTTGGTTTTACCGTCTTCAAGCGGTTCAGACATAAGCCCCATAGCAATACCCGCAACCGGGGCTGCCAAAGGAACGCCCGCTTGCAACAGCGACAAAGTAGAGGCACACACGGAACCCATCGAGGTAGACCCATTAGATCCGAGCGCTTCGGACACTTGCCGAATTGCGTAGGGGAAATCTTCACGCTTGGGCAACACCGGCACCAAGGCGCGTTCAGCGAGGGCGCCGTGCCCGATTTCGCGGCGCTTGGGGCTACCAACACGCCCGGTTTCCCCAGTAGAGAAGGGCGGGAAGTTGTAATGGTGCATGTAACGCTTGTGCGTTTCGGGGCTGAACCCGTCCAGTTGTTGTTCCATACGCAGCATGTTCAGCGTGGTCACGCCCAAAATTTGGGTTTCCCCGCGCTGGAATAGGGCGGAACCATGCACGCGCGGCAGCACTTCAACTTCGGCGGACAGGGAACGGATTTCCCCGTATTTGCGTCCGTCCATGCGCACCTCATCGTGGAGGGTGCGGTGACGGATGGCTTCCTTTTCGATGGTGCGGAAGGCAGCTTTGAGGGCTTTTTCGGCGTCCTCGTAGTCTTCCCCGTATTTTTCAGCGAGTTCAGCCAGCGCGCTATCGCGAATTTCTTCAAGCTTTTGTTCGCGTGGGAGCTTTTCCACGATCGTGATGGCTTCGCCGAGTTTGCCTTCCACCTTGGCTTTCATGTCGGCGTAGTGGTGGTCTTCGTAGTCTTTGAAGAGCGGGAATTCGGCGACTGGTTTAGCCGCCTTGTCGGCAACTTCTTGTTGCGCGCGCACCAGTTCGCGAATAAATGGTTTGGCGGCTTCCAGACCGGAGGCGACAACTTCTTCGGTGGGCGCGGTACCACCGTTTGCGAGTTGTTCGATGAGGTTGTCAGAGCCACCGGCTTCAACCATCATGATGGCGACGTCGTCGCTGCCGTCAGCGTGGGTGACGACGCGCCCAGCGACGACCATGTTAAAGGTAGAACGTTCCAGTTCGCTCCAACGTGGGAAAGCTACCCACTGACCGTCAATGAGGGCAAGGCGCAGACCCCCGATGGGACCACTAAATGGCAGTCCCGCCAGTTGGGTGGACATGGACGCGGCGTTGATTGCCAGCACGTCGTAGGCGTCGTCGGGGTGGACGGCGAGGACGGTTTCTACTACCTGTACTTCGTTGCGCAGTCCCTTCACGAAGGTGGGGCGGAGGGGTCGGTCGATGAGTCGGCATGCCAAAATGGCGTCAGTAGAAGGGCGCCCTTCGCGGCGGAAGAAGTTGCCCGGAATGCGCCCGGCAGCATATTGGCGTTCTTCGACGTCCACTGTTAGCGGAAAGAAGTCAAATTGGTCTTTAGGGTTTTTGCCGACGGTGGTGGCAGACAAAATGGCGGTTTCGCCGTCTAAGTAGGCCATGGCAGAGCCGGCGGCTTGGCGCGCTAGCAGCCCGGTTTCAAAACGGATCGTGCGCTTACCAAATTTTCCGTTGTCAATGGTGGCTTCAGCAGCCGTAATGTTTTCGCCCTCGAACAAAGGGCACCTCCTTAGTGGTTGTTCCCACTAGGCGGCCTTCGATCGAAGCCCACAGACGCAGGTCTGGAAGCCACTACCGAGGACCGGTCAACTAGTGGGGATACGTTTCAGGCCCGGCAAAACCGGGCCCTTGGTTTAGTTAGCGACGCAGACCGAGGCGTTCAATGAGGCTACGGTAGCGTTCGATGTCAGTGTCCTTCAAGTGGCTGAGCAGGCGCTTGCGCTGACCAACCAGCAGCAACAGACCACGACGAGAGTGGTGGTCGTGCTTGTGGGTCTTGAAGTGTTCGGTCAGGGTCTTGATGCGCGCACTAAGTAGCGCAACCTGAACCTCGGGTGAGCCGGTGTCGCCCTCGTGAGTGGCGTATTCGGCAATGATCTGCTTCTTTTCATCCTGGCTAAGCGACACAGGGTCTCCTCTAAAAATAGTCGTTGCACGGAGCACCGGGGCACGTTCACCCGGGCGATGACGCTACCGTGGCCGATCTACGGCTTTAACAGCTTACCAGCAGGCTTTTACTATTTCGAGGATGCCGCCCCACTTTGCCAGTGACCTTACACACCACGGCGCCTCCCGGGCGCCACCACCGCCCTATCTGTTGGCTTCAATGTATGCTTTGTATTCTTTGTTTTTCTTCTGGATTGCATTCAGCCGGGCTTGGAATTCACCCTTATGTTTCGCTATGTTGCGTTCAGAATCTTGCCAATACAAATCGTAAAGTATTTGATGGTATTTTGCTTTCTCTCGACACTTCGCATCAAAGACTGCAATTTTGAATTCTTCCGGAGAAACGTTGGAGCCGTCAAAATTCAGAGACTCCGGATCATCAATATTGCTCATACCAAACTTGGCACCTAAAGTGGGACCTGGGGATTCCCAAGGGTTTGACGGCAGATCAGGAATGCCTAATGGCTCCATGCATTTATGCCATTTCGCGGCCGCTGCTTTAACTTCTTTACGCCATTCCAAACTACCGCCACCGCCACGGTCTTCAACTAGGCTTTCACTGCCTTTAAAAGGCGGGACTTTCTTAACGTCAGAGTCGCATTCGTTGAAAGCTTCCCTCCATGCTTGGGGTTCACCGGCTATGGTTTCGTGCCGTTGGCGCATCAGTTTTTCCCGTTCAGTCGCCGGTTCTTTGCGATAACCATACTTTTGAGCCCTTTCCTCAGTTAGCGTGCCGGAAAGTCCTTGACTATAGATAGTTGGTTCCAGTGGATCATGCCAGTCAAAGGGAACTACTGGAAAGTCAAAGCCTTTCTTAGCCATACACTTTTGTAAGAATATTGATTTAGCGTAATCTTCCAGCCTGTAATCGACTGAGCGGTACGGATCGTCAGGCAGATACCCGTCTTTCCAATTTTTCACTACGAGACCACTGGCAGATTTGGCGCCATCTGGGGGGATCGCCGCCGAAGCATGGCTAACATTTTGCGCTTTCGAGCACCCCGACACAAACACCAAAGCTAAAACTATGGTGGCTAAGAAAGGTCTCCGACTCTTCATAAACTCCTCTATTCACGCACATAGCAAAGCAAGTTATTCATCAAAAATGAGAAACAACCCTACTTTAGGAAACCGCTAAAGTAAGCTGACGAAGCCATATTCGCAAAGCGACGGTTAGCGAAATTTGGGGATCCACCGCCTCTGCCGACAGAGATCTTCTTTCCTTTTGCCCAAGGATGCTGAAACAGCACAGCATATTCGGACTGACCGTTACAAAATGCGGAATTAGTGTTGTTATCAGCCTTATGACCGTTCGAACTTTATTCTCCCACCTTCGTAGCCATTGTACTCCCATAAGCACGTATAGCCTATCGGACAACTCATTTCCACTGTCCTTTCAGAGGCTTGCGAAGACGGGGATATGTAGGCACCTAGAGAACGGATAAGACCTAGTAGGAACGAAAGAGAAACGATCTTTTTGAACATGACACGAACCTCCTTTGGCTATGACTTATCACATTTTAGGTTAGTCTACGCTTATCCACCAGCATTACACAATACTTCGGCATACCTTACGTATATTGAGCGCGTGGTGTGACGCCTCAGGTAAACCATTCCTTTGGCAGACGACTAAAATACAGACCTTGCCACTCGTGCTCCCATAACAGGCCGAGCTCTTCGCCTGGCAGCACGGTGAGCGCCTGATAGACGTAGTGGTATGGTCGAAAAGTGCGGCTCACCTGGAAGGTTCGCCCACCGTCCTCGGAAAGCCGCAGAACCCCAGCACCTCGAAAAGGAAGCAAGGCGCTGGCGTTTGCAAAAACAATACGGTCAGCGCCATCCCAATTTATTGCGGCCGGTTGGGAAAAAATTTCGGGGATTTGCGGGTGATAGTCCACCCCTTCCCAAGTGGTGGCGCCGTCGGTGGACACGGTCACGGCCATGCGCCCGCTGGGGTGCTGGTTACGCATGAACATAACTACGGTGCCATCTTCGCGTTCGACGACAGCGGATTCGTAGAGGCAGGCACGCTCATCGCTGAAAGTACGCGGGTCGATAATCTGCCCGTCTAGCTCTCTTCCCTGGTTAGGACTATCAGACAATTGCCAGGTGGCGCCGCCATCGTCAGAGTAAACAGTGCTGGTGCTGAAACGCATGGGCACTTCCCCACCGAAATACACGGGCACGACCAAACGACCGGCGTGCGCACCGCGGCGCAACTGAATGCCATTTCCGGGACAAACTCCAAGAAAGCGCATCCAGGGCAGCTTGACCTGGGCATTCAGATGAATAGGACCATCCCAAGTGGCGCCCTCATCAAAAGAACGGAACATCACCAGGTACGAAGTGGGGGTAAGGCGCAACTGCTGACCGGCACACGCCGCAGGGTCCAAGTAAATATTGCCAGCGTTGGAAGGCGCGGCGCCACCGAAATAAGTGACATTGCCACCTTCGTCGATCTGATACGGCGCCCGGTCTCCCGCCGCGTCTAAAACTGTGCCGTCGGGCATCAAGGTGTACCCCTTCCCGGAGTTTTCCGTCCCGTAGCCCTGCAATTGCAAGCGCCCGCGCGCATCCATGCCGACGCCCCCCTGGTCATTGGGTTGACCGCACCCGCCGGGGTACAGGTCCAGCAGCGCTAGCACCGCACCAGAATTTCTGTCGAAAAGTAGTGCTGAATCAGTGTAGGCGGCCCCGTGTAGACCCTCCCCTGGCAAAGTTGCAACGGTTTGCGTGTCCTGCCAAGTGTGCCCTCCGTCCAGAGAACGGCGAATCACGAAGTCAATGTCGTTAGGAGTATCGTTGGGTATGGTGTTGCGTCGGTCTGCCCCCGCAATTACCACGCCACTCGGCAGCGTCACCAAGGAAGGGATGCGGTACGAGGTCGCGCCTTCCAAGCCCCGGTCCATCAGCGCCACGGTCGGTACGGGCATGACTTTCGAAAACGCTTTGAGCTGCGAATCGTTTAAGGGACTGGCAAAAATGTAGCCTTCACTGGCTTCGCCAAAGAGGCGCCGCCCGCGCGTGTCTTGACCGATCACGATACGTTCCAAGGCAGGCAGGTCGGCGAAAAAAGCTTGACCAGGGGCGTGCAGGTGGCGGTATCCGTCCACGTAGATTTGCACGGCGCCGCGACCGACGTTTACGGCCAAATCGTGCCATTTTCCGTCAGTCCACGACCCCTCTGCCGTGAAGGTGCGCCACAGCCCATACCGCCCCAGCGCCGCGTAAGTGATGCCGTTTTCGTTGACGCTTATGCGCATCACTTCATGGGTTGGTTTGTCGGATTTCGAGGGCGATGCCCCTGCCGCTGCCAAAATTGTGCCTTCCTGACCGCGCCCCCGCACCCGGAAGCGCGTAAGGATGGTACCTTGGAAAAGTTCACCGACTTGGCGCACATCGTATGCGGAAAGTTCGTTGGTGGCAAATTGGATGAGAGGTCGCGGTGCGATGGCGCCCTCAGCAATTTCCTTGTCGCTAAGGACGGTTTCGGTAACCTTCCATTCCCGAATTTCGCAGCGCGACGCGCTCTCTTCGCTGACCACGTCTAAGGTAACTTTCCCCTTTGCCGCTCCCGGAAGATCACCCAGAAATACTGTGGTAGTACCGCAAAACTCTTGGTAACCGTCAATGTAAAGACGAGTGCCGTCCTCGTCAACACTTACTGCAAGCGAATGCCAATCCCCATCCAGCAGGTTGTGGATGTCTTCGCATTCCAAAGTTGCGCTTTGGCGCGGCGCCCACGATTGGTAGACCAACTGCCCGCCACTAATTTCGAGACGCAACCAGGCGTCCTCGTCCGTCTTACCCACAAAGTCGAGAGGGGAAACGTGGGGGGCGCCGGGGCTGGCAAATAAAAGCGTGTCGGCTTTGGCCCGAAAGTCGAAGCTAATTGTCCCCTTACTGAATGCGGATACTTTTTCCGTCCCCATTTGTCCCTCCACGTGCGGGCGAATTCAGATTTTGGAAAACTCCCCTGGCAACTTCCCCAGAGTACCGGTGAGCCCGGCAGGAGTCATTTCCCGCCAGACCCGACCGAATTGTGTTTAGCCCGCAAGCTGCGCTGGGTGCAGCAGCGAAGGCGCAGCCCCCAACAATTTGCGAGTGTAATCATCTTGCGGGTTTTGCAGAATCTGGGCTGCTGGACCTTCTTCGATGACTTCGCCGTGATTCATTACTGCGATGCGGTCGGATACGTATCTCACGGTTTGGATATCGTGCGAAATGAAAACCATAGCCAAGCCCAACTCTTCTTTCAGGTCAGAGAGTAGGTTGAGGATTTGGGCACGCACGGACACGTCGAGGGCGCTGGTCGGTTCGTCGGCGATGATTGCGGCAGGGCGCAGCGACAAGGCCCGGGCAATGGCGACGCGTTGGCGTTGCCCACCGGAAAGCTGGCCAGGGAGGGCACCAAGTACCGAATTTGGCAGACCCACCAGACCAATCAGTTCTTGGACGCGGGCACGGCGCTCTTCTTTACTGCCAATTGAGTGTACCACCATGGGGTCCATAAGTTGTTCGCTGATGGGCATGCGCGCGTTCAGTGCGGTAGCCGGGTCTTGGAATACTACCGAAACTACTCGACCGATGACGCGGCGGTCGGCTGCGCTACGTTTGGTGACGCGGTGTCCTTTGAAGAAAACTTCGCCAGCGGTGACCTGCTGCAGACCACACATGACACGCGCAGTGGTGGATTTTCCACAACCTGATTCACCCACGATTCCAAGGGTTTGCCCTGGCATAATCTTCATGTTGACCCCACGCACAGCGTGAACCATATTGGACTTGAAGATGCCGCCGGTGCGGGCCTTGAAGGTCACCTCAACATTTTTGAGTTCGATGATGGGCATGCTTGGGTCGTGTTCGTTGCTCAGGTTTTTCAGTTGGTTTTTCACTTGGCACCTTCTGCTTGAGCTGCTGCTAGTTCGTCAAACTCCGGGTGGGAAGCGTAGAAGTGGTAGGTTCCAGGCACTTGCACTTTGATAGGTTTTGTTTCAAGGCCCACGTGCGGGTGGCTGGAGCGCGGCGCGAAACGGTCTCCCTTGGGGAAGTCGCGCGGGGAAGGCACCACGCCGGGCACTTGGTGCAAGCGACCTTGACCGGCTTCAATGGAAAGCACTGCGCCTAATAGCCCGCGAGTGTATTCGTGGCGCGGGTCGGTAAGCATTTCCTTGGTAGATGCTTGTTCGACCACTTGGCCGGCGTACATCACGGTAATGGAGTGGGCAACTTCGGCGACCAGAGCAAGGTCGTGGGTAATGAAAATCATGGCAAAGCCAAGCTTTTTGCGCAGCTCGTTGAGTAGCTGAATTACTTGCTTTTGCACGGTCACGTCGAGAGCGGTGGTCGGTTCGTCGGCGATCACCAGTTTCGGATCACGCGTCAGGGCCATGGCTATGAGGACGCGTTGGCGTTGCCCACCGGAGAGCTCGTGCGGGTAGGAAGCCAAGGTGCGTTCCGGGTCGAGACCAACCAGTTCCAGCAGCTCTTCCATGGTGCGAGTGCCCCCGCGTTTGGTCAGCTGCTTCATTTGCGAGCGGATCAACATGGAGGGGTTGAGCGAGGATAAGGCGTCCTGGTAGATCATAGCTATTTCAGTGCCGCGCAGTGCATTATGTTCGCGAGCGGACATGTCCACTAAGTTTTTGCCATTGTAAAGGATTTCGCCGCTGACTTGGGCGGCTCGGTCCAGCAGGCCCATGATGGCGAGGGAGGTAATGGATTTACCACAACCCGATTCGCCGACCAGGGCCATGGTTTCGCCAGGGCGCACTGCGAAGGACAGGTGATCGACCACATCTACGTTGCCGTGGCGCGGGAATCTGATGCACAGGTCTTTGACTTCGAGGACCGGTTCAGCAGTCGAGGTCGGTTCGAAGCGGTCGCTGCGTCGCGATTCGACCTCGCGCAGTTGGGCAAGGAGTTGGTTAAGACTTTCCTTTTGTTCTTCGTAGGCTTTGACCGGATCCAGCAGGAGAGCGTCGGCTTCGCGTTCAGCGCTGGTTTGGGCAACTTTTGCGGGGGCGGATGCGGGTGCGGCTATGAGGGCATCGGTGAGGCCCTCCGCCAAAATGTTCAGGCAAAGTACCGTGATCATGATGGCGAAGCCCGGGAAGAGTGCAGGCCACCAAAGACCAGCGAGAACGCCTTGGCGGGCGTCAGCAATGATGTTACCCCATGAGGGTTCGGGTTGGGGCACGCCGGCGTTGATGAAGGAAAGAGAGGCTTCGAATACGATGGCGTCAGCTACGAGGACGGTCGCGAACACGAGCACCGGAGCTACACAGTTACGAGTGACGTGCTTGAGCAAAATCCAGGGGGTGCGCGCACCGGAAACTACAGCGGCAGAGACATAGTCTTCGCCCCACTGGTCGAGGATATTGGCGCGAACCACGCGGGTGAGCTGCGGTACGTAAAGGAAACCGATGGTCATGATGAGCACGGGCAAGGAGTTGCCGAACACTGCAATAAATACGGCTGCGAGGGCGATGCCTGGGAAGGACATAACAATATCGAGGAGGCGCATGACAATTTCGGACACGACCTTGGAGGAAGTCGCAGCGATTGCGCCGAGGACCGCAGCCAGGGCAAGGGCGAAAAGGGTAGCCAAAATACCGATGATTAGCGAAACCCGGGCGCCGTAAACAATTCGGGAGTAGACGTCGCGCCCGATTTGGTCGGTGCCGAACCAGTGCTCACCACTGGGGGCGGCGTTAATCATGTCGGAGGCTAGCGGGTCGTGGGTGGCAATGATGGGGGCGAAAATGGCTCCCAAAATAACGATTGCCAAAATTACGAAGGATATTTTCGAACTCGTCGAAAGGGCCTTCCAGCGACCAAAACGCAGACCAGGGCGGGAAAGTTTCTTGGCTAGTTCTGGGCGCATCTCACACCGTCCGAATTCGAGGGTTGATGAGCAGGTACAGCATATCAACCACAATGTTGATTACAACGAAGGCCAGGGCAACCACCAGGGTGACGCCTTGGACCAGGTTAGGTTCATTTTGTTGGATGCCTTCCAGGATGGCTTGCCCCATGCCAGGGAGGGCGAAGATAACTTCGATTATGACCGCGCCACCCATGAGGTAACCGATACGCAGACCGAGGACGGTCACGGGGGTGATGAGGGCGTTGCGTAGAACGTTGCGGGCTACGACAACCACTTTGGGGATGCCAGCGCCGAGAGCGGTGCGAACGTAGTCTTTGTCAAGTTCTTCAACCATGGCAGTACGAATAACGCGGGTGAGCGAGCCAGCTACAGGAATGCCGAGAGCGAATGACGGCATGAGCATACGCATTATGTAGGCTTGTGGATCGTCTTGGAATTGCCACAAGGGACCTGCGGCCGGGAAGATCTCCCAGTTGATGGTGAAAGCTTGGATGAGCAGTACGGCCAACCAGAACGAAGGGGTGGCAACGCAAATAATGGAGATGATGCGGATTACTTGATCAACCCAACGGTCGCGGTAGAGTGCGGCTAGCACACCGAAAATAAGCGCCAAAATGACCGCAATGATAAGACCATAGAAAGTCAGCGAGATCGTTACGGGGAAGGCTTCGCCGATGCGCGTAGCAACGGGGATACGTTGTTGGGTATAGGTGCCAAGGTTGCCAACAATGAGACCGCCCAGGAACCTAATGTAACGGACGAGCAGGGGGTCGTTGAGACCAAATTCTTTGCGGTACTGCGCGATGGCTTCGTCGGAAGCGCCCTCGCCCAAGGCGTTGTAGGCTGGATCAATGGGGCTGAAAGACATGATGAAGAACACCAGGAAGGTGATGCCCAATATCATGACCGGCAGTGCCACTAATCTGCGCCCGATCAGTCGCAATAGTTGAGACACGATAAAACCTTTGCGTTCGGTTTACAAGACTGGGTTGAAAAGTGAATCCAAGGTGGTGGTGGGGTCGCTAAGTCTTCGCCCCCACCACCACCGGGGAAAGTGAGGTTACTTAGCGGCTACAAACACGCAAGAAACACCACTGATACCCACGGGCATGAATCCGTCCAGCGTGCTCTCGTCCCAGGCCGACACGACTTTCTTATGGTACAGCGGGTAAAGCGGAACCTCTTCGCTGATAAGGTCCATGGCTTCGTTCCACTTATTTTGCTGTTCGTCACCGGTCGCGCGTAGGGCGGCATCCATGATTTCGTGCAGCTTGGTGTACCCCTTGGAGCCGCCCCATTGAGTGCGCTTTTGGGTCCAGGAGTTGTCACCGTACCACCAGTTCATGAGCAGGTCGGGGTCGTTACCAAAGACCGAGGGGTCGCCGGGGGCCAAAACTACGTCGAATTGGGGGTTGTCTACGTCGGTCACGTTGGCATACATTGCGGCCGAAGCAGAGGTGGAGATCTTAGCGTTGACGCCAATGGCAGACAGCTGCTGTTGTACCAGCGGAGCAATAGCTTTGATGTTGCCGTGGTCAGTGGTGTTCAAGGTGATGTCGAGGTTGGAAACGCCGGCTTCATGCAGCAGAGCCTTAGCCTTTTCAACATTCTTGGTGTAAACCATCTTGGCTTTGTGGTAGTTCGGGTGTCCCTTCGGCAGGAACGAGGTCGCCGGGGTACCATCGCCACCCAGTGCCTTTTTGATTAGTTCGTTAGTGTCGATCGCGTACAAGAAGGCCTGACGAACCTTGGGGTTATCAAACGGCGGCTTTTTAGTGTTGAACATGATGAAATCCAGACCGAATGCTTGTACGGCTCCGGTCTTGGCTTTGCCTTCAAGGGTGGACTTGTTGACAGCAGGAACCTTGTCGATAGCCATGACGGTGCCCGAAGTAATAGCAGTTACGCGGGCAGTGTCGTCAACCAGGATATCCCAGTGCATCTTTTCGACCTTAGCCGGACGCGGACCTTTGTAGTTCGGATTCTTTTCGAACTCTACAGCTTTGGACTTGATCGCCGAAGTCATCTTGTAAGGACCGGTACCAATAGGCATGGACTTGCGGGAAGCTTCATCTTGGGTGGCAGGGAAAGCCTTGATCAACGAAATGCGTTCTGGAACCAAGGAGAAGGGGAACTTCGTCTTGATCTCGATGGTCTTGTCGTCCTTGGCCTTCACGGATTCCACGAAGTCCAACATAGGCTTGTAGAAACCTTCCATGGTCAACTTGGCCGAGTTTTCAATATCGGAAGCCTTTACTTCGGTGCCATCAGAATACTTGGCGCCGTCGCGAAGGGTTGCTTCCCAAGTGGTGTCATCAATCTTTTTGGGCATCTCCTTCGCAAGAGCCGGGAAAACCTTGCGAGTTACCGGATCTAGTTCGGTAAGACCTTCCATGGTGTGCCAGTTAGCGGAAGTGCCCAGGGCCGAAGTGGTGTTAGCGGGATCAAAATCGTCGCCGTCGTAGCCAATGCCAGCGGTGATGGTGCCAGCGGCAGAGCTGCTCTTGTCAGCGGTAGCGGGGGAAGACTTCGATGCACCACCGCCACAAGCGGCAAGCGTCAGGGATGCTCCCACGAGCAACGCCAGGAGAGCAGTCATTTTTTGAGACCTCAGTCCAATCCTTTGGTGAGTCATCTTGTTCTCCTCTTTGAGTTTTGCTTGTCAGACATTCTTTCAGCTGACAGCTACCTTCAGCATAACTGATAAAATCCACAATTATCCACTTTTACACCAGTTTGTGACCTAAAATTTATCTACAGAAATCAAATAAATCAGTCTACGTGTCAGACAACTACAGGCTAAACTTCTACCTTTCCGCGAGATATCGCCCTCGAAATCTGCGCGCTTCGTCAACGCCCTACCCTCCGCCAAATGCTGGCTTTGGAGTGGCGTAAACATTAAGTCCAGGAACCATTCGGAGGAGTCGTAAATCTTGCCGCCCTCCCTCACCGGGGAAATATGCGCGCGCACATCCGCGAAGGTGCGGTGCAGTAAATGCCGCTGCGGTGGGAGGCGAGCATTTCACACGCGATAGTCTGCCAATTCTTGCACGGCGCCATCAAGTAAGCTGACAAGGACGAGGCCCGGTCACCCGTTTTGCCACCGGTGTCGTTGAAAAACCAAGGCTTAGCGGACAGAAGTTATTGATTTCGAGCACCCCGACACAAACACCAAAGCTAAAACCATGGTGGCTAAGAAAGGTTTCCGACTCTTCGTAAACTCCTCTATTCACGCACATAGCAGAGCAGTGCTACCGCCCAGTCGTCCTCGAACGACTGCCTTAACTACATTTTCTTCACTTCAATTAGTACCGCACATCCCGGTTTTATTTGCAGAGGACGAATCCCCCAGTCAGTTAGAATTCGTCCTGGCACTATGGCGCCCTTTTTATTCCACCACGACAGTTCCGAGCGTGCGGACGGTAAAATCAGCTTTTCATATAGCTCTGGACTGCCAAAAGGTCTCACGCGGTAGTTACAATTCGGATCAAGGCCGGGCATTCTTACTGGCGACAGCGGATAGTGCTCAGAAGTGTCAAGCATCGCGAAACACCAAAGTGACCACCCTTCCCGTGCCAGTCCACTCATTAATACCGCCGGATCTGCTGTTGACGTACGCATCATCTGACAACTTTCACCACTATCCCCATACAAACGCCCTCGAATAGATTTATATAGTGATAACCAGTCCGCAACCTGATTGCGTTCATCGCTCTGAAGCTGCAAAATATTCCATTCCAGCCCCAAACTTCCGCCACAAGCAACCGCTGCGCGCGTCGACAAATACGAATGCCTACCAGTGACATGGGAGGGCGATTGGGCAATATGAGCGCCCATCATTTCCGGTGGCACTAACAGTGAAGTGTGCATTTGGATACGCGCCCGTTCTAACGGATCGGTACAGTCCGAGACCCAGATCCGCGAACAACGGCTCAGCATTCCTAAATCCACGCGTCCACCCCCGGACGCACAAGCCTCTATCTGCAATCCTGGATGAGATTCGCGCAATCTGTCGATCAATGCATACAAATTCCGCGTCTGGAAGTGACCCACAGGTTTGCCAGTAAACGGCGAAACAGCCTCTGTTACGAAACGATTATGGTCCCACTTAATAAAGTCAATATCTAACTCGTCGATTAGGCTGCTAATCTGACTGAAAATATACTCAAAAACCTGTGGATTAGTTAGATCCAACACAAACTGATTTCGTCCTGAAAGCGGCATACGGTGACCGTTCGGACGCAAAATCCACTCTGGATGCGTCCTCGCCAAATCCGAATCTAAACTCACCATCTCGGGTTCAAACCAGAGCCCGAATTCCATCCCCAGATTGTGTACTTCGGATGCGATTGGTGCGAGTCCTGCGGGCCAGACTTGCCGATCTACAGACCAGTCCCCCAATGCGCGCGTGTCATCACGCCTACCTTTAAACCACCCATCATCAATAACGAATCGCTCAACACCCAACTCAGCCGCCGCGTGAGCTAACTCAAACATAGTCTGCGGTTTTTGATCGAAATAAAGAGCTTCCCAAGTGTTCAGAGTTATCGGAGGACAAATGCGTGAATGCTGGGCACGCACATAATGGTGGAATTTCTGGCTGAGCTGGTTCGTGCCCACACCCCAACCAAATAGCACTGGAGGAGTAATATATTCCTCGTCTTTCCCGAGGACGATTTCCCCACTATATAGCAGTTCTCCCCCACCCAGCAATCCTCCAGAATAAGGCGTACGAACCGCAAAATGTGTCACATTGCCGCTCCATGCTACGTGGGACCCGCGAACTTCACCTCGCTCATAATCGAAGCCACTGGTTCCTGCACACATTAAAAAACCAGAATTAAAATCAGGTCGCCCCAGCCAACTTTCCTTCGCGAACAATCCTTCACGAAACGGCAATTTTTGGGGCGTACGTTCACGGTTATGGTGTCCCGTAAAAGATAGTAGTTCGTCACAATCTGCAGGCACTGGCAAAGTTAACCAGAGTTTCCCCACTTGTACTTCCGCTTCACCTAAATTAGTGAGGATTGCGAAAGCCTCTATGATTCCTGATGGTGTTACTCGCAAATTGAACTGCACTTGCACTCCGACCGCGTTATCGTAGCTTAGAATCTGCGCACTAGAGCCGTCATGCTGTACCTCCACCGTTTGTAGGTTGAGGAATTGCACCATGTCGTTTATACGAATATCGACCAGTGGGGGACCACTCCAGCCTTCCGCCTGGGTAGGCAGTAAGCTAGGCATTTCAGCGACATCCAACCCGGCGCCCATCACCTGACCCGTCTGAGTTTTTCTTACATCCGCAAGCGCAGCATGAGCCCCCAAATATCTTCCCCAGTAGGTAATAATCGGAAGACCACGCTCGGGCTGCTCGATAACTAAGCTGGTGTGCCCGTGCCCCGTACCGGTCGACTGGTTCGATAAATGTATAGTGTGAAACATATTTTCTCCGTAAAATGTTAGTGATTTTAATGGCTACGAAGATTCATTTTTAGCGCCTAGAATAGTGACTTTCGCTAACTGGACATCACTGGGAACAATGGACAATGAACCAGACAATCCGTCCCCCTGCGGATTCGGGAAGTGTACCCGCACGCATTTGGTGTTCCTGGGCAAATTGTTTGCATCAAAAGTTGTTCTTGCATATCCGCCATCTTCTATGAAATTATCTAACGCTTTCACCCGACTGGATGTCCAGTGTTGGCAGTCTAATGAATACTGGATCGCAAAATCTAGATTCCCATTAGTAAAAAACGTACGTATACTATGACGCCTACCAGCATGTAATGGGTCAGATGGTGCTTTAGGATCAGTCTGATAATAGGCAGTCAAGTGAACATCTCTCGCATGCTTGACACGATAAGTAAGAAACTGATCACTGCCATCGAAGCTCGATCTTGCAAGCCTTGATGTTTCATATCGAGGTTGTCCACCATAGTAAAAATTATTCTTATTTTCATAAGGATTCTGACCATGAGAGAAAAATTGCAAACCATTTGAACTCTGAGAAGACCCAATATGGTAACTGCTATCGTTTTTACCATCAAGGTCATCAAAATACACTCTGGGACTTTCCTCTTGCTGGTAAACACGAATCCAATCGATCAGAAAATCTGAATTTTGTTTGGTTTCTTGCTTGGAATAATCTACCGGACCTACCCACCCATCACCGACTTGAACTTCCAAAATCGGAAACATAGGCCGTGAATGCATTCCATCTACGTCTTTGCCTCGTGTAGATGCGAAAACTTTCTTGCCGTCGATGAACCAAATAATACTGTCTGGACTCCACTCGACCTCATACACATGGAAGTCTTGAGACCAAGCAACTGGAGAATATGTTTCTCGACCGTCCGATCCCTTATTCTTATTGAGCACACCGTAATGGTTTGTAGTCCAAACGCTCCACGCGTTTTGACCTAGATGCTCCATTACGTCAATCTCATCATGCCCAGTTTCATCTTGCGACAGCATCCAGATAGCAGGCCAAATTCCCTGCGAGTCATTAACCTTAGCCCTCACAACCATTCGACCATACTGAAATGAAAATTTGTTTTTCGCCTCTACCCTCCCGGATGCCCAAGTTACATGAGGCTTAATCGGAGAGCTGTCGTACTTATCAACACCCACACTATCGATAAGCTTTTTAGTGGAAGGGAAATTTCTACAATTTAAAGCCAAATACGAGTGCATGCCATCTTTCTTTATAGAAACTGATTGTCTATTATAAATTGCAGCATGATTCACCATGCCATTTACGATATTCCATTTGGTTTCATCAACCTTATTGCTATTGAACTCGTCAGCCCAAACTAACTTATTATATCTACTAGATGTAGGCGTATACGTGGGCGGCATTTCGGAAAAATTACTGCCAGATGCCCAAATCTCTATTTCACTATAAGAAGTAGGTAATTTTTTATCCCTATTCACAGTAAATCTTACTGTTCTAGCAACTATAGGTTTATCAAGGACAATACTTATAGGAGCACCTTCAGCAACTGAATACTTTTCCCGATAGAATAAAGTATTTCCTCCGTCGGTTTGTGGTGTCGCAGGAATTGAAACATCTATCGAGTCGTAAGTACCAGGTTTCAGCGCTATCACTATTTTGTGAACAAAATACTCATTACGATACTCAAACTGAAGCATTCTCTTACCAAGAGAATTATGAATGGCATAGTTTTTATCAATTCTGCCATCTGAAATTGCAGAGATATTAGTGGGCGCGAGTCCCTGAACATATGGAATGTGATTCAGAGCAATATTTTTAAGTTCAGTATTATCATGAGAGTTTTCATCTGAAAAGGCAGCAGCGTATATCTCTATCTCGCGAAATCCGATCACATTCGAGAAACCTTTCCACCTGCTATCCAAGTTTTCAATGTAGTGACCTTTCTGCCAGATCCTCACATATCTTGCTTTCATCAATTTAGAGCTCTTGAGTATCTGTGGTGAAAATTGTGTTTCCTTGGTCTCTCTATAGTCACCTTCATGACCAAACACTTTAGATCTACTAAAGTCTCTGGTCATGCTCACTTCTACCTTTACATTTTTGAAGGTGGAAACTGCCCTAGTATAACCATTATGATAGAGACGCACTTCAGCAACGTCCCTAACCTTTCCCAGATCGTACTGAAGGTAAACATCCTGCCAGTTATCGTACCCATTATTATCAGCACTGCTTCCTGATTCCCTACCAGCCAAGACTCTTGTAACGTTGATGTCCTCGCCATTTTCATTAAATTTTGGGTTAGTAACTCCATCACTAGCCAAATCCGGTCGAAAAATTTTCACGTGCGGAACCGTCGAATCGTTGGACCCAAACGCTTCACCAGCGTTAGTAGTTGGAATCTTCCCCAAGGCTACGTTGACCAAAGGTGATGCTTCCACCCTAGCTGGACACGAAACCATTCCAATTCCGAGCAGCAAGGCGAACATTGTCCCAAAAATGACCCTAAAACCAATTCTCATAAGAGCTTCCTTATAAAGGAGGGCTACAACCGACCTGGCACGGTCCGCATTATTGCCCACACTACTTTGTGCCTATGGAAAGGATACCATATACGTCGTTACCACGATTCACTACCACTCTCTCAATCACTATCACCAAGCGACAACCAGACATGGCTTGATAAACGAACACTTAAAAACGACAGAAAACACTTGCTATGAAAACGTTCCCATGCAATACTGTTCTTGGACCTCACTGAACATCCACCGGATGTTCACACACAGTAAGGATTCCAATACGCTCAGATTCAGTTTTTTCAAAGGAGAAAGACCATGATCATAAAACGAAGCATCCTCACAGCTGCAACCCTCTTCGCCTCTGCTACTTTGTGTTTAGGAGGCTGCAGCAACCCCACCGCAGCACCCGAAAGTAAAGACACGTCTACTTCAGGCGATTTTTGGCCTGCGGCAGAAACAAACCTCAAAGGAGTTGAGTTAACTTTCTGGGCAGCTCAGACCTCAAACAAAATTCCTCTGAAGGTTGTCGATTCCTTCCAAAAGAAAACTGGCGCAAAAATAAGCGTTCAGACCATCCCTGACAACTACGAATCAAATGTCCAAACGAAAATAGCTACCGGAGATACCCCAGACATAATGTTTTGGCAACCTGTCCCCTCCACTCTTAAGGGATTCGTGGCTCAGGGATTATTGCAAGAACTGAAAGACATGCCGTGGGCGAAAGACTATGAAAAAGGGATCATGGAAGCCGGTGGTAAAGTCGACGGGAAACAATATGCAGCCTTAATATCTAGCCCTGATGTGGAAGGGGTATTTTACAACAAAGAAGTATTCAAGAAAGCTGGAATCGGCGAACTTCCCAAGAATTGGAAAGAATTCGTCGAAACAGCCACAAAAATTAAAGCCGCTGCTATCCCTGGCGTAAATTCTCCTCTTTTCGAGATGGCCGGTGACCAATGGGGTACACAGTGGGCTGTAAACGTGCAACTGGCAGATGCTGCTAAGGACGGACTATGGCAGCGCGTGAACCAGAACAAAGACTCATTTACCGGACCTGACATTTTAGGTGCCATAAAAGAGTACAAATCTATGTTTGATAAGGGCCTATACAATTCCGATGCTGGCTCTGCAAAGTTCGAAGATCAAACTTCCGCTCTTTGGGAAGGCAAGACTGCCATGATAATTCAGGCTAATGGCGGCTTTGCCGGAGTTGCCGCCCTCGCGAAAGGCAACAAAGCAGCCCTCGACCAAAAAATCGGCTTCTTTCCCATCGCAAAAAACAGCAACATGGGCACCTCTATTCCTCAACAAACCGGTGGCGTAGTGCTGTTCAAATCCACGGACGAAAAACGAGCAGCGGCCGCACGCCAATTCCTGAACTACTGGATGACCAAGGGCTACGAAGAATTCGTAAAAGACCAAAACATTGTTTCCGTTCTAAAATCTGCAAAAACCCCAGAAACGGTTCCCCAAGCTCTAATTGACTCCGCCAAAGCGCTAGAAACCGCGCAAGGATCCATGCAATCCCAAGCGATTGTGAACCCTGACCTGTATCTCAACCTCGCAAACATGGTGAACGGTTCTATGACACCGGAAACCGCTGCGAAAGCAACTCAAGACCAATTCGTTGAACTGGCGAAAGCACAAGGCGCCAAAGGATTCTAAATAAGTGCGTCGGCAAAGTGCCGGCGCACCAATCAAGAAGGTGAAAAGTGCACACTAAAATCCGCAAAACATACCAAAGTAACCGTGCTTCGCAAGACTATCCACTACAATTTCTGATACCCGCAGGAGCGATGCTCCTTCTATTTTTCTTCTTACCTACAGTAATGAATTTCGTCTATGCATTTACTGACTGGTCGCAATTCAAAAGCGAAATAGGTCTTGCGGGTTTTGATAATTTCCTTTCACTCTTCAGATCTGGCGCCTTATTACGAGACATTAGAATCACAGTCCTTTATGCGGTTCTAGTTGCGATAATGCAGAATTTCTTTGGACTGGCTTTAGCACTGTTGTTAGAAGCCGACACTGCCATAAACAGAATTGCACGTAGCCTCTTTTTTATTCCCGTGATAATGTCCGCCCTCGCCGCAGGCTATGTGTGGCAGGCGGTACTGAAAACTGATGGCGTAGCTAACCAAATACTGACTGCAATATTTGGTTCACAAATTGCCATTTCTTGGCTCGGTTCCACGACTTGGACGATAGTTTTGGTGGCTATGATTCACGCGTGGAAATGGATGGGTTTTTCTATGCTCACATACCTTGCAGGCCTAAAAACTATAGATCCTCAAGTACTGGAAGCAGCTATTGTAGATGGCGCATCGCCCCGCAAGCTGTTCTGGCAAATCAAGTTCCCACTGCTCGCACCCGCACTAACGTTCAATGTTGCAACCGCATTGCTTGGGTCGATGAACTCATTCGATATTGTTCAGGCACTCACTAATGGTGGTCCGGGCGGATCTACTGAAATCCTAAATTTATTCATCTGGCGAACATTTGGGAAAGGTCTATACGCACAGTCAACGACTATGAGCCTAGTGTTATTCCTGCTTGTTACTCTAATGGCTATCCCCCTCATCACCTCATTACGCAGAAGAGAGAACAAAATTCTATGAACGCTCTAAACCCTCTCTATAATCAGAAAACCAGGTCACGTAGCAGTTCTATGATGAAAGACACCCTACATAAGATACTAGTTATCCTGGTGACAACATGTTTCCTCGGCGTTCCTCTGTGGATGGTAATAGTAACAGCCGGCAAAAGTCAGGCTGAAGCGGTAGTTCCCAATCTCTCTCTTCCCACCCACTGGCAGCTTGTTACCAACTTTAAAACCGTCCTCGTCCAAGGGCGCCTTGGTAACGCCTTTCTGGGAAGTCTTCTAGTCACCGTGCCCTCAGTGTTTTGTGCGCTGCTGTTCGGTGCATTGGCATCTTGGGTCTTGGCAAGACGCTCCAGCCGGTTGACGGCAGCCCTTTATTCGCTTATGATCTCGGGTCTGATCCTACCGCCTTCCGTGGTGACGATTATGATGCTGTTGCGTTACATGGGTCTAGCTGGAACAGCAATAGGCATGATTTGCGTCTATGTTGGCATTTACCTGTCAATAGTCATATTTTTCATAACTGGTTTCGTTCGCACTATCCCAGTTTCATTAGAGGAATCGGCACGCATCGACGGAGCCCACCCCCTAGGAGTTTTCTTCCGAATAATTTTCCCCCTGCTCAGACCAACCCTGGCTTCAGCGACCATTTTGATTGTCCTCTACATTTGGAATGACGTTTTCTACGCCCTCTTCATATTGTCTGGTAAAATGGACACACTGCCGCTGAATTTGTACAACGTTGCATCAGCAGGTCTGCACCTAAACAATTGGCACCTAATGTTCGCTTACATAATTTTGATGACTCTTCCACTACTTACGATATTTGCGGTAGCGCAAAAACACATTATCTCTGGGATAACAGGCGGCGCAGTCAAATAGTTTTAAAGTGGGAAGGGCAGACAAAAATGGTAAATAACACGAAGGCTCCAGTCATTGGCGATGTCGCCCAAATGGCTGGCGTATCGGTATCCACTGTCTCTCGTTATTTGAACGGCTCACCCCACATTAAAGCTGAAACTGCTAATCGCATCGCAAGAGCAATTACCCTGTTGGGGTATCGTCCTAGTGCAGTAGCCAGAGGACTACGCAAATCAGCCCTGCAAATAATCGCGGTGTTCGCTACCAACACCACACTGCTGGGCTCGGCAATAACAATAGAAGGAATTGAAGCGGCAGCAAGTGAGAACGGTTACTCGGTTATTATCTCCAAACTCGACCCGCACTCATCGCAAAGTAACGCCCAAGCTATCACTACCGTTTCAGACCTGAACCCAGCAGGAGTAATCGTCCTCAAATACGACCTGGCGGCTGTAAAAGCAATAGGACTGCTCCAGCGAGGAGTACCTACTGTAGTTATAGGCGGCGAAGCGGACAAAGACCACGACCAAGTTTCGTTATGTGAGCACGAGGGCGGCAAAATTATCACCGAGTACTTGCTGAGCCTTGGACACAAAACCGTTCATCACGTTGGAGTGCCAGTGCGCTCACGGCAAAACAGCCGTTTCGACGGTTGGTCTCAAGCTCTTTGGGATTCGGGCATTACAGTTCCCGAGCCTCTGGAATCTACTTGGGACGCCCAGGTGGCGGCAAACCTTGCAGACCGTCTGATAGCTCTGAAAGCCACCGCGGTTTTCGCCGGAAATGACGAGATCGCAATGGGTCTGATTGCAGGTCTACAACGGAAAGGGAAAAAGGTTCCCGAAGATATTTCTGTAGTTGGATTTGATAATCATCCACTCGGCGATATCTGGAACCCCGCTATAACCACTTTTGAGCAGGATTTTTGCGCAGCAGGTCGCTGTAGTGTCGAACTATTGTTGAAGCGTATCAAAGCTCAAAACGAGGGCGAACTACTACTTCCCAGCATTCACGAAATTCCCGGACGCCTAGTTATCCGCGATTCTGCCCGAAAAGTTTAACCTGCAAAGCAATGTTTAGAGCTACCCTCGCACGTCAAAGCGAAATTTAGACCCCCTTAAGCGGTCCCGTGCTTTAGTGCGCACACTGTTTCCGTCCTCATTACGGGTACGCGCCCCATTCCCAAAACTGTTCACCAAACGTTTACCTTGCGGTATCGCTACGGTTACTTTGGCGACTTACGCTAGGCACGACAGACAAACCTACCACTAAAGGACTGTTATGCGAACTAGCACGAAATCCCTGGTCGCCCTCACCGGTGTCTGCGCCCTCACCATCTCCCTGAGCGGTTGTGGCACCGACAATGCCACCACCGGCAGCGAAAGCAAGAAAGCCGAAACTGTTTCCGTCAAAGGTGCGGTAGCGGGCGCAGGGGCGTCCTCGCAAAAATCTGCAGTCGAAGCCTGGAAAGCTGGCTTCAAAGAAGTTGCCCCCGACGCCACCATCACCTACGATCCTGTTGGTTCCGGTGCGGGCATCACCCAATTCTTGGGCGGAGGCGTTGCCTTCGCCGGTACCGACCAAGCCCTCACTCCCGAAGAAGTTGAAAAATCCAAGGCAGTTTGCAAAGACTCCTCCGCCATCAACCTGCCCGTCTACGTATCCCCCGTGGCGGTGGCTTTCAACCTTGAAGGCATCAAATCACTGAACCTGCGCCCCGAAGTGATCGCCAAAATCTTCCGCGGCGAAATCACCAAGTGGAACGACCCCGCCATCGCCGCCGACAACAAAGACGCCCATCTCCCCGATACCCAAATCATCCCCATCCACCGCGCCGACAAATCCGGCACCACCGAAAACTTCACCGAATACCTTCACGCCGCAGCGCCCTCAGTATGGACCGACAAGCCCTCCAAAGACTGGCCGGTAAACGGTGGCGAATCTGGCGACAAAACTGCCGGCGTTGTCCAAGCCCTCAAAGCCGCCCCCGGCACCATCGGCTACATTGACGCCTCCCAAGTATCCGACCTCGGCTCCGCCGCCCTCCAATCCGGCTCCGGTTTCGTCCCCTACTCCGCCGAAGCGGCCGCCAAAGTTGTAGCCAGCGCCGAAACCGAACCAGGGCGTGCCCCAAGCGACCTCGCGCTAAAACTCAACCGCACCCCCACCGAAGAAGGCATCTACCCCTTGGTGCTGGTCAGCTACTACGCAGTTTGCCCCACCTACAAGGACAGCGCCCAAGCCCCGGTAGTCAAAGAATTCATCAAGTTCGTGGTGTCAGAAAAAGGTCAAAAAATGGCTGCCGAATCGGCCGGATCCGCCCCTCTCAGCGCGGAGATGACCGAAAAAGTCACCAAAATCCTCAACGAAATCAAATAAGCCCTCAGGTTGGACCACCCAACCCTCATTCCAAGGAACAACGTGATGACTACCGCCACCGCTCCCACTCCCACTCCCCTTGCCTTTAGAAAGTCCCTTTTCAACTGGGATGGGATTTTCGCCCTCGCCACCAAAGGATCGGCACTCACTATAGCCATCGTCCTCGCCCTTGTCGCCTTATTCCTCACGATGCTCGCCTGGCCCGCACTGGTGGATCCCTCCTTGCGCCTGCCCATGCGTGGCCGGGTCGAACCCGTAAGCATCTGGGAATATGTGGCCCCACAACTATATGGGACCGCGCTGGCAGCTGCAGTGGCGTTAGCATTGGCGGTGCCAGTGGCAATGGCTCTGGCGGTATTCATCAACTTTTACGCCCCGCGAGCGCTCGCGGGTCCTTTGGCGGCTCTAATCGATGTCATGGTTGCCATTCCTTCAGTGGTTTATGGGCTGTGGGGTGGATTGGTGTTGCTACCACTTTTGCAACCATTCATGGAATTTTTGGCAAAATATTTCGGGTGGATCCCCTTGTTTGCGGGTCCAGTTTCCCCAATTGGACGGGTGATTTTTTCCGCATCCATCGTTCTCGCCATCATGGTAGTGCCCATTATTACGGCGATTTGTCGCGAGATTTACGCGCGCGCTCCCCATTTGCAGATGGAGGCTAGCCTCGCCCTGGGTGCCACCAAGTGGGAAATGATCAAAATGGTGGTGTTGCCTTTTGGGCGGTCCGGAACGGTATCGGCGGCAATGATTGGCTTGGGGCGCGCCTTGGGGGAAACGATGGCGGTGGCAATGGTTTTGTCCCCTGGTGCCACTTTTTCGCTGTCGCTACTGCATGCTTCCGCGCATTCCACCATCGCATCCAATATTGCCCTGCAATACCCCGAAGCCACCCCCAAAATGGCATCAGCACTAATTTTCACGGGTCTGGTGTTATTCCTGATCACGCTCGCTGTTAACGCTGGTGGACGCGCATTCGTCGCCCGAAAAGAGAAATAAACTATGTCTGAAGTTTTCCCTACTTCCCCCGCCACCCCGGCGAATTTGCCGGGAATTTCCGAGGGCGATGGGCCGGCTCACGGCAACGCCACCGTGGCTCCCCCCTCCGGTAGTCGGGGCGGTCCTGCCCCCACCTTGGCTCCTGCTTACACTTCCAAGCAAGAGAATCCCCCACAGGTGGGTGACAATCTCGCCGGAATCCAGGCGCTCATTTTTGAACGTAAGCTACGCGGTAAAGAAAACGAAACTCCCAAGCCGAGGGTCGCCCTCGCCAATTTAGACCTGGGAAGTCTGAACTTATCGTGGCGTCGCCGGGCGGGTGCGCTGGGAGCCGAAATCAGCTTGTGGATGTGTGCCATCGTAATGCTGGGGGCGCTGGGTTCTATTATTTGGGAATTGGTGCGAAATGGCGCCAAAATCATTTCCCCGTACTTCGTGTCGGTGTCCATGAACGGCGTGTACGGCGGTATGAACGCGGGCGGAGTTTACCACGCTATTTTGGGAACTTTCTTAGTGACCCTGTGTGCCGCCTCGTTCTCTGTCCCCATCGGACTTTTGGTAGCGATCTACCTGGTTGAATACGGTGGTAGGTCCAAGTTAGCGCGTGTTACCACCACCTTAGTTGACGTGATGACCGGGATCCCGTCCATCGTGGCGGGGTTGTTTGCCGCGGCCTTGTTCATGTTTTTCCTAGGACCGGCCTACCGTAGTGGTTTTATGGGGGCAGTGGCATTATCGGTGTTGATGGTACCGCTTGTGGTGCGCTCTGGCGCGGAAATGCTCCGCCTTGTGCCCTGCGAATTGCGTGAAGCCTCCTACGCCCTAGGGGTGCCAAAATGGAAGACTATTTGGTCCATCATCCTCCCCAGCGCCGCCCCCGGACTGATTACCTCGGTAGTTGTTGCCATTGCCCGCATCATCGGGGAAACTGCGCCTCTGCTGCTGACCGCCGGTAATTTTCAAGCCATCAACAACAATGTGTTCGTCGGGCGCATGGAAACTCTGCCGGTCTACATTTACCAGGAATACATCTCCACCGTCACTTGCTCGGCCAACATCGTCAACTGCAATCCCCACATCAACATCGACCGCGCGTGGGGAGCCGCCCTGGTCCTGGTGGCGGCTGTACTCGTACTAAATTTGGGGGCGCGTGCCCTCGCCCGCACCCTGAAAGTGAAATAAAATGACTGCCACTTTAAAAACCGAAAACCTTGATATTTATTATGGCGATTTCAAAGCTGTCGAGGGCGTCTCCATAGAGATCGCGCCCCGGACCGTCACCAGTTTGATCGGGCCGTCCGGGTGTGGCAAATCCACCTTCTTACGCTCACTAAACCGGATGCACGAAGTCACCCCCGGGGGGCGCGTAGAAGGGAAAGTCACTTTTGGCGACCTGGACTTGTACGCCCCGCAAACTGATCCGGTGGAGGTGCGTCGCCTAATCGGCATGGTTTTCCAACGCCCCAACCCGTTCCCCACCATGTCCATTGCGGGAAACGTACTGTCCGGACTGAATTTAAATAAGGTAAAACTCACCCGCTCTCAGTCCCAGGATATCGTCGAAGAATCCTTGCGCGGGGCAAACCTTTGGGATGAAGTCAGCGACCGCCTCGACACCCCTAGCGGGTCGCTTTCCGGAGGACAACAACAACGCCTGTGCATCGCTCGGGCGATTGCGGTACGACCCCAAGTACTTTTGATGGACGAGCCTTGCTCCGCCCTCGACCCCATTTCCACCCTGGCAATCGAAGAGCTGATAGACAAACTCAAATCCGTCTACACCATTGTTATTGTCACGCACAATATGCAACAAGCAGCCCGCGTGTCCGACCAAACCGCATTTTTTAACATCGCCGGTCCCCGTCGCCCCGGCAAACTTATCGAAGTCGGTCCCACTGAAAGCATCTTCTTAGCTCCCAAAGAAGACCTCACTGCAGGATATATCGCCGGAAAATTCGGCTAGTTGCCTCTAATCGTCCTCGACTCGCTGAAGTGAACTAAAGGAACATATTATTTTGTACGTGACAAGCGCAGACGCCCCTACCGCGTGGCAAGCCGACGCCCTCACCAAAGTGTTGGACGCGTTGCCGGAAGCATCAGTTATTTTGCGACCCGACAACACCTTCGAATACTGGTCGCAAACGGCTCGGCTAATCCCCTTTTTTCAAGGTGGGAAGATTCGCGACTCTCGTTTGGCGGAACAAATCTTGCATGCCCGCGACACTGGGCGCATTATCGAACGGGACTACGAACTGACCCACCCTTCTGCGGTCGTACCCTGGTCTTTACGCGTGCGTGTAAGCCCAATTTCTACGCACCACACTCTAGTTTTAGTGGAAGATCGTACCCGCGTGTTGCAAGCTGACGCCACCCGTCGCGAATTCGTAGTCAATGCTTCACACGAACTGAAAACCCCGGTGGGAGCAATTTCCTTACTGGCTGAAACGATTCACGACAATGCCGACGATATGCGTGCGGTCGAAGAATTTTCCACCCAATTAGTGAAGGAATCGCGCCGCCTGACCAAACTGGTGCATGAAATCATTTCCCTGGCACGCCTGCAAGACGGCAAGTTGCCCGCGCGGTCGCGCCCTATCCTAGTCGCCGACGCCATAAACGACGCCCTTGACCGAGTCCGCCACGCCGCGAAGGATCGCACTATCGACCTGAAGTTTGCGCCCGCGCAAGGTGGCGAAATCAGCGTACACGCCGACCTCGAACTACTCACTTCGGCGCTCCAAAACCTCTTGGAAAACGCAATCCGTTATTCCGACCCGGGTGGGAAAGTGCGTGTCGAACTTGGCATCGGCGACAATGTGGAAATCAAAATTAGTGACGAAGGCATCGGCATTAGTGAAGAAGACCAAGAACGCATATTTGAGCGCTTTTACCGGGTGGACCCGGCGCGAAGCCGTTCCACCGGTGGTACCGGGCTGGGGCTATCTATCGTCAAGCACGTTATGGGCTACATCAACGGTTCTATAGAAGTAGACTCCAAGTTGGGTGAAGGCACCACCTTCACCGTGAAACTCCCCCGTATCGACACCTCCTCCCCACAAACCATTAGCTGGAAGACTAGTTTGGAAGGCAGCAAATGACTACCATTTTGATTGTCGAGGACGAAGAAGCTTACCGTAAACCTTTGGAATATGCGCTTACTCGCGAGGGCTACAAGGTGGTGGCTGTGGCTGACGGGGATTCCGCCTTGCAGGTGGTGCGATCAGAGTGGGTGGACCTGATCTTGTTAGACCTGATGCTCCCCGGTATTTCGGGTACGGAAGTGTGCCGGAAGGTGCGCGAAGAATCCGATGTTCCCATCGTGATGGTTACCGCCAAGGATGATGTGGTAGACGTAGTGCTGGGTCTGGAAATTGGGGCCGACGACTACGTGACCAAGCCCTACCAGTTGCGCGAACTTTTAGCCCGAATTAGCGCCATTTTGCGTCGCAGTCGGGACCTGCCTGATGCGGGCAAGGTGCTCCAAGTTGGCCCTATCGAAATGGACGTCGGTAGGCACGAAGTTAAGGTGCGCGGCGCCCTCGTCGATATGCCCTTGCGCGAATTTGAGCTGTTGGAATACTTCCTGCGCAACCCGGAACGGGTGCTCACTCGCGGGCAAGTTATGGACCGCGTGTGGGGCGAAGACTGGTATGGAGACCAAAAAACTTTGGACGTGCATGTGAAGCGTTTGCGCTCCAAGATCGAGGACGACCCACACTCTCCCAAGATCATCGTGACCGTGCGCGGCCTGGGGTATCGAATTATTCCCCCCGTGGCGTAATTCCAAATTATCGATTAATCAGGTCAAACATTGTGGCTAGGACGATCCGGCTTTCTTCTAAGTTTGGTTTCGCCGTCACAAAGACGTGCCCTAAACTGTGGGATGTAGCGGGAAAGTCAAAGAGTTTCGTTACGTGGTCGCCCTCGTCAAGCAGACTATGTAGTTGCAAGGACGCAGACCGCGTGTAATCGTCGGAGCTAGTGCACAGCAGAATTAGTGGCAATGCGGATTGCCGCGTCGCAAGCTCCGGGCGACGCAAGATCTTCGGCGCCTGCCAGTAAGCGTCATCGAAAAACTGATCCGCTATCAAATTGATACACGGGGAGCTGGATTTTTCGCGTGGTCCCTGTAATTCCGACAGGTCGTAGACTCCGCTGATCAGTGCCAAAGCCCCAACTTCCGGCGAAGGTCCTAGTGGCAGTTGGAGGGCGAGGCGAAGTTCCCGGTTTTGCGCCGCCAGCGCCGCCACCCACGCCAGGTTCGCCCCGGCAGAGTCCCCCATTAGCGTCAGCTTGCCCGCGGCGCCCCACCGCACTGCGTTTGCCTGCGCCCACTGAAGCGCCTGCCACACGGCGCGCACCTGCTCTGTATAGGTGGCCTGTGGCGCAAGCGGGTAACTGATATTTATTACGAGGGCACCCATATTCGCAAGCATCCCCGCCGCTTTCTGGTTCAACTCCTTGTAGCCATACATGAAGGAGCCACCGTGAATCATCACAACCACCGGTAAACCCGACCGCAACCGGTCAGGTCCGAAGACGTCAAGCATCCCTCCCTTGCCCCACGCCGGCGCATAAGGGACATCAATAGCTAAGATCGTTCCCTCAGGGGCAGAAAAATTACGGGTCTGCAAGTCGGCGCATCCCCACTTTATGCGTTTTTCGGCGAAAAGCGTAGCCACTGCTGGTTCCTGGGTGCCCAAATCTTCGGCAACCGCAGTAAAGCTACGCAACTGCGCAAGTTCACCAGAACTTACCGCCAAGCCGCTATGGGAGTCGTCGCCCTCGTAATAAAACTTGGCAGCATCTATCGCCTGCACATCTTTTTGCGACAGTGGCTCCGCTGGACTCAACTTTTACCTTCCCTTCGCCCTCGTAAATTCTACTTCACGAGGGCGACCACTAAGCCGATTTTGCGTAAACTTCTGGGTAAGCGGGAACCAGTCAAGGCGCTAAAACGTAGAAGAGTCGGGCGAGTTTTCTCGCCCGACTCTTCACCAGTATTATTAGTGCAACAACCCCGGATGGCGAGCTGCGAAATCGTCTTTCCAAGCGTAAGACGTTTGCGTACCCAGGCGGGTTACCGAATCGCCCGCGTAAGCGTTGGCGACCTCGATAGAACGAGGAATATCACCTGTGCGCACGTACATATGTGCGAAACAACCAATGAACGCGTCTCCAGCTCCGGTAGTGTCCTTCGCGTCGACCTCGTTAGCTTCCAGGAACTGTTCGCCCTCGCCGTGAAGCCAGTAAACGCCCCTTGCTCCCATGGTGACGAGGACGTTTTCTATACCCAAACCTAGCAACACTTGGGCCGCATTCTTAATATCGTCCATGGAATCTACTGGCATACCAGTAAGCAACGAAAGTTCTGTTTCGTTGGGCACAATAAACTTGACGTTTTTTACCTTTTCCAACACAAGTTCCGGCGAAGCCGGGGCCGGGTTAAGGAGAACTGGGATATTATGATTCTTCCCAAATTCAATCGCGGCGTACACGGTTTCTAGCGGCACTTCCAGTTGCAAAACAATCAATTTGCAAACCTTGATACGCTCACTAGCACGCTCAATATCTGCCGCGCTCAACTGATTGTTTGCACCTTTGATAATAATGATGGAATTATGCGACTTCGGGTCAACAAAGATTGGAGCAACACCGGAAGAACCTGGAGTCTTAATGACATCTGTGGTGGCAATTCCGTTTTCTGCAAAATTACGAATCGTATTTTCAGCAAACAGGTCGTCACCAACGCGGGTCACCATAACCACTTCGGATCCGAGGCGAGCTGACACAATCGCTTGGTTAGCACCCTTACCCCCACACCCCATTCGAAAATCCGGGGCTTCAATGGTTTCCCCTTCTTCTGGCATTCGCGTGATGTAGGAAATTAGATCGACCATGTTCGAGCCGATTACAGCAATATCCATTTTCTACTCCTTAATTCCGGTACGAACGCTAAATCTCTTGGTTTCGCCAGCACCGAGCTCAATTAAAGTTCCCGCTTTTTTAGCGGCCAAACGCCCCTCCGGACGAGAAGTACCAGGGAGCACAAATGCCGCCACCTTTTGGTCTTCGTTATGCAAAATCCACCTGGTCGCAACCGGAAAATCAACAGTGTCAAAAGCCACACTGTACTTGGTACCATCGGGCGCTTCCATAACGAATTCTGCACGACCTACATATTGTGGCAGGTTATCAGCAAAATACACGATTTCCGGGTCAAACGCCTCAGCACCCACTAACGAATTAGAGTCGAACTCTCCAGCTAAAATTTCCTGGTTAATACGAGTCCACTGCGGAGTGGGCGTAACATGATCTGGAACGGAACGGCGCAGTTGGAAGGCGTCCTCGGGCAAATTAGACAACAATTTTGCCCCCGGCACAAACGCGTAATTCATGTGACACATATATTGCAACGGCATCACCTGATATTTTGAAAGATTCGTTACTTGTAAGTCAATATCAAATAACGCAGTTTGTGGGCCCAAGAATACTGAAGGCTTGGCTTCGTAATGGTGCCCAAAACCTTGAACATATTCATATGTAGAAACAGCTCGTATGCCCTGATCGCTGATTTCCAATATTGCTTCATCCATTGTGGCGGTTGGAAACTCACCGTGCAGTGGGTGGGTGTCTTCGGGAGCGGGACACCCCGCAGACAATAGACCCGAATGGAACACGAAGCACCCGTAAGTGTCAACAATTTGGGTGGCAACTTGGGGCTTAGAGAACATGTTCTGCATGCGCAAGGACTTGCCATCAAAATTAGCGTCCCAAATAATTTGCCCCATAAACGGCAATAACTCAATGTAGCCGCGCGAATTAGCTAAAGTCAAAGCCTCTATTCCATTAGGATAGCGACGGGCAGTTACCACCAACTCGCCATAGCGAGCGACCTCAATGTTTTGATCTGTGAACAAGACGCGAGGTAGGTTCACCGTTATCATCATTTGACCCCCATCTTCTTTGTGCTGCGGTGCATAAACAGGAAGTAAAACAAAATTACTGCGAAGCAGACTATATTGACAACGAAGGAAAACTGCATGGAGCCGGTAGCGTCCGACAAGTAACCTTGGACTAAGGGAATTACGGCACCGCCAATAATCGACATGACAATTACCGCACCCCCGGTTTCCGTATGGCGCTTATCGGTAATGGTATCTAAAGTTCGCGAGTAAATGGTGGCCCAGCAAGGACCAAACAGACCCGAGGTAACAATCGCCATGTATACGGCAGACATGTTGGGGACGGTAACGACGTAAATCAGGCTACAAATGCCCAAGATAGAGTAGCCCATCAATACCAGGTCAGCATCAAACTTGCTGATCAGTAAATTCGCAATAAACTTCCCTACAAAGAAGGCAGCAAAAGCACCCACCATGAAGTTTGAAGCAGTCCGTTCATTAATCGAGTGATCTAGCGTAAGCGCCAGACGGATAGTGAAAGACCAGACGGCGGTTTGCATGCCCACATACATAAATTGGGTGAAAATACCGGCGCAAAAAACTTTGTTTGAAGCCAAGTAAGAAAGTGTTTCACTGATCTTGGCTTGGGCTTCTTTCGCATCATTGCGCAACGGTTTACAGTGTGGCATCTGGGTGATAGCAACCAAAACCAGGAGGACGACGAGCACAGCGATAATGAAAGCGTAGGGGTGCAAAGTGCGTTGCAACATTTCATTGGCAAAACGTGTTTTTTCTTCACCTTGCAGGCTGTCGAGAGTCTTATGCAGAGCTTGTCCATCAGTAAAGATGAGGTATTTACCAAGTAAAATACCGAAAATAGAGCCCAGCGGGTAGAAAGTTTGCGAAATGTTCAGACGCAACGTGGAGTACTTCTTTGGACCAACCATGGATGAATAGGTGTTACACGAAGTTTCCAAGAACGATAGACCAACTGCGATGGCAAATAGAGCCGCAAGGAAAACAGAGTAAGTAGCCATGTGGGAAGCCGGGAAGAACATTGAACATCCAATGATGTAAAAGGTAAGTCCGATGAGGATGCCCGCCTTATAGCTCCAGTTGCGAATCACCCGCGAAGCTGGGATCGCGATCAAGAAATATCCACCATAAAAGGCTGATTGCACGAACGCGGAAGCGAAATCTGACAAGGTGAAAATCGACTTAAATTGCGTGATAAGTACATCGTTCAGGCTGGCCGCCGCGCCCCACATGGGAAAGCATATTGACAGCAATATATATTGAAAAATCGGCGTTTTCGATAGGTATCCGTCGGCCAATTGGGTGGTGTTGTCTTTTATCAGACCAAAGGAGTGATTCCTAGTGGTCGTTGCAGAGCTAAGATTATTTGCCATTTTAGTCCCCTAGAAGTGCAGATCCGGCGGAGGTGCCAATACGGCGAACCTCACCTTGGTGGAAGTAACAAAGATTGACGCATACCGCTCTAAGTCCATGCTCAGATGCTTCATTGCAGAGTTTGGTAACGCGGGCAGCATTCGCTGGCGACGCAAATAAGGCACTACCGGCGATACGTAGATTGTTCATGCGGACTCCTTTGTTCACGCATTAAATATAACCTACATTACGATCATTTGTAAAGCAGTAAATGGCACATTTGTTACATTGAGTGTCTGACCTGCTTCATTGCAAAATTTTTCGCGCCGTCTGGGCATCAATGACCAACTGGCTTACATAGTTGTGCTCCAGGGCTGCGCGAATAATACCTGCCTTATCGCTACCGCCCGCCACCAGGATCTTTTGTGAAATTCTGCGAAGCTGCGGCAGAGACAAACCTACAGTGCGGTTATTGAGGTCCGGCAAACAAATGCGACCATTGGCATCCACAAAACGCGAACAAATGTCCCCCACTGCGCAAGCTTGCAAATGGTCACGTTCGCGCTTCGAAAGTGCCGGCGCAGACATCAAATAGGAACTCTGGGCAGCCCCGCCCACAGAAAAAACTGCCACGCGCGCACTACACCCCAAACGCAAAACTTCCTGCACTTGCTTTTCGTGTTCCACAGCTGTTTTCGCCTCCAGAGAGTGGAATATTCCAGGCACTCCCAGCAAGAAAGGTTCGGCACCGAACGCCCGCGCTATCCCCCCAATAGTCTGTACTTCCGTGAATCCAGTAGCATAGTCACCCACAGTACCGCGCAACTGCACAACTTTGACGTTACGACGTGGAGTCTGTTCTAACGCTGTCGTAAGCGCGCAAACCGTCCTCGACCAAGCCACGCCCACCACATCGCCGTCACGAACGGTTTCTTGCAACAGCTGCGCACCCGCCTGCCCCAACGCCGTACGCAGTTCGGCTTCTCCGCCTGAGGCCGGGTAAACCACCCGCACAGCTGCTAAACCAAACTTTTCTTGCAAAGCTTGCGCCACACTATTGTCTTTAAGCCGGGGATCAACAACCGATATTTTCACAAACCCCCGCTGGTTCGCATGCTGCAACAGCTTCGAAATAGTAGGGCGCGAAAACCCCATCTTTTCAGAAACCTCAACCTGCGACAGACCGCCCTCGTAATAAAACTTGGCAGCATCTATCGCCTGCACATCTTTTTGCGACAGTGGCTCCGCTGGACTCAACTTTTACCTTCCCTTCGCCCTCGTAAATTCTATTTCACGAGGGCGACCCCGAGGTCGTATTTGAAAGCTCAGCAAGCGATCACAGAATCCGGGTCCACCCGACCGGTTGCCGGAACGCCCAACACGCGCGCAGCCTCCAACAAGTCGGCGTCCATCCGCTGCAAGAACTCCTCGGTGCTACTGAACGTTTGCATACCCCGGATGCGCGACACGAAATCCACCGCAATCTGCTCGCCGTACAAATTCAGATCCGAACGCCCCAATACGTGCGCCTCCACCGTACGCGAACAATCACCAAACTGCGGATTCGTACCAATAGAAATAGCGGCCGGCAACTGCTCAATAGCTTTCGTCCCCGGCACATCCCTAACTACCCAACCCACATAGACGCCATCAGCTGGAACTACCCCCACGCCCTCGGAAACCAAGTTGGCAGTAGGAATCCCTAAAGTGCGACCGCGCTTATGACCGTGCACCACCACTCCGCGAACCCGGTGCTTGCGCCCCAAAATTTGCGCTGCCCCAGCCACATCGCCCTGGCGCAATAACGACCGCACCCACGTAGACGACCACCGCCGCCCACCAGCCGACTCCACATCCATGATGTCCACAACATCAAAACCGAATTCGTCACCCAACCGGTGCAGGCGCGCCACATCCGCCTCGTTATCGCGCCCGAACCGCACGTCCTCACCAACCACGATCTCGTGAGCACCCAAAGCGTCCACGAAATACTGCTGCGTGAATTCGTGGGCACTTAGCCGCGACAGCTCCAAAGTGTAAGGCACCACAAAAGTGGCGTCTACCCCCAATGTCGCTATCTGGTTCAACCGGTCTTCCAGCGAAGTAATCAGCTCCAAGTCGACCTCGGGATTATGCACCAGGCGCGGATGCGGATCGAAAGTGAGCGCCACCGACATTATCTGGCGTCTTTGCGCGTGCCGCACCACCGTGGACAAGATCTTTTGGTGCCCCAGGTGGACGCCATCAAAAACCCCGATGGTAGTAACCGAACAAATGCCCGCAGGAACTCCCGCTAAACTTCGCCAAACCTTCAAAACACTACGCTTTCTTTACGTCACGCAAACCCAATTCGGGGCGCCCCTTCGGACCCACGCCCATTTCACCGCGCACTTTCGCGGCGGTACTAGTTTGGACTTTTCCGTTCGCGAGGGCGCCTGGACCGGAACCTTGTCCCTTACCTTTTCCTTTGCCCCCGCATCCGCATCCGCATCCGCAACCGCACTGTCCCATAGTTTTCACCTACTCATTTTGAAATACCGTGGAAGGCTGCAAGCGCATGCCCTCCCCTTGCATAGTTAAGTGTGCCATCGCCACTAAGTTCTGGGAAACGTCGAGGGCACGATAATAGCCAGGTTCGCCGCGCAGAGGCAGATATAGGCGCTTACCATTGCGTACATCTGCCACCTGTTGCTCCGATAGCGAAACTTTCGGGAAAGCCGCCGCAGCCTGAGCTAGCGAAATAGTAGGTAGCGCTTCACCAGCCGCCACCGCCGTAGCCAGACCTTCTATGGTCGCCATCTGCGTGAACGTTCCCACGCGGGTACGCCGGAGCGCCCGCAAGTGCGCACCGCACCCAAGCGCCGCTCCGAGGTCGCGGGCAATCGCCCGCACGTAAGTCCCAGAACTGCAAGTAACTTCCATGTCAAAGTCAGCTACTTCCGTTCCCCAAAACTCCCCCATACGCATCTGCGACGTGCGTTTTAGGCGCGAAATTGTGACCGGTACCGGAGCTAACTCAAAATCAGCTCCTTGGCGAACCAACTCGTGAGCGCGCCGCCCTGCAACCTTTTTTGCAGATACCGCAGATGGCACCTGCATTACTTCCCCGCTGAGCTTATCTAGCGCCCCATCCACTGCCTCCAATGTCACGCCGCCTCCGCCACAAACCCTGGTAATTTCCCCAGTGGCGTCCTCGGAATGCGTTTCCACGCCCAGGCGCACCGTCGCCTGGTAGTCCTTGTCCGCACCGGTCAGATAGGACAGCAGGCGGGTTCCACCGCCAATTCCCAGGACGAGGACGCCGCTAGCCGCTGGGTCTAACGTTCCGGCATGTCCCACCTTGCGGGTCCCCGCCAGCCGCCGAAAAGCGGAAACCACGTCGTGGCTGGTAACACCCACAGGTTTATCGACCACAACAATGCCACTGCGTGCGGGAATTACCGCCCGCGGCACCTCGATACGCATATGCCTAGTGTTCTTCTGCGAAGCCCGTGTCGGCAGAAACGGTGTCCGCGTCGTCTTCGCCCTCGTAATCTACGTCCTCATACTGCGGTTCTTTACGGTACGGATCGGCGTCCCCAGCATAAGTTGCGCCTTGGGCGACTTTGGCGATCTCGGCATCACGGCGACGCGCCTCAGCTAAAGCGCTTTCAATGCTGGCAGCGGTTTCCGGCAAAGTATCGGGCTTGAACTGCAAAGTCGGGGTCAGGCGGATCCCCAGCGCTTTACCAACTTCGCTACGAATCAGCCCTTTAGCCGATTCGAGGGCGGTCGCAGTGGACGCTTGCTGCCCGTCATCGCCCATCACCGTATAAAACACGGTCGCGTGCTGCAAGTCGCCAGTAACCTGACAATCCGTGATCGTCACGAACCCTAAACGCGGGTCCTTGATGCGCCGTTCTAACAGGCGTGCCACGGTCTGTTTGATACGGTCTGCTACTTTACGACGGCGGGCTTCATCAGCCATTTTTCCTCCAAATAGTTAGGGGGCAGATCGCTGCCCCCAACCCAAATTTAGGTACGCGGAATTTCCCGCATCTCCCAAGTTTCGATAATGTCGCCTACCTGAATATCCTTATGACCCAAGGTAATACCACATTCGAAACCTTCGCGAACTTCGGTAACATCGTCCTTTTCGCGCCGCAGTGAAGCAATTTCCAAGTCTGGAGCAACCACTACGCCATCGCGAACCAGACGCGCCTTGGCACCACGCTTAATGGTGCCTTTGCGCACCATGGAACCGGCGATGTTGCCAAACTTGCCGGACCGGAACACTTGCAAAATTTCGGCACTGCCCAAAGCATGCTCCTCGTAAATGGGCTTGAGCATACCTTTGAGCGCTTTTTCGACCTCTTCAATGGCACTGTAGATAACCGAGTAGTAGTGGATGTCCACGCCTTCGGCATCTGCCAGTTCGGCAACGCGTTCGGCTGGGCGCACGTTGAACCCGATGATTACCGCATTGTCTACGGTTGCCAAGTTGACATCATTTTGCGTAATCGCGCCGACGCCACGGTGAATGATACGCAGTGCGACCTCGTCAGAAACCTCGATCTTAAGCAGCGAGTCTTCCAGAGCTTCAACAGCACCAGACACGTCGCCCTTAATAATGAGGTTAAGGGTTTCGACCTTGCCTTCTTTATTAAGAGCCGCATCGAATTCTTCGAGGCTGATGCGCTTGCGCCGCTTCGCTAGCTGAGCCTGACGATCGGCAGTTTCGCGCTTTTCGGCGATCTGCCGCGCCGTGCGGTCATCGGGTGCCACCAAGAAGGAATCGCCCGCCCGCGGCACGGAAGTCAGACCGATAACCTGCACCGGGAACGATGGTCCGGCTTCTTGAACCGGGGTACCGTGGTCGTTGAACATGGCGCGCACGCGACCATAAGCGCTGCCCACCACAATCGCGTCCCCAACTTTCAAGGTTCCGCGCTGCACCAGCATGGTTGCCACCGCCCCGCGTCCCTTGTCCAGATTGGCTTCAATGGCGATACCACGCGCTTCCGCATCCGGGTTAGCACGCAGGTCGAGGGCGGCATCTGCAGTAAGCAGCACGGCTTCCAGCAGTTCTTGAATACCAGTGTGTTGTTTCGCGGAAATATCCACGAACATCACGTCGCCCCCGTATTCTTCGGCAACCAAGTTGTATTCCGTCAGCTGCGCACGGATCTTGTCTGGATTCGCATCCGGCTTGTCGACCTTGTTCACTGCCACCACAATCGGCACGTCAGCTGATTGGGCATGGTTGACAGCTTCTATGGTCTGTGGCATAACACCGTCATCAGCTGCCACCACAATGATGGCAATATCTGTGGCTTCCGCACCGCGCGCACGCATTGCCGTGAATGCTTCGTGACCCGGCGTATCAATGAACGTGACCGCGCGGGACTGGTCTTCGAGCTTCACGTTCACTTGGTAAGCACCAATATGCTGGGTTATACCGCCGTGTTCGCCTGCCACCACGTCCGTATGCCTAATCGCATCCAGCAACTTAGTTTTACCGTGGTCTACGTGACCCATAACAGTAACCACTGGAGGGCGCGGCTGCAGATTTTCTTCGTCCTGCAGTTCCTCTTCCTCAAGGTGAATATCGAAGGACTCTAAAAGCGCGCGATCTTCGTCCTCGGGCGAAACCATCTTTACCACGTACCCGAGCTCAACACCCAGCGTTTGGAAGGTTTCCTCGTCTAAGGACTGGTTCGCGGTAACCATTTCGCCCAAGTGCAGCATTACTGTTACGAGGGCGGCTGGGTTTACGTTAATCTTTTCCGCAAAATCCGACAGTGACGCGCCTGTGCGAATCCGAATTTCGGTTTCACCATCGCCGCGAGGAACCTGCACGCCACCAATCATTGGCGCGTTCTGCTGCTCGAATTCTTGGCGTTTTGCCCGCTTAGATTTGCGTCCTTTGCGCGGACCGCCACCACGCCCGAAAGCACCCTGCGTGCCGCCGCGACCACCAACGCCGCCGCGACTGCCCCTGGGGAAGCCTCCGCCGGCGCCGCCACCCGCGCGGTTTTGTCCGCCGCGACCGCCACGACCACCACGGTTTTGGGCAGGCGCACCCTGTTCTGGCATGGTAGCGGCAGCGCGTCCCGGCATCATATTGGGATTAGGGCGGGGACCGGATAGGCGTTTGCGTCCTCCGGCACCACCACGGTTTGCCGGATTGCCCGGACCAGTACCGGCACCACTACCACGCCGTTGTGCCCCCTGACCTGGGCGCGGCATACCCTGTGTAGTAGCAAATGGGTTGTTTCCCGGACGCGGACCAGGGCGCGGACCTGGTCGAGGACCACCAGTCCCACCTGGGCGCGGCATACCCTGTGTAGTAGCGAACGGGTTGTTTCCCGGACGCGGACCAGGCTTCACCCCTGGTTTAGGAATTGGCGTACCCGTCTTCTTTGCAGAATCGGCAGTAGCTGCCGCCTTCTTGGGACCGGGTTTTGGAGCTGGTTTCGCGCTGGTGGATCTAGCCTGAGGTTTCGCCCCCGGTTTGGGTGCAGTTTCGCGGGGTTTAGCAGCAGATTTGGCAGGTTTCTTCGCCGCTGGTTTCGCCACCACTGCGGGACTGGATTGAGTGCCTTCCGTGTCCACTGCAGGCGCTTGCGCGGCAACCTTTGACTTTTCAGCCTTGTCTACCGCAGGTACTTTAACGGCTTTTTCCATGCTTTTACGAGTAGCCTTCGGACCTGGTTTAGGGGCTGTTTTAGCCGCTTTAGCAGTTTTTGCAATAGTCTGCTTGCCATTTTTTTCGGCTGCCTTCTGACCGCCTTTTTTAGCGTCCGAAAAACCGTTCGGGTAAGCCTCACGGACACGCCTGACCACGGGCGCCTCAATGGTCGAGGACGCAGACTTTACGAACTCACCTTGTTCTTTGAGGATCGCAAGAAGATTCTTAGATGTCGTACCGAGCTCTTTCGCAAGCTCGTGCACACGCAGTTTTGCCACAACTCTCCTGTTCGGGTCCGCCCCGAACAGGACGGACGATTTACTTTTGCTGGCAGCTCATCGCTGGGTACTCATCGGGTGCCCATCAGCTTCCAACCCGCTTTCGTCTAGGTCCTCGTAGCCGAGGACAAGCCTCACTTCGCGAAAGGCATCACTAAAGCTAGGAACTGACACTCTTTGCCGCAACGCCCTCGAAAAAGCCCCAATCTTCTGCGCTTTCTCCCAGCAACGCAACCGGTAATGAATCCAGGCTCCACGCCCTTGCCTATACCCTAAGCAAACCGAAACAGTTTGCCCCTGGGCAACCAACCGAACCATACGGGTTCGTGGTTCGCGTAAACGGCACCCAATACAGGTCCGTACCGGTGCGGAATCACCAGCACGTTGCCGCTCAGATGCTAGTCTACCTGTCATTGATCCCTGGAGGTAGGCTGGTCTCCCGCCATGTCGTGTGTGTCTGGTCTCGAATTTTTGGAAACTTCCAGGTTCGGCTCAGCTGCGCCCTCGGGAACAATATCAATCTTGCAACCAGTCAAACGCGCAGCCAAGCGGGCATTTTGCCCCTCCCGACCGATCGCCAAGGACAGCTGATAATCAGGAACAACTACGCGTGCCTGCGCAGGCGCCCTACTAACCAATGTGACAGATGACACCTTGGCTGGGGAAAGCGCGTTCGCCACAAACCGAGTGACGTCCTCAGAGAAATAAATCACATCGATTTTTTCCCCACCCAAATCTGACATTACTGCACGCACACGCCCACCCATGGGACCAATACAAGCCCCCTTCGGGTTCACGTTCTTGTCTTGCGTGCTAACGGCAATCTTGGTGCGGTAGCCAGCTTCACGAGCAATAGATTCGATTCGCACAACGCCCTCGGTCAATTCGGGAACTTCGCGTTCGAACAGGCGACGCACCAATTCGGGATGCCGTCGCGACAATTCAATGCGCGCCCCTTTGTCCGTGCGCGTAACCCGTACCACGTAAGCGCGAATCAGGTCCCCATGTGCCAGCCGTTCACCCGGAATTTGTTCATTTTCCGGCAATATCGCTTCATAGTCCCCCACCTGCACCATTACCGTATAAGGGTTACGCGACTGTTGCACCCGCCCCGCCACAATAGTGCCCGTCTTGTCCGCAAACTCGCCTAAGACCTGCGCATCCTCGGCTTCTTTCAGCCGTTGCACAATCATAGAACGCGCCACCTGGGTGGCAATACGCCCAAACCCACTGGGAGTGTCGTCAAATTCTCCCAGTGGGTTGCCGTCCTTGTCTTCTTCCGTGGCGAAGACAGTAACGCGACCTGCATTATCAATTTCTACGCGTGCCTTCGGTAACGCCCCAGGCACGTTGTGGTATGCCTTCAACAGTGCGTTCTCAATTGCATCTACCAGGGTGCCCAGGCTGATCCCACGTTCGTTTTCGACCGCGCGCAGCGCCGCCATATCAATTTCCATTAGTGCCCCCTAGCCATGACAATTACGGTGCGAGCCCCAATAATTGATTGTTTTTCAATTGTGTGGGGTTGCCCCGCCGTTTCGACCATAATTTTGCCGTCGTTTACTTCCACCAGTTTACCTGACAGCTTTTCGTCCTCTAAAACAATTTCAACATTGCGAGTGAGCGCCCGCCGAAAATCCCGGTCTGTCCGCAATTCACGTTCCGCCCCTGGGGTACCAATTTCGAGGACGTATTCCCCGGAAATGGGGTCCAGTTCATCAATTCTGGCGCCAAGAAGGCGGCTAATGTCTCCGATCTGGTCAGAGTCTACCCCGCCCGGTCCGTCCTCCAAGTCGACAGTAACCACCAGGCGCGTGTATTTTCCCGCCTTTTTCAGGGCAATATCCAAAATTGTCAACCCAGATTTGTTCGCGATTGGTTCCAGTTCCTGCCGCAGTTTCTGGGGCAAGTTATCCTGAGTGGTTACTGCCATGTCGCCTCCGTTTTCCACTAACAATGTTATCCGTGCAATGATTCTAATTGATGAATATTCGTTTGCGCTTTGCTGTTATGTTCGTGGTCGCAGGCACTTTGTCCGGGTGCAGTGTGCATTTGGATTTAGGACCCTTAGATTTGCCATCTCTTTCCACGTCCGAGGTGGCGCGCAACAACGCTGCCGTATGCGACAGCAATATTTCCCAAGCAGTAACCAAGCTGTCTTTGGATGGACAGGCAGCCACGTTCGCTAAATCCCAGTCGCGGACCCGCCTGGACGTGTTTGGTCCGGTTTGGCGGGGGTGGTCGGGCAAAATTCCCGAGGGCGGTGGGCGGCCCCCATCTTTACCTCCCGCCCCCACTACCCCAGCAGCCTTAATGAAGGAAGCGCAGAGGTGTGTAGCGCAGGCGCGCGTGGACTCCCAGGTTGTTAGCGACGTAGAACTAGCCAGGCTTTTAGCAAGCGCAGCCGCTGCCCGCAGCGTTGAGGCCGCCCGGTTAGCGAAAGAGCTGTCAATACCAACGGAACCGGTCACCGCAAACCCGGCCACCGCCCTCGCATATGAACGCGAAAAGAAGAAGTATTTTTCAGACACATCCGAAAAGCCGCGTCTGAGCGCCGGGGTGACGCAACGACGTATCACAACCCCACCACCGGGGCTGGTGAAGGCGTTGGATCAGGCACGCTACCAGTTGGAATGGGCGGCGGCACGCAGTAATGACGCAATTGCGGATGATTACATGAGCATCGCGCATAAACTGCAAGCGCAAATTCAGTCCTTGGTGGAAGCCGGAGTCAGTGACGACCGCGAGCCAACCTACCCAGTTGCAGGTCCTAGCACCGCCCAAAAAACGCTAGCTGGGGTGCTGGCGCAAGAGTTAGAAGTGGTGGGTTCTTCCAGTGAAGACATCGCTGATGACCTCCCCCAACTAGTAGGACAAATAGTTGCCGTACAAGCAAAAATGGGGCAAGCGCCCGCGCCTTTCCCTGGGTTGAAACCATAAAAACGGCTATGGAAAAATGCCGAGTAGTTTCTACAGTCCCGCAGTGGCGGCATCCGTGTTTACTCTTGCCTTAGCGCAGACGACGCCCGTGTTTGGCTGTCGTGTACCGAGCCGCACCTGCCTCGCATCATGGTGGCGGAAATGTCGGGCAAGGTCGAAAATAAGCAAAAAACTTAGCGACCCCTCGTTGCTGTGTATACGCCTAAGCCTCAAAAGGTACAAGAAACGGTTACTAGCCTCAGCGCTGACAGCATATCGCGATACATTACAATGCGGATATGAGTAAAAGACATTGACCTATTCGGATATTGTGGCTGGGAATGTCCGTGCAGAGACCGCGCGGGCGGGCATGAATGCAACTAAAATTGCTAAAGCTCTAGGGGTTACCAAGGTCGCGGTATACCGGCGGTGGCATGGAGCTGTACCGTGGGGCTTAATGAATTGGAGGTAGTTGCGGGCGTTCTTGGTGTGGACCTAGAAGAGCTACTTAAACAAAAATCCCGGCACTACGCCGGGGGTCTAAGCTCCCGCGGTTGGACTCGAACCAACAACCGTCCGATTAACAGTCGGATGCTCTGCCATTGAGCTACGCGGGACCGCAACGAAATAAAACTTATCAGAGACCCTACCAATACTCCTAATCGACAGCCTCAATTGCGACCAGCAACACAGGATTTACGGGAGGTTTCGCGCCTAGTTCAGCCGTTTTCGCTGGAAAACACCGGTTCATCCGGGGACTTCGCAGCAGGCAACCCTACCTGATTACGCACCAAACTTTCCAAAGACCCCAAAAGTTCGCGTTCGTCCTCGGAAATAGTTCGCGTAGCAGTCGCGTAACTAAATAACCGCCCCTTCTTCCTGAGGGCGACCGCAATCAGTAATCCTCCACCGGATAGTTTGCGTTTCAAGGTGAGCACGTGCGACTGTTCGATCCCCTCGCGAACGTCGTCCAAAAAAATGTGAACATCCACCACTGTCGGAGTAAATCGCAGAGTCGGCCAAGAAGGCTCCTGAAACCGAACCGTGAGTGCCTCCGTCTGCGGATCCCACGCCGCGTGCGCAATCTGATGCCAATAGAAAAAAGCCCCCTCGCCACACGCGTGCGCATCGCCCTCGTCCCCCCTATAGGCCGCAGTTGAGTCACCAATATCGCAAGATCCATCCGATACTTCCCGTACCCCCTCAGGATCGAGCTTTTGGGATACCTTTGTCGCTTCTGCCGTATTTTCAACCCACAGAGCCAACCCGTCCCGTGTTGCAATAATCTCACCTTCAACCAGGGGAAGATGGCGCCAAATTGGGCTACCAGCAGGAATTACGTTCTCAATACTGTTCATGCGATCAAACTACCGAATCTCAAATTGTGTGTCCGTCATAAATTTTACTAAAATATAGTAGCCCCCTGTAGCTCAGTCGGTTAGAGCAGTGGACTCATAATCCATTGGTCCTGGGTTCGAGTCCCAGCGGGGGGACTTTTTAGGCGGGGCGAAAAATGTACGTACCTTCCCGCAGTATAAAGCAGGAGCTGAGTCGCTAATGTCGACCGCAATAATGGAATCCACCGGTTCATTTTCAAAACCAGCGAGGAACCCACACTAGAAATCTTTGACTGCAGCGAGCGGTTCTACAACCGAATTACACCCCGCTAGAACCAGGGCGGTCAAAATCCGAAAGAATACGAACAACAACAAATCAGGTTCATCAAAGACACGAAAACGTTACTTTACCCACAAATTACAACTGGCAACAAAACCGAGCAAATTCCGCGGTTGTGGAAGAAAAGGTAAAAATTTTTTGCCTATGTATCACTAGTAAGTGATGATTCACCAGCGTATCACTCAATGTCACCCGGAGATAACAAGTGAAGATGTTTTAGTAGCGTTTCGCTCACTAATGGTAAGTGCTAGGCGTGCTGATGGATACTTTATAGGTATTGGTTTAGACGCACGCGGACGCAATATTGAGTTGGTCTACGCGGCGCGTGGAGAAGAATTTTTAGTGTTCCACGCTTTTACTCCACCTACGAAAAAATTTTTACGAGAGATCGAAAGGAAAGAAAAATGAAAGATAAAGAGTTACTAGAGCGCTTCAATCTAACCGAGCAATACGTTGACGCGGTTGCTGAAAGCGTTGAAGATGAAAACATGTCTGACGATATTCAAGGCGCGCTAATTTGGTCACCCCAACGTCTAAGCAACGATGAACTAACCACTATAAGCGTGCGCATGCCGACCTCGCTCGCACAAAAATTAAGCCGAGATGCTACCAAATATGGGCTTACCCGTAGCGAGTACATAAGACGAAAACTAGCTCACAGTGCCTAAGTTGTACCCACGAATAAGAACCCCTGGCAGAGACAAGTTTTGTGGAAACGCTAAAACATGTGTCATAACACTGAATAACAGCACGTACAACACAATTATTCTCTGGTCCCGCTGTTGCCGCGACATGGCTGGCATTGGTGACAACACCAGCACTGCCAGCATTGCTGGTATTGTCGTCATTGACTCCTTTGCTGGCAATAGGGACAAAAATAAAGTCCCATTAGTCCTGGGTTCGAGTCCCAGCGGGGGGACTTTTTGGGTGGCATACGCTGCGTCCCGAAAACCCGCCACTTATCACGATCACGGGAAATATCAAGCATAGTCGCGGAATAAGCCCAAAAAGCTTAGTTACTCCAACCTTTCGTTGCTATATCAGCCCGCTACACTACAGACAACAACACAAACCCACTGTCTAACAAACAGGGTTCATTCCAAAGACACCCAAAAGTTACTCCCTCTTCCACTTAATCACCGCGCCGCACGGACCTCGACGATTCGTTTTAAAACCGGTGACCGGGGCATTTACCCCGGTCACCTATCAAACTACAGTTCAAGATCTGCAGTAACTGCACGCTCCATTACTGCGCTTGCTTTGCGGTAACGCAATCGCATACCAATTGTCACGCACTAGTGCAGACGCGGCCACAGATACGTTCCCAGCAGTATTAGCCCACCAACTACACCCAAACCAAGACCAGTCAGAGTAAGAGCTTGCCCCCTTTGCGAGCCAACATTTGCGGCGCGTTCCGAGTATGGTTCGCTGTCCACCTTCACAGTTTGGGCAGCTTGCGGGTTCACCTTAGAAGTGATCTTGCCCTTAGTTGCGGCTTTTCCTGCTTGCTTGCCAGATTTCGAGGACGCCGCTAACGGCGATGCCGCTCCGACGGTTCCGCTGCTACCAGTTGCGGCAATGCCCCCAGTTGCACCCGTTCCACCAGTAACAGCTGCGGCCGACATGACTGTGCCACCAGTGCCGCCTTGTGGAGCGCCTTTTCCGTCATTTTCGCCCTGTTTTTGCCCATCAGGTCCCTTTATGATGGTGGAACCGTTGGAACTCGTAACCCATTTGGCAAAATCCGCTGTGGTCATTCCTTTTGGCAAATTGCCGATAACGATCACATTGTAATTCAGGTTCTTGATGCCCTTGCCGTGGTTTCCGACTTGCGGATGATCCGCGCCGTGCTTCCCATCATTTTGGCTAGTATCGCCTGCCTGATCTTTACCAGGTTTTTGCGCGCCCGGCTTAGCCTGTTTGCTTTCCACCTTGAACTTGAGACTGTGCCACTTCGTGTCTACGGCGCCACCAGCACGTTCAGTACCCGCCGGCAACAACCGCACTTTCACCTCGTAGTCACCGGGCTTTGAGAACACCCAGTTCATGTGCATGTGCACGTTCGCTACGTCTTTTAGCTTTGTGGTGCGGTTGTAAGCAGCAATATGTCCAACCTTTCCCCCCTTAGCAGTCGGTTCCGTAAACGCCCACCACTGTGCGCCCTTCGGCATTTTTCCGGGCTGAATCTCAATAGTTACCCCTTGCGGGTACGCAGCTGGGTCCAAAGATTCCGTGCTAAATCCAGGCCACACTAAGTCTTGGCGTTGATCTTGTGGCAGTAAGTAAACGTGGCTGCCGCCCTCGCGCATAAACTCGTAGCTCTTGCTTTTCTCCGCTGGATTCCGCATGTAAGCATGCTTGCTGACGAACAATGTCACCGAATTCGGTTCGCGCCAGACCCGGCAAGCCGCCTCTTTACCGCTATCGTCACCAATCGCCAAACGAGCACTATTTCCGCCCATAATCGCGCCAATATCGATATGCCCACTGCCAATAGTCACGGCTTTGCTGAGCGGCTTATTCAAAGACTGCTTGCACACATCATCAGTCAGGCTCTCCCCAGTACCAGGATTTTCCCCTGCGCCCGGCTCGTCACCACCTGTGGGTGGGGCGGGCACCTCACCCACACCAGGATCGGGGGTATCGCCCTCGTCATCGCCAGGATTATTCAACCGGTAAGCCGCCAACTTGTCTGTCTTGCGAGGCATAAACGGACCCGCAGTCTTGAATTTAACCGACGCCTTTTCGTTTAGCGACTTCAAAACGATTTCCGTTACATCCATTTTGGTGCGTGAATTGGGGGTTAGTTTCAGTTTTACGACCGCACCATCCTTCATTTCGCAGATATCAGAATCAGATGCAAATTTTTGGGTGCGATGCCCAGCGCTGGAAACGAAATCCAGCGGGCAATCGGGCACGTTATCTTCGGCATTCTCGTAAACCCCACCGAAAACACGGAACGAAACATTCGGGTCCGACGGCGTAACCGTCACGAAAGAGTGCTCGCCGTCATTACTATCATGTTTTATTTCGGCGGTCACGTCCGAGGACGCTGGCACATAATCCCTGGTTTCATACCGCACCGCTGGCTTCTTTGGCCCTTGCAAGTCCCCCGCAGCAGTAACTTCTGCCTTTGCGTTGCCAGTTTTGTAGACTAAGGGAGCCGAGACCCACTTGCCTGCCCCCTTTGCGGCAGGAATGAACACGGCTTGCAAGGATACGTCCTCAGTACCAAGCATTTCAGACCATTCGCCTACGCCACCTTTTACCGGAATTTCCGCCAGCGGGTATCCATCAATGAATATTGCCAAGCGTCCGTCTACCTGTTGCCCGGCGTTGAATTTCAGCACGGTAGTGTATTCTTCGGCTTCGTCCGTGGGATTCGCTAGCTTTTCGGCGCTAAAAGAGGGTGTCGTCAAACCGGTTTCCCCAGCTTCAGCGAAGGCTTTCGCAATATCAATAATGCCATTCTTGGGATCTGGTCGAGCACCTCCTACTTGCCAGTACAAGGCTTGCGGGGCAGAGGCGACGAAACGTCCGTTGGTGTCGCGCGCAGATGCCCGGTAAGTCAGCTTATACAAACCCGGCTTCGTAAACCCGGTGTAGTTGTGCGAGTGTGTTCCGGGCTGAATCCACGCGGATTGCTGTCCTTTGACGGTGCTAGAAAACAAAATTCCCATCGGTTCGTCATCACCGACACCAGCGCGGAACATCGTCATTTCGCCCGGTCCGGAAAACTCCACCAAATCTAAATTGAAGGAACCATCGCGGAAACGGCTGGCAGGGATACCCACATCTGCCCCAAAGCCGGAAAAAATCGGTTTATTACCGTGCCCCGCAACCGCCGGCGCGGCGTACAACATTTGCCCAGGGTTGCCCACCAGTCGCCACTGCGGATCGTTTGGCACCTTGTACATATGCAGCGGGTTGCCCTTATAATCCTTCCCTTTCCCTGCCCAGTTCACCGTCTTTTCAATTGGGCGCAGGGCACGATGAAATTCAGATTGCAGCAGGAAATTGTCCTCTTTCCAAAGCACCTTGGGTGAATCAACGTGTGCTTCAGTGGCAACTTCCAAGCCATCTATGGGGCTTGCTCCGGCAGCTGGGGCCAGCGCAATAAAGGCGGCCGCCAAACCAGCTATCAGTCGTTTTCGCATGTTTCCTTCCGTTGTAGAAATTAGTAGTTTGCGAGGGCGCCTTCGCGACCCCACATGCATATAATGATAATCATTTACATCTAGTTTAAATTAAGACTTTCCCAAAAACAATTCCAGAATCGCTTTTCCCTGCGGATCTCACATCGTTTTTACGCATTTTCTGAGGATGCAAACTAACCGGACGGACCGTCCCTTTACCGCCGGGAGTGTTAAGAAATCCGCCAAATCATCCAAGAATGTTCCGTCCCGAGGATGGTGATGTTTACATTGGTATTGGCGGAATCTGCATCGGTTCCGAGCACTCCTTTTTCTCTTTCATGAATAGGCGCCCCTGGAAAGTCTACCTAACCTAGTTGCGGATCGCCCGGTGTCATACCATCCACGACGGGTCATTTTTATTTTTAGATTTCACCACAAAGGTGATGACGGGCGGCGGACGACCCTTTATTTTGTAAACGCCAACTTTTGAAAACACCCATATTACGTGCATGTGAATATTTTTGGCATCTTTTATCACTGAAACGCGCCCATCAGCCGCAACTATCTGGGCGTCCTCGCCGAAAAGCACCGTCCGTGAAAGCCCACCATTTCGCGCCTTTTGGCGCACTTTCAGGAGTAATTTGCAAAGACACGCCAGCGCCTGCATATTTTTGCAGATGCTCAGTACTTAATCCTGGCCAGACCAGCCCGCGCACTTGGTTTTGCGGCAGCAAGTACACATCCTTGCCGCCACTGCGCAAAAACTCCAGACCTTGCTCCAACGTGGCAGTGTTGCGATGCGCAAACGCGTTCACTACCAAACGTACGTTTTGCGGGTCACACCCTACTTTACATTTATATGCGAGGGCGGAGTCGTCGCCAATTACTACTTGTGAAGCCCCACCTAACTCCAGTACACCAATATCCACGTGCCACAAAGTAATGTCTGCGGCTTCTGCAAACGGTTTAGTTTAGGTGCCCAGACACGCCAAGCCGGGTACGATTGGTTGGGGTTTCACTAGCTGCGACCGCGCGCCGTCCCCAAGATCGGATACTGGCTGTGGTTGTTCGCCCTCATCATTACCCAGGTCACCTCAGGATCTCCGAGTTGCGGATTAGGTTCAGGCAAAGCCGTGTCTTTAGCGGTGGCAAATGCGTTCGCAACATCACCCAATCCCGGTTCGGGACGCGCACCACCAACTTGCCAACGCATAACCTGAGGCGCAGAAGCCACAAATTTCCCGTCTGTCGACCGCGCAGAGGCACGGTAAGTCAGTTTGTACAACCCCGGTTTGGTAAACGTCGTATACATGTGTTCATGCACACCCGGACTCATCCACACTGATTGCAATCCCGCAACAGTGCTAGAAAATAACATTCGCGGATAATCACCGCGCCGCCACTGAAATACCGAAACCTCCCCCGGTCCTTCCACTGACAGCAAATCCAAATTGAACTGCCCATCCCGAAAATTGCTTACGGGAATTTCTAAATCCGCACCAAATTCAGCGAAAAGCGGCTTGCTATCGGAAGCTATCTTCATAGGAGCCGCATAAAATACCTGCCCCTTCTTACCCACCAAACTGAGCTTTTTGTCCTCGCCAATTTCAAACAGATGCAAGGTCTCAGAACTTAAACCCCGCTGTGCGGCCTTCCCCACCCAGTTGACGGTTTCTTCCAGCGGAAAGTATTTGCCTGCTATCCCGCTTTTAACGTGAAATTATTGTCCTGCCAGTAAACCTTAGGCGAATCCACGTGGGTATCCGTAGCCACCGTCAATCCTTCAACCGGACTGGCGTCAGCCGTAGGAGCCAGCGCAATAAAAACCGCGCTCAAGACCGCCAAAAGTCGTATTTTCATCCTTCTTCCTAGGCTCGGTGAATCCGTGAAACAGTAAGAGCTGCCAAGAATGCGGCGGTAGCAACCAGCACGATAGTAGCGCCCGTGGGCAGGTCCGCAGACCACGAAACGTACAATCCCACGAAAGAAGAAACTGCCCCAATCACACCCGCAACCACCATCATCGTGGGCAAGTCGTTAGTTAGTAACCGGGCGGCCGCAGCGGGCGCAATCAGTAAGGCTAATACCAAAACGTTACCAATCGTCCTCACCGAAATTACCACCGCGCAAGCCACAGCAACGTACAGCAATATGTCTAGAGCAAGAACGCGCAAACCTTTCGCTTGTGCCATTTCACGATCCAACGCAACCGCCACTAGTTTTTTGTGGAAAAGTGCGAGTACTGCTAATACTCCAATGGTGACAATCCCCACCCACAACAAATCAGAATTGGGAATACCGGTGATAGAACCAAACATGAAGCTCATCAGCGATCCGGTATACCCCTGTGCCCGCGAAATAATTACCACACCCACCGCAAACGACGCAGCAAACAAAATACCAATAATAGCGTCCTCGCGAACTTTCTGATTTTGTGCCAAAACTGCCACCAAAACCGCCACAATAATGCCCGCAACCGCGCCACCTAGCAACAAGGATCCGCTAAATACGAACGCAATCGCAATACCGGGAAAGACCGCGTGGGCAACCGCGTCACCAATAAAAGACATGCCGCGAATAATAACGTGGCACCCCACCGCCCCACAGGTTACCGAACTGAGCACCGCCACCAGCAATGCTTTCGCTAAAAACGACAGCTGCGGGTTGGCTAGGTCCGCAAAAAATTGGGTAATGCCGATCATTTTGCTCCTACTACTTGCAGCAGTGCCGACTCTTCAGACACGTTGAAAGTTTCTTGCCAAGGGGTTTTGTCGCACAATTCCGAGGGCGCGCCATGAGCAATAGTTTGTCCATTCAGCAGCATCACTTGGTCACAGTAGACGAGGGCGCCCCCCAGGTCGTGAGTGGACATTATGGTGGTGGTGCCTCCTTCGGCGAGGCGGCGCAGCAGCTGCATCAAAGAATCCGCCCCTGGCGCATCCAACCCGGTAAGCGGTTCGTCAAGCAGCAATACCGCCGGTTTGGTTACCAGTGCGCGCGCCAGCAGGACGCGCTGCTTTTGCCCACCGGATAGTTCCCCCACAACTCGCGTGGCAAGTTCGCCCAGTTGTACCAGTTCAAGGGCATCTTTGATGGCTTTAATGCGGGCGCGCCCGTTCAGGCGCGGCATGCCTTTACCAGTTAGTCCGGTTTGGACTACGCCCGCCACGTCAATAGGAAAATCCCAGTTAAAGCCTTGTTTTTGGGGTACGTAACCAATCAGAGGACGCACGGCTCCGCCGCTTTTTCCGCCAATAGTGACGCTGCCTTGACAAGGAATGAGACCTTGGAGGGCGCGCAGTAGCGTAGTTTTTCCCGCTCCGTTTGGTCCCAGCAATCCCAATACTTTACCTTGTTCGACGCTGAAAGATACGTCCCGTAGTATTTCCCGTCCAGACAGTGTTACAGACAGGTTTTTCACTTCGATGCTCATGCGCTCTCCAGAGTGTCACGGCGACGCTTCAAAGTAACGGCAATTACTATGGCAGCGATTAGGACTAGAGCGCCCAGGGCGAGGGTGATGTACCCGATCAGGTTGGAAGCGTGCGATTGGCTTTCCGGGGCAGTGGTGGCTTTTGCGGGTGCGGATTGTGCTGGCGCGCCTTGCTTCCATTCGGCGGCGAAGGCGCTGCCGGGATCGCCGGTGCCGACAAAGAAGCGCAGGTGACCTTCAACTTGTTTTTCAGTACCATCAGCCATTTTTGCGCGCACACGCATTCCCACCAAGTGGACGCCGGGTTTTGTAAATACCCAGTTGGCGTGCGTGTGCGTGTTCAGTTCCACCCATGCGCTTTGGGATGCGGGTTTTTCACTGGTCCACAGCACCTCGGGTTTGGCAACGCCACCAGGTTGTTCAAAGACTGTAAAAGTACCCGGACCTTGATGTCCAATAAATTCGAAGCTCACACCTTCTTTTACCGCGTTCATTAGCGAGGGCGATTGCGTATTCCATCCTAGCCATGGCACACCCCCTACCTCAGTTTGGGGAATTGCCCACACGCGTTCACCTGATTTTGCACCGGTAAAAGAGTAATTGTTGTTGTCAGGCAACGATATGGCGGCTTTTTCACCAACCTGGAAAACTATATCTTCAACCTCGCGCCATACCGGTTTTTCTTTGGAATCGTCGCGAATCAGCAGTTCTAAACCATTCCCAATTACCGGTCCCATGTCGGCGTGACCGCTGTCGAATATTACTTGTTCGCCTTTGGGGGCGCGGTTTTCGTTGGCGTCGACATGTTGTGTCAGATCGTCCGCGAGGGCGCTCATGCCACACAGTGCCAGGCACAAGCAGGCGCTCATTCCGAGGGCGGCGCTTACGTACTTCTTAAATCTCATTTTTCTGTTCCCAAACATGTTTTCAAGTTGTGCGCGTTTTTCAGCATTAAACGTTCGTATGTGGGGGCTTCGTCCGTGAAAGAGTCCGCCCACAACGTACAGATTTTTATTCCCAATCTGCCAGCTGCTTGTTTCAAATCCGCCGCGTGATGACTGGCATTAGGTTCTACGAATACGGCGCGAACTTGTAAATTTTCAAGAGTTTTTGTCAGTGCTATGAGGTCACGTGCCGAGGGTTCAGCGTTCGCACTAGAAGTGACAAATCCAGCAACATTCAGTCCATAAGCACGTGCCAAATACTGGTAACCGTCGTGGGTGGTCACCAGGTGGCGGCGTTCTTTTGGAATAGCGGCTATTTCGGCTTTTACTTGTGCGTGCAAATTGCGCAGCCGCCCCATGTATTGGTTCGCGTTTTCCGTGTATGTAGCGGCACCCTCGGGATCTATTTCAGCGAGGCGATCCCGGATAACCTGCACGTATGCGATAGCGTTTTCCACGTCCAGCCACATGTGCGGGTCGGTGTCACCGTGAACGTGTTTACCGATTACACCTTGAGGCAGCAAGTAAACTTCCTCGCCCGGTCTGCCTAAAAAACGAAAGCTAGGATCTGCGGGGACTTGCTGCAATGCCGCCCCTGGCACCTCGAACACGACATGGTCCACATCGTAGGTCCGTGATTCGCGACCTTGGTCGTGTAACACCTTAAAACCTTGTGGTCCCACCGCAATATCGGCATGGCCACCGTTTAGAATCTGGCGTTTTCCAGCCACTTTGTGGGGATCTTTACCGACTACGATGGTTACGGTCGTTTCAGCGCGCTGACCCTGACTGCTGCTACCCACCAAATGCAGCTTGTAAACGCCTGCTTTTTGAAAAGACCAGCTGACGTGCGTGTGGGCGCCTTGCGGCAGATCGACCCCACCGCCGTCAGAGTCAAAATATTTTTGCGCCGTCCCAAACGTAGTGGTCAAATAGGCAGACATGCGACCCGGTCCTTCGGCAGATACCAACTCGAAATGCGTAGTGCCATCACCCACCGGTGCCAGTGAACGCAATCCTAACCAAATGGTATTTAACGAAGCGTCCTCAATAAGCGGTAACGCCCGCCCCCCGAAACGGTCTGATTCTTCCCCCACTTTCGCAACGGGCGTGCCCGGACGCACAGTGTTATCGACCGCGCGAATCAGCGCCTGCTCTTCTAAATACAAGTAGTTAGTCAAAGCCAAGCGCGCGTTAGCAATCTTACGCACATCCCCCAAACTGGGCTCATAAGTGTGCGGATCCGCACCCGATTTCACTAAAGATTCAACTTTCAGGCGGTCCCCTGCCACATTTTGCGCTAGATCCGCAAGTATTGGCGTAGTTGCCACCACTTGCGGTGAAGTGACGTTGGCACTGCCCGTACTAAGCGGGATGAGGGCGACCAAACCAGTGAATACTACGAGTGCAAGGGCCCAGCTCGCAAAACTGCGGGCAAGACCCTTACGGCAACTTTTTCCCTTTACTTCGCGCATTTACGCAATCGTGCTAGTGCCAGACCGAAGGTCAGAACGCCGCCCCCCAATACCACTATCGGAAGGGTCAAGTCGGAAGCACCCGTGCGGGCCAGCGAACCAGCGTTCGGGGTGCATTCTTTGCCATCCTTGGTACGGTATACGGTTTGCCCGCCTGCCTTGCCAATAGTGGCGCCGAGGTCGAAGTGCCCGCTCATTTCCCCCGCGCCCACAGTGAAAGTCAAAGTAGTGGCAGCGCTCATGGGTTTGCCGGACTTGTCGTTTGCGAACTGGGTAATACCCACCTTGTAAGTGCCCGGCTTAGAAAACACCCAGTTCGGGTGCACGTGCGTGTTGCGCGGGATGACAACTTGTCCGGAACCGGAATTGCCGTTTCCTTCAAACCATTTTTGACCGACGATTTTCCCGAAGTTACCGCTGGTGAACACGGACATTGCGCCCGGACCGTTGAAACTGGTCAGTTTCCAAGTCACGTCCCCACTGATGCCTTCTAAAAGTTTTGGATCCATAGTGTTAGCACCGAGCCACGGCACTCCAGGTATTTGGGTGGAACCTATCATCCACACTTTTCCGGCAGGAATAATGCCAATGCCGGGCACATTTTGTTCAGCTTTCGGCCCCACCGGAAAAACCACAGAGGTGGGGTCTACCAGGCGTCCTCCTGCAACGCGGTCATCGCGCAATACTGCCTTTAGCCCTTCAGCTCCGGTACCACCGATTTGTACTGGCAAGCACTCCTCTGCCGCGCGCCCGCCCCCTCCGGAGCTGCCTACAGAACCCGTACTTCCAGTACTGCCGGTGCTTCCAGTGCCCGCACTAGCACTGCCACCAGCAGTTTTGTCAGAGCCTGCCGCAGCCTCACTGTGCCCACCGTTACCGGACTTGTGAGCGTCTTTGGACCCGCCGTCCTCGGAACCAATCGAAATAATATTGACGTTTACGTTATCCCCGTCGAGGTCGATACGAGCGCTTTCGTTCTTGTCATCAGCTTTTCCTTCCCCACTGGCTTTGGGGAATTTGCTGGGATCGCCCACTGCCCACGTGTAAGTGCCCAAATTCGAGGCGTAAGTTTTTCCACCTTTAACGCCCGTAGCCTGCACTTCCATGGTGTAAATGCCCGCCTTGGTAAACACCCAATTGGCGTGGACGTGACTGGGGTCTGCTTGGTTTATCACTGCGCCGGTCTTCAGCTCGAAACTGCCGTTCTTCAGCAGTGGCTTTGGTTCACCCAGTGAAGATCCGAACAAGAACACCTTCCCCGGACCGGCGACCTTCTTAAAGCTCAGGTCAATGCCCTTAAAGCCGGCCGCCTTTACCTCGGACGTGTCCCACCCCGGCCACAGTAACTCTTTATTCTCCTGCGTCATGGGCAACGCGTATGCGGGAGCACCCACAAAGTCCCAAGACGCTGCCTCTGCAGACAGCGCGCTTTCTTTCACTACCAATTTCACGTCGGCAGGATTGTGATAACTGGTATCGCCGGGCGTCAATTCGCTCTCGGCAAGTTTCAGTACCAACCCATCCGCCGTCCCTTTGACATAGAAGATATCGGCGTGACCTTTTTCGAGGACGACTGGACCTGCCGCAATTGCGTTTACAGGCAGGAGTGCCAGCGCTGCCGCGGCAACTACGGCGAGGGCGCGAGGTAACTTCACGCTTGCTCCTAAAAGTTGATGATAATCATTTACAATAAGTTTATATGTGGGAGTCCTTCAGGGTCAAACCTAAACAACCATTTGCTGACGTGTTTCACAGTGGCAACCTAGCACTACCTAAAACCCGCTAGATATGCAAAAATCCCGCCAGTAGCGGGATAATTGTGGGCCCAGAGGGACTCGAACCCCCGACATCCACGGTGTAAACGTGGCGCTCTAGCCAACTGAGCTATAGGCCCTTAGAACAAGGACTACAGTACACGAACTAGCCCCGCCCGCGCATCTTCATAACCTCTTTTTTCGCGATAGTGTCCAGCGTCTCAAACACTAAGATATTTTTCGGGTGCCTGCTCTATACTTTTTCGACGTATCTTAAAGAAGGCGTCCTCGAAAAATCAAGGAAGACTATGAGCACCGCACTAACCCGATTCACAGCCACTTTCCTCGCTTTAGTTGGAACTGTCGCGCTGGTCCCCACCGCTGCCGGGACCCCATCAATCCGGTCCCCTCCGGCATTCCCGACCAAATTGGGGTACAAATTGATTCTCCCCACGCGGACCACCCCACCAAAATAAACGTAAACCTGATGTACACTCGCCTTGCCAGGGGCAAAACGGCTCCCACGGTCATGCTCGGACCTGGTTTTGGCTTCGCGGGCTCCACAGACCGCAACCAGTCCACAAACACTGCAGTGGGCATGTAGCGGTATCCGAAATCAAACCTTCCCTACCGGTCCTAAAGGTTTCGACCCGCGTTTGGACAAGGCCTGTCACGAGGGCGATACGAACCAGCTTTCCGACGCCACAGTGCAGTGGGTCAATGCCATTTCACCAGACAAAATTATCGATAAAGTCACTGCTCCCACCTTGATTTTGCAAGGCTCGGTGGACACTTTGTTTGATACCGACCAGGCGCTGGCTAACGCCCGTATTCTTGAGCGCACCGGTACCCCCCTACAAGATGGTGTAGTTTTGCGGAGGGCACGGCATTTGCGCTTCTGGCTCCCACCACCAAGACCTGCTAGAACGCTCTGTCCTGGCATGGTTAGACACCTATCTGAAAGGCAAAGACCTAACCGACCCGGTACTTTCCCAAAACAAGTTCATTTTCCCCGACCAATACAAAGGGCTGTACGGATTGAACCGAGTCCCCCTGTACCCAGCTACCGAAAACTTGCGGGCGCAAAATCCAAGCGGAGGCAAAATGCTGCTTTCCGCAGCAGCATTTTCCGGCACGCTTATCGCCGCCGGAGCTGCTCCCGTAGCAATAAGCGCTGATGTCGAAAAACCTGCCGCACCTACTTGGTGGCGGGCAATCCGGTGCTGCGCTTCAACTACCAGGGTTTAGACCCCAACCCGGCTTACCAGGACACCTTCGCATATGCCCAAATCATTGATTCCACTATCGGATGGAAAGTATGGGGCAATCATGCCACTCCAATCCCAGTAAAACTGGATGGGAAAAATCACACTGTCGAAGTGCCCCTTACTGCTACTGCCAGAGCTGTAAAGCCAGGACAAACACTGCGTTTACAGATAGCGCCTTCCACCGCAGTGTTCGCCCCTCAGCGCTCTGGCGTGTATTTCACGGCGACTAACATCGACCTAAAACTGCCAGTCGTAAGCGCCACCAAATATATGTAATAGGCGCGCCTAAGAGTTGCGAGTCCGAATCTTCGTTCCCGACCAATCTGGTGCCACCACGGTTGAAGACGTGGCGTGCAAACCAGCTGTACGAGCTGCTGATTCCACTGAAGCTGGGTCAAAATGGTCGGGACGCGAAGATTTTGGCGTAAGTACCCACACCAACCCCGGACCATCAAAATTCTGGGTTGCATCAACCAAGCAATCCGCTAAATCGTCAGTGTCGCCGTCGTCGCTGCGCCACCAAATAATGGCACCATCGACCAAATCCCCAAAATCTTCGTCTACTAGTTCGTGACCGGTTTCGTCCTCGATAGCGTTACGCAAAACTTCATCTACGTCCTCGTCCCACAAAAACTCTTGGACAACCTGACCGGTCAGGAAACCGAGTCGGGAAGTTGAAGTCGACACTGTATGCCCTCCCTTAGAGCGATAGGTTAATGTGCTTGCACTCACTTTACCGGATTTTTCGCCAATACCTACATTCCACTGTGTTCCCCCTCATGGAAGTCCCTCATTAAGAACGCAGATTGCGGCGAAACGACGCTAACTGTGAAACAATCGAAGCATGAAACGGGACTTTTGCCCCACAAGGAAGCTAAACAACGAAGAAAAGAGTTGCCTTGTCTGATCAAGTGAACAACACGCCTCTAATTGACGGTTTACTGCTGCAGGTTCCCGACAACGAACCTGAAGAAACCCAGGAATGGGTGCAGTCTATAGAAGACCTGATTGAGGCACGCGGATCCAACCGCGCCCGCTACATAATGGTCGCCATGATGGATGCGGCACGCCGCAAAAACGTGCAAATCCCGGCATCTTTGACGACGCCGTACATCAATACTATTGCCGCCAGCCAGGAACCCTTCTTCCCTGGGGATGAGGAGACCGAACGCCAGTACCGCCGGTGGATTCGCTGGAACGCCGCAGTACAGGTGACTCGCGCGCAACGCCCAGGGGTCGCTGTGGGCGGTCACATTTCGTCCTACGCTTCGGTGTCCACCCTTTACGAGGTCGGTTTCAACCATTTCTTTAGGGGAAAGAACCATCCTGGTGGCGGAGATCACGTGTTTTTCCAAGGTCACGCTTCCCCTGGCGTTTATGCGCGCGCCTTCGTGGAAGGACGCCTCAGCGAAGCCGACATGGATGGGTTGCGCCAAGAAGTTTCCACGGACCATGGTCTTCCGGCTTACCCGCACCCCCGTATGATGCCGGACTTCTGGGAATTCCCCACCGTGTCCATGGGTCTGGGACCCGCCCAAGCAATCATGCAAGCCTGGTTTGATAAATATTTACATCTAAATGGCATTACGGATACCAGCGAACAGCACACTTGGGCATTTTTGGGCGACGGGGAAATGGACGAACCCGAATCGCGCGGTATGCTGCAATACGCTGCAGGTCAAGGTCTGGATAACCTCACTTTTGTGGTCAACTGCAACCTGCAACGCCTAGACGGTCCGGTACGCGGCAACGGCAAGATCATTCAAGAATTAGAAGCCTTCTTTAAGGGCGCCGGCTGGAACGTAATCAAAGTCATTTGGGGTCGCGGTTGGGACCGTCTATTGGCTGCGGACAAAGATCACGCTCTCGTTCACCTCATGGACGAAGTCCGCGATGGCGATTACCAAACTTTCAAGGCAAATGATGGCGCTTATGTGCGCGAACATTTCTTCGGTCGCGACCCGCGCACCAAGGAAATGGTGCGCAACTGGAGCGACCAGGACATTTGGGATCTACGTCGTGGTGGTCACGACTACCGCAAAGTCTACGCTGCCTACAAGTCCGCCCTCAATCACAAAGGACAGCCAACCGTCATCTTGGCGCACACTATCAAGGGATACGCGCTGGGTGAAACGTTTGCAGGGCGCAACAGTACCCACCAAATGAAGAAGCTGAACTTGCAAGACCTGAAGGCATTGCGCGACCGGCTCCACATTCCTATCACTGACGCACAGCTCGAAGAAAATCCGAAGCTGCCGCCCTACTACCTGCCTGAAAAAGACGATCCGGCATTGCTGTACATGAAAGAGCGCCGGGAGGCACTGGGCGGCTATCTGCCTTCACGTCCAGACCGATTCAAGGTGTTGCAGATTCCCGAAGAAAAAACTTTCGACGTGATTCGCAGGGGCTCCGGCAAACAGCAAGTGGCTACTACTATGGCGTTGGTACGTCTGCTAAAGGACCTGTTGCGCGACAAGAACATTGGCAAGCGCATTGTCCCTATCATTCCCGATGAAGCCCGCACATTCGGTCTGGACTCCGTCTTCCCATCAGCCAAGATCTTCAACACCCACGGACAGCACTACACTGCGGTGGACGCCGAGCTCATGCTTTCTTACAAAGAATCAGAGCAAGGCCAGATTATGCACATGGGCATCAACGAGGCCGGTTCCGCAGCCATGATGCAAGTGGTGGGAACGTCCTACGCTACCCACGGCGAGCCTATGATCCCGTTCTACATCTTCTATTCGATGTTTGGTTTCCAACGCACCGGCGACCAATTCTGGGCTGCGGGCGACCAGCTAGCACGCGGCTTTGTCATTGGTGCTACCGCAGGTCGCACCACCTTGACCGGTGAAGGTACCCAACACATGGATGGGCATTCCCCCATTTTGGCGGCTACGAACGTCGCGTTTGTGCAATACGACCCGGCATATGCCTACGAAATTGCGCATATTATGCGCGATGGCTTGCAGCGCATGTATGGCGAGGACGATGGTCGAGACAAGAACGTCATGTACTACTTGACGGTCTACAACGAACCTATTCGCCAACCGGCGGAACCGGAAAACTTAGACGTTGAGGGTCTGCTAAAAGGCATTTACAAGTTGGATCATGCAGATTCCGAGGGCGACCGCCCGGTTGTAAACCTTTTGGCTTCCGGTGTCGGTGTGCCCTGGATTCGTCAGGCTCGGGACCTGCTCATGAACGACTGGGGAATTGCCGCGAACACGTTCTCGGTAACTTCTTGGAACGAATTGCGCCGCGATGGTTTAGAAGTCAACAAGCATAACTTCTTGAATCCTAGCGAAGCCCCTCGCAAGGCTTATTTGACCCAAAAGCTCGAGGGCGAAAGCGGACCTTTCATTGCCACTTCAGACTTTGATCATATGGTTCAAGATCAGATTCGCGAGTGGGTTCCAGGCACCTACTACACGTTGGGTACGGATGGTTTCGGTTTTTCCGACACCCGCCCCGCCGCTCGTCGCCACTTCAAGATCGACGCTGCCAGCGTAGTAGTGCGCGCCTTGCAAGCATTGGCAGACGAAGGACGTATCGACCGGGATTTGGTCCGTCAAGCAATTGAAAAATATGACTTGATGAACCCGAAGGCGGCAGTTGAACTGCTAGAATAGTAACTGGAATGGGGGGTCGCCGCAGTCGGCGACCCCCAACTGTAACAACCACTAAGGAAACCTCATGTCGAACCCAGAGGGCGACGCCCTCGAAATTCTGCACACCAATGCGCCATGTGGCGAGGGGACGAAAGTAGAGATTTTGCGTCCTCGGAAAGTGCCACTGGGTGGTCTGCGCGCCATGACCGTTTCGCGAACTATTCCGCAACGCCAGCGATCGCTCGTAGGGGCGTGGTGTTTCATTGACCACTATGGTCCAGACCGCGTCGCAAACAGTGGGGGTATGGACGTTGCGCCGCATCCTCATGCCGGTCTGCAAACTGTGTCTTGGCTGTTCGAAGGCAACATTACCCACCACGATTCCGGCGATCATCATGCGGTAGTACGCCCCGGAGAAATAAATGTTATGACCGCCGGTAGTGGGATTTGTCATTCAGAGGTCTCTACTCAAGACACCGAAATATTGCACGGCGTGCAACTGTGGATTGCCCTTCCTGCCGGTCAGCGCGCAATAGCGCGAAATTTTTACTCCTGCCCAATTGAAACCCAGCAATTGTCTGGGGCAAGCGCGAAAGTTTTCGTCGGATCCCTGTTTGGTATTACTTCCGATGCACCCACATACTCGCCTCTGGTCGGTGCCGAAATCGTGTTGGACCCGCGGGCGAGCCTGAAAATTCCCACAGATCCCACCTTTGAACACGCAATCCTTTTAGATACCGAAAAACTGGTGGTCGCGGGCACCGCCGTGGGTCGCGGCGAATTAGCCTACCTTGGTACCGACGAAAACGTTATTTGCGTCCAGAATCCTACGGATGTACCTGCCCGTTTCCTCCTGCTGGGCGGCGAACCTTACCGCGATACCCTAATTATGTGGTGGAATTTCATCGGCAGTTCTACGCAGGAAATCCAGCAAATGCGAACCCAGTGGGAAGCGGGCGATGCACGCTTCGGAAAGGTGGACGGCTACGTGTCCCATAAAGAGGACGGACGCTCCCGTATTCCTGCCCCGACATTTCCGCGTGTGTCGCTCCGCCCGCGGACCGCTCCGCCACCAGTGGCACGCCCCGGATACCGCACTATGCCGGGAGATAACCAAGGCGCCTAAGGGTTAGCAGAAAAGCACTCAATTAGGTCCGCGACAGTCTTAGCGGCATCAATATCTGCGTCCGCAGCCAAGTAGCCTTCGTGTTCAATTTCGGCGACAATCGCATAGCGTTGTATTTCGGCAAAGTCCAACGCGGTAGCGGCACATACGGACCTGCCCATTTCGCGTTCTACTAGTTCAGTGACGCGCTGCGAAAGATCTGCGCATTCTTCCGTCTTTTTGGGTTCGCCGTCCTTTTGCGCGGGCTTTTCGTCCTCAATATTGAGGGCGCCCTGCCCAATACCCCGCAGCGCGTCTAATTTCGCTAAAGTTTCCGGATCTAGCACGCTAACCCACCCGGTGTAGCCAGCGTACAGACACGCCAGAACCAGCGTAGCGGAACGGCTCTAGTTCTTCATCCCAAGCCACCCCTAACGCCAATTCCAGGTTTTCCCGCAGCTTTTGAGGGTCGCCCTCTAAAGCCGCACGAATGCGGTTCTCTGGTACAACCATGTTCCCGGCAGCATCCGTTTGACTATAGAAAATACCCAACGAGGGCGTGTGCGACCACCTGCCCCCATCGCTTTGCGCAGAAGGTTCTTCGGTGACTTCGTAACGCAAGTGTTCCCAGCCTCGCAGAGCGGACGCCAACTTTGCGCCCGTTCCCACCTGACCCACCCACGAATACTCGGTGCGGAATGTCCCCTCTTGGGCAGGCTGGGCAGACCACGCCAAATTCACTGGCACGCCCAAAACATCGGCTGCGATCCACTCGATGTGTGGACACAGCGCCCTGGGTACTGAGTGCACAAAAAGTACACCGCGGGCGTATTTCCCTGCCATTTTGACCTCCTGATTGGTGAGGGACGTCTTCCCCTACGACCTCACTGCAGTATTCAAAACGTACGGTGTACTTCTATATTGCCAAAAGCGGCGGGTTTTTTCTAGCGCAGTTACTAGAAAAAACCCACGCTTGTTATAAACCTTGCTTACGCAGTTCCTTCATTGCGTTCCTGTGATTCTTCTTTGACAGCCGGTCCAAGTACAACATGCCGTTCAAGTGGTCACATTCATGTTGGATACAGCGAGCCATAATTTCTTCGCCTTCCACAACCACCTTGTTTCCGTCGAGGTCGACGCCCTCGGCCCGCGCATACCACGCGCGTTCGGTGGGGTACCAAAGACCCGGCACCGACAGGCACCCCTCATCGCCATCCTGGTATTCGTCCTCGGAGAGTTCGACTATTTCAGGGTTCAGGATGTAGCCGATATCCCCATCAATATTCCAACTAAAAGCACGCAGTCCCACCCCTATCTGGTTGGCTGCCAGACCGGCTCGCCCTTCCATATCGACAGTTTCCAAAAGGTCCGCAACCAGTTGGCGGACGTGGTCATCCATTTTGGTAATGGGATCGCATTCGGTTCGCAACACTGGGTCGCCAATAATGCGAATATCGCGCATTGCCATCTATTTCACCAGTCCTTCCAGAACGTCGGCTGCCTGGGCAAATTCCACGCTTTGGCGCGTTCCTGCGCGCCGATCGCGAATTTCCACGGTACCTTCTTTTTCAAAATCGCGACCGAGCACCACAATGTAGGGCATTCCAAGCAGTTCTGCGTCCTTGAACTTCACCCCCGCTGACATCTTGGGACGGTCATCGCAGAGCACGTCTATGCCGCGACCGTCCAGGAGACCTGCCAGCTGGGAAGCTGCCGCAAATATTTCCGGCTTCTTTCCGGTAGCCAGCACGTGTACTTGGAAGGGCGCGATTTCTTTAGACCACTTCAAACCCAGCTCGTCGCAGTCCTGTTCCGCTAATGCAGCCATTACGCGTGACACCCCGATGCCGTATGACCCCATGGTGACAACTTGGGTTTTACCGTTTTCGTCGAGGACGGTAAGTCCTAGTGCTTTTGCATACTTACGTCCCAGTTGGAAAATGTGCCCGATTTCGATGCCGCGGGCCAAACGCAAAGGTCCAGAGCCGTCCGGGGCGGCTTCGCCCTCGCGAATTTCAGAAGCTTCGACAATGCCATCGGCGGCGAAATCGCGACCATATACCAGGTTGTAAGTATGGTATCCGGAGCGGTTACCGCCAGTGATCCACACCGAATTGTCTGCTACGTGCGCGTCCACGAAGAACCGCGGTCCCAGGCGATTACCCGCGTTGTCTACGTAGTTAGGTCCGCACACTGCAGGTCCTAAGAAGCCAGGAACCAAAGCGTCGAATTTGCTGATATCTGCGGCAGTGGCCATCTCGATTTCAGCGGGTGCGAATTCAGCCTCGAGACGCTTCATATCCACACCCCGGTCCCCCGCAATGCCAACAACTATGGTTTCGCGGGTACCATCCGGATGAGTGGCAGCAATAACAACTGATTTCAGGGTATCGCTAGCGTCCCAAGGACGGTCGGCACGCGGATGGTGGGTATTGAAATAGTCCACAACCGTAGCAATGGTGGACGCCCCCGGGGTCTCTATGTCAGTTGCCGGAGGATGGTTGCCCACCACCGGATCTGGGCGAACCGTCCGCACCGCTTCCACGTTCGCGGCGTAACCGCCGTCGGTACGCACGAACGTATCTTCGCCAATTTCGCAGGGGAACAAGAATTCTTCGGACCTGGATCCGCCCATAGCCCCGGACGTAGCCTGGCAAATAACATATGGCAACCCAAGGCGTTCAAAAATGCGTTGGTAGGCCACCCGCATCTGTTCGTATGACGCCGCCAACCCCTCGTCAGATACATCGAAACTGTAGGCGTCTTTCATTACGAATTCGCGCCCCCGGATTAAACCTGCGCGAGGGCGAGCCTCGTCACGGTACTTCGTCTGAATTTGGTACAGGGTTACGGGCAAATCCTTGTAACTGGAATACAAATCTTTTACCAGCAGGGTGAACATTTCTTCGTGCGTGGGCGCCAGCAACATGTCTGCACCTTTGCGGTCCACCAGGCGGAACAAGTTCGGACCATATTCTTCCCACCGATCTGTCGCCTCGTAGGGTTCTTTTGGCAGCAGAGCCGGGAACAGCACCTCTTGAGCGCCGACACGGTCCATTTCTTCACGCACAATTCTTTCCACATTGCGCAGCACTCGTAGCCCCAGTGGCAGCCACGTGTAGCCCCCCGGCGCAGCGCGGCGAATGTATCCGCCACGCAGCAACAGCTTGTGGCTCTGCACTTCTGCATCTGCCGGGTCTTCACGCAAAGTTCTGATGAAATAAGATGACATTGTTGCTAACACGCTAATAACTCTAATGTATTAGCAGTAGCAATGCCCATTTGACCCAAAACGATAGTTAAACAGTGACTTGAACTTCGCCCTCTTCATCAATGTCTGCGGCCAGCATATTCGCGTAACGAATCAGTGTGGGCACAATATCGCTTTCTGGCACGGTCTCTACTACCTTGCCTTTTATGAAAATTTGTCCCTTCTCGTTACCCGAAGCCACCCCTAAGTCGGCTTCACGAGCCTCACCAGGTCCGTTGACAACGCAGCCCATGACAGCCACGCGCAAAGGCACCTTCAAGTCCTTCAACCCTTCGGTGACATTTTCTGCCAAAGTGTAAACATCCACTTGTGCCCGCCCACATGACGGACACGAAACTATTTCCAAAGTACGTTCGCGCAACCCCATGGACTGCAAGATTTCCAAACCAACTTTGACTTCTTCAACGGGCGGAGCCGACAGTGACACCCGAATAGTATCCCCAATTCCTTGGCGCAACAACGCCCCAAAAGCAGTAGCAGATTTAATCGTCCCCTGGAACGCAGGACCGGCCTCGGTAACCCCTAAATGAAGCGGCCAATCGCCCTTTTCACTGAGCATTTCGTAGGTGCGGATCATAGTTACCGGGTCGTGGTGTTTCACAGAAATAGCAAATTCATGAAAGTCATATTGTTCAAACAAGGACGCTTCCCAAACTGCGCTCTCTACCATTGCCTCAGGAGTAGCGCCACCGTATTTCTTGTACAGCTTGGGGTGCAGCGAACCCGCATTTACACCAATGCGAATAGCCGTACCATGAGCCTTCGCGGCCGCTACAATGTCCTCGATTTGGTCGTCAAATTTGCGAATATTACCGGGGTTTACGCGCACAGCCGCGCAACCGCCCTCAATAGCGGCAAAAACATATTTTGGCTGGAAGTGAATGTCCGCCACAATAGGTACCGTCGATTTTTGCGCGATAATCGGCAACGCCCTCGCGTCGTCCGCACTGGGGCACGCCACCCGCACAATATCGCAACCAGCCGCCGTGAGTTCAGCGATTTGCTGCAAAGTCGCCCCAATATCCGTGGTCTTAGTGGTGGTCATAGACTGCACTGTAACCGGCGCATCGCCCCCCACATACAAATCGCCAACGCGAATTTTTCGGGTCTTTTTGCGGGGAAAATGCGGACGCGGAGTCGGCATCCCCAAATTAACTTCACTCACCAGACGATTATCTCCTATTGTTTTGCCCACCGAAAATGGAAGCCTAAATTGTTACCGGCACCAGCAGGTCTGCTGCCACCAACAACACTGTCATAAACAAAAATATGCCGATGACAACGTATGTTAATGGCATTAGTCGTGCCGTATCGACAGGTCCAGGGTTAGGACGCGACCGCAACTTCGCTACTCGCCGACGAGCGCCCTCGAAAAATGCCCCCAAAATGTGCCCCCCATCCAGGGGCAGCAACGGAATCAGGTTGAAAGCAAACAACGCCATGTTTACCGAACCCCACAAACTGACAAGTGCCGCTATCTTGTCGAGGATGCCCACTTTCGGTGTCGCCGCCAGTTCACCGGCAATACGCCCCACGCCAACTACCGACACGACCCCCGTAGCGCTGCGTTCTTCGGCGCCCGTCAGCGCCTCAAATGTGTGCCACAACTGCATAGGCAACCGGGCAAGGATGCCCATCGTGCCCGTGAACTGCTCCCAAAGCACTTTCGCCTGCTCGCCAGGACCAAAATGTTTGCGTTCCAGGCGGGACACCACACCAATGGGGACCTCCCCCTGCGGCACCGTGATTTGCACCGTTTTCAAGGCACCATCGCGGCGTACCGTAAACTGTTCAGTCTTTCCCCGCGCCGCGCGAATCCCCGCCAGCACTTCGTTCCAATCGGTGACCTGCTGGGTGCCAATGCGCACAATAGTGTCGCCAGCAGTCAAACCAGCCGCAGAAGCCGCCGAAGGGCACTGTTTTTGGGCACATTTCGGAACTGCCGCCAAAGTATTAGTGGGCGCATTAATGCCGATGGCACCAAACGAAATGACTACGCACAGACCCGCCAAAAACAAATTCATTACCGGGCCGCCAAACATGACGATTAGTTTTTGCCAGGCTGGCAATTGATAAAACGGCTGACCGACGGCGCCGCGAGGAATTTCTTGGGCAGCACTTTGCCGAGCTTCTTCAGCTAACGTGAGTTTTACCAAATTCTTCTGCGCACTGGGCAGCTTTGCATATGCGGCGGAACTGATGGGTTCGCCCTCGTATTTGCCTACTATTTGACCAGGAAGCGCCGGACGAAACATCCCTAAGATACGCACGTAACCGCCCAGTAAAATCCACTTAATTCCGTATTCAGTCCCACCGCGAGTGGTCGACCAAATAGTGGGACCAAAACCCACCATATACTGCGGAACAATGGCTCCGAATTTCTTTGCGGGAATCATGTGTCCCAACTCGTGCAAAGCCACAGACAGGATAATGCCAATGACCAGCAGCAAAATTCCCAGCGTATAACTCACCTAATACCCGCAATCTGTCGCGCTAAAGATTTTGCCCATGCTTCGACCTCGTGAATATCTGCCAAACTGGGGTCCGCCACGCCGTCATGGGCAGCCAGCACTTCGCCCACAGTATCTACGATTTGCAAATACCCTACTTTCTCTTTCAAAAACGCATCTACCATGGCCTCGTTTGCCGCGTTATAGACCGCAGGATGAGTTGGCGACGCCGCCACCGCCGTGCGCGCTAATTGCAGCGCCGGGAAGGTCTGGTGGTCCACAGGCTCGAAATTCCACGTTGCCGCGACGTCCCAGTTGCAAGGGGGCGCCACATTTTCATAGCGTTTCTGCCAGTTCAAGCCCAAAGCTATGGGAATTAACATTGAGGGCGGTGAGGCTTGCGCAATAGTAGAACCGTCTTTCCACGTGACCATAGAATGGACCACAGATTGAGGGTGAATTACGGGCACAATTTTTTCCGGGTCAATGTCGAACAGCAAGTGCGCCTCAATTAACTCCAAACCTTTATTTACCAGAGTTGAAGAATTTATTGTGACAACCGGTCCCATTGCCCATGTCGGATGTTGCAACGCTTGGGCAGCAGTAACGGCATGCAGTTCGGCGCGTTTCTTGCCTCGGAAAGGACCTCCAGAGGCGGTCAGCACCAGTTGGCTAACGTCCGAAGTCCCGTCTACCACCGCTGCCGTAAGTCCCTTGTGGTGTTTGCCCGCCGCAAGGCATTGAGCTATGGCAGAATGTTCGGAATCCACCGGAACAATTTGTCCGGGACGAACCATCGCTTTTTTCACGAGGGCGCCCCCCACCACCAATGATTCTTTGTTAGCCAGCGCCAAAGTAGCTCCACTTTGCAACGCCGCCAACGTAGCTTCCAAACCTATTGCCCCGTTTATTCCATTCAGTACTGTGCCCGAGGACGCCCGCTGGGCTGCTTCTACTACTGCTGCCCGTCCTCCTCCGATTGTCACGCCGGGCAAAGCGGCTGCCAACTCGTCAGTTTTAGATTCGTCAGCAACTGCTACGAACGGTACCTTTAGGGCGAGTGCCTGCTGGACTAGCAGGTCGATATTTGCACCTCCACTTGCTAGCGCGCACACTCGAAACTGCCCCGGATTGGCGTCAATTACCTGGATCGCTTGGGTTCCTATCGAACCCGTGGACCCCAGCAAAGAAAGTTCGATCATTATTCCACCGCAAGTAAAATTTCTATTGCCCGCGCCAGATAGGCATCTACAACGCCCTCTTCGTAGGCTTTTTCATTCCTGGCGGCACGAAAAGTGACCGCGCGAATGTCATCGGCAACCAAATCGTTACCGTAGTCAAAGTATTCTGCCAGCTCTTCGATAAATGCGTCTACGTCCTCGACACGATATCCAAGACCTTTAGGGTGAGCGAAACGTTCGCCCTCGGGACGAGTCATTCGTGGGTAAAGCGTGGTTGCCCTATTGGCCACTCGCTCTAGCCAGGCCTGCTGTCCGTTTACCGCCATATGGTCGGCGCGGTCACGTTTTACAAATGCTGCTTCTAAACGGTCCAGTGCAGCATCTACTAAACCGGTTTCGTAACCGGCTCTCACCAGCCCAAACGAAGCATTGCGCACTTGCGGGGAACTGAATTTTTCGGCGGCTATCCCACCTTCGTAAGCTGCCCGAGCACGCGCAAAGAAATCATCGACCTCGGCAGGATTATAGCCTTTTTTAAAGCCTCTAGTTAGCGGAAATACTTCACTCATTTACGCCCCTTCAACTTCCTGTTAGCGGCGGAAGCCAGCTGACCGCAGGCCCCGTCAATGTCTGAACCCCTGGTGTCACGGATGGTAGTGCTAATACCGGCTTTCTTTAGAGTATCCACAAAAATCTGTTGCGCAATAGGGGTAGAAGCTGTCCAAATAGATTCCGGGGTGGGATTGAGCGGAATGGGATTGACATGCGCCCACCCCTTCCCTCGCCGGTTCAGCTCATCTGCCAGCATCTGGGCACGCCACGGATGGTCGTTCATGTCTTTAATCAAAGCGTATTCGATGGAAACTCGCCGACCAGTCTTTTGGTAATACCCAAACGCCGCGTCGAATAGTTCCTGAGTTTTCCACCGCGAATTCATGGGAATTAGTTCGTCGCGCAACCCGTCATCTGGGCAGTGCAAAGACACTGCCAAAGTTATCGGCAAACCCTCATTTGCAAGCCTGTTTATAAAAGGCACCAACCCCACTGTGGATACGGTAATATTTCGCGCCGACATGCCGAAGCCGTTCGGATAGGGGTCAATTAGTCGGTGCAAAGCCGCGATAACAGGCTTGTAGTTCGCTAGCGGCTCACCCATCCCCATAAACACAACATTGTTCAGTGTGGTCTTTCCCCCGTTCAGCCGCCCAGTTTCACACGCGATTTTCGCCATACGCACCTGTTCAACTATTTCTGCAGTGGACAAGTTTCGGCTAAGCCCCATCTGCCCTGTAGCACAAAACGGGCACGCCATACCACACCCCGCTTGGGAAGAAATGCACAAAGTTGTGCGCTTGGGGTAACGCATCAGTACGGATTCTACTTGCGCCCCGTCAAACAGGTTCCACAAAAATTTTAGGGTTTTTCCTTGATCTGCGGCAATAGCAGTGGCTTCAGAGATCAGAGAAGGAAAGAGTGTTTCCACTGCAGGTCCAGCACTGGCAGGTAGGTCCGTCATCTCGGAAGGGTCAGTGCGGTAATGCTCAAAGTAGTGCCGTGCCAGCTGGTCGGCGCGAAACGCCGACAATCCCAATTCTTTGACGACTTTTTTGCGTCCGGCGGCGTCGTAATCTATTAAGTGCGAGGGCGCCTTCCCCCGTCTTTTTTCGGTGAACGAAATTACCGGCTTGGCATCTGGTGAGGTGGCGCCCTCGGGAAGTTGGTCGCTGGGCATCACTTGACGCATTTTTACCACCCTAAAGCCAAATAGTAGAACGAGTAGGCGAACGGCAATAATACCAAGATAGAGTCGAGCCTATCCATCACTCCCCCGTGTCCGGGCAGAATATCGCTCATGTCTTTAAGCTCAAGGTTTCGCTTCAGTAAGGATTCCCCCAGATCCCCGCAGGTGGCTATAACGGCGGCGAGGGCACCAAAAACCGCCCCCCAAATAACGTTTCCGCCCATCAAATATATCCCGAGGACGCCCGCCACCGTCGTCGACAGTATGGAACCAAGAAATCCTTCCCAGCTTTTCTTTGGGGAAATGTGCGGTGCCAACGGGTGTTTACCAAAATTCATCCCTACCAGCAGACCGCCTGTGTCGTTGCAAATAGACAGCAAAATAGTGAGCACTAACGGGTACGGGCTGGCTGCCTTAACGTACATAAGGACCGCGAAACTACCCAAAAAACCGACGTAGGTGGCTGCGAAAGCCGAAGCTGCAATGTCGCGTGCCGCCCTCTGCCCCTTAGGTTCGTCGAGTAACCGCCACACGAGCGCAGCCATTACTGTCAGGCAAAACGCGCCGAACAGTCCCTCAATGCCCAACGTGTTGGCGCACACCAGCATACCTGCCAACCCCACCCACAAGGGTGGTAGTGCCAGCTGTATTCCTTTTCGCGCGAAAGCTGCGGCTAACTCGTAAAGTCCGACACCGCCAGCTGCCATAACGAGGACGGACAGCGCCACCGGATGCAGCAAACTGAGCAGGAAAATAGCACTTAATGTGACGCCCACCGCCACAGCAGTGCCCATATTGCGACCTGCTTTATTTGCTTTCTGCGCTTTCTTCACGTCAGTTCGAGACACAGCTCGGTGGCGCGCCATGCGGATGGCGCGCCTACTACCATACTGACTTTCCATCACTAGATGGTCAGAAGCTCTGTTTCTTTCGCTTCGAGCAAGCGATCGACTTTGTCCGTGTAGGACTTAGTTTTTTCGTCCAACTCCTTTAGTGCGCGCTCAATTGCGTCTTCGCCAGCCGCACCCTCTTTCTTCATGGCTTCGAGTTTTTCGCGACCAGAACGGCGAGCTCCACGAACACCAATGCGGGCGTCCTCGGCTTTAGTGCGTGCCAACTTCACGTATTCCTTACGGCGCTCTTCGGTTAGCGCAGGCAACGTCACGCGAATGACATGCCCATCATCCGTGGGATTTACGCCCAAATCGGACTCGCGAATAGCTTTCAAAATATCGTTCATAGCGCTGCGGTCGAAAGGCGTAATTAAAACCGTACGCGCCTCGGGAATATTCATGGATGCCAACTGCTGCAACGGCGTAGGCGCACCATAATATTCCACCGGAATAGACGCAAACATCGCGGTATTAGCCCGCCCAGTGCGAATGTTAGCGAACTCTTCGGTAGCGAACTCAACCGCTTTTTCCATATCGCTTTCGGATTCTAACTGGATTTCTTCGATCACTTGGCAATCCCTTCACTACTGGACACTAGCGTTCCAATCTTCTCACCATTTAACGCCCTTGTAACATTGCCCGGACCGTTCATACCAAAAACGCGCATATTTAGGGCATTATCACGACACAAACTGAACGCAGCAGCATCTACCACTTTAAGATCGCGCCCCAAGGCGTCCTCGTACGTCAAATAATCAAAACGCATAGCGTCGGGGTTTGTACGCGGATCCGCATCGTACACTCCATCCACGCCGTTCTTTGCTACCAACAATTCGTCGCAATGGGTTTCCAAAGCGCGCTGAGCAGCCACCGTATCCGTACTGAAAAACGGCAGCCCCGCACCAGCACCAAACACGACAACGCGACCCTTTTCCATGTGGCGGATAGCTTTCAAGGGAATGTATGGTTCTGCTACCTGCCCCATAGTAATAGCGGTCTGGACCCGGCAAGATACCCCGGCTTGTTCCAAGAAATCTTGCAGCGCCAGCGCGTTCATGACCGTTCCAAGCATGCCCATGTAGTCTGCGCGCGCCCGGTCTAAACCGTGCTTTTGCAGCTCTATGCCGCGGAAAAAGTTGCCTCCACCCACAACCACCGCGACCTGAATGCCCGCCCTGACAGCCTCTGCAATTTGCGCCGCCACACCTTTTACTACCGCAGAATCTAAGCCTATTGCCCCGCCCCCGAACACTTCGCCCGAAAGCTTTAAAAGTACGCGACGCTTAGCCATTGTCAGCCTTTCTCAAATACGGTTGTGGCCCCGAGCGATGCTCGGGACCACAATTACCTAAATTATGCGCCTACCTGGAAGCGAGCAAAACCGGTAACTTTGCCACCCGTTTTCTCGACAATCTGGCCGACAGTGAACTTGGGATCGCGGGCAAAATCCTGGTCAAGCAGGCAGTTGTCCTTGAAGTAAGCGCGCATGCGCCCTTCTACAATCCGTTCGACGATGTGCTCTGGCTTGCCTTCTTTCAAAGTAAGCGCAGTCAGAGTGTCACGTTCGCGTGCCAATTCGTCCTCAGGAACGTCCGCAGAACTCAAGTAAGACGGCTTGTAAGCAGCAATGTGCATGGCGATCTCGTGAGCAGCTTCCTGACCGGCTGTGTCAGTACCGACGAGGACGCCCACTTGCGGCGGCAAATCGGGGTTAGAAAGGTGCATGTACTTGGTAACCTTGTCGGCTTCCAGACGGGTCATGCGCCCAATTTCGATCTTTTCGCCAATTACTGCGCCCATGTCGTCAACGCGGTCCTTGACAGTGCCCTCGCCCAGAGGGGCAGCCAGCAGTTCTGCTACAGTATTAGCGCCAGATTCGACTGCTGCTTTCAAAACTTCGTCAGCGAAATCGATAAACTTCTGGTTCTTGGCCACAAAGTCAGTTTCGGAATTGACTTCAACCATAACTCCGACCTTGCCGTCTTCGCTGACTTCTGCAACTACCAGACCGGCAGAGGCAGAACGGTCTTCGCGCTTAGACAAGGACTTGATGCCCTTCAGACGAATAATCTTGATAGCTTCGGCGTGATCCCCTTTGGCTTCGTCAAGGGCCTTTTTTACGTCCAACATGCCTGCGCCAGTTTGTTCTCGCAGCGCCTTAATGTCCGCAGTAGTGTAGTTCTTTGCCATTTTCTTCCTCTAAAATCTCGGAATTATTCTGCCGGGGTTTCTTCTGCAACCGGAGCTGGCTCGGTGATTGCTTCTTCAGAAGCTTCAGCTGCTTCCGTTTCTTTGGCGGCAGATTCTTCTGCAACGCCAGCGAGGATGTCGCGCTCCCAGTCAGCAAGGGGTTCTTCGTTCTCTTGCACCTTGTTTCCACCGGAACGAGCGATCAAACCTTCGGCAACAGCGTCAGCAATGACGCGAGTCAGGACCTGAACTGCACGGATCGCGTCGTCGTTACCCGGAATGCGGTAGTCGACTTCATCGGGGTCGCAGTTAGTGTCCAAAATTGCCACGATTGGGATGTTAAGCTTACGCGCCTCGGCAACAGCCAAGTGCTCTTTCTTAGTGTCAACGATCCACACCGCAGACGGAATCTTGGCCATGTCGCGAATACCGCCCAGGGTGCGCGCCAACTTGTCTTTTTCGCGACGCATCATGAGCAGTTCTTTCTTGGTACGACCAGAACCGGCAACATCGTCAAAATCGATTTGTTCCAGTTCTTTCAGGCGCTGCAGGCGCTTGTTTACCGTACCAAAGTTAGTCAACATACCGCCCAACCAACGTTGGTTCACATAGGGCATCCCCACGCGAGTTGCCTGTTCAGCAATGGCTTCCTGAGCTTGCTTCTTGGTGCCCACAAACAAGATGGTGCCACCGTGCAATACGGTCTGCTTAACGTAATCGTAGGCTTCGTCAATGCCGGTGAGAGTTTGTTGCAGGTCAACAATGTAAATGCCGTTGCGTTCAGTGAGGATGAACGGTTTCATCTTCGGGTTCCAACGACGGGTCTGGTGACCAAAGTGAACACCAGCTTCGAGCAGCTGGCGCATAGTTACGACTGCCATAGTTTCCTTTCGGGCGCATTGCGCCTGGGCTCTTGCCCTTTTCGGTTGTTCCTAGTGCAACTTTTGCAGCACCCCGTAGGGACCGTTGCCACAAACCTGATATTGCACGCGTATTTCACCACATTTGGTGCGCTTCCATAATAACGAAGTATCAAAGCTGAGGACGAAACCGTTTCGGTGATTATCCACACCTTCTGTATCCACAGTAGCGGACAAGGGCAGTAGTGCTGCGACAAAGCTACTGGAAAGCTGTGACCATGAGAAAGATTGTTTCGCTTCTGGTCTGTACCTGCTGTCTATGTTTCCTGTCAGTGTCGGCATCTTCGACCCCAACTGCACGTTGGCACTGGCCATGCCATCCCAGACCGCAAGTAGTGCGCAAATTTGCCCCTCCCCCAAAACGGTGGATGGCTGGTCACCGGGGCGTAGATTTAGCCTGTAGCAGCAAAATTTTGGCTCCTGCCGACGGAACAGTATTTTTTGTTGGAAAAGTTGCCAGGGTTCCCGTGGTGTCAATTATGCATGCGGGTGGTATCCGTACCACTTATTTGCCCGTTGAAAGTGACCTGAAGAAGGGCACGACGGTAAAACAGGGGGATGTAATCGGCATTCTAACGCCCACCCCGCAAGATTCGGTGTTGCACTGGGGCGCAATTAAAGGCGACTACGTAAATCCGCTGCGTTTCGTCTACACACGAGTGCGTATTAAGCCCTGGGGTGGGCCACGTTAAACACTGCCGCTAGGCGCGCCGCATCCACGTGGGTGTACCTCTGCGTGGTTTGCAAGGAAGCGTGACCTAATAATTCTTGGACAGCACGAAGGTCCGCACCGCCCTCAAGCAAATGCGTGGCAGCACTGTGCCGCAAGCCGTGGGGTCCAATATCTGGCAATCCCGCGAGCGCGGCAATGCACGTGACTGTGCGTCTGACGTCGCGTTCGCCCAGGCGTCCGCCACGGTTTGCCAGGAAGAGGGCGCTGGGGCTGCGCGGGGATACCAGTTGCGGGCGAATTTGCAGGTAGTTTGTTAGTGCCCGGTTTGCGCTACGTCCGTAGGGCACTATTCTTTCTTTTGCGCCTTTGCCAAAGACGCGCACGGTGAGGGCGGTTTGGTCGACGTCGTTGAGGTCAAGTCCGGTTAGTTCGCCTACGCGGATGCCGCTGGCGTATAGCAGTTCCAAGCAGGCGAGGTCTCTTTTTCCGGGTGGGGTGGCGGCTTCTTCGGCGGCTATTTGGAGGAATTTTTCGATTTGGGATGGGGTGTAGGTGCCGGGTAGGCGGGAGTTTGGTTTTGGTGTTCCAAGGCGCAGTGCGGGATTGGCAGAGAGGAGTGTGCGGGTGGTTGCCCATTCACAGAAGGTGCGCAGTGAGGCTGTTTTGCGGGCGAGAGTGGCGCGGGTGAGTCCGCGTTCGGCTTGTTGACCGAGCCACAGTCGCATACTAGGCAAAGTTATGGTGGCGTCACTGATTTTTGTGATGTGGTTAGCTTGTAGGTAGTTTTCTATATCGGTGGCGTAGGCGCGCACGGTGTTTTCGGAGCGGGCGCGGGCTGAACGCAGGTATTTTGTAAATTCTGTGACTGCTAATTGTGCTTCCACGCCCACAGGCTACCATTTGCGCATCCACAGTTGGCCTTGGCGCGCTATTTTTCCTGCCATTTCTAGCATTCCGAGGGCGGCTTGTACTTCGGATGGACTGATTGCGCTGATTCTGGAGAGGTTTTCAAGAGTGGTACCTTTTTTCTTTGGGAAGGCGTCAAGGACGCGCGATTCTCTTTCGGGAAGATCGTCAAGCAGTGTTTGCTTAGTGGAGTGAAAGCCTTTTGGGGCGGACGCAGTTATTTGGTTTCCTAACAGTTCCAGTATGTCTTCTGGGGTAGTGATGCACTGGGCGCCGTCGCGAAGTAAGTTATTGCTGCCGACGGAGTAAGGTAGGTTTATAGGTCCGGGGACCGCACCTACTTCATGTCCCATTTCGAATGCGTGTCGGGCTGTGTTCAGTGCGCCAGAGCGCACTGCCGCCTCGGTTACGATGGTGGCATCTGCGAGCGCAGCAATAAGGCGATTGCGGTCGAGGAAGCGCCATCTGGTGGGGCGTCCTCCGGGAGCTATTTGGGAAATTAGTGCGCCGCTGACTGTTATTTTTTCGAATAGTTCGCGGTTAGTTTCTGGGTAGAGACGGTCTAGGCCTCCGGCTTGCACACTGATGGTTCGTCCGCCCTCGGCAACAGTTGTTTGGTGGCAGGCAACATCTATACCGAAGGCACCTCCAGAAATTGTTGTCACGCCCTGTTCCACTATGCCGCTGGTCAAGTATGCGGTGGCTTGAAGACCGTAGCGACTGGCCGCCCTCGAACCCACCAAGGCGCACGTTTGCTGCATGTGATCCCAGATTTGTTCTGAGCCGACAAACCAGATCCCAAATGGTGGGTTTTCTAGTGCGCGGGAATTAGCAAAAGGCCATTCCGGATCTATGGGAGTAATGAATCGATGTCCTTCTCTGGTCCACCTGTCCCAAAGTTTGGCAAAAGGAATATCTAGGCGGGCACGCCACGGTTGAACTCGGGAAAGCAGTTTTGCAGCATCTTCCACACCATGCGGGGCGCTTTGGGAGCCGCTGACGAGCCATTCCCAGGCTTCTACTGCGCCCAAGTTTCGCACCAGGTCTTTTGCGACTTCGTCGGCTGGTTCGCTGAGGTGAGCCCACGCAAAGTAGGCGCGGAGTTGGTCAATCATTCGTTTCTCCACGTAGTGCGAAAGCTTGTTGGATGGCGTCGGTGCGCACCTGGTATTCCTCGCGTAGGTCTGCGATGGTGCGGGCAACCCGGATTATGCGGTCGCGCCCGCGCATGGTTATTACCGCGTGTTCGACTAGTTTGTTTAAGCGGTGTAGGTCGGCGGCGCTGACATATTTTGTTATTTCCCGGCTGGGGATAGCCGCGTTCAATCCGCATTGTCCGCGCGCAGCCTGAAATTCGCGGGCGGCTTTTACTCTGTTTAGCACTGTTGCTGAGCTATCTCCTTGGTGACTGGTGGTCAAAGATCCCGGCAGTGGTCCATAAACGTTTACGCGCAAATCGATACGGTCCATGAGCGGACCGGAGAGCCGATTCAAATAGCGGATGCGCGCATACGGCGGACATTTGCACGCTTTAGTGGGATGTCCCCAGTAGCCGCACGGACATGGGTTTGCGGCTAGTATCAGTTGGAATTTTGCGGGCAAATGGACGCTACCCCCACTTCTGTGGATAGTCAGTTCTCCGCTTTCAAGCGGTTGACGTAAACAGTCTAATATTGAGGGCGCAAATTCGGGTGCTTCGTCTAGAAACAGGACCCCGTGGTTAGCTAATGATACGGCGCCCGGTCTGGCTAAGGTTGCCCCGCCCCCTATCATGGCGGCCGCTGTGATGTTGTGGTGGGGGGCGATGAATGGAGGGCGGCGTATCAAGCCAGCGGTCGCATCCAAAGTTCCGGCTACAGAATGAATTGCCGTTGTTTCTATAGCTTCGGCATCTGCTAGCTCTGGCAGTATTGTGGGCAGCCGTTTTGCCAACATGGTTTTTCCACTGCCCGGTGTTCCCAGCAGCATCAGGTGGTGCCCACCTGCGGCGGCTATTTCGAGGGCGATGCGGGCTTCGTCTTGTCCCATCACGTCCGCCATGTCTACCGTTTCTTGAGCAGCTGCACACAGAGTTGTTTCTTCTTTTACTTCCGGGTAGGTGACTTTACCTTTTCCGGGTATTTTCAAGTGTTTTGCCAGTTCCCCGAAGTTTGCTACGGCCACCACTTGGGCGCCGGGTATGAGGCGGGCTTCTTCGGCGTTTGCTGCTGGTACTACCACCTGGGAGTAGCCGTTTTCTACGGCTGCGAGAACTGCCGGCAGTACGCCGCGCACCGGGTGAATGGTGCCGTCTAGTCCGCATTCTCCTAAATAAACCGTTTGCCGCGCGATAGCTTGGCATTTTTTAAAGGCATTGGCAATCAGCGCTACAGCAATAGCCAGATCGAAACCGCTCCCACTTTTACGCAGTGCTGCAGGCGCCAAATTCACGGTTAACTGACCGTCTGGGAAAGGTAGTAGCGCGGAATGTATAGCCCCACGCACCCGGTGGCTGGCTTCGCGAATTGCTGAATCGGGCATCCCAATAATGGTAAAAGTAGGCAGATTCTGTGAAGACCGCGCTTCTACACGCACCATGTGCCCCCTGGTGCCAACAATCGCAACAGACCAAGTGTGATTGGACCGGCTCATGAGACCCCCCGCAAATACGTGACTGTGACGTCCTCTTGTAAAACGTCAATACCGATTACGTCTATGCGCATAGGCGCCCACCCGTTTTCCATTTGCCAACTGGCGGCGATTTTGCGCAGCCGCTGCATTTTGCGTCTGCCTACGGCCTTTATTGCCGCCCCGCATTGCGGATTCGATCGGGTCTTAACTTCGCATAACACCACCTGGCCGGCACGTTTGTCGAGGGCGATAATGTCGGCTTCGCCCTCGTTAGAACGCCAATTGCGCGACAGTATTTCCATACCTTTGTCTACCAGAAACCGGCACGCCAAGGTTTCACCGGCATCGCCTACGCTTTTCGTAACCATAGGTCCACTTTGACGCCGGTACAGGGCGGAAAAAAGCACAAAAAACAGCCCCTGTGAATACAAGGGCTGTGGAAATTAGTTTTTATAGCTGCAATTCGGACTTAGTCAGTTCCTCCACATTCACGTCTTTGTAGGTGATAACGCGAACGGAGTTGATGAAGCGATGAGACCGGTAAATATCCCACACCCACGCATCAGTCAAAGTCAGTTCGAAAAAGATCTCTCCGTTTGCACTGCGCGCCTGCACATCCACGCCGTTTGCCAGGTAATAGCGACGTTCCGTTTCCACCACGTAATTGAATAAGTTTATGACGTCGCGGTATTCGCGAAACAGCTCTAGTTCGAGCTTGTTCTCGTAGCTTTCGACATCTTCCACTCTAGGTCTCCTTCACACCTGGTATTTTCCAAGAGCGTCTGTGAAATGGCGAAATTCCCAGGCGCGTTATTGCTTCTAAATGTGCCCGGGAACCGTACCCTTTATTGTTGACCCACCCGTATCCCGGGTCGGGTGTTTTTACCATTATTTCATCACGATCAACTTTAGCTAGGATTGACGCCGCTGCCAGCGCACTGCACTGCATGTCTCCTTTGACGATGGTGCGTACCGAAGGTACCGGGGGCAAGGTGGGGTCCAAATCTGGGTGGTCTGCCGCCGTCAGCAGGTCCGGGTCAGGTACCGATAACCAATTATGTTTACCATCTAGCAAAATGAAGTTTGCGGACATTTGGCAATGCTTCAGGGCTCTTCGACCGGCAGTTCGCAGTGCCACCACTATGCCGTAGCGGTCAATTTCTGCCGGACTCGCATATCCTATTCCCCACGCCAACGCCCACTGTTTTATTTCTTTTACGAGGGCGCTGCGCCGGTTTTGCCCCAAAAGTTTAGAGTCGGCTACTTGGGGGGCGGGAGGCATATCCGCGCCCACTATCACGCAACCGACCCCTACAGGTCCTGCGATGGCGCCCCTTCCGACCTCGTCGAGGGCGGCAACCAAGCCGTGTTTTTTGGCTTCAGTAACCTCTATCGTGCGGTCCGCGTACTTCACTTTTTGCCAATTTTTTTCAAATCGGCGCTTTCGGGTATTTTTCCAATCCGGTTTAGCGGGTATGCCACCCATTTGGCAACGCCCACAATGTCTTTGGCGGGCACAAAGGCTTTTCCGTCATTTATGTGCAAACGCGAGTCCCCACTATGCTCGCGATTATCGCCCATCATCCAGTAATGCCCAGCAGGCACGACCACCGAAAACGGGACGGCACTAGGGGCAACACCCGGTTTCAAATACGGTTCGTTTACTTCAACACCGTTAACGCGCAGTTTCCCACTGGGAGTACAACATTCGACCTTGTCCCCGCCCACGCCAATGACGCGTTTAATCAGAAATTGACCGCTGCCGCGAACATGGATCCGTTCCAAGAATCCTTGGATGGTGTCCCCAATAGTTTGTGACACTAGCTCTTGTCCTGCCAACCAGCCCTGCGAGTCTGCGAATACTACGACTTGACCGCGCTGAGGCTTCTTATCGTACTTGATGGCAATTACGCGGTCTTTAATGCGCAAAGTATTTTCCATCGAGGACGAAGGGATGCGAAACGGTTGAAAAACGAAAGTATTAACCACTGCTGCGACCATCACCGCCACGACGAATATTGTTAGAGTTTCCACCAAAAACCCTAAAATCGGGTGCTGCTTCTTCCACTCCCCGCGCTTTGCCATATTCTTCCCCTTCCCTGTGAGAGTTTACAGCATCAACCCTGCAAGCAGCCCGGTGAAAACAGCTGCGAACACGCCTGCTACCAAGCCCAAAAGTAACCCTTTCAAACCCGTAGTCAGAACTTGTTTCAAAATTACTCCCGCTCCCATGGCCGCCATTGCGACCGTAAGCAGGAACGTTGCCACCGTGTCGAGGGCGGCAAACACTGGTAACAGTGAAGGCGGAGACCCCACAATGGTACGAAACGCTACTGCCGCAATAAAACCCACCACAAAATAAGGTACGACGGGGGTGTGAACTTTCTTTACGCCCTCGTGATCTACCGGACGACCCCCAGTAGCGTCTGCTACTTCAGCTGACTCAACTTTGTGGGCGCGCCTGGTCATAGCGGCGCGGATTTGCAAATACCCTACCAGTGCGATCATGGGTGCTAACAACACCACCCGCCCCAACTTGGTCAAAGTCGCAATATCCACAACTTTGCCACCCAAAATGGTGGCAGCCCCAACCACCTGGCCAACCTCGTGAATGCCAGCGCCAATCCAAACCCCTGCCGACAGCGCGGAAAAACCCAGCAAGCGGGCAAAAACCGGGATCAGGAACATCGCTGCCAACCCAAAAATAGTCACCGAAGCGATAGCCGTGGCGGCAGCCGCATCTACGTCCTCATCATCTTCGACTTTTACAACCGAGCTCATGCCCGCCACCGCAGCCGCCCCACAAATAGCCGTCCCCGTGGCGGTCAACACTGCAGTCGCCTGTCCCACCCGCAACAACTTTCCCACCTGTAAAGTGACCAAGTAGACGCCCACTACAGTCAGAAAAATTATCAGCAGCGGCCGCCACCCCAACGCCAAAACGTCCCGCCCCGCCAACCGAAACCCCAACAATACGACGCCCAAACGCAAAATAGTTTTGGCACTAAAACCCAAACCGAGGCGCGTAAATTCCGGTAGCAACCCCAGGTTTCGGACCACTAAACCAAGCACAATGGCGCCCAGCAGCGGCGAAACAAGCGGCACGAAATGGCTAAAGGTGAACGAAACCACCGCAATTAAGACAGCCACGCCCACCCCTGGGAGGAACTTTTTCATAAGACTTAACGTATCGCCCTGCTGGTTCATCTCCAAACAAGCAGGGCGATAGACTATTTTTCACGAAAGTGACGTGCTACAACATCAATCACTTTAGTTAGTGACACCGCCCCCGGATCGGGCGTTCCCAAAGACTTTTCCCCCAACGGTCGGGACCTGCCAAGGTGTGCCACCATATCCTTGGAAGCATCGCGCCCGCGCGCCGCCCCCGCCTCGGCGGCTGCGCCCGCGATCTTAAAAGTCGGCAAATCACCGGCAATTCCGCGTCGTTTCGAATGTTCAGCGGGTCCTGCTGAAGCAATATCGTCGGTTACCACCAACGTACGCGCATCAATGCCTTCGCTGCGCAACCGTTCCACTGCCGCCCCGAAATGCAACACGTCCCCGGCGTAGTTACCAAACCCAATGAGCACCCCGCCTCCGCGCTCTGCCGCTTTTGCCACAGAATAAGCCTGCGCACCAGAAGGCGAAGAGAAAATATTTCCCGCTACCGCACCATCAGCCATTCCCGGACCCACCCAACCGGCAAACGCTGGGTAGTGCCCACTGCCACCGCCGACCACAATGGCGACCTTGCCTTTGGGGGTTTAGGTGGCACGCACAACGCCCCCATAAACGGGTTTTACCCACTGCGAATAAGCGGCAACGAACCCGGCGAGCGCCTCGGCGGCAAAGTTTTTAGGATTATTTACCAAAATTGTCATTGTCTGCTCCTGAAGCTGAAATGTGCTTTCTCCTATACCATAGAGATATACGTCATAGTTAAAAGTGGATTGGAGTGTTTATGCTTGCCGCCCTCTTGCAAGCCCCCGGCAACCTACAGTTGGAAAACCGCGATATTCCCCAGGCCGGTCCCGGCGAGGTAGTTATAAAAGTAGAAGCTAACACTATTTGCGGCACAGATTTGCGCTTGTACACTGGGGAAAAAACTTCGGGGGTACGTTACGGGGTCGTTCCTGGACACGAAATTGCAGGTCGGGTTTTCGAAATTGGCGAGGGCGTCACGCAGTTTTATCCTTCGTTGACAGTTGGTACCCAAGCCACTATTTCCATTGTGTTAGCGTGCGGCATTTGTTCGCAGTGTTTAGCTGACCGGGAACACTACTGCGAAAATATGGAATTATTTGGTTACAACATTGACGGCGGTTTACAAGAATATTTAGTGGTGCCCGCAAAAGCGGTGCGACGGGGCAATTTATTTCCAGTTTCTACCCCACTGCCACCGGCGCATTTGTGCCTTGCAGAACCCATTTCTTGCTGCATAAACGGAATGAATAATTTCGGCGTAAACTTGGGGGAAACAATAGTAATACTGGGGGCAGGTCCCATCGGGTTAATTCAAGTGCAACTGGCTCTCCTAGCTGGTGCCGGACAGGTTATTATTTCTAACCGCAGCGCCGCCCGGCGCGAAATGGCGGAACAATTCGGCGCCACCGCCGTCCACCCAGACTTCCTCGAAAAAACCGTATTCCAAATGACCGCCGGGCGCGGCGCCGACGTAGTAATTCAGTGTATTGGTGTGCCAGACCTGGCAGGACTTGCGCTGCAACTGGTACGCAAAGGGGGGCGGGTAAACTATTTTGCGGGCTTCCCCAAGGGATCTACCTCCACCTTGGACATGAACCTGATCCACTACAATGACATCACCGTCACAGGCGGTTCCAATGCGCGCCGCCGCGACGTTGCCAAAGCCATTGACCTGCTGCAAAGTGGACAAATAAATGTTGACACATTCATTACCCACGAATTTGCGTTAGCCGATGTGGCAGGCGCTTTCGCCACCGTGAAAAATCGTGAAGGCATAAAAGTGGCGGTTCGTCCTCACCAATAATCGGCACACCCCGCAGCGCAACCACCACCCGCACCCAGCCCACTGCATACAGGCAACCCGCAATAACAGGACAAAAACTGCCGTGCCTCGCCGGGTTCAATTCCGCCACCCCAAATCGCGGCAAACTCGGCAACAGAGAGCAAGCACAATGGCAAACACAAAAACCAGTGGATAAACGGAAGGACCCGCCAGGCGGCGGGTCCCAAATGCTACTTGACGTTACGACGTTCGCGAATTTTCGCAGCTTTGCCGCGCCGGTCGCGAATGTAGTACAGCTTCGCCCGGCGGACAATACCGCGCGAAACTACCTCGATGGAATCGATGGTCGGAGCATGCAACGGGAACGTACGTTCCACACCTACGCCGAAGGAAATCTTCCGCACAGTGAAAGTAGCACCAACACCATTGCCACCGCGACGCGCAATAACCAATCCTTGGAAAACCTGGATACGGGAACGGGAACCTTCGGTAACGATAACGTTTACCTTTACGGTATCCCCAGCCCGGAAATCCGGGATGTCCGCGCGCATCGAATTTGCGTCAATATGATCTAGTTTTTGCATTTTGTTCCTTTGACTAAAGGCGCCACAGGTCACCTAAAGTCTACGACCAGTGAAACTGGCGACTCTGGGATGCTGCTCGCTTGTGACGGCCCCCTGTGGCAGGTAACGCCAGCGCGCAACCCGTCCATTGTTTCACATTTGCCGCACCTTGACATCCGTGAGTTCGCGCACCATCCACGTGTCATAGTTTTTTGTGTCGCCGATAACAAAAGTTCGCCGACCGCCATTCCTAAATCCGTGATGCCGGTAGAATTTGCGGGCACGTTTGTTTTCAGTATTCGTCGCCAAAGCAATCGCTGGCACCGGGTAACTGGCGTTATCTAGCAGGCGCACAGTTTTTTCCAGTAACGCCCCAGAAATCCCGCTACTACGCACTTTGCGGTGGGCGTAGCATTTTGACAAATATGCAGTGCCTAAGGGCGTTTTCGCCGCCATATCCGCATCTGGGTTGGGTTGGTCTGCCCCCGGCAGTACTGTCCAGGTGTACGCCACCAATTCGTCCTCGAAATAGGCGCCATAAACAATTTGCGCCGGATCTGCCAAAGCCGCCTGGAAATTCTGTTCGCTCAGCTCGGTTTGAATAAATTCTGCGATGGTTTCGGAAGACATGTGGTGGGGGCACGCATCTGGAAATGTTTGCGCTGCCAACGCTGCCACAGAGGCGGCTGTCGGCACACCAAAAGTTACCCGCCCCCAGCCCCTGACGTGGGCAAACCCGTTTTCTGCCAGCACTGCGCGCGCATGTTTATCCAGTTGGGCTGGGTCGAGGGCACCGATCATGTCGGGTCTGCGGGCAGCAGTTTTTTCTAGCGCCCGTGCCTGGCGCCACCTCGCAACTTTAGCGTGGTCTCCACTTTGGAGCACCGCCGGAATATCGAGTCCGCGCCAACTGCGCGGTTTAGTGTAAACCGGGTATTCCAGCAGTCCCGCCGAGCTGTGGGATTCTTCAACTAAAGATTGGGGATTTCCCACTACGCCTTCAATTAGGCGCCCGACGGCTTCAATTAGCGCCACGCACGCCACTTCCCCACCGTTTAGCACATAGTCGCCTAAAGAAAACTCGAACACTTCGCAGCGACTGCGGTAATGTTCCACCACTCTGGCATCTATGCCTTCGTATCGTCCGGGGGCGAGGACGATGCGTTCTTTGGTTGCCAAATATTCGGCGTGACGTTGGGTAAAAGGAGTTCCCGATGGGGTGGGTACCGCCAATACTACGCCTTCGGGGCGTGCCGACCTTCCTGAAGCCGCGTTTTCTGTGTCTCTTCCGTCTGCTTCCCAATTTTGCCCGAGGACGGCATCCAGGGCTTTTCCCCACACGTCGGAGCGCATTACCATACCGGCACCGCCGCCGGCAGGGCTGTCGTCAACGGACAAGTGGGTGCCGCTCGCCCAGTGGCGCAGGTTGTGGGCGCGAATGTCGAGGACGCCGTTTGCTACCGCTTTGCCTAGCAGTGACAGCGTGGTGGCAGAAAAAAACTCTGGGAATATGGTTATGACATCGAAACGCATCATCCCTCCAATAGTCCCTCCGGTGCGTCCACGGTTACTGTTCCAGCCGCGAGGTCGACGTGGGGTACTAGGGCTTTCACGAATGGGACCGGATACTTACCTGTCGCAGTTTTCACCACTATGCGGTCTTGCGCAACACCAAATTCTAAATCCACTATTGTGCCTATTTTCTGGTTTTTGGTGTCGAGGACGTCCAGTCCCTTTAAGTCTTCGAGGTAGAATTCGTCCTCGCCTTTTTCTTCCTGTTGCGGGTCGACAACTAGGGTCAGCCCGCGCAGTGCCTCTATTTCTTCGCGGGTGGTGACTTCTGCAAAACCAATAATCCACCGGTTTTTTGCGGTGCGGAGACTGCGCACAGTCAGGTGGTCGCCGCGCGCTGTGGGCACGGTTTTGCCTACTTGCAAGCGTTTTTCGGGTTCGTCTGTGCGTACATCAATGATGGCTTCACCGCGCAGACCGTGCGCTGGTCCAATTACTCCGACGTTTAACATAGGGTTCCTAACAAGTAGTTCAGTTGCTGGGTGTTGCCTACTTTTTGCCATGCTTGCTGGGCTTCACCGGGTTGAGTGGTGCCCGCCCAGGTGACAATAATGGTGCCGAGCTGGTTAGCGTTTGCCCCTTCGATGTCGTGAATCCGGTCTCCCACCATTACGCTTGACTGCGCATCCGCATCCAAGGAACGCAGCGCCCGCCCAATAATTTCGGCTTTCGTGGCGTGGGTTTCGTCCTCGTCGGACCCAGCAATTACCCCCATATAGCCGCTGATTCCGAGGTCGCCCGCGATAGTTTTGGCATTGCTCTCAAGTTTCGCCGTGGCAATTCCTTGCTTTATGCCGTCAGCATACAGCAGCGCCACGGTTTCTATTATTCCGGGGAATAGCTGGGTTTTGTTGACGTGCCGACGGTATTCCTGGCGGTAGGTGGATACGAGGCTCGCAATCTGGTGGCTGTCCGCATCGGGGGCGAATTGTTTGAAAGTGTAGCTAAGGGGTGGACCAATAAATCGCATCAGATCACTTTGGGGGCAGTCAATTCCCAATCGCCTTGCCAAAGTGGTTTGCATAGCGGGCAAAATAGCGGGCGCAGAATCGGTCAATGTGCCGTCCATATCCCACAGTACTACTCGCAATGGTTTAGTTGGCGAAAACATTTCACTCCTTGAAAAAATGGGGCCGACCTTTCGGTCAGCCCCACAGTTTTATGTTGCCTATGCGCGGTCAGTGTCAATAACGTCAACCCGCACAGGTCCTTTAGTCGACAGCGCCGACACTACTGCTCGCAATGCGCGCGCGGTACGCCCGCCACGCCCAATTACGCGACCTAAATCGTCTGGATGAACACGCACTTCGAGCATTCTGCCACGGCGCATCGATCTTTCATCAACTTGCACGTCATCGGGGTTGTCAACAATCCCGGCAATAAGATGTTCGAGTGCGGCTGCCAGCATTAGGCCTCCTCGGAAGTTTCAGTTGCTTCGGTGCTTTCGCTGGCTGCAGTTTCGGCTTCCTTAGCTGCGGCTTCTGCGGCCGCTTTCTTTTCGGCTTCTTCCTTTGCTTTTGCTTCAGCCTGAGCTGCCTTGCGCTTTTCAGCTTCGTCAGCAGCAGCTTTAATGGCTTCGGCGGTAGCGGCGGAATTGTCAGATTCTTTCACTTTAATGCGCGATTCGGTGTTCTTGGCACCTTTGAACTTCGCCCAGTCACCGGACAAAACCAGCAATCGGCGAACCGCATCGGAAGGCTGTGCGCCTACTCCGAGCCAGTATTGCACGCGTTCGGAAGTGATTTTAATTAGCGACGGTTCCTGGTTCGGGTCGTATTGACCAACGCGTTCGATAACCTGTCCGTCGCGCTTCTTCCGGCTGTCTACAACTACCACACGGTAGATAGCGCGATGAATCTTGCCTACTCGTTTGAGTCGAATTCGTACTGCCACTTTGGCATTTCTCCTATTTGTTTTACGGTGAACACGCCTTGCCGGTGGGTTACGGCGCTGGTCTAGTTCAACCTGGACGCGTCGCATTTACAGAGAGGGGGGTAAATGCGCCGGGTACAGCAACCTATTCTGCCAGATTTTCCCACATTTTTTCTACTTTGCGGCAAATGTCACGTGACCGCTGACTACCAGCGCGGGCGTTTGCAGAACGTCTAGGTTGTCACGCGGATCTGCACGATAAGCCACAAAGTCGGGAACGGCGCCCTCGTGCAAGTCGCTGTAACCAAAGAATTGGCGCGCCTTCCACGTGGCAGAATCAATAATTTCGCAAGTACTCAAGCCGGCTTTACGCAATTCGGCTAATTCTTGGTATATGCCGCCGTGGACTGGACGCGGCGCAGTATCGGTGCCCACCAACAATGTAACCCCGATGTCTGCCATTAACGCTACTTGTTCGTACCTGCGTTCATACATGCGCAACATTTGTTCCCGATATTTTGGGTATTTGTGCGCTCGCTGCGCGATGTCCGCAAAGGTGCCTACCTGCAATAATGTTGGCGTTACGGGGATGCCCCTGGCTTTGGCTTCGCGCATTTGCTCGGCATCCATGCCGGTGCCGTGTTCAATACTGTCGACCTCTGCCTCTAGTAAATCGTCGATAGTGGCATGCGCAAAAGTGTGCACCATCACTTTGGAACCGACGCTGTGGGCAGCTGCCACTGCTTCTTTGAGGGCGCCTGGGTCCCACAGTGGTTCCAGCACCGAATCGGCACCCTGGCGGCGGTCAATCCAGTCCCCTACCAGTTTCACCCACGGATTTTTCTGGGCTTGTTCGAGGACGAACCTCGGCAATTCGGCATCTGAGGGCACGTTAATGGGCAGCTCGCGAATATACCTTTTCGTTTTCGCCAGGTGTCTGCCGGCGCGAATAATAGTGGGCGCACCTCCAAAGCTATCAACCCAGTTAGTCGGTTCTATAACCCCTGCGTCACGAATGAGGGTTACCCCAGAATGCAAGTTGTCCTGCAACTGTGCCAATAACTGTGCCGCAGTGGCGACCTCGTGACCTACCAGACCCACGTGACAGTGGACGTCAACCAGACCGGGAACTATCCAGTATTCACAAGCATCTGCAGGTGTGCCACGCACTGCCCCATCTGCGATGGTTATTCCCATCCGTTGCCACGCGGTAGTGCCACCTTCTGACCACAGCACCATTCCCGAAAGATGCATTACATGCCCCCGAGCAGACGCTTCAAGTCTTCTGGTAAATCGTCCATTGATGGCTTGGCGGGGATGGTATTTTCTGACACATTTTGAGGACGTAGGGGGGCGCCGAACGCAGAACCTGCGGGTTTCGGCGCCGCCGGATTGCCTGCCGCCGGGTTACCTTTTTTGCGGTTCTCCCACTGTTTTTGCTTGGCGGGGCTGCCGAACTTCTTTTTCTTTTTAGTTTGCTGCCGCCGGGCTTTGCGCCCTACCACAGGCGGCATTCCGGGCACTCCGGGCATGCCCGGAATTTGTCCAGAACGGGTGGCTTGTTGCATCATTTTGCGCGCCGCCTCGAAGCGTTTTAGCAACCCGTTCACATCAGGAATAGTGACGCCAGCACCGGCGGCGATACGTTTGCGCCGCGAACCATTAATAATGCTGGGGCGATCGCGCTCCGCCGGAGTCATGGACTGGACGATAGCTTCGACGCGATTTATTTCCCGTTCGTCAAAGTTTTCCAAGGCTGCGCGCATTTGCCCCGCACCTGGCAGCATTCCCAGTAGTTTCTTCATAGAACCGAGCTTGCGCATCTGCTGCATTTGCACCATAAAGTCAGTCAGGGTGAAGTCCCCATCTGCCAGCTTTTGCGCCATGTTTTTGGCTTCAGTTTCACTGAAAGCCTTTTCTGCGGTTTCTATGAGGCTGAGGATGTCGCCCATGTCCAGGATGCGGCTGGCCATACGGTCGGCGTGGAAGCGTTCGAAGTCTTTCAGACCCTCACCGGTGGAAGCAAACAGGATCGGCACCCCGGTGACTCCACGCACGGACAAGGCGGCACCACCGCGCGCGTCACCGTCCAGTTTCGACAACACTACCCCGGTAAAGCCCACGCCGTCGCGGAACGCTTCGGCGGTAGTTACCGCGTCTTGACCGATCATGGCGTCGAGGACGAACAAGGTTTCGTGTGGTTCGATAGCGGTCTTTATGGCACGAGCCTGGCTCATCAGGGCTTCGTCAATGCCTAAGCGCCCGGCGGTGTCCACAATTACGACATCGAAGCCGTTAAGTATTGCGTGGTCTACACCAGAACGCGCTGCTTCTACCGAATCCCCTACGCCGTTACCCGCATAGGGCGCCCACACAGGCGTATTCGCGCGCGCGCCTAAAACCTGCAGTTGCGTAACCGCATTTGGTCTTTGTAAATCGCACGCCACCAGCAGTGGCTTTTTACCCTGTTCTTGTAACCAAGTTGCCAGTTTGCCTGCCAACGTAGTTTTACCGGCACCCTGCAAACCAGCCAACATGAAAATAGTGGGTCCCTGGTCCGCAAAGTGAAGTTCGCGCGTCTGCCCACCCAGAACCTCGATCAGTTCTGCGTTAACAATTTTGATTACTTGTTGCCCAGGATTCAGCGCCCGCGAACGCGCCACCCCGTAGGCTTTTTCGCGCACTTTAGCAATAAATTCGCGCACTACAGGCAACGCCACGTCGGCGTCCAATAGCGCGCGCCTAATTTCGGTGGTGGTCTGGTCTACGTCAGCTTCGGACAACACTCCTTTGCCGCGCAAAGTTTGAAACGCGGCGCTGAGTCGATCAGTCAAAGAATTAAACACTAATTTAACCTCCGGTGCACTGGTTCCCTTAAGCCTACCGCGCCCAGGTGTGACAAAGAATTTTTGGAAAGGTTTCACTCCTTTTTCATTATCCTCGGTTATGCTAATTGAGACGATTGGAGACAGAGTGTCTGAAAAAGGACTATTAGGCAAACAGGTAGCGGCCTGGGCGGTTCATGCTTTCACCATGTCGGGACTGCTGTGGGCAATGCTCGCGGTACATGCACTGTTTGCCCACAACTACAAGTTGATGTGGTTGTATTTAGGTATTTCTTTAATAGTGGATGCCGCTGACGGTCCAATGTCACGCAAATGTAATGTTTGCGGGGTAATCCCCTGGTTTAGTGGAACCATGATGGACAATGTCATCGACTACATTACGTGGACGTTCATTCCCTGTCTCTTCATGATGATCGTCTTGCCGTTGGGTTCGGGGATATTGCCCGCAATAGCCGCGATGGCCGCACTATCGTCCTCAATGTTTTGTTACGCCAATACCAAAATGAAGTCCACGGACTGGTATTTCGTGGGCTTCCCCGCCGCGTGGAATGTGGTGGCGGTAATCTTGTGGTTGTGGGGCACGGGTCCGGTTTTCAACTGGATTATTATTGTCCTGTTCACAATACTGGCAGCTATCCCGTGGAAATGGGTACACCCCTTCCGGGTGCGGCGTCTGCGCATATTCAATGCCACGGCAGCGGCAATTTGGGTTATCACTACCGGTATTTGGGTAGGGATCTACCCCGCTGCACCGTGGTATTTGACTATTCCGTGGTGGGTTGCGGGGCTGTGGATTTTAGCCGCATCGGCCATTCGCACTATCCGCGGTGTACCTGACATGTCATGACACCCGCTCCAGGGTTTCTGCAATGCGTTTATCGCCCCAAAATTTGTAGCCTTCCAAGGCAAAAGTACCTACCACCAGAACTACTATTATGGCTATGACATAAGCGGGATACTGCTGTCCCTCTGTCCCAAAATAAACGTATGGTAATGCGAAAGTTAGTAACGTTACCGCTAATGCGAAAAGGCGTTTTAGAAAATGCGCGGCAGTAACAACCGTCAAAATTCCCCACGTATATGGAATGGCTGTCGTCAGATCTATTGCCCACAGTATCCACAAAGAGCCATGAAATTGGGGTACGAATGACACCGGGAGGACGCGCAGCGCCGAATACGTCAAAACCACCGCATATGCAATAAAAGTTGGATTAGTGATGGTGCGCAAAACTTTATTACGCAAAATAATGCTGTAATTATTGTCGCGAAGTTTACGATAAACTTGGGTGGTAAACAGCAGCCCATCTAAGTTGTGTACCGCTTTTTCTAAAAAGTTTCGGTCCATCGCGGTGCCCCGATCTACCATGGCTTCAATCAATTTTAAAGGGGAAACACCAATCGGAGTGACGTCCTCGGAACCAATTTTTTGCAACGGACCGACCCGAAACAATTGCCCTTCGGGAATCCACTTTTCCCACACCGCAATTTGGGCTTCAGTCAAAGGCATGAGCCACAGTCGTTCGCGTTTGCGCATGGAGTCGTGCAAAATATCCGCGAGCACGTTGCGATCGCGTTTTAACGCAATATTTGGGGCGATGCGCAACTCGCGCACGTGCCGGTCGCGAATATCGGAAGTGCGTTCAATACCGGCAGCGCAAACTACCGCTTGGGGATCTAACTGCATTTCACGCCCGAAAGCCACATCAAACAGTAAGTTCACGTTCCACTCCCTATCGTTTGTAGTTCCGCAACCATATGCACGAGGTCGCCAATTGCGCGAAGTCTGCCGGCTTTTGCAGCTTCCACCCCCTTGGCGTGCGCATCGGCTTCGGCGAATAATGCCAGTGCTGTCAATAAATCAGGACTGTCACCGATAGCGCGGCTGGCTTCAGCCACTTTTTCCGGATTTAGGCTTTTAGCGAGGGCGAAAACCGGCAAAATTCTCTGGTTCGCTATCAGTTGTAACACTAGTTGCTTTTGGATCGGATCTAGTCCGAGGGCGGTCAAAATAGTTTCCGCCTTATCCACGCTCCTTTGTACATAAGTGTTAGTGCCGTCCTTGCCGATATTGTGAAATAAGCCGGTCAGTGCGGCAACTGCCTTGTCTGGTAAGTTTTCTCTCTGGGGCATCTGGCTGGGTCTGCGCCCACTGATAAGGTCCACAAAAATTTCGGCGCACGTCACCGAATGCAGGTCGACAGTAAACTTGTGGTCGGCATTTTTTTGCGGCAAAAACCGAATATTTTGCCATTGTGGAAACCATTTTGCGGGAATATTTTCGCGGTCAAGTTGCGCCCAAATGCGCGTTAGGCCAGGGCGAATAATAAAGTCCAAAAAGATGTCTCTTTGCTCGCTCGTCCACGTTTCGCCCGGAAAACTGGCTTCGCGTAGTGTCGCAACAGTCTTAGCTTCAATAGTGGTTTCGACACTGACGGCGGCGCGGGCAATGCGCAAGGTAATGGTAGGGTCTTTTAGCGCCTTCTTTTTCGCTAAACTAATCTGCCCGTCTTTTATGGCGACGCCCTCGTCAACCTCGCCTACTGCACCCATAGGGCGCACAATTTGCAGAGCTTTCGTAAACAACTGGCGGGCAGAACTAGAGAGCGCTAAATCTAAAGATTTCGACACTTCAGTTTCAATTCCGAGGGCGATAGCCGCCAGTTTCTGCATCAACGTACCGCCTGCGGTGCCCAGCGTCCTCGCAATGTAGTCCTGTTGGTTTTGCACCAGCCGCTCCTGGTTGGTCCTGGTGCGTAAGCTGAGAAGGTCGCGGATGTCTAAAAGTGCGGTCTCGCTCTCGACTAATTCGTTTTCAATGCCCTGCGCCAAACGCCCGGTAGCGAAGCTGCGCGCCAACCACAAGTCTGCCAACCCACCACGGCAATATCGTAAATGTGGCTCATTTTGGTAGGACAAATCCCCGTATTCTTCCCACCGTTCGTGGGCAGCGCGGCGCATATGCGGCAAATTTTCGGCAACCCCTTCGCGCCAAGTTGTCACCATTGTCTGCCTCGCCGCATGTGCCAAGCCGACATTTCCTGCCACCCACCGCGACTCCAGCAGCATTACTTGCCCGGCAGCATGAGGTTCAACTGCGGGCACAAAATCTTCAAGACGGTGGGCGCGCAGCGAAAAAGGAATCCCCGTTTCTTGCAAAAACTGTTGCAATTGGGTGGTAAAACCGGGATCGGGAGTCGCGGAAATAACGTGCAGGTCGACCTCGGAATACAGCCCAGCGATGCGACGCGCATTGTCGCCGGTAACCACCAAAGCCGCATCCGACCCGCCCCCCACTTGTGCCCAGGCATGCGCTAAAATTTGGTCGGTAATGTTCGCCAAGGCGCGCCGGTAGCGCTGCCCGAAACGAAACTGCCGCGCAGGACCCAATGGTGCAATAACGGGCACGAGCTCCCGCCGTCGCGCCAACAAATCCTTAATCTGCAACGATGGCATCTACAAACGCTTCCGCATCGAATGGGGCGAGGTCGTCGGGTCCTTCCCCCAATCCCACCAACTTCACGGGCACCCCCAATTGTTTTTGTACAGAAACCACAATTCCACCTTTGGCGGAGCCATCCAGTTTTGTCAAAACAATACCCGTCAGGGGCACTACTTCGTTAAAAACTTTGGCCTGCGCCATACTATTTTGTCCAATGGTGGCATCCAAAACCAGCAAAGTTTCCGTTATAGGAGCCTGTTTTTCAATGACGCGACGAACCTTACCCAATTCATCCATGAGCCCCGTCTTGTTTTGCAAACGCCCCGCAGTATCAACCAGCACAGTGTCACTGCCAGCTTGCTTTGCCGCCGCCACCGCATCGAACGCCACCGAAGCCGGGTCAGCGCCCTCTTTATGCGAACGCACGCACGTGGCGCCCACCCGCTGCGCCCATGTTTCCAACTGGTCCGCCGCGCCCGCACGGAAAGTATCCGCCGCCCCTAACGTGACCGTTTTGCCAGAAGCTACCAAAATGCGCGCAATTTTACCCACTGTAGTGGTTTTCCCGGTGCCGTTGACGCCCACTACTAACACCACACCGGGGTTAGCGTCCTCGCCATCTAAATTCAGCGAACGGTCCAAATTGGGGTCAACTTGTGCCAGTAGAGCGGCGCGCAAAATCTGTTTCACCCGTGCCAAATCCGTAGTGCCGTCGGCGGCAACCGCAGTTTTCAGTTCGGCAACTATCTGCTCGGTTGCCTCTACTCCAAGGTCAGCCATCAGCAAAGTATCTTCGATTTCTTCCCAGTCTGCCGCTGCTAACGTGCCTTTGCCCAGAATTGTTAGCAAAGCGTTACCGAGCGCCCCAGAGCGCGCCAACCGCGAGCGCAAACGCCGCATCCTCCGCGTTGGTTCTTCGGGAATATCGGGAGTTTCAGGGATCGCAGAAGCACTGTCTGCGTTTTCGAGCTCAGGAGTGTGCTGCTGTTCAGGTTTACTTAGTGTAGACCTGTTACTACTTTCGCGAGTTTCCGTTGCACTTTGCGTCCCACTGGGGGCAGCGCCGGTCCCACTGGGGGCGCCAAAGTCTGCACTGGTTGGCTCACTTTCTGCATTTTTGGTAGGTTCCCCGTTGGGCGTAGTGTCTTGTTGGTTTTGAGGACGATGCGCCCCATTCCCCTTCTTTTGTTGGAATCGCGCCCAAAAACCGCCGCCTACCAAAACTGCCAGACCCACGCCTACGCCGCCAAGGACGGTGGGGTCAGAAAGCCAAAGTAATAATTGCTCCATGCCTTTATCTTTTCTTAAAGTAAGCTTTTAATCGATCTGGATAATTACTGACCAGAGGCGCGCGAGTGATTTGCTGACGCCCAGTCTTGACCGTCCACAGCTGTAGTCCTATCGCCGGCATTTGATGCGTGAGGACGTCTTTTTATGTGCAGTTCGTGAGCTTCTTTAAGGGTAAATTCTTTTACTTCCTGGGCTGCGTTCGCATATTGGTCAGCTTCTTTTAGGACGCTAAGAACTGTAGGTGCAGCTTGTCCTTCTGCCAAAATATCGGTCAGGTCGGTTGTTTCTGGCACCTTACTGGTCCCCAAGTTGTTGTTTTGCCACTGCGATTTGGCTTCTTGAAGCCACGTCACAATGCCGCCCTCGGGACTGTGGGTACGAATTACCACAGCAATAACTACGCCCGCTACCAATACGGTTAGCATGAGGGCAAGAAAGGACAGCAGTAGTATCAACAGCACATCTTGATTGTGCCATATTATTGCCTTGGACTAATCCGGTGTTATAGAAGAGTTATGCATTCTTGACAAGCTTTTGCGATATTACTGTGGTGACACCGGCTTGCATAGTCACACCATACAGGGCATCTGCTATCTCCATAGTGCGTTTTTGGTGCGTGATAACAATTAATTGTGAGCTTTGTTGAAGTTCTTTAAACACTTCCAGTAGCCGTGCCAGGTTGGCGTCATCTAGCGCAGCTTCGACCTCGTCCATGACGTAAAAGGGTGAGGGGCGAGCCTGGAAAATCGCTACTAACAGTGCCATTGCGGCAAGGGAGCGTTCCCCACCGGAAAGCAGCGACAACTGTTTTACGCGTTTGCCTGCCGGTCTGGCTTCAATTTCTATGCCAGTTTCCAACATGTTTGTAGGGTCTGTCAGTACCAGGTCGCCCTCGCCCCCTGGAAACAGCACACCGAAAACGTGCTGGTAGGCGGCGCGCGTGTCTGCGAAAGCGGACGCGAATGCTGCACGAACTTTCCCGTCCACTGTATCGATTATTTCCAAGAGGTCACGCCGAGACGCCTTCAGGTCTGCTAATTGGGAGGCGAGGAATTTGTGTCGCTCTTCTAAGGCAGCGTGTTGTTCTAACGCCAGTGGGTTGACTTTGCCCAGGGCGCGCAGTTCGCGTTTTGCCCGGCGCAGGCGCTTTTCTTGGGTAGCGCGCACGTAGGCTTCGCCCTCGGGATGATCGGGAGTGGGCACGGGCAAGTGCGGACCAAATTGGTCAATGAGGTCAGAAATCTGCAGCCCAAAGGTTTCGCTGGCTTTGTCAGCTACTTGCGTAAATGCGCTCTCGACCTGGGCTTTTGTCAGTTCACTTTGGTGTGCAGCAGCGGTTATGGTGTCCAGGTTTTGCCGAACTGCCTCAATTTTTTGGCGCACGGACTGTACCTGCGTGTTTTGGCTGGCGTTTTCTTTTTCGGCATTTTCACGCGCAGCAGTGGCATCTTGGAGGGCTTTTGTGGCGGCCGCTGCAGCGCTAGCAGCACGCGCTTGCAAACTGGCAATTTTCGCGTATTTTTCTTTCCGCGCGCTTTCTGCCCGCGCTACCGAACGTTGTTTTTCGAGGGCGGTGGCGGCATTTTGGCGTAGCGTGCGGGCGCGCGCGGCGAGCATCCGTTGTTGTTCTTCCCCACTTTTGAGGGCGATGCGCAAGTCCGTGGTCTTTTCGCGCTGTTCTTCAAACCTGGTGACGGCGCGCGCCAGGTCTTCTTCTAGTTCGTTTACCTCGGTTCCGGGGGCGGCTTTGGCGGCAAATTCCCGGAGGGCGTTTTCGGCTTCTTCGGCGCGGCAGGCAAATTCTTGCAATTGTTTGCGAGCGCGTGCCAATTGTGTTTGGGCGCGTTTCACTTCCCCCTGCGCGGCGTCCACTTTCGCTAATGCCCGCGCCCGCTCCTTGGCAATTTCAGCCTGGCGAGCGTCGCCCGCACGCAACTTTTCTAACGCTACTTTTGCCCCAGCTTCTGCCGTTTCTAACTGCGTCTGGGCGTTTTCCATGCGGGCGCGCAGTTCGCCTAACCGTTGTTCCGCACTGGTTGCTTTTGTGGCTGCGTCTTCCATGGCGGCTTGTATTTCGAGGACGCCCGCCCCAGGGGCGGCACCAGAGCGGCGGGCAAAGCGCCTCCCTATAGTGGCGCCCTCGGGCGTGACAAGCTGACGCACGCCCACCGGCAGTTTCGCCTGTAAGTGTGGGGCTACGACCACTCCTGCCAGTGCACGCCGTACAAAACTGGCAATCTGAGGGGTGCGGGCACGCACCAGGTGGCTTGCCCACTGCCATTTTTCCGGCAGCTGTGCATCGTCCTCGTTCCCCAAACCAGCAAAATTCCCAGTAATGCCCGTGTCCTCGCAGTCCCCTGACTTTTCCGCGTTTTCGTCCTCGGCAATAACCAGCACCACCTCTCCACTGGTGTTATCCAAGATGGTGGTAGCCACCTGGGAACCGGCAACCACTGTGGCACCGGCAAGGTCTCCCAAAATGATTCCCACGGCTTTTTCGTAACCAGGCTCAATTTCCAGCATGGGCGCTAACGGCCCCAAGGTTTGGTGGGCTTCCAAATTAGCTTTGGCGAAGGTAGCGCTGGCCGCTAATGCGTCCCGTCGTCCCAACCAGTGTGCCACTTCGGCGCGCACTTCCGTGACTTTTTTCGTCAGTTCGCGAACTTGTTCGCGCAAATCGGTGACGGTTTCGCTGGCTTGCCGGTGTGCCTTGGCCCAGCCTTCGTCCTCAATCTTCGGAATAGGCCCCACCTGCGTCTTTGCCGCCACTAACCGGTTTTGGGCACTCTCTACAGCCGCCTCCGCGCCTTTTACTGCGTCTTGTTCGCCCTCGTAACGGGACTTCGCGGCCGATAACCTTTGTTCCAGTTCGCCGCGCTTTTGAGCGTGGGCGCGCGCAGCGTTTTTCGTGGCAGCCAGACGCGCCGCCAGGTCGTCCCGGTTCTGCTTGGCTTCCTGGCACGCTTTTTCAGCCTGCGCCATTTTTTCCGTTAGTTGCAACACTAATTGGTGTTGTTTGGCATCAGCGGCGGTGGCGCTGGCAGCCTTTTGTTCCAATTCAACTGGATTTTCGCCGGTATACACCAGCGGTGTCTGCAGTTGAGCTTGCCTTTCGCTAGCCAGCGCCAGGGTTGAGCGCAGCCTTTCACGTACAGCCGTGAGTCGTTGCCAATTGCGCGTAAGTTCTTGAGCTTTGCCTGAATTTTCCCGTTCGCACTGCTGCAGTTTTTGCAGGGTTTGATTCAGTTCGCGCAATTCGGCACTGGCACGGTGCCGCCCGGCTTCGCTGTCTTTCGCGGCCTCTTCTAGGACCTGAAGTTGGTCGCGCAATTTCGCGGCATCCTCGGCCAAAATCCGTGCGCTGGCATCACGCACGGTCGCCATTATTAGGTCCGCCTGACGGGCACTTTCAGCTTGGCGCGCTAAGGGACCCAATTGTTTGTTTATTTCCTGGGTGAGGTCCTCAAGGCGCGTCAAATTTGCTGCCATTGACTCCAGTTTCGCCAGCGCCCGCTCTTTCCTTTTGCGGTGTTTGAGGACGCCCGCCGCTTCTTCGATAAAACTTCGTCTTTCGCCTGGACTGGCTGCCAAGATTCGGTCCAGTTGACCTTGACCGATGATGACGTGCATTTGCCGCCCCATGCCGGTGTCGGAAAGTAATTCTTGAACATCCAGTAGGCGCGCACTGACGCCATTTATGTAGTATTCGCTGCCTCCCCCACGGAACATGATGCGGCGGATTTCGACCTCACTGTAGTCAATTGGCAAAGTCCCGTCGGAATTGTCAATAGTAAGTGCCACTTCCGCGCGTCCCAGCGCGGGTCGCGCAGACGTGCCAGCAAAAATAACGTCTGCCATTTGGCTGCCGCGCAGGGTTTTGGCGCCCTGTTCGCCCATTACCCAGGCGAGGGCGTCCACAATGTTAGATTTTCCCGACCCGTTTGGACCAACTACACAGGTGATTCCTGGTTCTAGACGCAGTGAAGTCGCCGTAGCGAAAGATTTAAAACCTTTTAGCGTTAGCGACTTCAGGTACACGGCGTAACTTTCTGGTTAGTTCCCACTATTTTCGCCGGGGAACCAAATACCTATTTCGCGCTTTGCAGCAGCGGGCGAATCGGAACAGTGAATAATGTTTTCTATGGTTCCAGTTCCCCAGTCGCGTCCGAAGTCCCCCCGGATAGTGCCGGGCGCGGCGGTAGTGGGGTCGGTGCTGCCAGCCAGGGTGCGCATGCCTTCAATGCAGCGGTGACCTTCGACAATTATGGCAACGGCAGGACCGGACGACATGTATTGAACCAGCCCACCAAAGAATGGTTTTTCGGCGTGTTCTGCGTAATGTTCAGAAAGTTGCTCTGAGGTGGGGGTGAGGACGGACAAGGCAACCAGCTTGTACCCTTTGGCTTCGATGCGCGCGAGGATTTGTCCAGTCAGCCCACGGGCGTAGGCGTCCGGTTTTACCAGTGCGAGTGTGCGTTCTACCATTATCGCTCCTTCCTTTTTTACCTAATAGGTTAGTGTATTTTGCTTGGAATTAGGCGCCTTTGCGAAACAGGTCCCGCACTTCGCCCACAAATACTACGGATCCGAAAGCTATTACGGCAGAGCCGACGAGAGCGTCACCACTGTTTTCGCTCAGTGTTACGGCTTCGTCCAGGGCTTCTGGCAGTGTTTCTGCCAGTTTTACGCGGTCTTGCCCGAAAACCTCGACGGCAATTTGCTGCATTCGCTGCAGGCTCATGGCGCGGTCGCCGCTCATTTCAACGAGGACGATTTCTGCAAGCACCGGTTCGACTTCCGCCAGTACTGCCTCCACGTCTTTGTCTCCCATGGCACTGAACACGCCGACGGGATTGCGGTAGCCCATTTCTTCAATGAGTGCTGCCAGCACTTTTGCACCGCCGGGGTTGTGTGCGGCATCTATCATGATGGTTGGCGATGCCCGCACTATTTCGGCGCGACCGGGGCTTGTTACGGCGGCAAACCCGTGCTCTACAATGAGGGGGTTTACGGGATCTCCGCCCTCGTAGGCTTCAAAAGCTGCCAACGCCACGGCCGCATTGTCGGCTTGGTGGGCGCCAAACAGTGGCACGTAGATGTCTTCGTACAAGGCGGCAGGTGTGCGCACGGAAATCAGTTGTCCGCCCACCGCGTTTTGGCGGGATACCACTTTTATGTCGGTTCCCAGTTCGCGCACGTACGCCCCCACTTCTGCCGCTTTTTGCAGCAGTATTTCGCGGGCTTCTTCGGGTTGGTGGGCGAGGACGACAACGCTGCCAGGTTTTATAATTCCGGCTTTTTCAGTGGCGATTTCCGTCAGCGTGGACCCTAACCATTTTTCGTGGTCGCGACTAATGGGCGTTATTACTTGTACTTTGGAGTCGATGGTGTTGGTGGCGTCCCACTTACCGCCCATACCTACTTCTATGACGCCGAGGTCGATGGGATAGTCTGCGAACGCGGCGTACGCCATTACTGTGAACACTTCAAAAAAGCTTAAGCGCACGCCATCTTCATCTACTAGCCCAATAATGTCTTTGACATCTTCCCACGCCCTGATAAAACTGTCAGCGCTGATGGGCTGCCCTTCTAAACTGATTCTTTCGGTCACGCTTTGCAGGTGGGGGCTAGTAAAACGCCCGGTTTTCAGACCTTGGGCGGTGGCGAGGGCGTCTATCATGCGTGCCGTCGAAGTCTTCCCGTTGGTCCCTGTAATGTGTATAGTGTCGTAGGCATTTTGGGGATCCCCCAAGTAGTAGAGCGCTTTTTGGACCCGCGCGGTAGAAGGTTGAACGTCATGTTCGGGCGCGCGTGCCTGAATCTGTTGGTAGATTTGGTGCACTTTTGCCCGCAGTTTGGCATCTTCTTGAGCGCGACGCAGCAACTGAGCGTGATCGTCCTCCGAATCTGCGGAAACTTCTTCCACTACTTCCGGCAGCGGACCGGCAAGCAGCGAAAATTCAACTAGGTTGCGGATTGCTTCAGTTTCTGCTATTGGATTTTCTACAGTTTTTTCTTCGGTGCTGTCCAAATACGGTACTAATTCCGGGTCAATCCCCCCGATTTCGCCCTTATCCAAAGATGCAAAGAATTTTTCTGCGGCGTCTTCGTTTTGCCAATTTTTGTCATTCATCAACACAATGCTACGACAGCAGTGACAATAATTGGACAGCTTAATGGGTTCTCAAGAAAATCTGAAATATTAGAAAATGTGACTACTAAACAAGATTTCAAGACATTACTAGTTGCCGGCTTGGCACTTTTCGCCATGTTCTTCGGAGCCGGCAACCTCATTTTCCCGACGATGATCGGGGTTCAAGCAGGTTCCGCACTGACACCTGCTATTACTGGGTTTTTGTGTACTGGCGTGGTTCTTCCCGCCCTCGCGATCGTTGCAGCAGCAACCAGTCAGACCGGCGTGCAAGGCGCAACGGAACGGATGGGAAAGTATTTTGGGTTCACTTACACCCTAATCATTTTCCTTTCTACGGGCGTTCTTTACGCAATTCCACGTGTTGCAACTGTGAGCTTTGAAATGTCCACTAAGCCTCACTTTCCGCGCACTGAAGGCTTGGCTCTGGGCGTTTACAGTGTTATTTTCTTTGTACTGGTGGCAGCCTTTTCTTTAAATACCGGCAAAATTCTGGACCGCATTGGTACGTGGCTGACCCCCGCTTTGTTAATCTTGATTGCGGTACTGGTGGTAATGGCTTTGTTTACGCTTTCTGCCAAAGGCGGTCAACCGGTTGCCCCTTACGACAAGCATCCGCTTCCGAACGGCATTTTGCAAGGCTACTTCACTATGGACGCGATTGCTTCGTTCGTGTTTGGAGGCATTGTTATCGCTACTTTGCGCAACAATGGTTTTACAGAACGAGGACGCCTGTTCGGGGGCACGGTTATTGTGGGCGTTATTGCTGCCGCCTTATTGGCTATCGTTTACCTGGGTTTGGCAAACGTGGGGGCGCGCGTTGGCGACCCGAGTTTCAAAAACGGCGCTGAAGCCCTGGGCGCCGCAGCCGGGCAGATTTTTGGTGGCGCCGGACAGACAGTCTTCGGTCTGATCGTCATTTTGGCCTGCTTGACCACCGCAGTGGGGCTAGTGGGGGCGTCTGCGCACTTCTTCTGCTCTATCTTCCCAAAGATTACCCGTCCGACCATGGTGATGATCCACATTTTTATTGCTACGGCTTTCGCGAACCTCGGCTTAGACGCAATTTTGGCAGTAGTGGCCCCCCTGAACGTCCTCATCTACCCGATAACCATCATGCTCACAGTGGTTTGTTTGTTAGATATTGCGATCCCCGGACATCTGCACTGGGCGTACCGTTTGGGCAGTTGGGTAGCCGCACTGCTGGCAGTTGGCGATTCCATCCGCGCAATTCCTGGGCACGAACAATTCGCCCAAGGAATATGGGAACAGTTGCCTTTGGGCCTGATCGGACTGGGCTGGATGCTGCCGGCATTCGTAGCCATGGCAATTGGTATTGGTATCGACGTGACTCAAGGTCGCACGCACATGACCCCGGAGGCTCAAAAGCGAATCCAGCCTATTGAATTTAGTGAGGTCAGTCTAGGAGAATAACCTCCCAAAAGGTGCCGCAAGGCACCTTTTGTATGCCCCACATTTCCCCTGTTCCCAAACAGTAGTCACTTTTCCGCATAATAACCACAAATAACGCCAGTTTGCACGCCGGAACAAAAACTTTATCCTGGTAGGTAGAAGTAAATTATGCAATAGGGAGAACCGATGAAACCTAACTTAACTACCGAACTAGGCGCCTTTACCCGCTCAGTTGCTGGCAGAAATCCAGGTTCGGCCACTCCCATGGAAATGTGGACGGGGTTGTCCGACGCAGTGGTCGCACGCATAGCCGACAAGTGGGAAGAAACCACGAAACTCTACCAGCAGGGGCGCCAGCAGCACTATTTTTCCGCCGAGTTCTTGATGGGGCGGGCAATGCTGAACAACCTGACAAACCTGGGGCTACTTGAGGACGCCCGCGCCGCCACTGACGCTTTTGGAATGAACCTAGTGGACGTCCTCGAATCTGAACCCGATGCATCGCTTGGAAACGGTGGATTAGGGCGACTGGCGGCGTGTTTCTTGGATTCCTGTGCCACCATGAACCTGCCCGTATTTGGGTACGGTATTTTGTACCGCTACGGTCTGTTTAAGCAGTCATTCGAGGGCGGTTTCCAACGCGAACACCCCGACCCCTGGATGGAAGAGGGCTACCCCTTCGTGATTCGGCGCGAAGAAGAAAGCCGCATTGTTTCTTTTGCGGACATGACCGTACACGCCATTCCTTACGACATGCCCATTACTGGGTATGGAACTGACAATGTGGGGACTTTGCGGCTCTGGCGCGCCGAACCCATGGAAGACTTTGACTACGACGCGTTTAATTCGCAACGTTTTTCCGAGGCTACTTTGGAGCGCGAACGCGTCAGCGACCTGTCTCGCGTCCTCTACCCCAATGACACTACTTTCGAGGGCAAAGTGTTGCGAGTACGCCAACAGTACTTCTTTGTGTCGGCGTCCTTGCAAATGATGATCGATACCTTCCTGTCCCAACATAGCGACGATGTGCGCGACTTCGCCAAATATAATTGCATCCAACTAAACGACACACATCCAGTTTTGGCTATTCCCGAACTGATGCGCCTGCTCATGGACGTTCACGGACTAGGTTGGGACGAAGCCTGGAAAGTAGTTAGCGAAACCTTCGCCTACACCAACCACACCGTCCTCGCCGAAGCCCTGGAAACCTGGGAATACAGTATTTTCCAACGGCTCTTTCCCCGCATCCTCGAAATAGTTGCCGAAATCGACCGACGCTTCCGCCTGGAACTGTGCGAAGCCGGGTGGGACCAGGGCAAAATCGACTACATGGCGCCCATCCAAAACGGGTCCATTCACATGGCGTGGATTGCGTGCTACGCAGCATTTTCCATTAACGGTGTGGCTGCCTTACACACCGAAATTATTAAGAGCGACACGTTGCACGACTGGCACGATATTTGGCCCGAAAAATTTAATAACAAAACCAATGGGGTTACGCCCCGACGGTGGCTAAACCAAATTAATCCGCGCCTTGCCGCATTGCTGACCAAACTGTGTGGTTCGGACGCCTGGGTTACCAACATGGACTTGTTACGTCCGCTCGCTTCCGCAGGCGATAATCCAGAAGTTTTACAAGAACTAATTGCAATTAAGCAAGAAAACAAGGAACGCTTCGCCACGTGGTTAAAGGGACGCACCGACCTCGAAATAATCCCAGGTGCCATGGTGGACGTCCAAATTAAGCGTCTCCATGAATACAAGCGCCAACTGCTGAACGCACTGTACATTTTGGACCTTTATTTCCGCGTGAAAGCCGATCCCAGTATTGTGCAAACACCCCGCGTGTTTGTTTTTGGCGCGAAAGCTGCACCAGGGTATTTCCGCGCCAAAGCCATAATCAAGTTCATCAACGAAGTCGCCCGCCTTATTTCCGAGGACGACGCCGTAAACGACAAATTACAGGTCGTCTTTGTACCCAACTACAATGTTTCCCCGGCCGAATACATTATTCCCGCCGCCGATATTTCCGAACAAATATCGGTGGCTGGCAAAGAAGCATCCGGCACCTCGAACATGAAATTCATGATGAATGGCGCATTGACGCTAGGCACAATGGACGGGGCAAACGTAGAAATTGTGGATGCCGTAGGAACCGACAATGCCTACATTTTCGGGGCGCGCGTTGAAGAACTGCCAGAATTGCGCCGAAACTACGATCCTTACCAGGTAATGACCGATGTACCGGGGCTAAAACGCGCTCTTGACGCCCTAGTAGACGGCACTTTAGATGATGCTTATACTGGCATGTTCCATGACTTGCGTCACTCCTTACTGGAGTCGCCCGGCTACGAACCAGCCGACGTGTACTATGTTTTAGGAGATTTCGCCGATTACCGCAAAGTTCGCGACCAGATGGCAAAAGACTACGAAGACCAGATGGCGTGGGCGTCCAAAGCGTGGCAAAACATCTGCTATTCAGGTCGCTTCAGTTCCGACCGCACTATAAACGATTATGCCCAGGAAGTGTGGAAAATAGCGCCGCAAAAAATCACAAAATAAACACAAACGGTCGTTTTGACAACACCCTCAGCATTCTTTTAGGTTAGGCATGCCTGAACAATCTATAAGGATGTTGCATGAAACCTATTTACCGCAAGGTGCTCTCGGTGTTCGCCCTGGCAGGAATGGTATCCACGGGTATTCCCCTGCTCAGTGACTCAAATGCGAGCACCGGGGGCGTCGCCCTCGAACAATCAGACACACGCCTAGCTGGACTTGACAGTGTAATTAGCGAAAGTGGCAACCAGGACAAACTGCGCGTCATCGTCCAAACCCAACCGCGACTACACAAACAAGCAATAGCCGCTATAAAACGCCTACGTGGCGCCCAAATTAACTACGAATACACCACCGTTTTGAACGGCGCCTCAATCACCCTCCCCACCGCACAGTTACGCGCACTAGACCAAATTGACGGACTGACATACGCCGAAAAATCGCGCCACTTCAAGCCGCAAATGCTCAAAGCAAAAGAAATGGTCAATGCGGTTTCTGTAGCCAAAAAACACCGAACCGACGGGCGGGGAATGGTGATCGCCCTCGTCGATTCCGGCGTGGACGTAACCCATAAAGATATGCGCTTAGACCCCGGTGTCACCCCCAAAATAAAAACCGTCACCCCCACCCCCGTGGGCGATACCAAATTCACCCAAAAAATACCGCACGGGTACAACTTCGTTGCCCACAACCATAACCTCTTAGAAGAATACGAACGCCCCCACGGCATGCACATTGCCGGCATTTTGGCGGGAAACGCCACTGACGAGGACGTCGCCGCCGGACGCGGCATAGACGGCATGGCGCCAAATGCGCAGCTGCTGGTATACCGCGTATTTTCCGACCGCGCCGATACCGTGGTGCCAATTATCGACGATACCGTCTACGCCGCAATGGAGGACGCAGTAAAACACGGGGCTGACGTCATGTCGCTAAGTATTGGTGACTACGGCACGGGCAAGCGCTCTGACGCATTTTACAAAGCCGTCGAAAACGCGAAAAAACACGGCATCGTTATTGCCGGATCCATGGGAAATGCGGGAACTTCCGGTTCTACCAGCTCCTATGACCGCTACACTAACGAAACTACCGGAGGCACCGACCTGGCAACCACCGTGTCCGTGGCGGCAAACCTGGGAGTGATCGGGGTGGGATCAACCTCTCACACCTACCGCGAATCACACCAGTTCCAACTGGCAGATGCCAAATATTTCTACATTCCGGTGTCTTATTCCACTGTGCCCACGCAAAATTACCAACTGGTTGATGCCGGAAACGGCACGGACGCAGACGTAACCAAAGCAACAGTAAGCGGCAAGGTCGCCATTATTGGGCGCACCCAAGAAGATCCCAAGGCACAATTTGACCGCCTGCGCGCCGCCGGCGCCAAAGGCGTAATAATTTACAACAGCAACCTGGGACGAAACCGAGACTACTACCACACAGAAGCCGCCCAAATCTTGGAAGAAAACGTCGCTAAAGACCTGTGGGGCATTTCAGTCAGCTACGATGACGGACAAAAAATCCTCGCCCAGGTAAAGAATTCTGCCGGGACAAATTTGCGTCTGCAAACCCTAGGCATGAAAGCCGTGAAAAAGCCCGGTCGCTCCGAAATATCAGGTTTTTCCAGTTGGGGTTCAACCGTTGACCTAGAACTGAAACCAGACCTGGTCGCCCCCGGTGAAGACATCTTGTCTACTTTTAACCACAACCGCCTGGGCACAATGTCCGGCACTTCCATGTCTACACCTGTCGTGGCCGGTGCCGCCGCCCTGCTGCTGCCCACATATCGCGGGCTAAACAAACCAGCGAACTTGGACATGGGCGACTTCACCCGCATAATGATGATGAATACTGCCAAACCGATGCGGGATCGAGGCGCCCTCGAAAACTCTCCCCGCCAGCAAGGCGCGGGTATGTTGGACGTTGACAGCGCCCTCGAAAATAAAGTCCTGTTGACTGCAAACGGGCGCGGCGCCGCCACTTTAAAAGAAATAAAGGGCGACACTGTTACCTTTACGGCGACACTGCGCAACATGGGAAAAAAACCCGCCAGTTACAACCTGCGTCCATCAAAAGTGATGTCAACTGGGTTTGTGACGGTCGATAAAGGCACAGAAAAAGTGCAAGAAGTACATTCCGTGGCAGTGCCGGGCGGGACTTTAGAAGCACGCACCCAAAAAGTCACCGTTGCACCCGGCAAGGAGGTCGAGGTCGAATTCACCTTGAAGACTCCCAGCTCTGTCACAGACCGTTTCATGGAAGGCTACATCTACTTCAAGTCCACGGATAGCCAAAACCTAGTCCTGCCCTATTTTGGGTACAAAGGCGATTGGGGCGCCGACCCCATTATCGACACACCAAGGTGGGAAAAAGGCAATAAAACCGGGCTGACGGCTATGATGACTTCGGCTCCCTCGCTAACTAAAGACAAATTCATTTTGCAGGGATTAAAAGACGATAAAAACTACCAGGATGGAACCGTAGATCCGGAAAATATTGCATTTTCGCCCTCGTCCAAAAATACGGTAACGACGCAAGCTATGATACGTTTGGGCGTGTTGCGTGACCTGGTGGATTATCGTATCGACGTGGTGGATGCCAAAACAGCATCCGCACTGCCGTTATACACTATTGCCACCGGACCGTTTTTAGAAAAATTCCGGCGCGCGGACTGGGCAGAAAGTGACTTCTATAAGAAGAAGTTCACTTCCCCACCCGAAAACCAGCGGTGGAATGGCGATATTTACGACCCTAAGAGCGGCAAACTGGTGACCGCGCCCGCAGGACAATATTATATTCGCGTTGCCGCCAGAAACGACTTGGACAAACCGTACCAGTTGACGTATTTGCCGGTGAAAATCGACAATAAAGCGCCCACCGCAACACTGCAAAAAACCAGTAGCGATTACGAGGTGACTGCCAGTGACGAAAATGGAATCTGGTTGGTAAAAGCTACGTTAGACAGTCGCGAAATTCCAGTCGAAAAAAATGGCGACGGAAAGTGGAAAATTAGGAATGTCACGGCAGCTGAGAACGCAGAAAATCAGCTGAAAATTCAAGTAATTGACCATGCGGGCAATTACAAAATTTTGAATCAAGTATTAGATACGCCAAACATTATCACCAGCAGTTTGAAAGAATTTGGTATTGGCAAGAACAAGCAACTGACTATAAAAGTCAGCAAGAAAGTTGCGAAGGTGAGCGTCCAAATTGACGGAACTGATCAGAAAGTCGAGTCCGCTGCGGATCACAGCTACAAGATAGCAAAGCCGGATTCGTTAGCCCAGGGAAAGCACAAGCTGACCATCACCGGTAAGGATGCTAAAGGCGCGCAAGTGGCAACACTGAGGCAAGATTTTACCAACGACACTGAGCCGCCCAAAGTTACCTACCACGTTGATTACCAGGATGAGGACGCAAACTTCCTGAAAGTAACCGGGGGGTTCGCCCTCGTCAAAGGTCAAGTAACAGACACCGTCAGCGACGCAGCGCACCTGAAAGGGCACTACTACGTGCTCGATCCAACGAAGAGCAAACAAGTGGAACACCCATTGCCCGTAGACAAGAACGGTAACTTCGAGCTGAAGGTGTATAAGTCGGACTATCCGGAATCTGTATCCTTCAAGTTTGTCGACGAAGCCGGATTTGCGGAAATGAAGACTTTCTTCCTGACAGATCTTGACGATTTGGACGAGGACGAAAACACTGCCCCCTTCTTCACTAATTTTGATAAAGTAAACATTTTCTTCAAAGCTGAAAACTTAGAAGATGGAGACATCAAAGAAATTAGTAAAGGCAAGTACACGACTGAATTAAAGGTATTTTGTGACGAAGAAGAATACTCAGTAAAAGTCAACGATCTGCCTCTGAAGAAGTGCGAGGGCGGGCATGTTACTATGGCTTTGCCACTGATAGAGGGCGCCAATTATGTAAACATTAACGGTTACGATGATAAAGATCAGTTCATTTTTGAGGCTCGCAAGTACATATTTTTGGACGTTCACGCACCGACCTTGCACATAGACAATTTCAAAGTGTCACCCAAATTAAAGTCCGACGAAAATGACCACAATATTTTGGGCACTATTTGGACAAATAAGAACATTTTGAAGCTATCCGGTTGGGCAGAAGATAACGGCTTGGAATGGTTCTTGCGAATCAATGACTCGGTTATTAAGCGCGGGAAAGCCTGGCGTGAATTCGGTGGCAACCGCGAAAAATTTGAATACCAAACCAAGGTTGCGGACGGGGATTTCCTGAAGCTCTATGCCGGCGACTACTTTGGGAACGAAGACCACCACAAAGACGCCAAGTATCGCGTAAAAATCGACACGGTAAAACCAACCGTCAGCGTGAATATTCCGGCACTGAACCGTCCTGGTGTTGTACTAGACGCGAAGGTGCAGGACAATGTGGCGCTCGACCAAACCGAATACTTGCTAGACGGCAAACCCACTTCCGCGGGCACAGCCATAACCGAAACTGGGGAACATCGTTTTGAAGTCATTGCCACCGATATCGCCGGTAACACTACGAGGACGATAGCGAACTTCGCAGTAGTTGGTCCGCCAAAGGCCACCGCAATCACAGACAAAGTGAAACGCGGCGACGTGAAACACGTGGAAAAGTGGCTGCGCCTCGACTACGGAACTACCGCGAAATTTGTGTCCTTCAGACCGCCGTACATGAGCGGAGAGCCAGCACTAATTAAAGTCCTCCTCACCAACTCGGTGGGCGACAGCAAAACTGCCACCTACAAACTGACTATTGAAGAGGACGCTAAGCCGACACCGACACCTCAGCCCGCACCGCACCCGGAGCCAAGCCCACAGCCCGAGCCAAAGCCCGAACCGGTTCCACAGCCAGATCCGTTGCCGCAACCGAACCCGGCTCCACGACCTGCGCCAAATCCGGATCCGAATCTGGGCACCCACCCGGCGCCTAAGCCCTCCCCTGTACCAACACCGGGCAGAGGAACCACGGGAGGGGCGTCCTCGGATCGTGGCAAAGTCCATACCCACCGGTCTGCTTTAGCAAAAACCGGGTTAGCCGCTGGATTCTTGGTTTCGCTGGCAACATTTATGGCCGTCATAGGCACTGCATTATGGGAAGGCTCGCGGCGCCGCCGCAAACCAGAGCTTCCGGTCACGCCTAAGCAATAGTTAGCTAATTCCAGTCAACTATTTTCGGCGCAGTTAAAAGCTAGTTCCCCGAAGGCAGGCACCCTTCCTAGCCTGCCTTTGGGGAGCTTCTGTTTATCTCGCACTCCGTCCCGTGTCCACTGCCTGTCTTCTTGCGGCAGCAAAATCGTTTGTTGTCAGCAAAATAGTTTGCCCTCACGGGGGTGTTTTTTCGTGAGGCACAATCATTTTCTGAGGTAAAACCGCATAACATTTGCACTGAGCAAAATTGTTTAGCCTCAGCAAAATCATTCGCCCTCACGACAGCGCAGTCGCAGTTTCCCAAGGGCAACGCTTGTCTAACGGTCTGGGATACGCTGGGGGGTTAGGGCGGAGCGCGGGCAGTTCAGCGGGCATTGAGACGCACTGAAAATGCGGCTCACGGGCACCGCGCCCGACCCAAACCCACTGTCCATTTCCCCGCAGTAGCAAGGGGCAGCAAGGGGAGGCACGAAGCTTCCGTTTCGCCCTCCCCTAGCCGCTATTCAGCGTTACCGCCTACAAACCGCGTTATCCTTGTGATTTGCGCAGCTCGACACGGATGGTATCACCGGGAATAACATCCATTGTGACCGCCAGGGTCTCGCGTGAAATCATTTCGCTGTGGGTGCGCACATCCATCACGCGGGTTTCTGGCACACGCACTATCAAATTGATGCGGTCTGCAATATGCAATCCCTCGGCTTTGCGCTGGTCTTGGATAGTGCGCACTAAGTCGCGCGCGTATCCCTCCGCCTCCAACGCATTATCAATGGTGGTGTCCAGGACGATAAACGTTCCCTTACCAACCACGGTGGCGCTTTCGCCCTCGCCTGCTTGCACGCGTAGCCGGGTGCTAACTTGACCGGGTCCCAACACTACCGGTTCGCCACCTACGAGGACGCCCTCGAATTTGATCTTGCCACCGCCGGCTTCGACCCACTCCCCTGTCTTTTGTGCTTTGAACAGTTGGGAAGTGTGCTTGCGGACATTAGCTGGGAATTCACGTGGGAATAACGTCAGTTCTTTGGTGACCTCCAGACCAGATTCGCCAGCGGGCACCAAGCGTACTTGTTTCACGTTTACTTCGCTCTCGACTAGGGGCGTGAACGCTTTCAACGATTCAATGTTGTCCGACACCACAGTGAGCTGGCGCAACGGTTGACGCACGCGAATCTTTTCAGCTTTACGCAGCGAGTGCGCACCGGATACGACCGCGCGCACCTCCTCCATGGTCTCTACTAAGGCGTCATCATCCCAAGGTGTGACGGGCTGAGGGTAATCAGTCAAGTGTACTGATTCTCCACCGGTCAGCCCTCTCCAAATCTCCTCGGTCAGCAGAGGTGCCAATGGGGCTGCCACTTCCATGAGTCGCACGAGGACGGTGTATAAAGTATCGAATGCCGCTTCGTCCTCGTCCCAGAAACGTTGCCGAGAATTACGCACATACCAGTTGCTAAGGCGGTCTGCGAAGTGTTCTACCAGGTGACAGGCGCCAGCAATGTCATAGGTGTCTTGTGCGGCGCGCACCTCGCGCGTCAGCTTGTTCAGCGCCGCCAAAATGTAACGGTCCATTTCCTCCAGCCCCGCGGCGTCCTCAATGCGTTTCGCCGCATAACCAGCGCCCTTATTACAAGCCCCGGCGTATAGCACGAAGAAATAGTAGGTGTTCCACAACGGCAACAGAATTTGGCGCACGGTGTCGCGAATGCCACTATCGGTTACTATCAGGTTGCCTCCGCGCACTACCGGCGAAGACATCAAGAACCACCGCATCGCATCCGAACCGTAGTTATCAAACACACCGCGCACGTCAGGGTAATTGCGCAATGACTTGGACATCTTGCGTCCATCATCGCCCAAAACAATGCCATGTGAAATACAGCTAGTGAACGCATTGCAGTCAAACAGTGCGGTCGCTAACACGTGCAACACGTAGAACCAGCCGCGCGTCTGCCCAATGTATTCCACAATGAAGTCGCCTGGATAGTGGCTGTTAAACCATTCCTTGTTTTCAAACGGGTAGTGGACCTGCGCGAACGGCATAGACCCAGAATCGAACCAGCAGTCCAAAACGTCCGGAATGCGCCGCATCATGGATTTGCCCGTGGGGTCGTCCGGGTTGGGGCGCACCAAAGTATCGATGAAGGGGCGGTGTAAGTCTGTAACTTCCACGCCAAAGTCCCGTTCCAATTCCGCAAAAGAACCGTAAACGTCAATACGCGGATATTCCGGGTTGTCCGACTTCCACACCGGGATGGGACTGCCCCAGTACCGGTTCCGCGATATCGACCAGTCGCGGGCACCTTCCAGCCACTTGCCGAACTGTCCATCTTTGGTGTGTTCTGGTACCCACGTGATGTTCTGGTTCAGTTCCACCATACGGTCGCGGAAAGCCGATACTTTCACAAACCAGCTGGACACGGCCCTATAAATCAGGGGTTTGCGACACCGCCAGCAGTGCGGGTAGGAGTGGTTGTAGGACTGTTGGCGCACCAATCTGGCGCGCTTTTCTTTGGGCGTGCGCGCGAGCGGACCCGCATCTTGTTCGTGGGCGCGACGCAAGTCCATGATTATTGGCTTGTTGGCGTCAAATACTTGCAAGCCCTCATATTCGGGAACTTCCGCAGTGAATTTACCGGCCTCGTCTACTGGCAAGACCGCGTTAATCCCCGCGTCCATACACGCGAACATGTCGTCCTCGCCAAATGCGGGAGCAATATGTACCAGTCCCGTGCCGTCCTCGGTGGACACGAAGTCTGCGCCGATCACATGGAAGGCGTTTGGACCGGGCACGTCCGTCCCCGTATCAGCAAAGTAATCGAAAATCGGGGTGTAAGCTCGCCCAACTAATTCGCTACCTTTGACCGTGCGTAACACCTGCGGTTCTGTGCCCAGTTCTTTGGTGTAATTTTGCACGAGGGCGCTGGCTAAGATTACGGTTTCTCCAGCTAACGAAGATTCCAGGTCGGCTGCCACGGATACCACGGCGTAGTCGATGTTCGGCCCTACCGCAACGGCCAGGTTAGAGGGCAACGTCCATGGCGTAGTGGTCCAAATTAGCGCTAATTCGCCACTTTCGAGGCGCAGCCCTACTGTAACCGTGTTGTCCTGGCGGTCTTGGTAAACGTCATCGTCCATTTTTAGTTCATGGTTGGACAGTGGCGTCTGGTCGTGCCAACAGTAGGGCAGCACGCGGTAGCCTTCGTAAGCAAGACCCTTGTCGTAGAGGGTCTTGAACGCCCAGATTACCGATTCCATGTAGGTGGGATCTAAAGTTTTGTAGTCGTTTTCCCAGTCCACCCAGCGGGCTTGCCGGTTTACGTAGTCTTGCCATTCGTTGGTGTATCGCAGTACCGAGGATCGGCAGGTCTCATTGAATTTGGCGATGCCGATTCCGTCCGGACCGTCAATGTCGCTTTTGTCTTCGATCCCGAGGATGCGTTCGGCTTCCAGTTCTGCGGGCAAGCCGTGCGTGTCCCATCCGAACCGACGCTCTACACGTCTACCAAGTTGGGTTTGGTAGCGTGCCACAATGTCTTTAACGTAACCGGTCAGCAGGTGCCCGTAGTGCGGCAACCCGTTGGCAAAGGGCGGACCGTCGTAGAACACGAATTCGTTATTACCGTCCTCGCCAGCTTCGCGACTTTCAACTGACTTCTTAAAGGTGGCGTGTTCTTCCCAGTATTTCAGCGTTTCTACTTCGAGCTGGGGCAGGTTTGGGGAGGACGGAATTTCGGTGTCCCTGTGCCTGGGGTAGTAGCCGCGTTTGCCGTTGTCCGTGGTCAAAATCGTTCTCCTCGGGATTTCGAGGACGACTTTTGCCGCGGTACCACCTCGGTTGCCAAACTGACCCTGTGCCAGTTGACCTCTTCGTTTGCGCTGTGACGGGCTGCCCGCCGGGTTCTACTGAGTTTCCCGTTCTTCCCGGTGCTCCCCGGTGATTGCCGGATCCTAGCCCTTTCATCTTAGGTAAATGAAACGACTTATACAAAGCTATTTGTGATTTTTAGATGTGTAACTGACCACGGATTTTTCTTTTTTCGAGGACGGTGAGAATGAATCTTTTTCGTGCTCGTGTTTACACTTGGGTGGGAGGTTTTTATGAAGGTTGGAATTATTGGAACCGGAAACATGGGCGGGGCTATTGCTCGCGGTGTCGGAAAATCTGCGGATTTCGCCTTAGCCATGTTTGACCCGAACACAGCCAGTGCGAAAGCTATTCAAGACGAGGTCGGTGGGCAAGTAACAGCGGACGCGGCAAAACTGGTTACGGTTTCGGACATTATTGTGGGGGCGGTAAAACCCCACCTAATGGGACAGGTTCTGGGCGAAATTGCCGCGGATTTGGATGGCAAAATTGTGGTTTCTATTGCGGCGGGTCGCCCTTTGAAAACTTTGCAGCAAGACGTGCAGAACGCAAAATGCCAGCTGTTCCGGGCTATGCCAAATGTGAATGCGATTATTGGCAAGGCCATGACGGGCGTGGCAGGCGCGCCAGGCACGTCTCAAAGCGCTTTAAACAACGTGGTTGCAATGTTTGAAACTTGCGGGCACGTAGAGGTCATCCCAGAAGAACACTTTGCCGTCTATGCGGCTATCGCCGGGTGCAGCCCAGCTTGGGTATTCACTATGGTGGATTCTTTAGCCAGGGCGGCAGTTGCCCATGGCATTCCCAAGGCGCAGGCGGTGCGCATTGCGGCGGCGGCAGTCGGCGGTTCTGGGGACCTTGCCCGTTATGAAGCCGATCAGGGCATTATTCCGGCAGCTTTGGTGGATCGCGTTACCAGTCCTGGGGGAACCACGGTGGCAGGTTTGTTGGCTGCCGAGGACGCCGGGTTTAGTCCCGCCATTCGCGCCGCAGTGGACGCGGCAGTTGACCGTGACAACGAATTGGCGGAGGGTTGAGTTCTACTACTGAACACATCCGTCCACTGCTAGGACCGATATATGTCCCCTCAGTGTTTTATTCCTTAGGCTCGGGGGCGGTGCGACCAATGGCAGTTTTGGCTGCACTGCAGGTAGGAATGAATCATTCGGAAGCGTCGCTAATAATGGCGCTGTTTGGGTTGGTGGCTGTTATTGCCTCCCCTGTCGTGGGGCAAATATTGTTGCGCGCCGCCGATCGTTCCGCACTGATCGCAGCCACTTTTTTGCTGAGCGCAGGGTGCGTCCTCGACCTAGTGGCGCTGTCTATTAGTGCGGGCAATACGGCAAAGACGGTTTATGCCACCGGCATTATTACGTTGGCCGTTGCTTCTGCGGTTTGGGGGCTGGCGCGTCAATCGTATTTGGCTGAACGCGTCGCCCCCCAGTTTCGTGCCAGTGCGCTGGCACTTTTAGGCGGAACTTTGCGCGCTGGGGACATGCTGGGTCCAGCATTAGGAGCGGGCATAGTGGCTTTGTTGTCCTTCCCTGGGGTTTTTTGGCTGCAAATTCTCACCGGTATTTTGGCGTTAGTGTGCATCCTTGTTTTTGTACTGCCAGACGAAAAAGTGGCATCGTCCTCGGAAAAAACCACCCCCATTAATCCGGTAAGCACTGGCAAATTGCGTGCCACCAGCGACAAAATCAGTACCACAATTGCGGGAGTCAGCGGCATATCGTTGGCACTAGTGCGCATAAACCGCACGGTGTTAATCCCCTTGTGGGGTACTCAGATTGGTTTGCACGCTTCCACAATTTCGGTAGCTTTCGTAATTGGGGCGTTGTGCGACCTCATGTCCATTTATCCGGGCGGGAAAGCTCAGGATTTATGGGGGCGATCGGCGGCACTAATACCAGCGTTCGCACTGATGGCAATCGGTTTTTCTATCCTGGCTATTTTCCCCACAGTAACCGTGTATTTTGTGGGCACCGCCTTGACCGGTTTGGGGAATGGTTTTAGCAGCGGTTCACTGATGACTTTGGGGGTGGACATGTCCCCGGACGTGCGCCGTCAAAAGTTTTTGGGGAATTGGACCGCATTAACTGGTCTGGGTGGGGTTCTGGGTCCGGCACTGGCATCCCTGCTGACCAGCTTGTTTGGCGTTGGCGGGGGCATTTGGGCAACTGTAGGCGTGGCGAGCGGGGCAGGCTTGTGGACGCTGTTCTTGCTGCCTACTGCCTACAGACGCTTGGGCTTGTCCACAAAAGCGCTGCCGCTCTAGCCAAGACTGCGCCCCAGCGCTGGCAGTTATGCACTAAGTGGGCACCTGTCGCGCTGGCGCCCACGCAATATTTTCCCGAGGACGCCCCTAAATTCGCGCGCTCATGTAGCGTTTCACCGCGTCGCTATCGGCGGGCAATTGGTCTACGCGCCACGGCAAGTCTTCGATCCCCGCAAACCGGGGCGGCACTGGCGGGACGTGCCCAATCGCTTCGGCAATAGTGTCCGCAAACTTTACTGGCAGGGCGGTTTCGAGGACGACCACCGGACCGGGCACTGCCACTTTCTTTGCTACTGCCAAGCCGTCCGCCGTGTGCGGGTCCACCAGTACCCCATTTTGTTGGTACAACTCCCGAATTTGCTGCACGCGGTCCTGGTGGGTGGCAGCACCTGCCAGAAAACCGTATTTTTCGCGTGCCCGCAACATAAGGTCTGCCGGTAATGTAAAACCGCCCTCGGGAACCATTTGTCCGAACAATCGCGCAATTTCCGCTGCGTTGCGCCCCAACAAATCGAATACAAAACGTTCAAAATTGGAGGCTTTGGAAATATCCATCGATGGCGAGGACGTTTTCAAAGTTTCCGCCGCTGCGCGCACCCGGTAGGTGCCTGTGCGGAAAAATTCTTCTAAAACATTATTTTCGTTTGTCGCAACTATCAGGTGCCGAATCGGCAACCCCATCATTTTCGCAATATGACCAGCACAAATATCCCCAAAATTACCGGTCGGTACGCAGAATGATACTGGCGGTTTTTCCTCCAAGTTCGCCCCTACTACCTTCAAGTAGCAGCTGATGTAGTACACGATTTGGGCAGCCAGACGCGCCCAGTTAATCGAGTTTACCGCCCCCAATTTGGTCTTACGTTTGAAGTCCGCGTCCGCATTCAGCACTTTCACAATGTCCTGACAGTCGTCAAAAACGCCGTCGATCGCCAAGTTGAATATGTTGTCGGCGCTAATTGAGAACATTTGGGCACGCTGGAAAGGCGTCATTCGCCCCTGCGGAGTCAACATGAATACCCGCACGTTTTTGCGCCCGGCCAACGCATATTCGGCCGCAGACCCGGTATCCCCACTGGTAGCGCCGACAATATTCAGGGCAGCTTTCCGCCGCTCTAACTCATATTCAAACAGTTCGCCCAGTAACTGCATTGCCATGTCTTTGAACGCGGCGGTAGGACCGTTAGACAAATGTCCCAACCATAGTCCCTCCCCCAAGTCGCTGACGGGTACTATTTCCGGGTGGGAAAATTTCGGAGGGCGGTACGCACGCTGACAGATTGCCTGCAAGTCGTCCTCGGGAATGTCGTCCATAAACAGCGCCAATACGTTAGCAGCTAACGCCGCATAGCCTTCTTTTTCGAGGACGCCTGCCCACTTTTTCAGCGTTTGCCCACCAATTTGCGGGTAACTTTCTGGCATGTACAATCCCCCGTCGGCGGCTAAACCAGTCAACAGTATTTCGCAAAAATGTCCGGGTTGGACCTGCCCGCGCGTAGAAATGTACCTCATGAGGGAATAATACCGGTTGAGGTGAAAGTGCGAGTGGCTTGTACAATTGCCTTTGTAATCTTTTACCGATCCGGTACACCCCCGGCATCAAGGAGTTTTATTTTGACTGCAGCCAATTTGCCCATTCCCAATGTTCCGCGGCGCGTTAGCCCTGATGGCTTGGAAGAAAAGTGGGGTAAGTTCTGGGAAGAAAACGGGACTTATGCCTTTGATCGCAACACTGCGCGCGAACAGGTTTATTCCATTGACACTCCCCCTCCAACGGTTTCGGGGTCTTTGCACGTCGGTCACGTATTCAGTTATACGCACACGGATTTGGTGGCGCGTTACCAGCGCATGCGTGGCATGAATGTTTTCTATCCCATGGGTTGGGACGATAATGGTCTGCCTACGGAACGGCGGGTACAGAACTATTTTGGTGTTCGCTGCGACCCTTCGTTACCTTACGATCCAGATTTCCAGCCGCCCCACCGGGGTGGTACGGGCAAGTCCATTAAGCTCCGCGACCAGGTGCCCATTTCGCGCAAGAACTTCATTGAGCTGTGTTGGGAACTTACGGCTGCGGACGAACGCCACTTTGAGGCTTTATGGCGCCATTTGGGTTTGTCTGTTGACTGGCATCATCACTACCAAACTATCGGCACAAACGCGCAAAAGGTGGCACAAGCAGCATTTTTGCGAAACTTAGCCAGAGGCGAAGCCTACCAAGCGGAAGCGCCTGGACTTTGGGATGTGACATTCCAAACAGCGGTGGCGCAGGCAGAATTGGAAGCCCGCGAATACCCCGGTTTCTACCATTCTTTGGTGTTCCACGGCGAGGACGAAGACGTCGTTATTGAAACTACCCGCCCAGAATTGTTGCCCGCGTGTTGCGCTCTGATTGCGCACCCAGAGGACGAACGCTACCAGCATTTGTTTGGCAAGACGGTTACTAGCCCCGGTTTTGAGGTGGCTTTGCCAGTTTTGGCGCACCCGACAGCAGAGATGGATAAGGGCGCTGGCATTGCCATGTGCTGTACGTTTGGGGATTTGACCGACGTGCAGTGGTGGCGCGAATTGGACCTACCAACCCGCAACATTTTGTGTAAAGACGGACGTTTGGTGGGGGCTACGCCGCAGTGGATTACCAGCCCGGCTGGTCAGGATTTGTACCAGCAGTTGGCCGGTAAGACGGTGTTTAGCGCCCGCCAGGCAATTGTTGCAGCATTGCAGGAAAATGGCGGTATGCTGGGGGAACCTACCCCCACGAACCGCATGACTAACTTTTTCGAAAAGGGCGATAAACCGCTGGAAATCGTCATGAGTCGCCAGTGGTACATTCGCAATGGTGGCAAGGACTACACGCGCGCAGGCAAGGCGAAGAACTTGAACGCGGAGCTGCTCGACCGTGGCGACGAACTGGTGTTCCACCCGAATTTCATGCGCGTGCGTTACCGCAACTGGGTGGAAGGGTTGAACACGGATTGGCTCATTTCCCGCCAGCGTTTCTTCGGCGTGCCCATTCCGGTGTGGTACGAAGTAGACGCCAATGGGGACGTAAATTACGACGCCGTGTTGGTCCCTTCCGAGGACGCCCTCCCAGTCGATCCCACTACTGACGTTCCGCCTGGTTACAGCGCAGACCAACGTGGTGCGCCCGGCGGGTTCGTACCTTGCCCAGACATTTTGGACACTTGGGCAACGTCCTCGTTATCCCCCCAGATTGCCGGCGGGTGGCTGCGGGACGAAGACTTGTTCGCCAAGGTCTACCCCATGGATGTGCGTCCGCAAGCCCAGGACATTATTCGCACCTGGCTCTTTGCTACGGTTGTGCGCGCACACCTGGAATTTGACGGTTTGCCGTTCAAACACGCTGCTATTTCCGGGTGGATTTTGGACCCTGATCGCAAGAAAATGTCCAAGTCCAAAGGAAACGTGGTTACCCCCATGGGACTATTGGAAAAGCACGGCTCTGACGCGGTGCGCTACTGGGCAGCATCAGCGCGACTGGGCACAGACGCCGCCTTCGACGAAGCCGAAATGAAAGTCGGACGGCGCCTGGCAATGAAATTGTTAAACGCCTCCAAATTCGCCCTAGCGATGGGCGCAGACCAACCTCTCAATTTGGACCCAGCGCAAGTCAGTGAACCAGCCGACCTGGCCGTCCTCGCCAAACTGCGCGAAGTCATCCAGGCGGCCACCGAACATTTTGAAAACTACGAACACACGCGCGCCCTGGAAGTCACAGAACAATTCTTCTGGTCCTTCTGCGATGATTATTTGGAACTGGTAAAAGACCGCGCCAACAACTTTGACGCAGAATACAGCGCGGAACTGGTCAATTCGGCGCGCACCGCCCTGGCTATCGTAGTCGACAATATTGTGCGGCTGTTCGCCCCCTTCCTGCCTTATACTGCCGAGGAAGTGTGGCACTGGTACCGGGAAGGCTCGGTCCACCGCGCCTCCTGGCCCACTGCCGCCGTCCTCGAAAAAGTGACAGGCAAACCCGAACTGTTGGCGGTAGCAGGTGAAGCCATGGGCGCACTGCGCAAAGTCAAGAGCGAAAACAAGGTTTCCCAACGCACCACTTTCGCCCACGCACAATTGCGCGTACCGGCACACATGGTAGAACTGCTGGATGAAATCAAAGATGACATCGTAGCTTCCGCAAAAATTCGCGGAAAACTGGAAATCACTTCCGCCGAAATTGAACACATCGAAACTGGCACAACCGAACTGGACGAACCCCCAGCAAAGGAACGCAAATGAGTAAACATAGCGATGTCGTGGAATGGACAGGACCAACTTTAGTCACCCCTGAGCCTTTCCACACCATTCCGTGGCTGCTTGAAGACCGCGTAAAACGCCTCCCAGATGCGCCGCTGATGGAAATAAAAACCCAGCTCGGGGGCAATTGGCGACGTCTGTCAGCGAAACAGTTTGCCGCTGAAGTAAAATCCGTTGCCGCTGGCTTTATTGGGATGGGGCTGCAGACTGGCGACCGCATTGCCATCATGTCACGCACTTGCTACGAATGGACGCTCCTGGACATTGCGGCCCTGAGTGCCGGTCTGGTAGTTGTCCCCATTTACGAAACGGATTCAGCCGAACAAATTGGCACTATTTTAGAGGACGCCGACCCGCGCATAGTCATAACCGAAACTATTGTGCTGGCGCGCCTGGTGCGCTCTGTGCGCCAAAAAGGCAAGAATTTACAAAAGATCCTCACTATCGAAGACGGAGCACTGGTCTTGCTCGTTGAAGCCGGTCGGGGAGTCGTCCTCGACACCGTAGATCAGCGAACCAAATCGTTAACTGCCGACACGCTGGCAACCATCGTATATACTTCCGGAACTTCCGGCAAGCCCAAGGGCACCTGCCTGACGCACGGAAATTTTGCACACCTGGTGATAAACGGGCAAAAATGGATGCCCGAGATTGCGCATATTCGCAGTTCTCGCCTGCTGTTGTTCCTCCCCCTAGCGCACGTGTACGCGCGTTTTTTGCAGCTCTTTCAAATTAGTGGCGGAGGCGTTTTAGGACATACCCCCGACACTTCCAATTTACTGGCTGACCTGGCAAAATTCCGCCCTACATACATTTTGGCAGTGCCGCGCGTCCTCGAAAAAATTTACAATGCCGCAGAAGCAAAGGCGCGTTCCAGCCGGGTTGGTACGGTGATGTTTGCCAACGCCGTGAAAGTTGCAATTGCGTATTCGCACGCTTTAGATACCGAGGACGGTCCCTCACGTTCGTTGCGCGCCAAACGCCAATTGTTTGAACGCCTAGTGTACCGTAAAATCACGAAACTGCTTGGTCCAAATGCAAGGTGGGTTATTTCCGGGGGCGCACCACTAGGGGCCCGTTTGGGGCATTTTTTCCGTGGTATGGGTATTCCCGTACTAGAAGGCTACGGTCTAACAGAGACGACGGCGCCACTGGCGGTGAACACCCCGCGCCTTACGAAAGTGGGGACGGTGGGACCACCTATCGCTACCATTACCGTCAAAATCGCTGAAGATGGTGAAATTCTGCTGAAAGGTCCCTCTGTTTTTAAGGGTTATCATAACCTTCCAGAGGAAACCAAGGCCGCATTTACTGCAGACGGCTGGTTCCGCAGCGGCGACCTCGGATCTTTAGACATGGACGGGTACCTGTCCATTACTGGGCGGGCGAAGGAAATTATTGTCACTGCGGGTGGCAAGAACGTAGTGCCTTCCATTTTGGAAGATTCTTTGCGGGGGCATCCTTTGATCAGCCAAACAATGGTGGTGGGCGATAATAAGCCTTTCATTGCCGCTTTGGTTACTTTGAATGCGGAAATGCTACCGACGTGGTTGCGCAACCACAATCTGCCGCAAATGGACGTGTCTGACGCGGTCCGCCACCCACAGGTGCTGGCGGCCTTGGAGCGGGCTATTGAGCGGGCGAACAAGCAGGTTTCGCGGGCGGAATCTATCCGGAAGTTCAAGGTGTTGCTGACGGATTTCACGGTAGAAAATGGGCTACTCACGCCCTCTATGAAGGTTATTCGCCGTGAAGTCGCCAAGCGTTTTGCCGCAGAAATCGAGGATTTGTACGCTGGCGTGAAATCACCGGAAAAAGCACAAAACTGAGCAACTAACCTAGTTAGTCGGCGTTTTGCAGTGGGGAGGGCGACCTCCCCACTTTCGCGTTTTCCCCCTGTGAGCGTTTTAAACCCGGTAGGCGTGACTATTGATCGAGGACGATGTGCTGGTAGGCGCTTTAAGGTTGCGTTCTGCATACCTTGCGGCAATGCGGTTGCGGTCTTGTGACCTTCTGCTTTGCAGCCGTATCGCCTCACTGACTCACAGCCCCACAGCCTTATTGCCGCGTAGCATACATAGCCTTACGATGTTACGACGTTACGACATCGCGGAGGGATTGTTTTCCATTTCTTCGCGGATACGTTCGTGGTGGTGTAGTACTTCGTCAACTATGAAGCGCAGGAACTTTTTCTCAAATTCTGGGTCTAGACCGGAATCAGCGGCGAACTGTTGCAACCGCGCCACCTGGCGTTTTTCCCGGTCGAGATCGGCTGGGGGCAGGTCATATTTGGCTTTTATTACCCCCACTTTTTCGGTACAGCGGAAACGTTCGGCCAGCATATGTACCAGCGCGGCGTCAATATTGTCAATGGTTTTCCGGGCTTCTGCCAGCTCTGCAGGAATATCTGTTGGCTCTTCTAGGAAATGTTCAGCGCCCACTATGCACTCCTTTCGATGCGTTGGCGTTTCGCCGCCCCGCGCTCAATAAGCGCGCCCTCCCCTTTCAACACCACGTCCGGTGTGATAGTAACTTTTGTAACATCATCCTCGGAAGGAACGTCGAACATGGTCTGTTTGAGGGCGTTTTCCATTATCGAGGACAATCCCCGGGCGCCAGTCCCCCGCTGTGTTGCCAGGTGTGCTACTGCCCGCAAGGCTTCTTTGGTAAATACCAGTTCTATACCGTCCAGTTCGAACAGGCTCGCGTACTGTTTTACGAGGGCGTTTTTAGGCTCAGTGAGAACTCGCATAAGGGCGTCCTCGTCTAAAGATTCAACCGTGGTCAGTACCGGCAGGCGCCCAATAAATTCGGGAATCATTCCGAATTTGTGCAAATCGTCGGTAGTGACTTTGCTGTACAAGTCGCCGTGTTCTGCATTGGTTTTGAGGTCGGAGCCGAACCCGGTGGTGCGTCTGCCTAAACGTTCTTTCACAATTTGGTCTATGCCCGCAAAGGCACCGGCAGCTATGAATAATATTCCAGAAGTGTCAATTTCCAAGAATTCCTGGTTCGGGTGTTTGCGTCCTCCGGTTGGTGGGACTGACGCCAAAGTTCCCTCAATGATTTTCAGCAATGCCTGCTGTACGCCCTCGCCGGACACATCCCGGGTTATTGACGCATTTTCGCCTTTTCTCGAGATTTTGTCGATCTCGTCAATGTATATTATTCCGCGTTCCGCCCTGGCTATATCCCCATCTGCGGCCTGGATGAGTTTTAGCAAAATGTTTTCGACGTCCTCACCAACATACCCGGCTTCGGTCAAAGCAGTGGCGTCAACAATAACAAAAGGCACGCGCATCATTTTTGCCAGGCTGCGCGCCAGATGGGTTTTGCCAGTCCCGGTGGGTCCGAGCAGCAAAATGTTGGACTTGGTTTGGTCCATGTCGACTTCTTTGCCACCGTCGCGGGCACGCACCCTCTTGTAGTGGTTGTAAACGGCAACTGCCAGGGAACGTTTCGCTTCGTCTTGACCAATAACATACTGGTTTAAAAACTCAAATATCTCTTTGGGTTTGGGAAGCTTGTTAAGTTCGCGAGGGGCATTTTGTGTCAGTTCTTCTTCCATAATTTCTACACATAAACTGATGCATTCGTTGCAAATATACACTCCAGGTCCCGCAATAAGTTTGCGAACCTGTTTCTGACTTTTCCCGCAAAAAGAACACTGCAACGTGTCGAGGCTTTCGGCTGGTGCTGACAAGTCTCCCCCTCCCTGGTCTTGTTCTAGCTTAACGACCAAATGTCGCGTCGCGCCTATGACGCGCCGCGACATTCGTTCTAATTCCTAGCTTTTCACCGTTTTTCGGGACTCTAGAACTTGGTCAATCAGACCGTATTCCAGGGCTTCTGTGGCGGTCAAAATCTTGTCGCGTTGTGTGTCTGCGTGGATTTGTTCCGCCGTGCGGTTCGAGTGCTTTGCCAGTGTGGAATCCATCCAGTCGCGCATGCGTTCAATTTCGTTGGCTTGCACTTCAATGTCTGAGGCTTGAGCGTAGCCTTGCCCCCCTGCCAGGGCCGGTTGGTGAATGAGCACGCGCGCGTTCGGCAGTGCTAAACGTTTCCCAGGACTCCCCGCAGCCAGCAACACCGAAGCCGCAGATGCAGCCTGCCCCAAGCACACGGTCTGAATTTCCGGTTTGATGTACTGCATGGTGTCATAAATTGCCGTCATCGCGGTGAAGGACCCGCCCGGACTATTTATGTACATGGTTATCATGCTGTCCGGGTCTTGTGATTCGAGGACGAGCAGTTGCGCCATCACGTCGTCTGCGGAGGCATCGTCAACTTGCACACCCAAGAACACGATACGGTCTTCAAACAGTTTCGTGTATGGGTCCGAACGTTTGAAACCGTAGGCGGTGCGTTCTTCGAATTGTGGCAGAACGTAGCGACTTTGCGCCATCGCATTTGCTGCGGACCAAGGTTTAAAAGTCACTTTTTCTCCTAGTTTTTCCCAATTGCGCTGGCATGTTCGACGACGTGGTCCACAAACCCGTATTCCAGGGCTTCTTGCGCGGTGAACCACTTGTCACGGTCCGAGTCCGCGTTGATTTGTTCAACACTTTTGCCGGTGCGCTCTGCTGTTATTTCCGCCAGGGTCCGTTTCATTTGCAGTATCAGGTCGGCATTAATACGAATATCGGCGGCAGTGCCCCCAATTCCGCCAGAAGGTTGGTGCATCATGACGCGAGCGTGCGGCGTAATGTAGCGTTTGCCTGGTGCGCCTGCGGTTAGCAATAGCTGTCCCATGGATGCCGCTAATCCCACCGCCACAGTGGCAACGTCAGGTTGTACCAGTTGCATGGTGTCATAAATTGCCATGCCCCCGGTGACGGACCCACCCGGGCTGTTTATGTACAAGAAAATGTCGGCCTCTGGGTCTTCTGCGGCTAGCAGCAGCATTTTCGCACAGATTTCGTTGGCGTTTTCGTCCTCGACTGCGCTGCCAAGCCAAATAATGCGTTCCTTTAGCAGACGGTCAAAAACAGCATCCGTGGGTTTGCCGCCTGGATTAGGCATTGCGGACTCGTGAGTCACGGCTACTCCTCTTCTAGTTTCCTGGAATGTTAAAACCGTATCCACTAAAAGGTGCAAAAGCAGAATTGACAGGGGTTATTTCGCTATCGGCGTGCCCGTTCTAGCTGGCGCGCAATACAGATTCTCCCGCCAGTTGCGCGGCATATTTACTGGTTACCCTTTCGGTTTTCCCTCAGCTTCCACCCGACTTTCGTCTAGTCACTGCCAGACTTTCTAGACCAGCACCCAAGACAACGGACTGTCGCCTAAAATTTTCCCTGTTTTATCCGGTTTTCGCTTCGTTTTTCCCCAGACTTTCCTCGGTTTCTTTCTTCTTCCCCGAGGTCGCCACTCATCTACCACGAAACGCCGAACCTAACTTTGGGTCAGGTCCGGCGTTCGTTTCGACTAACTGTAGGGAAGGTTATTACTTCGCTTCGTCCTCGTCATTGTCATTTTCCGCGATGTCTACGGTCTCTGCGTCCTCGTTAGCGTCGGCAGCTTCTGCTTTTTCTGCTTCTGCGGCTTCTTCTACCGGGTCTTTGGTAAATTCGGACAGGTCCACGGGGTTGCCGTCCTCGTCGACAACTTCGACGCCTCGCAGCACTTTCACCAGAGACTTGGTGCGGGTCAGTTCCCCAGCCATGGCTGCCATTTGGGCTTGCCCGTTTTCGCCACCTAACAGTTGGGCGGGTTCGATACCGTAGGATTGCGCGGTTTGGAACATGTATTCCAGCAGTTCTTGTTGGGACAGTTGCACTGCGAGGTCTTGTGCCAGGCGGTCCAGGAGGAGTTGTTCTTTCATCCCCTCTTCGAGGTTCTTGCGCAGTTCGGCTTTCTTTTCGTCGTCCATATCGGCGCCACGTTCGGCAATTTCCTTTTCGAGGACGCCGCTGGGCAGTGGCACTTCGGTGTTTTTCAGCAGGTGTTCTAGCAGTTGGTCGCGGGCTTGCAGGGCTTGCTTGGCGAGGTTGCCTTGCTCCACATTTTTGCGCATGTCTGCGCGCAGTTCACCGATGGTGTCGAATTCGGATGCCATTTGGGCGAAGTCGTCGTCTGCTTCTGGCAGTTCACGAACTTTGACGGAACGCAAGGTGAGGTGTACTTCGCCAGCTTCGCCCTCGTGATCCCCACCGACCATGGTGGTTTGGAAGGTGGTTTCTTCGCCTGCTTTCATGCCTTTGAGGGCTTCGTCCATGCCTTTCATCATGTTGCCGGAGCCGACTTCGTAGGAGATACCGGAGACGGTGTCGATTTCTTTGCCGTCAACTTTGGCTTCCATGTCGATGGAGACGTAGTCGCCTTCTTCGGCGGCGCGGTCGACGGTTTTGAGGGAAGCGAAGCGTCCACGCAGTTGGTCGAGTTCGTTTTCTACGTCGTCGTCGCTAACTTTTTGGTTGTCGACGGTCAGTTTCAGACCTTCGGTACTGGCGATTTCGATTTCGGGCATGATTTCCACTTCGGCGGTGAACAGCAGTTTGCCGTCGGTTTCTTCTTTGCCGGTGGGGACTTCGGTTACTTCAACTTCGGGGGCTGCCAGGGGTTGCACTTTGGCTTCGTCGAGGGCGCCACTGTAGAAGTCTTGAAGTTTTGCGTTGACGGCTTGCTCAATAATGTAGGCGCGTCCTACCCGGCGGTCGATGATGGGGGCAGGGACGTGTCCGCGGCGGAAGCCGGGAACATTTATTTGTCCAGCTACTTCTTTGTATGCTTTGTCGATTGCGGGGGCTAGTTCTGTGGCAGGAACCTCGACGGTTAGTTTTACCTTTGTGGGTTCGAGGTTTTCAACAGTTGTTTTCAATTCGTACTCCAGCTTGTTGTTTCCGACCACTGGCCGGCAATAGTCAATCTATCCGATCCTATGTCATGGGAGTTTGCACACCAAATGGTGTTTGGTGGCTCTCATTGGTGGAGCGTGTTCTGCCCTGGGTTGGGCGCGTTCGGGCGCGGACGGGGGATTGGATTTTGGGATTTGAGGATGCCGCCTGCGCTGTTGTCATAGCTACGTTTGTTTTCCGCACTGCCAGCTGTGGTAGTAGATCGGTGAGTGGTCGGGGTGACAGGATTTGAACCTGCGACATCTTGCTCCCAAAGCAAGCGCGCTACCAAGCTGCGCCACACCCCGGTGATGTTTAGCGTAACGTATGTTTCGTGTTGGGATCAAAACGGGTTGCCAGTATGCGACTAGTGCCACATCGGGTTGTTTAGATTTTTGTTTGCGAGGACGTTTGGGTATTATTTTCGTGTTCGCTTTTTGCGGGTGTAGCTCAATGGTAGAGCCTCTGCCTTCCAAGCAGATGGTGCGGGTTCGATTCCCGTCACCCGCTCTGAGGCGTTTTCGGACTCGCTTTTGCGGCTTCAAAAAAGGTCTGCTGTGGGTTTGGTTGACACCAAAGTTGCTTCACGGGTGTGAGGTACGGAAGGATATTGGTCGTGCCAAAGTTGTATAGCGGGCAGTTTAAAGCTGACGCGGTTGTTCTGGTCGAATCGGGGATGAGTCGCAGGCAAGTTGCGCCGATCTAGGAATCTCACGGTCCTTACTTCAGAAATGGATCACCGACGCCCAGAGGCTCACGGGATGAGTCCCTCGGGTGACCGCGCAGTCGCCATAGAGATGAGTGCTGCGCTCAAACGGATTCGTGAACTGGAAATGGAAAACGAAGTCTTACGCGTCGCAGCAGCATATTTACCTCAGGAAGCGATTCGCCCAAAAAGATCTTCCCGACCGTGGAAAAACTGATCATCGATGGTATAGGGCGACCTTGAAAATCGCGGCTCAGGTATTGAAGTTTTCTCGCCAAGCCTTCTACAAGTGGCTGGCTAAGCCGGTCTCAAACAGGCAAAGCCCAGAAGAAGAGATCATCTGCAAGATTCGCCAGATCCACAACGATGATCCAGAGTTCGGCTACCAGTTCATTGCTGATGGACTCCACGGGCAAGGCGTAACAATTTCTGAGTGGCACGTGTGGAGATTGTGCTCGAAGATCCAGGTCTTCTCTGTCAGCGCTCGGCGAAAGCCGCACGGGAAGAAGTCCGGTGCTCCGCTTCATTATGACCTGCTCAAACGCCACTTCCATGCCGACACTGCGAATACTGCATGGGTCACGGACATCACCGAGCACTGGACAGGGGAAGGGAAACGGTATTTGCGTGCGATTAAAGACCTGTGCGCACAAAAAATCGTTAGCTATGCGACAGGTGAGCGGATGAAATCATCCCTGACAGTGGCGGCACTTGAGGACGCCATGGTCAAACGCGGCGAGCCGCAGAGCGTGATTGTTCACTCTGATCGATGCTCGCAATTTGCTTCCAGGAAGTTCCGTATCGCGTTGAAGGTCTATGGGGCGAAGGGATGCTGGGAAAAGGTTGGGGAGTGTGGGGATAACGCCGCGATGGATTCCTTCTTCGCCCTCGTACAAAAGAATGTTCTTGACCGCAAATCCTGTACCAGCCGCCGCGAGCTATCAGCCGCGAACACCCACTGGATTGAACGGACTTATCACTGCAAGAGACGCCAGCTAAAGCTGGGGAAATTGACGCCCAACGAATACGAAACAACCCTGAAACCAGCCGCATCCCTTGCGGCCTAAAAATCAGAAGGAAAATTGTCAACCAAACCTTCAGCAGTCCCAACCACCTAGGAATAAAACCCAGTGCATTTCAGCTAAACTAGAATTGTTTATTTTTCAACAGCTAAAAATGCGCCAAATTCAACTTCAGCCGACACTCAAAGAAGAGAAAGGACAAAGGACATGATGGGAGTTCGTTTGCTACCAACCATCGCTATCACAACGCCCTCTCTCCTAGGGGCATTGCTAGGAAATGGCTTGCCAAGCGCGCAAGCCACTCCCGCTCCAAAGAGCGATCGCCCGCAGTGTTCAATTGAAGCACAGATGCCAGATCAGTCCCGCATCATTATTGCCAAAGCTCGCACCGAGGCAATTTCAAAGCTCAAGTCTTCCGTGTCTTCTAACAAGGTTAACACCGCCTCGAATTTGGAAAAGTTAAATTTTACAGACGCCGTGGTCCTTGAGGTGCGGAAGCAGGGGCACCTATTCAAGACGATCACCGTCCCAATCGAGGGATACAGCCCCGTAAGCAACTTGACTGTTGTTTACACTGCGGACGGAACCATCTCGAACTACGCAGAATCGCTCTTCCACCGTGGTTCAAACGGCAATTTTGAACTCAACCAGTGGGCTAACGGGAAGCACCACCAGACGAAGGATTTGGGGGTTCCCTACATCGACGATTCCGACATGAATGCGGAGATTGCAAAAATCAAAGTTCAGACCGATAAAGCCGCTACCTTGCTGTCCTCTGAGCGATCCTTTGGAAAAGTTGCCGCTTGCCTTGCTACCGTTGCCGGTATCGGTGGCCCTGTCGCCTACGTCGTGGCTGGAGCTTGCGCAGGTGCTTGTGCTGCCCCAGAGCCGACAGTAACCAAAGGAATTTGCGCTGCATGTATTGGCGCATATGCCGCTCTTGGTGCTGGTGGAATGGGAGCTGCGGCCACCTGCTTCCAATTGTGGTGATCAGTGATGCAGAACTCATCTAGTCCTGTTTCAAATGGTCTAACTCGACCTATGCGCATCTTTCTAGTAGGCGTGTTGGGGGCAGGTGGAATGCTGTTTGCAAGTCTTGCATTCTTCTGGTGGCCCTGTGCAATCATTGCTGTAGCCGCCCTTGTGAGTGCCATTATTTTGCACCCAAAGCCTCTTAGATCATCCAAGACTTAGACCCTCTTACAAAGAGCGCCACCGGTAGCCCGCTACGCGCTTATCTGCGAGGCGGGCTATGTGAGTAGCTTTACTATCACACAGATAATTGCTGGGATATCGATGTTAAGAACGAGTAGCACTAGGGCATATCGACGATCGTCAAGGATGATGTCGTAGACACTGCATATTCTTTGCCCGAACCATCGAGTAGCTTCGGGGCTGGTGTGGTAGACAACTGAAACGTCTTGGGTTTTGTTTCTAGGTGGTGGGTATTAGTTTAGTTGGGCTTGTTGCCCAATAGTGGTTGTCGTTTTCTTGCAGGGTGCGCTAGCCTGGTTCGCCGTGTAGGTGCCTGGTGTTCCATCAGTGGACCCAGCATAGGGTTTCCCATTCGACTTCGGCTAGTCTGTTCCATACGTGTTGGTGGATGAGTTCGGTCTTGTACAAGCCGTTGACAGTTTCGGCTAAGGCGTTATCGTAGGAGTCTCCGACAGTGCCTGTAGACTCATCAATCCCCAGATCATGTAAGCGCTCGTGGTAGGAAATGGCGACGTGCTGGGAGCCATGATCTCAATGATGGATCAAACTCTCCCGGCTGCCTTTGGCTGTTGCTATCGCGTGATTCAAAGCCTCTAATGAAAGGGCTTCGGTGCTCATGCGCCTTTTGGTTGCCCAGCCCACGATCTTCCTGCTGTAGACATCGGTAACAAATGCGGTGCACACGAAACCTTTTTGAGTACGTACGTAAGTAATGTCCGCCACCCACAACCTGCTTGGTCCTGGGGCGCAGAAATTACGCTGAACCAAATCTGGGCGCAGATCTGGTGTTTTCGCGGACTTGGTGGTGATAGGGTTCCGACCTCGAACAATGCCACGGATTCCAGCGATCTTCATCAGGCGGGCGACCTGATCGCGACCAATATCGTATCCAGCGCGTCTCATGGCATGCCACATCGCCCGCACCTCATACACACCGTGATTTTCCTGGTGAATATAGGTCACGATAGGGATCAATTCACAATCACGTAAAGACCGCTGTGAGGGCAAGCGCCTCTTAGCAGCGCGGTAACCACGCGCGCTCATAAATCCACCCATTCGGTGGCGACTCAACGTTTAGCAAATGAACTCCACCCCGAAACGATCACGATACTCATCAATAAACGCGATCATTTCCAGGCGTCAGGGGCGAGTTTTGACGCGAAAAAAAGCCGAAGCTTTCTCAAGGAGCTCATTGACCCTGTGCAACTCGAGATTCTCCGCCCGAAGACGAGCAATTTCTGCCGCATAATCAACCACACTACCCGCACCAGCTTTGACCGAAGCCGCATCCTTCTTCATCCAATCCAACACTGAATGCGACGACATACTAAGTTTGACCGCAATCGCCCGGGCAGCAGGCCAACGCGAACACGCATGAACCCATTAATGCTCATACGCCAAACGGACAGCCCGATCCTTCAACTCCTGAGAAAACTTCCGTGCCATAACAACAATCCTTCCGCAAAACAACACGGAACAAAACCCAGGACAATTCATGTGCTCTGAAAACCGTAAAAACTCTTGACATCATTTTTCGGCTATGAGTTAATTACTTTGCACTGCTCGCCATTATCCACAGGAACTGCAGGGAGAGCTAGGACCATACGACGATGAATGGAGAATAGTCACGAGAAACACCATCATACGTACGCTTACCACAGCCATAGTTACTGGAGCGCTAACGATCTCTGGAATAGGTATTGCCACGGCAACTGAGGCTCCCGAGAGAACCGCTTCCACATCTGAGAAACAAATAGGCGGCTTTGATTTAGATGCGATCAAACGCGTTGTTAAGCAAGAAATGATTGCTAATAGGAAGTACGGTGAATATCAGGATCTTCAGCAGACTCTTAAGACTATAGAAGAAGAAAAAGGACCGAAAGGTGCAGCAGCGAAAGGTGCAATCAAGGCTGCTTTAAAAGCTTTGAAAGGAATCGGGAAGAAGGCGTGGAATGCAACAATAAATAAACTGCCTATTGCAGACTCGGTTAAGAAATATTTAGGTTATGAGACCGTAATGAAAGTCTTGAATATTGCTTTCGGATTCGAAGGCACTATTGAGAACATGATCACCAACGCTCTAAAGTCAATTGGTGTCCCCTCTTGGGCTGCTGGAATCGTGGCTCGCACCATTGTTCTCGTGCTCTTATAGGAGTGGAATGGTAGTCTCTAACCAGAATACGGTCCGTAACGAGTATGTCCCAATCTGTACTGGGACGGTTGCGATGGTGTGTTCAGCTAGGCTTGCGTTCGAAATACTTTCAAGCGCTCGCGATGTGCTGTTTATAATGCCATTAGTTATAGTCTGCGCATCGGGACTCGTTTCCTATGTGTTTAAATGTGAAGCGAAATATAAGTGGCTAGCCATGCTAGTTCCTCTCATTGTTACTGCGGTAGTTTCACGTTTGGTATTTGGTTTGCCAGTAATCTTTCGATAGCGTTACGGATCCAATATGTGAAAAACGATTACGGTCAGATTGGCAATTTTGGGCAGGATTAAAGGAAATTGGGGTCTTATAACCATTAAGTGTCTTTTGCCGGATGTGTCGTTAGTGTGAGTGTACGGTCCAGCTTTTGCGGATGGATATGTCTGGGTGGTAATCAGTTTTGATGAGGTCGATGGCGTTGTCCCATTTTTCAGAGCTACTTGAGATGGTTGATCTAAACGAGTGCCAAAATAAGCAAATCAGCTCACTATCTTTAGATATGCGTCAACGGCTTGGTTTAGCGTGTGCCATTGATGGAGAGCATGAGGATTATATTCTCGATGAACCAACCAATGGTCTCGAGTATACAGGTATTACGTGGCTTTGGGAATTGCTCCGAAACAAAGCAATAATGGTGCAACGGTATTCGTTACTAGTCATCACCTCGATGAGCTTTCGACTACAATTGACAGCACAATAGGTATCGAATATGGAAAATTTATCGGAGAATATTCTCTAGCATCAGACGATACGAAATCGCTTCAGGATTTTTATCAGGAAGTAGTCGGCTTCTCTAAAGCTTTAGGAGCAGAACAATGAAGATTTTCTTGTTAGAGTTTTTTCGGATAGATATCGGCGTATGGCGCTAATCGTTGGTGCTGTATTCTTCTCTGCTCTCACCTTCATTTCACTGCTATCGATAGTCGGGCTCGTTTTTTGGATCGCCCTGCTTGTCGCAACAACGTTGTGTGTCATAGGGCTTGTAGTAGACGCGGCAATTTTCCGCAAGGCTGCGATACAACGAGCGATCGCCGCCAACAAAGACAGCAGGTGAAGGGTAAGCCGAATAATGAAAATCGCACAACGCAGGGTGACACAGCGTTCTACAGGTCACTCCGAAAATTTAACAGTCGATCATTACGAGCAATATCGGAAAAATGTCCAGAACTGTTACGTGCTGAGACCAAATATCTAAAATCAGAATTATCTGATTTACTAAAGAAAACCGACGAAAAGGTCCGTAGCTATTGGAGTGAGCCCTTACCCGCTCCACTTTCACGTCGGGTTTGAAAAGTCGGCGTTTGTGTTAGCGGGTACGCCCCGGGGGTATGGAAAATCGGTTACATCAGCGGGTTGAGATCTTACGTTAGCGAGTATCATGTTTCCCTTGTATAATCTATGCTCAGGATTAAAAGCGCTAAGGGATCGCGAAATTAAGACTGCTTCACAAGGAGGTGTGTAGTGAGATCGTATGAGTCCGGTGCTGAACTGGCTGCTGAGATTGCTAAGCGTGGAAGTCTTTTTATCAGTGAGTTCGCGAGCGTTCCTGATTATGGTTGGGATCTGCTGGTTGATGGTGTTGACCGCACACCCCGTCAGATGATCGCCTACCAAGTAGGCTGGATGGAGCTGTTGCTTGGTTGGGAGCGGGATGAACAAGCGGGCAAAGAAGTGGTGACTCCTGCTCCAGGGTTTAAGTGGAACCAGTTGGGCGGCTTGTACGAGCAGTTCTACCAGCACTGGGCACAGTCAGCAGCAGAAGAGCTGATCAACAGGTTTAAGATCCTGCTTGGCGAGGTAATCCAAATGGTAGGTGACTTAACTGAAACAGAACTGTTCGAGCCAAATCAGCGGACCTGGGCGTCTTCCACGCCGTCAGCATGGCCTGTATGGAAATGGGTGCATATCAACACAGTCGCTCCGTTTACGACGTTCCGGACCAAGGTTAGAAAGTGGAAGAAACTATCTGCTTGCTAGCTGCCTGGCACGCTGATCGGGTGAAAGTGTCGCCACCGATCGGTTGCCCCCAAAACCCATAAACTCTGCAAGATTCAGTCTGTCAAACGTTTCGTCTACTCGCCTATCCACCGACCATGCGTCCAGGCAATTTAACTGGGCGAGGATCTGGTCGTATTCCGACGCAAGAAGAGTCTGACCAATAGCTATAGACTCGGTAACCTGCTCAAAACGCGCCAGCAGTTTCTTCAATGGCATTAAAGCTACATCAACGAACTGCGCAACACTACCATCGAATGTTTGCGGATCGGGAAGGCACTGTGAAACAACACCAGAAATAACGCTCCCTGAATCGGGTGTCACATCACCCGAAACAATTTTCAAAAGCGTGGACTTACCGACCCCGTTCGGACCAACCAAAAAGGCGCGCTCACCGTTGGAAACACGCAAGCTCACCTGGTCAAGGACACGACGCGAACCATAAGAAAAGGAAATATCATCGAGGACAATTTCAGGCAAAATGATCTCCGGGACGTAACAAAAGCTCAAGTCACACCTCAGCACGGCTGAGTAGAGATCATATAGTCACCGGAACGACACACTCCTCAATTCACGCATGCCATCAACATATACGTACAGCTCAAGCATACCCGACGGCGAGCTGAAAAATTTCATATGTATCTACAGCAGATCCAGATTCCTACTTGACGCCGGTAAACTCAACTGGAAACTCCTTCACAGTATCTGCCTCTAACCCCACCAAAATCCCAAGAGCAATCACCCCTCTCGCTACTGGTGTAGACCCAACTGTATTCCCGCTTCAGTTCCCCCTATTCGGGCAAAGCATCAGTAGGGATGTCGCCCTCGATATTATGAATCCGCGAGCCCGCGCCACTCGCTTCAAGTTTCCCAATATTTAGGTGATTAATCTTTGCGCCTTCGCTGACTTCGAAACTCACTAAATTCTCTCCAGCGGTCGCAACTGTCCCTGCGAGTGTAAGATTTTCGATAACTGCGCCTGGCTTTACGGAAACGCCATTGGCTTGCAACTCCATTTGGACACCTTTTACTAGACTCATGCCGGTGCCACCGGTAGTACGCACGTCACCACTGACCTCAATTGTTCCCACTGGTTTCGATATTTGTATTCCTATGGCGCCGTCACCATGAGTGGTGATCGATTCAAATTTGGCAGATTCTACCGTGCCGTCATACACGTTAAAGCCGCGCGCGCCCAACCCGTTGGTAACTATAGGGGCGTTGATTTCGAGGACGCCCATCTGCCCAAAGTTCACGAATCCAATCCCAGAAGCACCATGAGAAGTAATAGGAGCGTTCGCCACCCATTTAGGGGTGTGCCCCCACAAATCCAAAACCATGTCGTTGGCACCATGCGTGGTAATTTCCGCATTATTTTCCACGCGTTGCACGGTAGCACCACCGAGGACGAAAACTCCAGCAGATATCTTATCGGGAGTGCCTTGGCTAATACCGCCATCGGTGTATATTTCGCGCGTTTCGATCAGATCTGCCGTAAAACTGCCACCCGTTAGCTTACCGTCACGGTCCGTGTACCCATCTACGAATATGCCACTGCCACGCACGGGTTTGTCCGCTTGACCTATTCTGATTCCTTCTAGAGTCGCGGTGAATTTGGTGTTTGGGTCGGCGCTCCGGTTCCAGAGTGTGAAGGCGCCCTGCAACACGTCTACGCCAAACCCGTGTGGCTGTTCACTGCGACCGCGCACGTCGGCACTCTTTACCCACACATCCGTGGCTTCCACGCGCATACCTTTTTGAGCATTTTCCACGGCTATATAGATTTGACCACTGGTAGTGACATTTTCGAGGACGATGGTTCCGCCGTCTTCGACCGTGGTGTCGTTGTAGATTGCGACCTCGTAGTCCAAAGTGTTGATAGTCAGGTTTTTTATAGTGTTTCCCGAGGTCAGGCGCACCCCTTTAGCCTTGAATTCTAGTTCGGCACCGTCCTTGCCCACCAAAGTTGTTCCCACCGGAAGCGTAATTGAGGGCGACCCGGTAATTTTCCCTTCAATTTCGATTATTTCCGTTTTGCTTTCGAGGGCTTGAGCGAGTTCTTTCGCTGATGTGACTACCATTGGCATCTCGATTCTGTGCGTTAGTTTCTTTTAACGCTATCAAAGATGGAGGTGAGCCTCTACAGGAGAAACCCGTGAAACATTGCGAGCGCGCCCAACTGTGCCGGCTCGACCCACTCTTTAGGCAGTATTTTGGGGTTACGCTTTACGCTTCCTCTCTAATATTTGCGCCTTCTAACAGCAACAATTTTTTCTTCATCCAAGCTCCTCCACGATAGTTTCCGACCTCGCCAGTGCTGTAGATTACGCGGTGGCACGGCAGCAGGATTGCCACCGGATTTGTGGCGCACGCGCTCGCTACCGCGCGCACTGCTTTCGCTCTGCCCACCACCTCGGCTAAATCCTTGTAGCTCACCGTTTTTCCATACGGGATCTGAGCAAGCCCGCGCCACACGTCTGCCCGGAAGGCGCCCTCGGGAATTGCCAAAGGTACTGTAAAAGTCCGTCGCGTAAGCGCAAAATATTCTGTAAGCTGCGTCCTCGCCAATTCCGCAAATTCAGTATTTTCGAGGACTCCGCACGGTCGTTCCCCTGGTAGCCAGATCCGCGCTACTCCCCTTGGCGACGCCCCCACCCAGATTCTGCCCACCGGCGAGTCCACGGGAACATACTTCAGCATGTCTGGCGTTACCGGCGTCCTCTTCATAAAACTATTTTTGATTACCATGCCACGCGGCGCTGCTTGACGGCGGTTTCCGTTTCCTCCAAGTACTGGCTGGTTTTTGGAGCCCGCAGCATTTCTGAGTATTCATGCCAAACTGGTAACAGGCGGGTTCAATACTGGAAGGAAAATGGCATGTTTACAATAACTAATCCTAGCGCTCAGTCCCATCCCGAGGACGCTGCGAAAGTAAGCCCTCCAGTTCCAGATACGGATCCCTCGCGGCAAGCACCCACCACGAGGCTCTCGAACGAAACTATCGACCTGCTGATGCGCCACCGTTCTATCCGCCAGTTCCAGGACAAGCCGGTCGGCGAGGACATCATAGAAACACTTCTTGATGTTGCCCGGCGCGCTGCCACTTACGCCTACCATCAGCAAGTCACGTTCATTCGCGTCACTGACGTAAAAATACGTGACGCCCTCGCGAAAATCGGTCAACAACCTTACATTGGTGGCGATAAGGGCGAACTGGTAATTTTTGTGGCAGACCTTTACCGCAATGCTCGGATCCGCCAGGACGCTGGCGCATCCACAGAACCTTTGGAGCGTTACACCGCCTACCACGCTGCTGTAGCTGACGTAATGATTAGCGCCCAAAACTATGTGGTAGCCGCAGAATCTTTGGGGCTCGGAACCGTCTATTTGGGTTGTATTGGAAACGATCCCGCCCAGGTAATCAAATTGTTGTCCCTACCTGCGCTCACGTTCCCAATTGTCGGCGTCTTGGTGGGTCACCCGGCGCAAGAGCCGCAATTTAAGCCGCGCCTACCCAAGTCGTGGACGGTAGGCGAAAATGCCTATCCCCAAATTGATACTGAGAACGCCGCCGCAGACTTGCAAGCCTACGACGCAGAGGTAGCGCGCTACTACGACATGCGGGACCTGAACCGCCGCGTAGACACATTTAGCACGCAAATTGCCACAAAACTGGGCAATTCAGCTACTGAAACCGCACCATTCCGCCAGGTTTTCGATGCCCAAGGCGTCAACCTGCACTAGGGTCTACTTGTGAAGATTTTAAGCAGATACTGCCAGCCCACGGTAGTGCGTTTGTAGACGGAGTTGCGTACCGATTTCTTTGGGTTCTTCAAATGCCCCATGCCTTTTGCCGTAGATGAGACCGACGGCGTATTTGAGCCGCCCGGTGGCGCGGGCTTTATATTGACTTTTTGAGGTTTGGTTTGCGAATCTTGAATATCTTCGCCCTCCTAACTTCCAGTTTATAGCTAGCGCGCAAACGCCTACGGAGATCTACGGCGTAAGCCTCCCGGAGTAGACGTTGAATTCGTTTCCGCGAACGAAGCCTGCCAAGAAAATGTCGCATTCACGCGCTAGTTCGACAGCCAGCGATGTAGCGGAGGAAATGGCTACGGCGGCGGGTACGCCAGCGGTCATGGTTTTTTGGATCATTTCGAAGCTGGCTCGCGAGGAAAACCCGAGGATTTTGTCGCTTAAGTCAACGCCTTGCATAAGCGCGGCCCCGATGACTTTGTCAGTGGCGTTGTGCCGCCCAACGTCTTCGCGCAATATCAGCAATTCGCCCGCTTGGTTGAACAAACCAGTAGCGTGAGTAGCCCCCGTTTGGACGAACATTTTTTGGCTTTGGCGCAACAAATCTGGAATGCGCACCACCAATGCGGGGTCGACTTGCAACGGTGTAACCGGCGCTTTCCGTTTTTCCATCACCTGTGCAATTGTGGCAGTCCCACATACTCCGCAACTGGAGTTAGCAGTAAAATTCCGTCTCAATCGTGCCACTTCACTGCCTTGCGGTAACGTTACCGACAATACGTTGTAGGTATTTGTGTGCGCCAACACCTGTTCGCCCAGCGCGTCGGAACCGAAGTTTTTTGCCGGTCCGGAAAGCGTCACTGCCGAGCTGTCCGCTCCCCCGCAGTAACGTGCCGCAATTACGTCGCTCGCCCGGGAAATAATGCCCTCGGAAAACAAGAATCCGTGCACTAATTCAATGTCGTGCCCAGGCGTCCTCATTGTAGTAATGAGCGGTTCCCCGCCCACGCGCACTTCTAAAGGTTCTTCCACAGCTAACGTATCGGTGCGCATTGCCCGAGGACGCGCGCCCCCAACGCGCACAACTGTGGTCTTCTTTGTTACCCGGCTCAAAGCTATCCTTACTCGTCTTTGCCTATTGCCCCGCGACTTTAGCTGGTTGCCGCGCGAGTTTATTTTTCAGACCGCAACTTAGTGCCTCAACTTCCCGCCCCAATTTTTCCGAGGACGCGCGCCCAGTTCGCACTAAACTGGCGGGAACGCCGCATTTGCAAAAGTCACGCACGCATGAAGTGACCGCGCGTAAGCGCAGTCACATTCCTTAAGCCGACCTATCCAACTACAATGGGCATCCGCTGCGCGTTGAAAATTTCTGCTTTTTCGCCCTCGTTTTGTTTCAAAGGACTGGGGTACGGGAAAGCCTTGTTGTCGGGATCTTCAGCCTTTTCCAAACGCACCATGATGGCTTTCATAATGGGCGTTTGGGACACATCCGCATAATTATCCAGTGGAATCAGCACGTTCACTTCCGGCATGTACGCGGCGGCGCACTGCTTGGGCGTGTCGTATTCTACGACACGGAAGTTTGGCGCCCGCCGTTCGCCGTCCTCGTAATTTGACACGAGGTCGACCAGATCACCGCTCTTAAAGCCAAGTTCCGCCAAATCGTCCCGATTAATCATGACCACACGGCGTCCGTAGTGGACCCCCCGGTAACGGTCGGAAAGCGCGTAAATAGTGGTGTTGTACTGGTCGTGCGACCGGATCGATTGCAGCACCAAGTGACCAGGGGGGCATTCCAACACGTCTAGTTGGTTCACAGTCAAGTTCGCGCGCCCAGTGGGAGTATCGAAACGTCTGATACGCGGACCGTTTGGCAATACCAAGCCTTTGCCCGAGCGGATCCCCACCTCGTAACCGCCAAAACCGGGAATGACGCGTTCGATACGTTTGCGCACTTCCTTTGTAGAAGCCCCCATGTCCAACCAGTATTCGTTACCAAAAATGCGGTAACCCAGTTCGCCCGTAATCTTGGTTTCACTGTACAGACCACGGTGGACGCGACGCTTACCAGTGGAAGGCGTGACCGTGCCCATTGAGTCTTCAGTAGTGACGGACTGGTATTCGCCCTGGTAAATATCGGCGTCAGTACGCGCCAACACTGGCAAAATTAGCGAAGTTTTCCCTGGGTACAAGTGTGAACGGTTCAGTTTGGTGGAAACGTGAACGGTCATTTCCAAGTCGCCCATGGCGTCCTCGAGAACTGCCGTGTCAGAAGCGGCGCGGATGAAGTTGCCGCCCATTTGCATGAAGAATTTTGCACCGCGGTCACGAATGGCGCGCGCCGCCTGCACCACGTTATAGCCATGTTCGCGCGGCGCACTGAAGCCAAACTCTTTTTCGATAGCAGCAGACAACCATTCTGGTGGGGCTTCCCACACGCCCATGGTGCGGTCGCCTTGCACGTTGGAGTGACCGCGCACCGGACACGCGCCGGCACCTGGCTTACCCATGTTGCCCGTGAGCAAAAGGAAGTTAATTATTTCTTGTAAAGTAGCGACCGAGTTCTTGTGTTGCGTGGCGCCCAAAGCCCAGCATACGATTACGCCGCGTTTGGCGTTTTGCACGAGGTCGGCCACGTGCTTGATATCTTCGTCTTTCAGACCTGTCGCCGCACGCACCTTTTCGGGGTCGGTAGCACGCAAATGTTCGATGACTTCTTCTTGACCGGCACAGTATTTGTCCAGGAAGTTATGGTCGAGGGCGTCGCGGTCGATCAGTTCTTTGTTTAGCGCTTGGAAGAACGCCATGTCCCCGTCCAAGCGGATCTGGTAGAACTCGTCGGCAATGGGGGTGCCGCCGCCGACAACGCCGCGTACGGTCTGTGGGTTGCGGAAGTTCATCAAGCCGGCTTCTGGCAGCGGGTTCAGCGCAATTATCTTGCCACCGCGTTTCTTTTGCTCTTCGAATGCAATTAGCTGCCGCGGGTGGTTCGTGCCCGGGTTTTGTCCCAAAGTTATGATGAGGTCGGCTTCTGCCAGGTCCTGCAAAGTAACGGTACCTTTACCAATACCAATAGTGGGAATTAGGGCTTTGCCAGTGGCTTCGTGGCACATGTTAGAACAGTCTGGCAGATTGTTGGTACCGAGCTGACGGGCAAATACCTGGTACATGAACGCCGATTCGTTGGCGGTACGACCGGAAGTGTAGAAAATCGCGTCGTTTGGGTTGTCCAGGTTCTGCAGGTAATTGGCAATTATTTCGAGGGCGTCTTTCCAAGAAATAGGTTTGTAGTGAGTGTCGCCCTCGCGATAAATCATGGGGTGCGTTAAGCGTCCTTGGCGACCCAACCAGTAGTCGGGTTGATGACGCAGGGCGGCAATGGTGTGACGCGCAAAAAAGTCCGGATTGCAACGACGGTGCGTGGTTTCTTCGGCGACGGCTTTGGCCCCATTTTCACAAAAGTCCACCAAACCGCCATGACCCGGATCGGCGTTCGGCCAGGCACAACCGGGGCACTTCACGCCCAACTTGGTGCGGTTTAAGGTAAGCAAAGACAACAGACCACGACCTTCGGTGCCGAACGCTAACCCGTGTAAGGCGCCGCGCACACCCACAGCATGGTCAGCCCGATGCCCAACACGGGGATTGTCTGCCGCTTCAGGACCGGTTTCCATCAAAGCTTCATCAGGTTTGTCTTGGAAAGTCATACCATCACCTTAGATATTTTCAACACTCTTGACAGTTAGGACCTAAGTCTAGCGTTACTATTACCGCCTGCAAAGTTGCCACACTATACCACTCTTACCTGCAATAATATTTGCGCCCACCTGCCCCACTTTGACATTATCTCACCACCTCGCTTTCATATTTAGACGAAACCAGGAATTGCCCCCACTGTTTTACATTCATAAAATAGTCAGTGTGTCTACTGATGTTCAAACGAAACGACTGAATGACCCCCGCGCGGAGCGCTCACGCACCGCACTGCTGCGGGCTACTTTCGTATTATTAAAAAGTGAAGCAGACTTACCTGACTTGACGGTCGCCAAAATCGTCCGGGAGGCAGGGGTTACCAGACCCACTTTCTACCAGCATTTTGCGTCTGTTTCGCAACTAGTCAATGCCGCTCTCATATCCCGTCTGCAAGAAGTTCTGGACCGGATTCAGCGAGAAGCCCCCAATTTGCCCCTACCCGCGCGCATGAAATGGACTTTGCGATGCCTAATTGGTCACCTTTACGCAGAACGCATTTACGCGAAGGTTTTGCGCACTTTGGCTGCCCCAGAAATATTGGCAGAGTTGGTCACTTTTGTCGCTGCGCGCCTGGGCAGCGAACAATTATTTCTCAGCGAAGATTCACAAAACCACCCCTACCCCAAACAATTTGCCGAATTTTTAGCGGCTGGGGCTATTTGGCTGGTGTGGGAGTGGCTTATTGCCCCTACGGATTCCGTTGAAGATGTTACCGAACGCGTAACTACATCCTTACTGGTTGGCATGGGAGGAATGCCGCAAAGTGAAGGTGGTGTTAGATGAAAATTCAGTTTGATAAAAAGCGACCACTCACAATCATGGTGTCGTTAATCGTCCTAACGGCGTTAACTGTGATTCCGTTGATTTATTCCACTACGATGACGGCGGCTTACGAAGATCCAATTAACCGTTTGAACCGGGTTCCCACCGCCATTATTAACGAGGACGAACCAGTCACGATTAATGGTCGCCATTTCGCTATCGGTGACGAACTAACAAAAATGCTGCTCACCAGCTCTAACGAGAAGAATTTCAAGTGGAAAGTAATGGATCGCGAGGGCGCCGCTAAAGATTTAAAGGACCAGCGCCTTTACGCCACTTTACTAATACCAAAGCATTTTTCTGCTGATATTGCGTCTTTGTCTGGGGGCGCAAAGCAAGCAAAACATGCGGAACTAAAGTTCACGTCAAACGATTCAACTAACTATATTGTGGGACTAATTGGTGGCATGGTAGCGGATAAACTGTCCGGGATATTGTCGCAAAAAGTTTCCCAAAAGTATTTAGAAAACGTGTATTTATCTTTCGGTGACATTCACACCCAGCTCTCAAAAGCCGCTGATGGCGCGGGTAAAGTTGGTGCGGGTGTGGGCGTAGCCAAAGCTGGGACCGACCAGTTGAGTGTGGGAATTGGGCAACTTGCCGGCGGTGCCGGACGGCTGTCAGGCGGCGCGGGCGAACTAGCATCCGGATTACAAAAAGCTCACACCGGCAGTTCTGAACTCTCCACTGGCATTACCCAACTTCATAACGGCGCCACCCAATTATCTGGCGGTCTCAACACTTTCGCGGCCGAATCCGGCAAGCTCAGCGGCGGTATTGCGCAAATTGACGACGGTTTAGGCAAAGCCTTAGATGGCAGTAAACAACTGCAGGATGGCGCTACCAAAATTAATCAGGGCGTCCAACCGCTAAATGATCGCATTCAGAAATTGCGTACGCTCCGTCCTTGGATTGAAGACATTATTGGAAAATCTGACCTGACTGACTCACAGAAAGAAAGAATCAAAAAATCTTTAGAACCAGTATTTTCCCAGGCCGAAGGCAATTTAGATAAAGCACAACAGCTTGCCGACGGCACCGCACAAATGGAAAAAGGACTAACTCAACTAGTCGGCGATAATTCCACGGGACTGACAGCACTAAAGAACGGCACCGCGACTTTGCGCGCAAAAACTACTGATTTGCCCGCTAATGCACACCGCCTCGCAGACGGTGCCACCCAACTTACCGGCGGGCTCGGCAAAGCCGAAGAGGGCGCATCCGCCCTCAACAATGGCATTGGCAGTGCCGCAACAGGGGCACGCCAACTGGCAGATGGCGCCGGAAAACTGGCGAATGGCGCCAACCAAGCGCACGCAGGTGCCAGCCAGCTGGCGGGCGGACTTGGAAAACTGCAGGAAGGCTCCACAGCACTACACGCAGGACTGAATGCTGGCACCAAAAAAGTTCCCGCATTCACCCCCACAACCGCGAAACAGCTGTCCAACCAATCCGCCAGCCCCGTTCGCCTAAAAGATGAGCGCTTGCACGCCGTAAATACATTCGGAGAAGGCATTACTCCTTTCTTCATGGCACTGTCACTGTGGGTGGGCGCAATAGCGATCTACATGATAATGTCACCGGTTTCAAAAAAGTGGTTGTATTCGCGGCGGTCAACACTACGAGTGGGGCTCAGCAGTTTCGGTATTGCCGCCCTAATCGGGATCGCCCAAGCCATCGGATTGACCATTGCAGCGCCGGTTTTGAACAGTATCTTCCCCAAAGAACCCCTGCAAATGTTGGTAGTGACCATAATGGCGTCGGTTACCTTCGTGGCAATAAACCAAATGTTCGTGTCCCTATTTGGGTCGCCGGGAAGATTTGTCGCCCTGCTACTAATTGTGGTGCAGTTGGCGTCCTCGGGAGGCACCTACCCTATCGAAACGACACCACCATTTTTCCGCGCCGTCCACCACCTCTTACCTATGACACACGTTGTGGAAGGTCTGCGCGCCACCACTTCTGGGGGGCCAGTCGCGTGGGGTTCACTGTGCTTGACGTTAGGACTGTGGCTAGTAGTTTCCGTAGTGGGAACCATTACCGCCGTCAGCGTTTTTCGCCGCAAGGGTACAACACCAGACATGCCGGCTGATCCGGTAGTAGCCAGGGCACGTCTGCGCGCGTATTCTCACTGAGGATTCAAAGGAGCCCGGAATTCTGGCGCTTTAGGATTTGAGGCATTAGTATTTTGGCGGTTCTGCCTATTCCCGGCATTCCCCTGCTACTACCCAGCATTTCCGGGCGAAACCTGACAGGGTCCGAAAGAATCTGACGAAATATGACGGAATTTAGGAGGGCGACATGCGCCCTCCTTCTTTCTTCTCGCCTTCCACCAACTCACGTAACCTGGGGTTATGGGAAAAGTTTTAGTAACCGCACCGCAGCTACCAATCGCCCTCGACATGTTAGAAAAACACCACCAAGTAATTGGCGGAAATAGTTTTATGGACCGCGCCCAGTTGGCGAGCCAAATTGGCGATGTGGATGCCATTTTGTCGACTCTGTCCGACCCTTTGGACGGGGAAATGCTGTCTTTGGCGTCCTCGGACCTGAAGATCATCAGTCAGTGCGCGGCTGGTTACAACAATATTGATATGGAGGTTGCCCGAAAGCGCAATATTGCGGTTACCACCACGCCCGGGATTTTGCACGAGACTACGGCGGATTTGGCGTTCACGTTACTGCTGATGGTGACGCGGCGCGCGGGAACTGCCGAACGGTTGGTGCGCGCCAGGAAACCGTGGCGTTACGACCACACTGTCATGCTCGGTACGGATTTACGTGGAAAAACCTTAGGCATTGTGGGACTAGGTCAAATTGGGGAAGCGATGGCCAGGCGCGCCGCCGCTTTTGGCATGAATATTATTTATTCAGCCCGCACCCCAAAAGACACGGCACAAATTGACCGGATTAACCCGGTAACGCAACCAACTCGCCGGGTGGACACCCCCGAACTCCTAGAGACCGCAGACATGGTGTCTTTGCATTGCCCTCTAACGCCACAAACTCGCCACCTGATTAATGCCGATTCGCTGGCGGCAATGAAAGATTCCGCTTTCTTGATTAATACTGCCAGAGGCGCATGCGTGGATGAAAAAGCGCTGGTATTCGCCCTCGAAAATGGCATTATTGCCGGGGCAGGTTTGGATGTTTACGAGGACGAACCCCAGGTTACGCCTGCCCTTTTAGAAATGGAAAACGTAGTGTTATTGCCCCATATTGGGTCGGCTACTGTGCAAACCCGCGCGGAAATGAGTGTGCTGAGTGCGCGCAACATTCTGGCTGTTTTGGAAGGAAAAGCGCCACTAACGCCCGTTAAATAAATTTGGGGGCACCCAGTGCCCCCAAAACGTACGCGGTTATTTAGCTACTTTTTATGCACCCACCAGTAAACCATGCCGTGCATTATGCCGCCGCCGACAATATTGCCTAAAGTAACCGGAATGAGGTTCACCAAGAACAGGTTAGCAATAGTCAACGGACCGTGACCGTAATCAAGCAACAGACCGTAAGGCAGCATGAACATGTTGGCAACGGAGTGCTCGAAGCCCGAGGCGACAAACAATGCGATTGGTCCCACGATGCCCAAGACCTTGTCCGCAACCGTTTTGCCAGCAAAAGCCATCCACACGGCAAGGCACACCAGTAAGTTACAACCAATTCCCAAAACAAAATTTTGCAATGGCGCGTGAGATAGTTTCGCAGTGGCAGTCGCAGTTACAACCGCGCCCCACTGTCCCTTCATATTGCCCTGCAAGTTACCAAAGTAACAAATGAACACAATCAGCAGTGACCCGACGAAGTTACCAACCCAAACCACTACCCAGTGACTGAACAGGCGCCCCCAAGTGATTTTTCCTCCTGCTTTCGCCATCAGGCTCATGGTAGTGGAAGTGAACAGGTCAGCGCCGGTCATTACTACCATTATCAGACCAACGCTGAAGGCCATCCCGCCCAACAGTTTCGCCACGCCAGTAGGAATTGCAGCAGCGCCCACCTGCGTGGTGGTGTAAAAAACGAAACCGAACGCAATGTATGCGCCCGCAGCAATAGCCAATACGAAAGATTTAGATAACGGCGTGCTCGCTTTCGATGTCATGGCATTTTCTGCAATGTCCACGATCTCTTTTGGCGGGGCAATGGTCAAATTTGCAGTATTCACGGGATTTCCCATTCTTATGTGCGTTTCGACACCAGTACCGAAACTGGTGATTTCTGGAGGTACGTCCTCGAAAATTCATAAGACGTAACTTAAGTCCCATATGGACCTATCAGTATTTTTCCAGAAAGATACCCTTGGAAGCAATTATCGTCCTCGTACATATGTCTAAGGCCCTGAGCAGGGGGCGTAATGGTCGGATTCGGCGTGGCATTTCCGAGGACGAAGCAGCGGGTACGCGGACGTTCGGGTTCCGCCTTCCCTACGCCCTGCCCACCGGGACGTAACATTGTGGTATGTCGGTTACGGGGAAAAAACGCGCACACAAGTTCAGTAACGCCCAATCGCAAGCGTCGATAATAGACAAAGTATTTTTTGTGCTGGCTGGGCTGGTGGGAATATGGCTCGCCGTATTTTTGATTATGGAATTGTGGAGCAAGGGCTGGTGGATAATCTTGCTGGTAGTGGTGGCATGGTTGGCGGTGTCGTATTTGACTTTGCCCAGGCTGCATTCCATTTTGACTGACATTTATGTGCCAGGCTACTTCATTGGTAGGGCGCGCACGTCAGACGGCCTGTTGGGCGACCCAATTAACATTGCTGGCTACGGTTCGTTGGCACAGTTGCATGCGACGATGAGACAGGCAGGGTGGACACTGGCGGACCCCATTACTGCCAGTTCGGCATGGAAAATTGTTACTTCTACGTTGCGCCGCCACTCATACCCACAGGCGCCCGTGTCACCGTTGTTCCTTTTTGACCGGAAACAAGACTTTGCGTACCAGCAGGAGGTCGACGGGAACCCGAAGAAACGCCACCACGTCCGTTTTTGGAAAACCCCACCTGATTGGCCCTTACCGGGCGGTCACAAGGTGGATTGGGTGGCTTCGGGCACTTTTGACCGTGCTGTCGGATTATCGCTATTTACCCTGCAAGTTACCCACCGCATTGACGAAAATATTGACATTGAGCGTGACCACGTGGTGAAAACTGTTGTAGATAATGTGCCCGGCACAAAAGTACACGTAATCGAGGATTTTTCTACCGGCTATCACTCGCGAAACGGTGGTGGCGACCTCATAAAAACAGATGGGGATTTGCGCATTTTGGACCTGCGTGGGGTGGATACTGAGTCTCAGGACAATGCGCGCGCTGCTGAAACACTGAAGAATATTAAGGCGGCGACTGCGGTGAAGGTGCTGGACGCGAAGGATTTCAAGCAAAACCTTAAGTTCTTCCATGCCCGCGAACTAGAGGACGCCGACCACCGCATGAAAGAACTGGCGAAAAACCGACCGTTTTCAGCATTTTTGGGAATTTTAGCAGTGCAAGCCTCGGCGGTAATTTCAGTAGTCACGTTAGTAGTGGCGTTGCAAAATTGGCAGACTTATGTCAGTTCTGATTTTGCGGAAAACCTTTTGAGCCGGTTGGGAGCGCCAGACATGGATGCTTTGCGCATGCCGTTTGCTTTGGGCGGGGGCGCCACAATGGTGGTCCTGTTGTTGTTACAACTAGTGGCTTGTTGGCGCATGATGTCCGGATCCCAGGCGGCCCGCATTTTCCTGTTGTCCGTGACATTCTTGTTGGTCCTGTTTTTCACGTTCGGTTATTTCCAAGGGCAACGCCAGGACTTCTGGTTGATGGCAATCCACTTGGCGTTATTGACAACTGCGATGGTACACATATCCGACGCAGAAACCCGCCAGTATGTGGCTCGCCTGAAATTAGAGTCAGAGCAAATAAAATAGCTGCTACGCGACCAGACTTTGGCTGGGGTACCAGGACTCGAACCTAGAACGGCTGGACCAAAACCAGCTGTGTTGCCAATTACACCATACCCCAGTGCATTTCGGGCGTCCCCGAAGGCAAGAACTATATTACTGAAATTTAGTTCATTCACCTAATACAGGAACACAACCGTGACAAAGTGCACTGTAGCGTACTGGATTGTGAGGTTAAGTAACTTTTTGGGGCGTGTCATTAGTATGAGCGTCCGACCCACCCTTTGCGGATAGTGCGGTCTGAGTAATAGTCAGCTTTGGTGAGGTCGAGGGCGCTGTCCCCGTGAGGGCGAATGGTTTTGTTGCCGTTGGAGAAGCGGGCGGTGGGTTTGGGGCGGGCGCGGT
>JAUMZK010000005.1 GCA_030528145.1 Actinomycetaceae bacterium
CATAAGCAGGATCAGCATCAAACGACGACAACACACCCGCACGCTCAACCCAGACCTTGCCACTGTATGTCTTCTTCGTGCTCGTATCACCAGCATCCTTTGATGATTCGATAATAGTCCCGCGATGTGGCTGGTGCGGGTCCGCCGAGTAAGCAGGCACACCCGCAACAACACTAGTGGCAACTGCTATAGCTACAGCGCCGAATATTGCGGTAGACCTCCTCACAAAAGCGTTATAACGCAGTTGAACTGTATTCTTCATACAATAAACTCTCCAGATAAAGATGAGGATAAAACGTTTTTCACTCTAACAGGAACTGCGACTTAATACCTAATTTGTCTCTTTTATCGAACACATTGACTAGCAGGATCGCCCAACCCAACCGTTACGGACACTTATCCCTGAGTGGGAACCGTCGCGGATTAAGGCAATTGCCTTACCCCATTTCGCGGGACCTATTTCTGGTTTACTGATCTGAGGGTTAGGGTTTGGCTTTAGGTGCCCGGGTTTTATGAACTGATAAAACTGGTACGCAATATCACGGTGACTGAGCGCCTAAAGTGAAAGATCCAGGTTGACCCCAGGTGCAATTTCGTTTTTGGCGTGCAACGTTGCGCAGCCGGTATTTAGCTCGTAGTCGCCGATGGTACGGTAGCACCATCACCTCCACACTGTTTATAATGAGAACAGGCGTCGGGTTGCTTTGCCCCGGGCTCCACTTGTAGCCGCTACGAGCGGTCATCGCGCCGACTGGCGCACTGCGATCCGGCGTCCCCAATAATTCCCCCACTAATCTGTACTCCTCTACTGGTACTCCTTCACACACCTCCCCACTTCCCTGTAACCCACCACACTTTGCCGCACACCCACTTTGCCCAACACCCCACCACCTAACGCTTCACCTGAGACTTGCCCTAAACCACCGCCCTCGACCCCATTTCCCAGCTTATTCGCGCGAGTAGAAGGCGAATAAGACGCAAGTAGCGCACGAATAAGACAAAAACTTTCACGAAGAGTCCAAAAGTGAACTAAAATTCAAGCGGCACCAATTTGGCAATCCCGCGCACAGGGGTGGCGCACTAAAGCGCTAAAACAAGGAGCAGAAATAATGTTCAAACGGTCCAAACCCGCAGACGACATATTTTTTAAACTCATCGCACAATCATCCGAATACCTACTAAAAGCAGCAAAACTGCTAGTAGCAATATGCGAAGCTGACCCAGTCGCCCGCCCACCCCTGCGCAACCAACTACACGACATTGAACACGAAGCCGACAAATGCACCCACCAAGTTGCCACAAAACTAAACCAAACCTTCGTAACCCCCTTAGACCGAGACGACATCCAACTACTATCAGGATCCCTAGACGACTGTGTGGACTATGTTGACGAAGCCGCCGACATGATAGTCCTGTACGACTTACAAGACATTCCCCACCGCCTCACCCAACAGGTAGACATCCTGCTAGAATGCGCAAAAATTACCGCGAAATACATGCCACGCGTCGGAGAACTACACGGATTACGCGAATACTGGGTAGAAATCAACCGCCTAGAAAACGACGGGGATCGCATACACCGCAAACTACTCAGCGAACTATTCAAAAGCGCAAACGACCCCATCCTACTAATCAAAGTGAAAGACATTACGGAACGGCTCGAACGCGGGATAGATGCTTTCGAACGGCTCGCAACCGTTATCGAAACCATCGCCATCAAGGAGTCCTAGTGACACTCACACTAGTAGCAGCCGTAGTCACCCTCGCCCTAGCATTCGACTACACAAACGGTTTCCACGACGCGGCAAACGCGATCGCCACCTCTGTTTCCACTAGGGCACTGACCCCCAAAACGGCACTGCTAATGGCCGCCGTCATGAACATTATTGGCGCCCTAATGGGCACCGAAGTTGCCAAAACCATTGGTCAGGGAATTATTAACATCACCCAATACAGCAATTCGACAGACCCCACTACGCAAATACACGGCCTGGTAATTATTGTGTCTGCACTAGTAGGCGCGATCGCATGGAACCTCATAACCTGGTGGCTCGGACTACCCTCCTCATCCTCACACTCCCTAATCGGCGGCCTAATCGGAGCCGGACTAGCATCCGCCACCCAAATCCAGTGGACAGGCATCATAAACCAAGTGGTAATCCCCATGCTCGCCTCCCCCATAATCGGATTTCTACTAGCCTTCCTAGTAATGAAAACCGTACTACGAGCAACCGCCACCCAACCATTCCACCCCACCATGCGAAAATTCCGCACACTACAAACACTATCAGCCGCCCTCATGGCCTTAGGACACGGCCTCCAAGACGCCCAAAAAACCATGGGCGTAATTGTTATGGCACTGTTAGCAGGCGGATACCACGGGTTAGACGCCGAAGGGCAACTACAAATCCCCCTATGGGTGAAACTGGCCGCAGCAGGCGCCATATCTTTGGGCACCTACTCTGGCGGGTGGCGCATTATGAAAACACTAGGTCGCAAAGTCATAGAGCTAGACCCCGCCCGTGGCTTCGTAGCCGAATCCATGGCCGCCACAGTCCTATACCTGTCCGCGTACGTGTTCCACGCCCCCATCTCCACCACCCACACAATCACTGCGGGCATAATGGGGGTTGGTGCCACGAAACGCCTTTCCGCCGTCCGCTGGGGCATGGCCGGCAACATTGCGACCGCGTGGGTACTGACCATCCCCGCCGCCGCCATAGTCGCCGCAATCATCTACTTCGGAATGCACACAGTAGTGCCCGTATAAAAACCGCGGCATGCAGGCGGTGACGTCCTCGAATATGGGATGCGCCCAAACTGCTTGCGTTTGCGCGAGACACTGGGAACGGCAGAACCGTTACAGGCTAGAGTGCAAACAATTTTGTCGCCAACAAGGTTTTTGCCGCAAACAAGCATTCTTACCGCCCATGCTCCCACAAACCGAACAAACCGCGAACGCAAGCTTTGGTGTGCCGCAAGCATCGCCCTCAGAAAACATAGACGCGCGGAATCCCGCAGATTAGGCTTGCACGATTTCGAGAGCAACGACAACAGGACGGAGATTCTTCGAGTCAGTCTTATGCGCCACAGAAAGCGCCGCAAGAGAACGGGACAATTCGCGCATTTGCACAGTGGAGGCGCCGCCAGTTTTAGGATCAGTGGCAGCGGAAACAGGGGCGCCAAGACTACTAGTGGAGCTGTGACCGCCCGCAGTGAAAGGCCCGGTCACGTGCCCAACACCAGGCGCAGCACCACCGTTACGCCTAGTAACGGTGTTTTTACTGAGGTTTTTTCCGTACCTTTTGCCCGGGGTCGGGTCGGGCAGTGCAACCGGTGTGCCCTTTTTCCCGGCAAGCATGGCTGGTGAGGGAGGCGGGACTTTCCTCTCGTGGCGCAACTGCGGTCCGTCCTTGAACAAGCCGCCCAAACTATTCAGATCGTCAAAAGACCAATTCCCAGACCTAGAAGCGCCACCCAGGCGACCGCTATGACCAGACTGATCCGGATCCCCCTCCCCCCTGACGCCACGGTCGAAACTCGCCACGCCGCCAGCCCCACCATTCCCGCCCCCATTACCGCCCCCAGGTCCACCGCCCACGCCAGAAAAGTGCGCATTAATTGCCGCATCCGCTAGCAGATGCGACACGGGGGTAGGCAGGGGGGCATCCTTTTGAAGAGGGACCTGAGCAATGTGCGCGACCAACATTTCGCCATTTTGCAAGAACGGGTCCTGTTGCGGCAGCAGGCGGGTCAGCGCGTTGGGGGTGATTGCAGATAAAGCTCCGACGATGGTGGGCAACAGTGGGCGGTGCAAGCACACCACCCGGCATTTCGGGTCCGCCACCCACTGCCCAGCCAAGTCACGCACGGTGGAGGGGTGGTCGCGGAAGCCGTCCTCGGACAAGCCCGCCATGCGCACCAGCGTTGCCCCCGCCAAAGTTGCGTACGCCGCCACGGTTTGCAGACAGCGCCGCCACGGCGAAGTGATGACCTCCTCTACGCCGTACGCCGCCAAAATACTGGGCAGCCGCAACGCCTGCCGCACCCCGGTCCGCCCCAAGGTCCGCGCCGAATCAGCGCCCTCCCAAGTGTCCCGCGAAACCGCCTCCCCACCCCGCAAAAAAATCAGAGCATTAGTGTGCGCAGTCCGGTTGTTAATGTGCGCCACGGCTTCGTCTAACAGCCGCCGATCCCCCCGCCGCGTCAACATTTTGAACGCTTTTTGGGGGCGCACCCAGCGGGTTTCGTCGATCTCGGAAATTGGTGCCAAAGTGGCCGGAGGACGAGCCCTAGCTGCAACCTCGGCTACATCTGAACGCCCAATCCAGTAGTAAACTTCCTTCACGTGCCCCACCCCCAAGCGGTACCGTTGCGTCGTCAAAGGCACGCCGAGGCGCACAACGCACCCGGTTTCCTCCTCGACTTCGCGTACGGCCGCGCTGGCAATATGTTCGCCACGTTCCGCCTTGCCCTTCGGCCACGACCAGTCGTTATACCGAGGGCGGTGCACGATTAACACTTCAATATCTTTTGCCGTTTTGGGCAAGTTAGTGCCTTCAATGGTGCGACCGCCTTCGCGCAAACGCCAAATGAGGGCGCCACCTGCTTTCACAATTCGCGACGCTGCTGGTCGCGGGCGCGGCCTAACCATTGAAATCACTTCCTTTCACGCATAAGGTTACCTGGAAACTGGACACAAAGAGAGTCGGCGGAGAATGCGACAGTGAGCCGACGACGCGGTAGGACGGGTAACTGGCTAGTATTTAAGCGATACTGACCGATGGTTAGGTGAAGGTACGCAGCAGTTCCGCAAGCATTGCGACAGGTCAACAGTCCGGTTCGAGGGCAAATGATTTTGCTCAGGCTAAACGATTTTGCTGAGAACAAATGAAATGCGGTTTCACCTGGGCAAAACCATTACACCTCACGAAAAAACCACGTCGTGAGTGCAAATGATTTTGCTGAGGTGTAACGATTTCGCCGACTGCAAACGGTTTCGTTACCAGTGGGCGTGGAGCAGCGGGTTTGAGCCGGGTGCACCGCCCCTGAGCCGGACCGGTAGTCCGCATCAATGCCCACCGAACCGTCCGTGCACCGTCCGTGTACCGCCCCAAACCCCAAACGCAACTCGCAAAACGCTAGAACAAGCGGCGTCCTCGGAAAACGACAGGCATTGCCCCCTCATTCCAGGTGACGTTGTTTCGCGAGGACGGCAGCTTCCTTCATTTCTGAAGCTGTGGCAGCCAAGGCGCCCGCACGCAAAGTCACTTGGTCTGCCAGGTCGTCCGTTTGGTCGGTTATCCAGTCGGTGCCGGCAGCCCCAGCCGCGAACACACGCAGTGCCGCTGCGGCTACTGCCAGGCGTTTTGCCAGCCAGTCTGTGGGGTCGTCCTCGGAATCGTCGGGTCCTTGCAGTATTTGTTCGAGGACGGAGCGCACCTGATCGAAAGTGGGTGGGCTTGACACTGCCCGCACGTCCGGCGGCGCGTTCAAACCGTCCATGTAGCGCGCACTGGTCTGGCGAGGGTCACGCCGCATCCACTCGCGTAACAAAAATACGCGCCACAGAGCCCCCGGCAGCGTGTTAGCGGGCTGACGTGCCCACAATTCCGCCACAATGTCCACATCCCCACTGGCAACCAGGTCGCGCAGGCGGGGACGCAGCATGGCGGGCGGCGCGGATGCCTCTCCCAGTTGGATCGGTGTGCGCGAATCTCCCCTAAACAAATCTGTCAGCAGCTGCGCACTGGTGTGCGCCACATCCGAGCGCGTCGCCGGATCATAATCCCCCGCAATGTTCTCTGCGTCCTCGGGTCCCAGCATGGCCGGTCGTCTAAATTGTGTGCTCATAGGTACCTCCTTATTTCATTGTCCCCCATTCTGGGCGCGCGCGGGTGGTGCGCGTGCAGTTAATGCTCTGTAGCGCGCGGGTGGTGCCGCGCAACTTAGTGGACAAAAGTTTGACCTTACAAACAGAAAACTGGCTTTACAAATAAAAGTTTGGCTTTACGAAACAAATTGTTGATTTGGGGATTTCCCGAGGACGCCCGGTCGGATCGCAGTTTCGGGATTGCGTTTGGGACTTGGGGCGGGCGCGGGGTTTGGTCGGGTGCTCAGGATTAGATGGGCTTGGAACAACGGACATTTTTCGGGTCACGTTGCGAGTGCAGGTTTGGGGCGGAGCGCGAGCGGTTCGGCGGGCACCGCGCCCGACCCAAACCCACCACCCGCCCAAACCCCCAGATAAAAACACATAAATTGTTGCTCACCCCCGAAACGTGGTGTATCAAACAGTGAAAAAATTGGGGATTTGCGTCAGCCTTGCTAAACTTATTCAAGCGCGACAGCGCTGGGCCTATAGCTCAATTGGCAGAGCAACGGACTTTTAATCCGTGGGTTCAGGGTTCGATTCCCTGTGGGCCCACTTTTTTGCACCCCCTTCTTGCACGAGGTCGGCTAGTGTTGCTACCGCATTACTTTCCCGTTATCTCATAAAAATTCAAACACCCTCTATGCGGCGCGACCATTTTGTGATCTAATATGGGGATAGGAAAGGCAAAGGTGCCCTTCTAGTCCAAAGGAAGAACCATATGAAACGTCTAGTAGCGTTACTACCTCTGATAGCTCGCAGTCTCACAACAGTACCAGTTGCCGGTGCAGCCACACTGTCATCAGATAAAACTTCATGTGGGACACTTAAACCTCTGAGGCGCTCCATGATAGAGAAGCAGTTTAAAATCGCCAAGTCAGGAGCGGAAGCTCTCGCCGGGCAACGTAAGGACAATGGTCTAGTTGCGCAGATTGCGTTGGCGCAAGTTACCCAAGGATTTGAGTCCACTCCTTCAGACAATGTATACCTCACCAGTTTCGTGGCAAAGGCTCATACGAGAACCCTACTTATCCAGAACGCGCATAACGAGTCGAAAAATGGTCCTGTTCTGGGCGTGCGCATACTTGAACTAAATGATAATGGCGACCTCAAACCCTCAGTTTCAGAACTATATAGTTCCGGAATCTTCCAGCCATCGCATGCTCCCCGAGGACGGTGCGCGAAATATAACTGGAAATGTGTAAGGGATGGATGTGGAGCTATGGCTGTTCCGTGTGGCGCTGCATCGGGCTCTGCATACTTCGCTTGCTTAGGAATCGCGTGTGTTTTCATGCTGGGCGTGTGCTGTGATAAGTGGGAACCTAACCCTTACGACTAGGGAGTTTACCGATGACTAACGATCCTTACGGTTTCCTCACGCCCGTACGGCAATCACAAACGCGGGCACTGTCCACGGTCGCAATCGCTATCACTATGACGCTTGGTGCATTGATTTGGGCAATATCTAAAAATACTGAAGTTGGCTTACTACCAACTATGATGCGACCTGTCGTGTGGTTGCTGTTTGCCACGGTAGCAATGGAAATACCTTTTTCACTAGCTACGCCATACTCGCGTCTAAAACGGTATCTGGAAAAGACTCAAACAATTCTTCTGTACGCAGTACCTCTGACAACTATTGGGATTATTCTTGGCGCTGTGTCGCTAAGCGCTTTGCGTTCGCCGATACCTCTCATCACCAGCTACCCAGATCTAATCCTAGTTCCACTGCTAGTACCCCCGTTACTGATATTCGGATGGGAATATCGCGAAAGTAGCGGTAAAACTTTTCCAAACTCCTCCAGCGCGCACAAACACTAAGGGTGGTGCGAACCATGAAATCAACTAAGGAACCTAAACTTTTCCACTCTCCTCACATCTATGAACACACCAGGGGCGACTTTATGTGGGCTAGTACACGTGCTCTCATCTTCCTTTTTCTCACCCTGATATGGCTGCTTCCGGATTCGCCTTTGAGCTGGCTTCTAAGACCACTTGCGGCAATAGTATTGATTGAATCAACGCTTTTCATAGTTGTGAACGCTTCAACGGTGCTCCTGGCGATGTCCCGCAACATGCATACAAAGCTTTACAAGACCTGGTACTTCCTACAGTTGGTATTTGTATGCTTATCAATAGGTGGAATAGTCGCGGCACAAAATTTCAGTATCTCGCCTAGTCTCCTAAACCTATTACTCGATTACCCAGGACTCACCGCCTTTTTAGCTTACTATCTGCTCGCCCTCTACCTGTGGCCACAACTTCGTCGCGTTCGGCGGGACGAACAGTAAAAGGGCGGGATGAACCAACGCACCCACCGCCCTCAAACACCGCCCCCAAAGGTACCGAAACGGGGCAGACGCATTGCCTGCCCCGCGTTCGTAGTATTGCCGACAACCGACTAACTGACCGTTTACTAACTCTTCTTGCCGGTGAGGCTCAGGTAAATGCTGATCGCAATAATTGCGCAAACTGTGCAAACTACCCAGCGAATCCAATCGATTCCGGGCGTGTCCATCGGGTAGTGGAAAGCCGACAAAATGGCGTTACCAATAATCACGCCAACAACACCCAGAACGGTCGTCCACAAGATACCCAAAGGCTGGTGCCCCTTCATAAAGAAGCGTGCCAACGCACCAATAATCGCACCAAAAATAATGGTCCCAATAAGTTCACCCATGACTTTCTCCTTTCAATTATGTCTGAGACGTCAGAGTCTTACTTTAAGTTTCTCACGAAAGTGGAAAACGGTGCGTTTAAACGAAAAAGTGGCGGGAGTCCGCTCACCAATTCCATTAAATACAGTTTGCGTTTCCCACAAATATTACCCACACCCCTGCAACCATGTTTTATCCGCGTAGGCATTCTTTCGTACTACAGTTTCTACCGCAGTTTCCCGCTGCCAACATTCCCCAGTTTCCCATCGCACTCACGCCCCCACGCCCCCAGCTTCACGCGGCTTCAGACCCGCATTTCGGCAATTATTCCCAAGTGGTCAGACCCATCTACAGCAAATGTTTCCACAGCCCCTATTTCCACATGGCTTCCTACCACGTAGTCGATGGTTTTCCGAGGACGCGGCGCCGGAAACGTCGGCGCGTGCGCGATCACTTGGGCAGGTAATCCCACGCTTTCCACAGCTGTCGGTCCCAAGTTGAAGTCCCCGCACAGCACTGCGGGTCCGGGTGCGGCAACGTGGTTCCAGGCTCGCACTAGCTGGCGCCGGGCCACCACACTATTTACTTCCAAGTGTGTGGTCGCCACCCGTAAGCGGCGTCCTCGAACCAAAACGTCCGCCGCTAACAGCCCCCTATTTTGCCCCAAATCCAGCACGCGCCGCCCATCTGCCCGGCGTTTTACCCGCACCGGTCCGGCCCCTAACCGCAACGCCCGCCAAGTGCGCACGGGGTAGCGACTAGCAATCATCACCCCGAAACCACCCCAAGCCGGCCCGCCCGCCCGCATCCGCCCTGCGGGCAGCCGACAGAAAGACTGCCCCGTAAAGAACGGCAAAAACCGCCAGTACGCTAACCCCAGTCCTTTCAGTCCTTCCGCCACCTCCCGCGCCTGGTTCCTAAACCGCGAGCGCCACTGGTTCACATCCACTTCCTGCAAACATACCATGTCGGGGCGCTGACCGACCAGGTCGCGAACGCCGGTTCCCGACCGCGCCATGTTCGCAGTTATTAGGCGAAATTGCAACTATTTCTCCTGGAAGGACAATGCTACCGAGTTCATACAATACCGCTGCCCAGTAGGAGTTTGGGGGGCGTCCTCGAATACATGCCCCAAGTGACTGTCGCAGGCGGCGCAGCGCACTTCGGTGCGGACCATGCCGTGACTGGTATCGACAAAAGTGCGCACGGCGGCGTCCTCAGGATCGTAGAAGGACGGCCACCCGCACCCGGACTCGAACTTGGTTTCGGAACGGAAGAGTTCTGCACCGCAGCCCCTACAACGGTAAATCCCGACCCGATTTTCCGCTAGTAGCTCCCCTGTTCCGGCGCGTTCCGTACCGGCTTCACGCAGCACATGGTATTCCATGGGGGTCAGTTCCGCCCGCCACTGCTCGTCAGTTTTTTCGACCATGTTTCCTCCAGTTTGATATTTACCTAACGGTCAGTTCAGTGTACTAAACTCCGTTTTCAGTAGTCACTACCATCACCGCCGTCGCCATGCCCGTCCAACGTGCCGGTATCTAGTGACGACAACTCCTTATCACTGCATATCTGCCGTGCCCCGTTTCGGTTTTTCGTACGCACCGTCCTCGTCCTGTTTTTGGCGGTTTTCCCGAGGGCGCCTCTCCGCTTCCCGGTACTAGTGGCGGCAATTCTGTATCCCGGTCGGTGGGTTCGGTTTCATTATTTGGTTCGAGGACGCCGCACTGTTTCCTTGTCCTCACGCGTTTCCGCCCGCATTTCTGCATTTTTGGCGTTTGTCACTTCCATATCCCGACCTGATTCCCCAGATTCCGCAACTGTTTTAGTTTCAACAGCTGTCGCTTTTTCCGCTGTCTCCACCCGAGTATCCGCCGCTACATCCGCATCGGTTTCCGCCTCATTCCCTGCCCCAGCTTCCGCCGGTTCGTTTTTGGCGGGTCCGGCAAATAGTTCGCGTCCACGTTCTTCAGCTTCTGGACTGCCCGAATATAGGCGGTCGGTTACGGTGGTGCCGACTTCGTCAGGTGCTGGTATGGGGGTCGGGTGGAGTTCTTGCTCGAATAAGCGTTCGCGCAACGACCGCCGACGCACGCGCGCCAACTTGCGCCCCACTTTGTGCAGGGTTTTGGTGGCGACCAGTTCCACAGTGCTCGCGGTAGCGGCGCCCTTGCCCCCGGCCCCGGCGTCCGCAGCCGTTTTCTCTGCGGCAGTGCCCGCGGTCTCTGTCACGCCCCCAACCGCAGTCGCTTCTGCTGCTCGCTTCCTATCAGCATCAGCAATACTGCCGATCGCGCCCCCCACCTGGGATGATTTTTCGAGGACGCTGGCGTCTTCCCGGCGCACGCGGGGCAGGGCGTATGGCGCATTTTGCACTATCCATTCGTAGACGTGTTCGCGCATGTAGCAGCGCAGATCCCACAGTTCACCAGAGTTGGCTGCGCTAACTACCAGTCGCACTGTCATGGAGTGGTCGGTGGCGTCGGATACTTGTATCGTACACACGCGTTTGTCCCACAGTTCCGTGTTTTGCAGCAGGCGTTCGGTTTCTTTGCGTAGTTGCCCTACGGGGGCGGACCAGTCTAGCTGAAATTCTACCGTGCCCATAAGTTCGGTGTGTTTGCGCGTCCAGTTTTCAAAACCGGATTGGGTGAAGGAGGTGGTGGGCACTACCAGCCGCCGCCCGTCCCACACGCGCAAAACCACGTAGGTCAAGGTTATTTCTTCAATGGTGCCTTGCAGGGTGGCTCCGTCAACGCCTTTGCAAATAACTACGTCGCCTTGGCGGATGGCGTCCGAGAAGGCTACTTGCAACCCCGCAAACATGTTCGCCAAAGTGGACTGCGCTGCCAGACCAGCAATCAACGAGACTAACCCAGCAGACGCCAGCAGGGACGCCATGGCAGCGCGCGCTGGTGGGAACGTCAATGCGATTGCCACCAGTGTCATCACTACAACTATTACTTGTAAGACGCGACGCAATACTTGCGCTTGGGTTTGGATGCGCCTGGCTTTGCGGTCGTGTCGCTTTGCTTCGCTAACTTGGGTAACGTCCTCTAGGATCAGCACCGCCGATAGCCCGAACCACCCCAACCCCAATATGGCCATTATGGCAACGAAGTGTTTTGCCGCCGGATACCAGGACGCCAACTGGACGCCCGGCGTAAATTCGTAAAACACTAGTCCCGCGTAGGCGCCTACCACGCCCATAGTGAAGTATGCGGGCTTTACCAGGCGTTTGATTGCCAGCAGGAAGAATTTGCGTCGCCTGGCCACCATTTTGAAGAACAGGTGTACCGCCAGCACTACCGCCATGCATATTGCCGCACCTACGGCTGCCGCACCCAGGATGTGCAGCAGGTCGACTGTGCCTTGGGCGGCTTTGTCGACGGTTTCGCTAATGTCTTTTGTCGTCAGTTGTCCGTCCCCATGGCCGGTGTCTCCGTATAAGTGTGTATTGTTCGGGTCATCTTGCCCGCCGTCCAAACCGAAAATCCCACGCATGTATTCCAGGCTAATTCAACCGCCTGGTTGTTGTCGCCTGTTGAGTCTGAACCGCTGCTGGCAGTTTTTGCCCGAGGACGCCGCTTCGGAACCGCTTTCTCCCTGGTTGCGCGTGCCCACTTTCCCGCCTAAACACGCCAAATTGTTTGGTGAGCAGTGTCACCGCGAAACAATTTGCGCAATCTGCGGGCGTCCAATAGAGTAGTACTCGTTCAAGCCGCCGAGGCGGCAGAGACTACGCCCCCATCGTCTAGCGGCCTAGGACACCGCCCTTTCACGGCGGCGACACGGGTTCAAATCCCGTTGGGGGTACGGTAACGTTAGTTACTACACACAGGCTTAGCGCCTTTGCTAGGCCCCGTGGCGCAGTTGGTTAGCGCGCCGCCCTGTCACGGCGGAGGTCGCGGGTTCAAGTCCCGTCGGGGTCGCAGACGATTGCCCGGGAAACCGGGTTTTTTGTCATTTGGCTCTGTAGCTCAGTTGGCAGAGCGTTCGACTGAAAATCGAAAGGTCACCGGATCGACGCCGGTCGGAGCCACCAGTTCAAAACCGCCAGAAATGGCGGTTTTGCTGTATCGGCACCCATGCGGGTGTCGGGTTATAGGACGAAGGGGGCACAGGAAACAATTCGCCGACGGTGAGGTTATGATGCCTTGCGCTTCCCTGCTCCGCTACAAGAAAGGCGAGGACGACAACCTCGCTATCGACGAGACCCAGACCCCGATTGTGCGGAGTATATACGCTGATTACCTCACCTACCAGTCACCAAAAAGTATCGCTACGACCCTCACTAAGGTCATTCTGGGTTAAGTAAGATTTTGTGTGTCTTTTCCCGGGCGTGTCGTTAGTGTGAGCGTCTGGTCCAGCCTTTGCGGATGGTTATGTCTGGGTGGTAGTCGGCTTTGATGAGGTCGATGGTGTTGTCCCATAGAGCGGGGTCTGGTTGTGGTTGGTTTGTGTGGACTGCCCCAGGTTTTGTTCCGTTTTAGTAGGTGGGCGAATCTGTACTATGCCATAGAGATTTGACCAGGATGCCAAGGATCGCGTGATCCGTCTTGTGGAGGATCGCGTTCTGGTAGAAAATCTTTCCACGCAGGCTGCGTGGAAAGCGGTTGCGCCGAAACTTGTAATCTCGTGGCATTTTGCCCGCTAATGGGTGCAGCAGGCTCGCAGGGATGGTGTTGTCGCTCGGTGCGAGGAGTTCATCATTGCAGAAAATGCGCGGTTGTGTCGGGAAGTGAGCGAGCTGGGCGATACTAACGAGTTGCTTTAGGCTGCGTCGGCTTTTTCGCCTCCGAACTGGGTCCGCAACGCCTGGAAATGATTCGGTTCATTGACCAATAACGTGATTGTTTCTCGGCTTTGTTTATATGCTAGACGTTGAATGATCAGCCTGGACGGTTTATTTCTTCTCGGGATTGATCATCAGTCAAAAGCTCGGGGGATGAGCGCCCGGACGCTCGTGACCAAGTCATCTCCGCACGCCTTGTTGAACTCCATCAGGCGAACTACTGCGTGTACGGAGTTCGCAAGATGTGGCATGCCCTACGCCGTGACGGTATCGCTATCGGCCATGAGCAGACCGCCAAGCTTATGCAACAGGTGGGACTCACCGGGAAAACCAAAGGAAAATCCCCAGTCACCACACGCAATAAATTGTGTATATGGCGGGCTGCGGACCGCGCAGTACGTCTCCCAAAGTAGGGGCGCTGCGCCGTTTCTAACACCCTGCGAATACGCCCTAGCACCCCCACAGAACAATCACTAATCGAAACGCCACAAGCACGCACCCGAAGGAAAACCGAACTCGCCGCCAGCATCAAAAACCGCACCGCCTAACCCCACCACGCACCCAAACTCTATGAGATACCACGCCGCCCTTCATCAGCGCAAACTATTTTGCTCAGGCGAAACCATTTTGCCGACCACACCCCCCGCCTGCCAAAACCCGACTTGCGCCGCAGGTTTCCGGGAGCTTCGTCCTCAAAATCCCCCTAGGTTCCCAGATTTGGAGTGTCAAAGGTAACATGGTGACATGATCTCTGCGCTTTCCCCATCTTCAGACCCGATTGTCGTCGCCACGAATGTGAACAAAGTTTACGGGCGCGGGCAAACTGCAGTACACGCCCTAAAGGAAGTCTCGGTTGACATTAAGCGGGCGTCGTTTACCGCAATAATGGGGCCGTCCGGCAGCGGCAAATCCACGTTAATGCATGCCTTGGCGGGGTTAGACCGAATCGACTCTGGGACGGTAACGGTTGGAGGGACGCGAATCGATGCGCTGCCACAGTCGCGCTTAACCAAGTTTCGCCGCGACCACATTGGGTTCGTATTTCAGTCATTCAACCTGATTCCTGCACTGAATGCGGAAGAAAACATTACATTGCCCGCCGACATTGCGGGGCGCCGGGTGGACCAGGAACGTTTCGACCTGGTCGTAGACGCGATGGGCCTGCGCAACCGGTTGAAACACCGCCCTGCGGAACTGTCCGGGGGACAACAACAGCGGGTGGCGTGTGCGCGCGCCCTGGTCGGCTCCCCAGACGTATTGTTCGCAGACGAACCTACAGGCAACCTAGATTCGCATTCCACACGACAAGTGTTAACAAGGTTGCGGGCGGCCACCGACGAATTTTCGCAAACCGTAGTAATGGTCACCCACGAACCCGAAGCCGCCGCTTACGCCGACCGCGTCCTATTCCTGGTAGATGGTCGAATTATAGGCGAATTACGGCACCCCACCGCAGATTCTGTTTTTGACGCCTTGCGCGGTTTAGGGGAATTGACCGAGGACGAGGACGCCGCCGACATTGCCCGCCGTCCCGCCAGTTCCGCCTCGCCCGTCGAAGACAGCGTAAGCCAAGAGCTGTTACGGGCGCATCGTCCTCGCCACGCAACGCCGCCTACGCAAAATTCCCCGACGACTGCGCTCAATTTAGGTGACCCGAACGACCCTATTAGTGGGCGACTGTCCGTTATTGGCACTGAAAAGGACGGTGTGGTCAACGCTACAGAGCTTGCCAGCATGATTCCCCCACCCCGCGTAGTTGTTCCCCCCGAGGAACTGCCAGTCGTGCCCGCGCCCACACTTGAAGCAACTGCACCCATACGCGTCGTGGACGACATTCCGACAGAACTTCACGCCGAGCCAGCCGCTACCAGCAACGGCGCGCCTGCTGAGCCTCACCCCACTGCCGAACCTGACCCGGACGTGCCCGCCGGCACTTCACGCGATGGGGCACCCACCCCTGACTCAGGTCCTGTCGATCCAGACAGTTACGAATCCGAACCCCTTGAGGAAACGCCAACCGTACCTGACACGGTGGATATGCCGGATATGCCAGCGGAACCTCACACGGCGCCAACTGCCACCAGCAACGAAGCATGCGCTACAACCGCACCGCAGTCGCCGTCCTCGGACGGTGAAGAATGATCCGTTTAGCATGGCGCAGTTTACGCGCAAATTTAGGTCGGTTTATTGCTACTTTAATTGCAGTTGCATTGGGCATTGGTTTCCTGTCAGGAACATTGGCTTTAAAGGATGTTTTAGCGCAGAATTTTCAACAAATTACTGCAACTCATTTTCACAATCCCGTGTTCATCACTGGAACAAAAAAGTCGTCAGATAATGCTAATACTTTGTCTGTCTTTTCGCCTGTTCCTGCTGATTTAGCGAAAACTGCGAAAAAAGTTGACGGCGTCAAAGATGCCATTCCTGACTTTTCTAGTACCGGCGTCCTATTGAAACCCGATGGCACAGTTTTAAAGACGGGTAGCGGCACTGTAGTTGTCACATATATGAGGACGTCTGCACCCGTCAGTGGCACTGCCCCAAAAAAGTCCAACGAAATTGGTTTGACCGAGCAGACCATGAAAACTTTCGGATTGAAGCTGGGCGACAAACTGAAGTTGGTCGTTGCTGGCGAAGTTCTGGACGTCACAGTAGTTGCCACCTTCAAATCTGATTTTCAATTTTTTCAGCTGGTTCTTATGGGCGAGGACGCCACTAAACAATTATTTGGTAGCAGCGGATTAACCTCCCAGATTGGCATAAATCTGAAAAAAGGTACTGACATAAATACCACCATTGTGGCACTAAATAAAGCGCTCCCGGCTAAAGCTCAAGCAATTTCCAAAGCCACATTAGTCAAAGCCAATAATGAAACAATCGAAAAGAATATTGGCTTTATAAACACCTTCTTGCTGGTTTTTGTTGCTATAGCGTTATTTATTGGCGCATTCATAATTGCGAATACTTTCCATATGTCTGTACTGTCGCGTACCAAAGAGTTTGCGCTGCTACGCGCCGTGGGGGTGTCTGCCTCCCAAGTTTTCGGACAAATTGGCATCGAAGCACTGCTGATCGGTTTTATTGGCTCCGTCCTGGGCATCGGTCTGGGTAACGCACTGTTGTGGGCGATAACCGCCCTCTTGCAGCACCTAAACCTGCCTTTGCGCACTGTCACAATGGCACCTAACGTATGGACTACCGCACTGGTAGTGGGTACTGTGGTGACCGTCCTCGGCGCCCTGTTCCCTGCCCGCCGTGCCGCCCGCACCGCCCCCGTCGAAGCCATGCGCAACGCCACCGGTGCCGGTGAAAAGCCCCTGTACCTGCGCGGCGTCCTCGGTGTAATAATAGCTATTGGGGCGGTTGCCTGCCTGGTTTCAGCTTTGCAGTACGAGGGCGGTGCGCAGAATGCGCTCTTAGGGGTAGGTTCCGCCTGCGCTGTTATTGCAACCCTGGTCTTGCTGCCGATTCTTGCCCTGGCATTGGCGTGGGTTTTGCAATGGCCGCTGCGCATCTTCCGCCCGGAGGGACGCCTGGGCTACCGTAATATTCTGCGTTCCCCACGCCGCCTGGCAAACACTGCGGGGGCACTGACAATTGGGGTGGCGCTGGTTGCCGCCGGCTCTATGATGGCGTCCTCACTGAACGTTTCTACAGCCGGCGAGCTAGCGAAAGAACTCAAAGCTGACCTGTTGGTAACCCCGTTCCGAAACACGCAGCCTCTGCCGCTTGGACCCGGAACCGCCAAAAAGATCAGCGATCTGCCCGAAGTTGCCAGGATCGACACGGGTATTCGCTTCACTTCAACGGAAATTGCCAGGGGCTCCAAAAAAGCCACCCCCGAAATTATCTCCGTCGGCGACACCAAATCCCTCCGCGACAACGTTAAACTGAAAATCTGGGCGGGCACAGACTCCTTGAACCCAGGCGAAGTGATCTGCTTCAGCCCCAAAAAGAAGCCCAACTGCAAGCTTGGCGAAAAAATTACCTTCACCGGTCCGCTAAAATCGCGCACTGCCACAATAAGTGGAATCGCGGACACTTCCGCTGTTATTAACTCCAGTATGCTCGCGAACCGCACCGACATCAAAGCCGTTGGCATGCCTTACGAAATGCAGTTATTCAGTTTCGTACACCTAGAAAAAGGGGCATCGTCCTCGGCCGCGAAATCCAAAATCGCGAAAATTCTGAAACCCACCTACAGTTTCGAGGTGCAAAACGGCAAAGACCTGGAATCGCAAATCGTCACGCAAATTAACCAGGCGATGGCGGTGTTGTACGGGCTGCTGGCGCTCAGTATTTTCATTGCAATCACGGGCATAATCAACACTTTGACACTATCTGTCAGCGAACGCATACGCGAAATTGGGCTGCTGCGCGCGGTGGGCATGGGCAGGTTCAAAATTGCCAAACTGATAACCATCGAATCCATACTGACTACGGTCATCGGAGCGATAATGGGCATACTGCTGGGAACCACCCTGGGGTGGGTGCTGCTAAAAACACTGCGCGACCAAGGGATCACCACAATCGCTATCCCGTGGACGCAACTGTGCTACCTGACTCTAGGCGCAATATTTGTAGGCATTCTGGCTGCCGCCATTCCCGCCGGCAAAGCCGCCCGCAAACCCATCCTGGACGCGATCGCCCACGACTAGGTGGTAGACCGGCAAAACGACCAAGTTGGCTGGCTAAGCGGAGACTCAGCTTGAACGTCTGGTAGTCATGCCACTTGGTCGCAATGTCGCCTTCTTGCCTGGTCCCAATTCGCCAAAGCTACAGGACTGGCAGTTCCCGCCAGCCCACACAAACAAAGGAGCCGAAGGTTCCCCCTCGGCTCCTAAAACCTTACGTCACTTGGAAGCGGCAGCCCACTCTTCCCAATCGTCTTGATCTGCGTACATGTCCGCATACTTGTCTTCAAGCTGCGCATAATCCGCGTACTGGTCGTCGTAGGTATCTGCGTCCTCTGCGGAATCTTCCGACCAACTGGGTTCAGAAGATTCGCCTCGCTGCGCTGCCAGCTCCCGCTGCAACGCGTCGTAGTCAGTTTCCGCACTGAAGTACTTGAGCTTCCGTGCAACCTTACGTTGTTTCGCCTTCTGACGGCCGCGCCCCATGGCGTCGACCCCCTCTACCGTCTAGTCGGGCGGCACGAAGCGGCCCGGGATGTTCACTTCTTTTTGTTTCGTGCCCTCAGGTTACCGCGTTTGCCCCCATTAACGCTAACCGTAATGCTGAGGGCGAACTCTGCGGACACACCAAAGCGCCCCAAAAAGGACCTGGTGCGGCGTCCTCAGGAATGGCATTAATGGCGCCGACCCGCCCAAATAGCCAAACCAACCAGACCCACCGCACCCGCTGCGATGCCCGTCAAAATGCCCCGGTTACGCAGGTCACCATTTTGCGCACGTTCAAAGAAATACTGCAAATGTATTTTGGCTTCTTCGCTGTGAATTTGGGCGGAAGACTGCAGTGCGCGCGCCCGATCCGTGACCTTAGTTTTTACTTCTTCAATTTTGACACGCGGGTCCAGTTGGGAAGCAATCTGGTCCACAGTAGCTTCAAATTCGGCGCGTTTCGCCTGGAGTTCTTTCTCGATTTCTGCGGGAGTGCGGTCGCTCATTTGTTTAGTCCCTTCTTTGCGCCAGCTTTGGCGGCGGCAACATTTTCTTTCATTCCCACCTGTGGGGCGGGCTTGTCTTGCAAGCCTTTCTTAAGCATGGATGCGCCCACACCCGCCAAAATGCCAATTACCAGCAGCAATATTGCTGACACAATGAGGATCGCAAGTGGCGGGGCGACCACCAATTTGAACAGTTCAACGAACAGCCACAAAACCAGACCCAGCAGGTACAGTGCCAGTACCGCTGCGACCGCTAGCAAAGCACCGCCCATACCGCACTTTTTCGCCATAATAGCGGCTTTTGCTTTGGCCAGTAAGATTTCGCCGTGAACGAGCTCGCGAATTTGGTCCGAAAGTTTACCGAACAGTTCGCCAATTGTTTTTGGCGAGGACGGTTGTGGGGCACCGGCGCTCAAAGTAGCCTCCTGAGTTGATCGATATTCTGCTTCAATTTTGCCACTTTTTGACCGGATCTGCGCTGGAAACAGAGTTTCGCAAACGTCCCCGCCCGCCCCTGCCCGCAGTGCCCGCTGTGTCCGCGTTACAGTTGGTAACCACCTACCAGGTGAACGGTTCCGCCCTCGACACCCTTGGTGCCGCTGATGGTTCTGCCCCCTAGGTCGGTGCCCTTTTTGCAGATTCGACCCAATTCCCAGGTGTCTTCTTTTTTGAGGACGATTTCTGCGGCTTCCGGGCTGAGGATTACGACCATTCCCACGCCCATATTAAGAGTACTTTCCAGGTCCTCCCACGGAACGTTAGCGGCGGCTTGCACCCATTGGAAAATTGGGGGAACCCGCCAAGTATCGCGGCGCACTTGGGCTGCCAGATGTTGCGGAAGGACGCGCGCCAAGTTTGCGCCCAAGCCCCCACCAGTAATGTGACTGAGAGCGTGCAACCCGCCCACGCCTACCTGTTCTTTCAGTGCCAAGCAGTCGCGCGAATACAAGCGGGTAGGTTCCAACAGCTCCTCACCCAGCGTGCGCCCAAAATCTGCCACCAGGGTGTCCAATTTTGCGCCCGACACCTCTATTACCCGTCGTACCAACGAAAAACCGTTGGAATGCAATCCCGAGGACGCCATTGCAACTACCACGTCGCCCTCGCGTACCCGGTCGGCACCTAACAGTTCGTCCGCTTCCACCACACCGGTAGCCGCACCGGCAATGTCGTAGTCGTCCTCGGACATAACCCCCGGATGCTCCGCAGTTTCCCCACCCAGCAGAGGGGTATCCACCTGGGCGCACGCCTGGGCGATACCGCGCACAATGTTGGCAATGCGGGTGGGTTCCACTTTGCCACAAGCAATATAGTCGGTCATCAACAGTGGGCGCGCGCCCACCACCGCAATGTCATCAACCACCATTGCCACCAGGTCTTGCCCAATGGTGTGGTGAATGTCCATTTGTTGGGCAATAGCGATTTTGGTGCCCACCCCGTCAGTGGAAGTAGTAAGCAACGGCTTGCGCATGTCCCGCAACGCGCTGGCATCAACCATTCCCGCGAACCCACCAAAACCGCCCACAACCGTGGAATTGAAGGTACGCCCCACGGCGTCGCGCATCAATTCCACCGCCCGATCCCCCGCCTGGGTGTCCACACCGGCACTTGCATAAGTAACTTCAGTCATTGTTCACCTTTCGGGCAGGACCACTAACCGCGCCTTTACCTCCCGGCACCGGGGTTCCTACGGGAATTTCAATTGGGTAATCGCCTGTGAAACAGGCTGAACAAAGTGCGCTCCGCTGCTGGGAAGTAGCGTTAACCATCCCGTTAACGCTTAAATAACCCAGGCTATCGGCGCCAATCGACTTACAAATCTCGTCCACAGACATGGAGGACGAAATGAGCTCCGCCCTCGTCGCAAAATCAATGCCGTAAAAGCACGGCCACTGGACCGGCGGTGAGGAAATGCGAACGTGGACTTCGACAGCACCGGCTTCGCGCAACATGGCCACCACCTGGCGTTGCGTGTTACCGCGCACAATCGAATCGTCAACCACCACGACACGTTTGCCCTTAATGATTTCGCGAATAGGATTCAGCTTCAAGCGGATACCACGTTGGCGCATCAGCTGCGTGGGCTGAATAAAAGTGCGCCCCACGTAACTATTCTTCACCATCCCCTGCTGGTAAGGAATACCAGATTCTTCCGCGTACCCAATAGCAGCAGGCGTGCCCGAGTCCGGTGTGGACATAACAATGTCCGCGACCACCGGGTGTTCGCGCGCCAACTCCGCACCCATTTCGCGGCGCGCCTGAATAATAGCTTTCCCACCAATACGCGTGTCAGGACGCGCCAAATACACGTACTCGAACGAACACGTGTGTGGCGAAGCAGGGGCAAAACGATACGAACTGATACCGGTCTGGTCGATGGAAATGAACTCCCCCGGTTCAATTTCACGCACCATAGTGGCACCCACAATATCGAGGGCGGCTGTTTCAGACGCGACCGCCCACCCGGCAGGCAAACGCCCCAACACCAGAGGACGAACCCCATGCGGGTCACGTGCCGCATACAAGTGGTGTTCATCCATGAAAACCAACGAAAAAGCACCCAACAGCTTCGGAAAGACACGCAAGCCAGCCTCTACCAAAGGGGCGGCGTCCTCGGGAACTTCCTGACCTTCCCAACCCAAATCCGCAAGCTGCTTAGAAACCCCCATGAGCGCAGTAATAACCGCCGTATCCGTGGAAGCACCCCGCGCCATATCGCCATCAACCAGTGAATTATCCTGCAAAAAACGACGCAACGCCTTCGTATTAGTCAGATTGCCATTATGCGCCAACGCCAAAGTGCCATGCGCAGTAGGCCCCAACGTAGGCTGAGCATTTTCCCAAACATCCGCACCCGTAGTCGCATAACGGGCATGCCCGATAGCGTGCGTGCCCTTCAACCCCTCCAAGGCTTGATCATTAAAAACCTGGCTGACTAAACCCAAATCCTTATAAACCAAAATGGATTCGCCATTAGAAGAAGCAATACCAGCTGACTGCTGCCCCCGATGCTGCAACGCGTAAATACCAAAATAAGTTAGACGAGCCACGTCATCTGCGGGCGCCCACACCCCAAACACGCCGCACTGATCTGCAGGAGCCGGATCATCATAAGGAATAAGTGAAAGACCGAGATGGCCGTCAGGACGTAACACAGAACCATTTTTGCATGAAAAACAGCGTTTGCCGAATTATTTTTTCTGCTGTGCGCAAAAGTCAAATAATGCCAAATAGTAACTAATGCCCCACTCTCGGAAACATGATAGACAGGAAAGGAACGCAGGAAAATAAAGGAAAAAGAGGGAACATGCCAAAAATCAATGACACCGTAGCAACCGGATTGCAACAAGCACTCGTAGACCTGATCTCCTTGGAACTGCAAGGGAAACAAGCACACTGGAACATTAAGGGCGATCGTTTCCGCGCCCTACACTTGGCACTTGACGAGGTCGTAGACGTGGCACGCCGCCACTCAGACGAAGTCGCCGAACGCATCGCCACCCTGGGCGGCACCCCCGACGGTCGCGAAGAAACCATTGCGAAAACCAGCACCCTGGAAGCAATGGACGCAGGCGTCCTCAGTGTCGACAAAACCTACGGGCTGATGGCCGACAAGATCCAACAAGTGTGCGACAAAGCGCGCGAATACCTGGAAGGCGTCGACGAAGCCGACCCGATCAGTGGCGACCTGCTGATTGGCATGATCGGCGAACTCGAACAACAAGCCTGGTTCCTGCGCGCCGCCACAGAATAAGCCGGGCGGATACGCGGCGGAAGCCGAGCGGTTGGCTGGGCAGCTGGGCGGCTGATGTTTCCCCGCTGCTTTCCGCCAATAGGGCGGTAAATTGGAGTTCGTCCTCGTAATAAATACTGACTGTTACGAGGACGAACCTTTTTTGCGCCTCCAGGTTCGGGTCGGGGGTGGCGGAACGCGGCAAACGGTGGGCGTGGTGCGGTGGGTTTGGGGTGGGCGCGCCGCCCGTGAGCCGCACTTTCAGTGCGACTCAATCAATGCCCACCGAACCGCCCGCACTCCGCCCCAAACCCCAAGCTTGAGTCCAAAACTACGACCCGACCAGACGCCCTCGGGAAACCGGTTTAACACGCTGAACGTAAAATCTACCGAAAATATGCCAAATTTAGCGCCATCTTCCCGATGCGGTGTCCGCTAATCGCACTGCCCGAAACTTTGAACACAAGCGCCGCCCCCAGATTCGGTCCCAAACCCCGGATGAATCCCCAGATGAATCCCTGAAACGCAATAATCTAAAAGACCAAGGATCTTTGCATCAAGGACCAACGAACTCACGAACATACGCCCCCAGAAATGACACAAACTGCGAAACTGCCTGAAAAATTGGGGTGTTTCTGTGAAATTAGGACAACAGAGTGCATCTATCCCACCTAATGTGCGAATGTATGACTATGAAGTTCCTATCGCGTCGCCCTCTGAGATTATGCGGAGTGCTGACTTTTTGCACACTGGTCATAGCCGGGTGCGACGCGCGCGCCGACCTCACGATACATGACGACGACACGTTCTCGATGAAAGCACGCTTCTCGCAAGTAGCCGCCCCCGGATCCTCCCTGGACTGCGATCGCCTGCAAACCGCCCTCGACGCCGCTGGCGGCAAGGAACAAGCCAAAGTTATTGACCGGTCCACCGCCTCCCAAGTGCGCTGCGAACTAGACATCACAAAACCCCAACCTATCTCCGCAGCTAAAGCCCCTTTCGTGCAAATTAAGAGGTCACACAACCTGTACCAGGTGCGCCTCGACGGCACCCCATCCCTAGCCGGGCTTAGCGCAGTCGACTTCCGCCTGACAGTCAACTTTCCAGGGCCAGTAGTGGACGCTGCCCGCGCCCGCGCCACCCAAGTTGTCGGCAACAGTGTTACTTGGCGGGACGCCTCCGTCCTCGCGAAAGGATTCGAAGTATCCGGGCGCGCAGTATCAGGTCTGTCCAACCAACAAATACTACTGTTCATCCTGGTAGCAGCCACTTTAGGTGTCCTGTATTCGTACCTTCCCAGCATTGCCGCGAAATCTAACCTGCTAGTAGAAAAAACTGTAGACCTGCAAATTCAGGCGCGCGCACTCATGGAACGCACCATAGTTCGCCCTCGCCCGGAGGACGCGGAAGAGAGCACGCGGGAAGACGCGGATGAGCACCCGGAATGTTTGGAAGATTCCGAGGATCCCGAGGACGCAGCAGCTGCCAAAGATGATTTGGACGGCGGACTAGGTTCCAAGGTTGCTTCCGAGGACGCAGCGGTTAGCGTGGACTTGGCGGATACAGCAGATCTTGGTGTGGGCGATGATAATGGAAACGCTGACGCCACTGCGACTGTTGCCGCTGCTGCTGACACAGTACGACCTGAGGATTCCGGGACACAAAGGGAGTCTGAACACTCGTAATTAGCGGGATACTGAGGAGTTTGCCGACCTGTATATTCCAGCAGAGTTCGCTGCGAGTGCCGATATCCACAGATACGCGGAAGGATGCACATTCCGAGGACGGATCTTCCGAAAAACTGTAAGCGCAGGTCAAGTTTTACGGTCACGGTACTGTTTGATGTCGGCAAAATGGTTTGTTGTCGACAAAATCGTTGCGCCTGAGCGAAATCGTTTGCCCTCACGGGGGCAGCACCTGTCGTTTTCTGAGAACGCCACGCGGGCAGTTAGTTTGTAGTCGACAAAATCGTTGCGCCTGAGCGAAATCGTTTGCCCTCACGACAGGTTGGATCTGCTAAGCAAGCGGATTAGCGGGCTTGGCGCCGGGTTTCCCCCTTCTCCCTCGAGGGCGTAGCGCACAAACAGTTCAGCTTCTGTTAACAATTTGGCACAGAATCTAGGGTCAGGCGCAAAGACTAGAGTTTGGGGCGGAGCGCGGGCAGTTCGGCGGGCATTGAGACGCACTGAAAGTGCGGCTCACGGGCACCGCGCCCGATCCAAACCCACCGCCCCACGCCCACCGTTTGCCGCGTTCCGCCACATCCGGTCCAACCGCCCACCGACCTCGGCACCTTCCCAGATCCCCGCACACCCGGCGCACCCCCGCACGCCACGCCCCCGCCAGAATTTCGCCCGCCCTTTCCACGAATCTGAAAAATTGCCATATTTTTTGCGCACAAGAGCTGGAAATTGTGTACGACACGAGTTACAGTAAATACATGTCGACGCGCGTCGACAGCCGAGGGTCTGCACTAATCCTCGCCGTTTTGACAAAGGAGTTCGCGGATATGAAAAAAACGAAACTAATTGCTGTGGCGGGACTTGCTGCTGCCGCTTCTATGGTTTTGACTGCGTGCGGAGGCGGCGGTTCCGCCAATTCCAATTCCAATTCCGGTTCTGCACCCCAGGAAGTGAAATTTGAGGGCAAGGGCCCGATCACTTACGTTCAAGGGAAGGACAATGGTGGCAAGGTCCAGCCTGCCCTTATTGACAAGTGGAATGCGGCGCACCCTGACGAGAAGGTCAAGTTGATTGAGCTTTCTTCCGAAGCTGACCAGCAGCGTCAAGCCATGGTCAATAACGCCCAGACAAAATCGGATGCTTTCTGCGTGATGTCGGTTGACAACGTGTGGGTTTCCGAATTTGCGGCGAACCGCTGGATTTTGCCGTTACCTGAAAAGGATTTCCCGAAGGACGAAATTGTGAAGCCCGTGTGGGCAACAGGTGAGTACCGGGGGCAGTTGTACGCGATGCCGCACGTTTCAGATGGTGGTATTTTGTACTACCGCAAAGATCTGTTACAGCAGGCCGGCATTAATGAACCACCCACAACTTGGACCGACATGAAGTCGGATTGCGAAAAGGTTCGCGCCCTACCTGGTCACGAAAATATTGGCTGCTACGCGGGGCAGCTGGCAAAATACGAAGGCTTGACGGTCAACGCTGACGAAGTAATCCACACTGCCGACGGACAGACCGTTGACAAGGATGGCAAAGTTCAGGTCGGTTCTCCTGAAGCAGCTAAAGGTTTGAAGATGCTGTCGGACGGCATTAAAGACGGGTTCATCCCCAAGGAGTCTTTGACTTACAAAGAAGAAGAAGGACGAAACGCATTCGAATCCGATCGCCTCGTCTTCTACCGCAACTGGCCTTACCAATACGTCCTCACTAAGGAAAAGATGGGAGATAAATTTGGCGTGGTCTCGCTGCCTGGATTCGAAAAAGACAAGCCTGGTGTTTCCAGTCTTGGCGGACACAACTTGGGCATTTCGACGTTCTGTAAGAACAAGCAAACCGCCCTCGACTTTGTGAAATGGTATTCCGCGAAGAAACAAGTGCAAACCATGCTGGACGAAGAATCCCTCGCACCAATTTACATTGAGCAATACAAGGACCCGAAGAACCTGCAGAAGTTCCCGTACTTGACCGCTCTGCTCGGATCCATTGAAAACGCGCAACCGCGCCCACAGGTAGTGAACTACGGTGACGTTTCGGCGGCTATCCAAGATTCGGCGTTCAAGGCTTTGCAAGGCAGCGTTACCGCAGATCAAGCGGTAAAGGAAATGGCTGCGAAGCTGACAGAATTGACTAAATCGAAGTAATCGGTGACGGGTTTGCGGTTGTCACGGATTTTCACGCCCGTGGCAACCGCCACCCAAAACCGACACTTATTTCCTGAGGACGACTAATGGCAAATTCTAAGGGCATTTCCCAGTCGGGGAAGGCGCAACGGCGCTTAGCAGCATTATTGGTCTCGCCCACGCTCATAATAATTGCAATTGTCATACTATTTCCCACAATTTCTGCGTTATACCAGTCCTTTTGGGGTGTTGCAGGAATTGACCCAGAAACTGGTTTCGTAAACGAATCAGAACCATTTGTGGGCGCAAAAAATTATGTTGACATTTTCGTGGGTGACACGGGCACACGGTTTTGGAACGCCTTTTGGAATACGACTTTCTTTGCGGCCGTAACCGTGTTTATTGAAACAATTTTGGGCGTGGCAATGGCGCTCATCATGCACCAAGCCCTGAAAGCACGCGGTCTGGTACGCGCCGCCATTCTGGTACCGTGGGCTATTCCCACTGCGGTTTCGGCAGTGTTGTGGGGATGGATTTTCAACGCGCACGGCGCCGCCAACGCAATATTGGGCACGCAAATCCTGTGGGCGACCTCGAACTGGCCCGCCAAATGCGCAATCGTTATTGCGGACACATGGAAGACGGCGCCTTTCATTGGGTTACTGACCCTGGCGGGCTTACAAGTAATCCCGGACGACGTGTACGAAGCCGCCAAAATTGATGGCGCCAGCGCCTGGCGCCGCTTCACCACCATCACATTACCCCTGGTAAAACCCGCTTTAGTGGTAGCAGTGCTATTCCGCATGTTGGACGCGTTGCGTATGTTCGACTTGCCCTACATCCTCATCGGACCGCGCAAATCCCAGGTCGAAACCCTGTCCATGCTGGTCCAAGACGAAGCCTCCAACCTGCGTTACGGCAGCGCCTCCGCCTACGCCGTCATTTTGTTCATCTACGTATTCCTCATCGCGTTCGCGTTCATTCGGCTACTAGGCGCCGAATTAGTGGACGAACCAGCAACGCGCGGCTCCAGGTTGCGGCTTTCCCAATTCTTCAAACGCCCCCAAAAACCCCAGACTGTGCCCGCCAACGACCCGGTTCTGACTAAGTACGAGGGCGAGCGCCACAGCAATTCCCCGACCACCGTCCTCGGAAAAACCGGCACCCCACGCAACCGTGAAACAGGAGGTAAAGCATGAACGCGACCCTCACCGCACACAAAGGTGCATCCACCCCGGGGAGCACCAACCGGAAAGTCCGGGAAGCGGTCAGTAATACGTCTTCGTGGATAGGCATATTACTGATAGTCATATTCTGCTTGGCGCCGTTCTACTGGATGTTCGTGTCCTCACTGCGGCCCACCAGCCACATTTTCGACACTACCTTGTGGCCGCGCCACGTCAGCATGGAAAACTACCTGGCAGTATTCGACCCGATGCGTGGTTTCGGTAAGGCACTGCTGAACTCGCTGATAGTGGCGGGCGTAACCACCGTCCTCGCCCTGGTCGTCGCCACCATTACCGCCTACGCCCTGGCACGTCTAGATTTCCCCGGAAAATCGCTGATTTTGACGGTAGTCATAGCCACCTCCATGTTTCCGCTGGTAGCCATCGTGGTCCCACTGCTGCGCCTGTTCACCGCGTGGGAATGGATCAACACCTACCAGGCCATGATTGTGCCCGACCTGTCCTTCGCTTTGCCGCTGGCGGTGTGGAACCTGACCAGCTTCTTCAAACAAATGCCGCGCGAACTGGAACAGGCCGCAATGGTGGACGGTTGCACGCCCGGTCAGGCATTCCGCAAAATCATCATGCCCCTGGCTGCTCCCGGCGTGTTCACCACCGCCATCATTGTTTTCATAAACACGTGGAATGAATTCCTGATAGCCGTAACCATGGTGAACGACACCAACATGCAAACCGCGCCCGTCGCCATATCCAAATTTGGGGGCGTGTCCGGTTTTGAAACCCCCTTCGGATCGCAGATGGCGGCTGGCGTAGTAGTAACCATTCCGCTGGTAATTATGGTGCTAATATTCCAACGACGCATTGTGGCAGGACTAGCAGCCGGTGGCGTAAAACAGTAAATCGACCTCGAAATAAACCCCGAAAGGCACTACCTTGCAACGTAAAGATTTGGACCAGTGGTGGCGCAGTGCTGTCATCTACCAGGTGTATCCTCGCAGCTTTGCGGACACCAACAACGACGGCATTGGGGACCTGCCTGGCATCATAGAGCGCCTGCCCTACCTGGAAAACCTGGGGGTGGATGCCCTTTGGATTAGCCCGTTCTACCCCTCCCCCCAATGCGACGCTGGTTACGACGTGGCAGATTACACGGACATTAACCCAGAATACGGCACATTAGCAGATTTTGACCGACTGGTAGAACAGGCGCATGCCCGGTCCATGCGGGTAATCATTGACGTAGTGCCTAACCACTCCTCGATTAAACATCCTTGGTTCGAGGACGCCCTGGCCGCCGGTCCTAATTCCCCGGAACGCGCCCGCTATATTTTCCGACACAGCCCGGATGGTCCCCCAAACAATTGGGGTTCCATGTTTGGCGGTTCGGCGTGGAGCAAGGTTCGTCCTCTGACTGGCAAAGATGAGGACGAAGACTGGTGGTACCTGCACCTGTTCGACTCCAGTCAACCCGATTTCGATTGGAGCAACCCGGAAGTACACGAACTGTTCAAAAACTACTTCCGGTTCTGGTTGGATCGGGGCGCGGACGGGTTCCGCGTGGACGTGGCGCACGGGATGGTGAAAGTTCCCGGTTTGCCCGACGACACGGTGGGACCGGACCGCTGGACGAAGGGAGTGCGCCCGGAAAGCTACCTGGAAACGCGCACAATGCCGTACTTTGACCAGGACGGCGTACACGACATTTTCCGCGAGTGGCGCCAGGTTTTGAACGAATACGGTCCGGACCGCATGTTGGTTGCCGAAGCCTGGGTGGAACCACCCAGTCGGGGGGCACTGTATGTGCGCGAGGACGAAATGAGTCAATCCTTCAACTTCGACTATTTGAAGTCTCCCTGGGATGCGAACCACATCCGCAAAGTCATAGACCAGTCGAGGCGCGAAATGGGCGCAGTGGGGGCCCCGGTCACCTGGGTTTTGTCTAACCACGACGTGGTGCGCCACGCCAGCCGTTACGGGTACCGGGACACTATCAACCGGGAGGCGGGCATCGGTCCGCGCGACCCCCAGCCAGACCGCGAGTTGGGGTTGGCGCGGGCGTTGGCTGCCACCACATTCATGCTGGCACTGCCCGGTTCCGCCTACATTTACCAGGGTGAAGAACTGGGACTGCCCGAACACACCCAAATTGCGGACGCCGACCGGCAGGACCCCACTTTCGCGCGTACTGGCGGGAAAATTCCGGGTCGCGACGGGTGCCGGGTACCGTTGCCGTGGCATGCCACAGCCCCTAATTATGGTTTCGGTACTGGCTCACCCTGGCTACCCCAACCCGACTATTGGGGTAACTACGCGGCTGACCGCGAGGACGCCGACCCCACTTCTACTCTGAACCACTACCGCAAAGCCCTGAAACTGCGTCGCGAATTGGGGTTAGGCACCGGCGACTTCCGGTGGGTAGACAGTCTCGAGGGCGTCCTCGTATTTGAAAACAAAGGAGTTACAGTAGCCCTTAACTTCACGGACCAGGAGTGGGCTGTGCAGGTAAGCGGCAACATCGTCCTCGCTGCTGGAAAAGCCACGATGGGGGCGCAACTGACCCAACTGACCCTTGGACCCAACAGTGCCGCCTGGGTGAAATGACATGATTAACCATTAGCAGTAACTATCGCAAACGAGGAGGGCGACATGGTAACGAGGCAAGAAGTGGCTACTCGGGCTGGTGTGTCGCCCTCAACCGTGTCATATGTGCTCAGCGGTAAGCGACCGACCTCGGAATCGACGCGCCGCAAAGTATTGGCTGCTGTCGAGGAATTAGGGTACGTCCCAAATGCGACCGCGAGCGCCCTCGCTGCCAGGGAGGCGCGTACTATCGCGTTGCATTTGTACCCGGATGTTTACGGTATTGACTCTATTTCGGTGGATTACATTGTGGGGATGCGCCAGCGCGTCCAAGAGTTGGGCGCGAATTTGTTGATCCCGTTTATTGACAGCAGTGGGCGGGACGAATTTGTGCGTTTTTTGCGTTCCGGGGTGGCAGACGCGCTGATTTTGATGGATGTGGCAACTGGGGATTGGCGGGAAATGGCGGCTTTGAGCGAATCTATGCCCACTGTCCTCTTGGGTTCTACGGGCAGGCAGGGGACCCGTTTGCCGTTTGTGGAATCGGATTTTGCACAAATTGGCAGTACTGCGGTGCATTTTAGTGTGCAACGCGGGCACCGGCGTTTGTTGTTGTTGCGCCGCGTGTTGCCGGACCCAGAGGGGCACATTAACCGGACTGGGCAGGCAATGATGGTGGGGGCCAGGATGGCGGCGCACCGGACGCGGACGCGCCTGGAAACTTTGGAATTGCCAACTTTGTCTAAGTACGCGTCGCGGGTGGCGGATAGGTTGTGTGCGCCGGACGGACCCACGGTGGTGCTTTGCGAAAACGGGGAATTGGCGTCGGTGGTGGCGGCGGTCGCTAACGAACGCGGCATGGTGCTGGGGCAGCACTATTCTGCGATGGTGTTGGGTGGGGAGGCGCGTCAGCACCCCAATTTGGAACCGCAGTTCACAGAAATCGCTACTGATCGTAGCGCTATGGGACGCATGTGCGTGGATAAAGCGGTGGCGGCGGCGCGCGATGGTCTGGCGAGCGTCACCTCCAAGATGTTCCCTCCCGTACTGATAGACCGCGGTACCGTCTGCCCACCACCGGTATTGCATTAGCGCTCACTAGTTTTGCAATACTTCCGAGGGCGAAGCCGGAGCGACCTTGCAACTTCGACCATTAGCCGCGTAATTTACTCCACTCCCCCACTGCCTCATTTTTGCTGGTAACGCGCGTTTCGCTGGTGGCGTGACGTTACTTGGGCGGTAATTTCCGCCTTGAAACAGACAATTACGAAATTTTATGGTTGCCTTAAGGCATGGCTCCTGTAGTTGAGATCCGTTCGGTCACCAAAAAGTTTGGTGACTTCGCTGCGCTGCGCGGCGTCGATTTAGATATTAACGAGGGCGAAGTGGTCGCCCTCATTGGTGCTTCCGGATCCGGCAAATCTACTCTGTGTCGCTGTATCAACCGCTTGGAGACAATCACTTCTGGTTCCATCAAAATAGACGGCAAGGAACTACCCGAGGAAGGCAAAGAACTGGCGCAACTGCGCGCCGAAGTGGGCATGGTGTTTCAATCCTTTAACTTGTTTGCCCACAAAACCGTCCTCGAAAATATTACGCTTGCGCCCAGAAAGGTCCGTCGCATCAGCGCGGACGCGACCCAGCAAAAGGCCCGCGAACTGCTGGCGCGCGTGGGGCTTTCCGAAAAGGAAAACGCCTATCCGCACGAACTTTCAGGGGGGCAAGCCCAACGCGTGGCAATCGCCCGATGTTTAGCTATGGAACCAAAAATCATGCTTTTTGACGAGCCCACCTCCGCCCTCGACCCGGAAACCATTACCGAGGTTTTGGATGTAATTGGCAAGCTCGCGCAAAGTGGCATGACTATGCTGGTTGTCACCCACGAAATGGGTTTCGCCCGGCACGTAGCCGACCGCGTCGTGTTCATGGACCACGGACAAATTGTCGAACAGGGAAAACCTGGCGAATTCTTTGCCCATCCCCGCACTGACCGTGCCAAAGACTTCTTGTCTAAAGTTCTAAACCACTAGTATCCCGGGCGCACCGCGTCCGCTTCCGTGTTCGAAGGATTCAGAGGAATCATAGGATTCAACCATGAAAAAACTGCATAAATTTGTCGTACTCTCAGTGAGCTCAGCTCTGGCGCTTTCTCTGGCGGCTTGCTCCGCACCCCAGCGTGAAACCCGCCCCGCTAAGGACCAGGCTCCCACCGCCACCGCGCCCGCCAAGCGCGTTACTGTTGAAGAATTCGACCGTATCGTCGCTGGCGGTCCGGTTGCCACCAAGGACCAATTGGCGAAATCCCCCTGGGCTCAGGAAATTGCCAAAAAAGGTCACCTCACCTTGGGTGGGGCCGCCACCTCACCGATTTTCGCGCTCACTGACGTGAAAACTGAGCGTACCACCGGGTTTGACCAAGGCATTGCCAACCTTTTGGCACACTACATTCTGGGTGGCAAAGCCGCAGATGTGAAAAACCAAGTGCAACTCAAAAATGTCAGCCCGGACACGCGCGAAAGCATGCTGCAAGACGGCACTGTAGACACCGTCCTCGCCACATATTCCATTACCCCCGAACGGCTGAAGAAGATCAACTTTGCGGGTCCGTACTACGCTTCCGGCTTGTCGATACTGGTAAAGGCAGACGACCAGACCACCAAGTCGCTGGATGACCTGAAAGGCAAGAAGATTGCCATACAAACCGGGTCTACCGCGCTTTCGCACGTGAAAGAAAAGCTGCCCAATGCGGAAATCATGCTGTTTGAAGGCAATTCCGCTTGCGTCACTGCCGTGAAGCAGGGGCGCGTGGACGCCTACGTGCAAGACCAATCCATTCTCCTGTCAGCGATCGCCGGAGCGCCCGGTACTATAAAAACTGTGGGTGAACCGTTCACCGCAGACAAATACGGGATTGGGCTTTCTAAAGACCACAAGGACGCCGTCGAGTTTGTGAACACATTCTTGCGTGACATTCAAAAGGACGGTTCTTGGGACAAACTGTGGAAAGCCACCGTGGGACCGTTCATTGAAGGGAGCGCCCCCCAACCCCCAACTATTGGAGACTTAGGGGTGAAGTAAAACATGCACGTATTGTGGGAAAACTGGCAGGCGCTCGCCTGGGGTTTCGGGCGGACACTAGCGCTTACAGTGCTGTCGTACGCTCTCGCCCTCGGGGTAGGCACCATAATGGCAATTTTTCGCGTCAGCCCGGTGCACATTTTGCGCGCGGTTGGTACCTGTTACGTCGAGTTTTTCCGCAATATTCCCCTTCTTACACTCATGGTGTTGGTGGTGTTTGGACTGCCGGACGCGGGTGTGCGTTTAGGCTTGTTCGCTTCGGCGGTCCTTGCCATCTGCCTATCTTCTGGGGCTTTCGTGTGCGAAACTATTCGTTCTGGAATTAACACTGTGGGGGTGGGGCAAAGCGAGGCCGCCCGTTCGCTGGGTCTGAACATGGTGCAACAACTGCGCTACGTCATCTTGCCGCAGGCGTTCATGGCAATGATTAGCCCACTGGTGAATGTATTTATTGGTACGCTGATTGGCACTTCTTTGGCGTCGGCAGTGGGCGTTGCCGAGCTGACTAACGTCACCCAACAGCTCAACGTCAAATATGCCGAAGCCGTTATCTTGTTCTTGGTTTCTGGTGTCATTTACGTTGCTGTAGCCCTAGGTGGATCGAAGTTTGGCACCTATTTGCAACGCAAAGTCGGTTCGCCTGGTCTTTCCAAGGGAAGCCGCCAGGTCATGCTGGAAGGGGGTGGCCCCCAATGAGTACCACGCATCGCCTGTTTGACCAGCCCGGTCCGCGGGGGCGCCGTCGCATCGCCATCACCTCAGCGTTTACCACTGTAGTTATTGTCGGCTTGGCGGCCGGGGGGCTGTATAACTTGTGGTGGCACTACCAACTGGAACCGGACATGTGGTTGCCATTTTTCGAGGGCGCCACCTTGCGTTTCTTTGGAACTGGCGTGTATGGCACGTTGCTCGCTACCGTAGTAGCCGCGCTATTTTCGTTCCCATTGGCGTTAGTGTTGGCACTTGGTCGCCTGTCGTCCTCGCGAATTATTTCGAGGGCGGTGGGCGCGTGGGTCGAAACGTTCCGCGCCCTCCCCCTGCTGCTGGTGGTGTACGCGTTTTTGTTGGCACTACCCAAGTATGGGGTGACGCTACCAATTTTTTGGCTGTTGGTCGGGCCGATGATTATTTCGTCCTCGGCGAGCACCGCAGAAGTGTTCCGCGCGGGTATTAGGGCTGTTCCGCGTGGGCAGACCGAAGCCGGATTGTCACTGGGGCTCACGGCCCGGCAAACCCGCTGGCATATTGTGATCCCCCAAGCGATCCGCATGGTGCTGCCGAATCTGCTGACCTCGCTGGTGTCGTTGCTGAAAGATTCCACTTTAGGTTATGTTGTCAGCTACTACGACCTGATGTTCCAAGGGCAGTTGTACAGCGCCCAATCCACCGCCTACATACAAACATTCTTCCTGGTGGCAATGGTGTATGTGGCGGTAAATATGGGGCTGACACACCTCGCGCGCCGGTGGCAAAAGATTTAGGCGCCACCACCGGCTACCTGGAGTGCGCAGGCGAAGCCGACACGTGCGCCGCGCCCCCGCCCATAAACCCGGTACGTGTTTTGAGTGCAATAGGCGCGGGCGCTTCGGCGCGTGGGATCTGGGCGATAAAGGGCGCCTAGAGTTCTTTTTCCAATTTTGCCAAGGCGGACGCCACCTGTTCCATATCTTTGTCCCCCCCGTCCAGACAGATTTACTAGCAAAGTCAGAGGGCGACCACCAACTACTGTGTTTTCACGCGCCATTTTCAGGGCCTGGGCGAGGGCGTGTGCAGATTCCATGGCGGGAATTATGCCTTCATGGCGGCTGAGCGCGCGGAACGCTTCCAGAGCTTCCGTGTCGGTAATACCCACGTACTTTGCGCGCCCATTTTCCGCCAAATACGGGTGCTCGGGACCCACAGACGGGTAATCGAGCCCGGCCGAAATAGAATGCGATGGCAGTACCGCGCCGTCCTCGCCAACCATCACCATCGACCTCATGCCGTGCAAAACTCCCACTTCACCCCGGCAAATGGGAGCGCCGTGCTTGCCACTGTCCAGACCCAGACCCGCAGGCTCAACGCCCACTATCGCAACGTCCTCGTCATCCAAATACGCCGCGAACGCGCCAATAGCATTGGAACCGCCCCCAACTGCGGCGATCACCGCATCTGGCAACTGCCCGTAACGTGCGAGCATCTGGGCGCGCGACTCAGTGGAAATAACCGATTGGAAATACCGCACAATAGTGGGGAACGGATGGGGACCGGCCGCGGTTCCCACCAGGTAGAACGTGTCATCCAGGCACATCGCCCAATCTTCGAGGGCTTCGTCGATGGCGTCTTTCAAGCTGGCATCCCCCCGCGTCACGGGTACCACCGTGGCACCCATCAGCTTCATGCGTTCTACGTTTGGGCGCTGGCGATCCGCGTCTTTCTTGCCCATGTAGATAATGCATTCCATGCCCAGCAGCGCGGCGATCATGGCGGTAGCAGTGCCGTGCTGGCCGGCACCTGTTTCCGCAATGAGGCGTTTTTTGCCCATGCGTTTGGCAAGGAGACCTTGACCAAGAACGTTATTGCCTTTGTGGGCGCCGCCGTGCAATAAGTCTTCGCGTTTAAGGATGATGCGCGCTCCCCCACCGGTGGGCAGATTTTGGCATTCATAAAGCGGCGTTTCCCGACCCAAGTAGTCGCGACGCAATTGTTCTAATTCGGCGTGAAACTTTGGGTCCGCGAGCGCGTCCACATACGCCTTTTCCAGTTCGTCGAGGGCGGGGAGCAAAAATTCGGGGACCTCTTGACCACCATACCTGCCGAAGTAGGCGGGCAAAATGGTTTCGCGAAGTGTTTCGTCCTCGGTCAAGGGGGTGGTGGGGGTGTAAGTTGCGGTAGGTGCGGCCGCGCCTGGGGGAATAGCAGCGTGGGCACCAAGGTTGGCAGTGGTGGAAGTGGCTTGCGCGAGGGTGGTGTGGGTGATGGTTTCCATTTTTCCTCCTATGTTGGGACCGCCACAGGGGAGCTGGATACGAAAAAAGCTCGCCGGTGGCGAGCGGGTACGACTATTTGGTGGCTCGCCTTAGCGGAGCCACCACCAGTTGTTGGTGAACGTCGTCATGTGCTCAACGTAACCCAAGTTGCTTGGGACCGCAAATTTGCGGCGTACCTTACGTATATTGAGCGCGCAAAAGACCTGCTACATGACCGCAGGCGTTGACATCGGCGATATCAAGCACATTCTGTGAGCCTGTGGCTAACAGATAACGAAGGGGTCGCTTTTGGGCTTCGGTGTGCGCGGACCCGCTATAAATTAGAAGACCTGGATAAGTTAGTTTCCAATTAGACTTTAATGCCAAGCTTGTTGCTGATAGATGATTGAGCTTTACTTGGAAAATCTGTCGGTCGAACTATTATCCTCCACAATATCAGGAGAGTGAGGAAGACTAACACTAGTCCTACTATTCCGCTGAATGGCTCATACAAACAGAAACAGATCGCTACGATAAGCCGAATAAGATTCCCTATAAAAATTTTGTCAATCGCACGATGTCTTCGAAGAATGATGAGATTGTGCAAAACATATAACGCAATACCCGCTATAGAAACGCAAAGAAAATATAGAACATTAAAGTTGTGCAAAGTTGCTCTCATTATTGCCCCCATTGCTACGAAGGCATAGGAGAGAACCTCAAGGCAGCGAAGCTTCACTTTAGTCCCCCCAAATTGCGCACCCGGCCGCCGATAACGCAACAGCGCTGGCTAAACCCCCGGGGGTAAGTTTGGCAAGGTCTTTGAACCCAATTTTTGCCGCGTGTTTCGCCAAGTACTTGGCCAGTTTGCCCCATGAATGTTGCTTAATCCACAAATATACATTTCCCCAGTTAATTTGTAGAAGACCTGCCCCGGGTATAATTCCTTTGAGGACGCAAATTCCGAATTCTTTAGCACCCTTATCTTGGGCAATTGAATGCAACATATTCAGATTGTCTACGAATGCCTGCGCTTGAGATATAGAAAAATCTGGTATATCTCCCTTGTAATTTGGAATTACGCTAAAAGTGCCATCTAGATTTTCTTGAACTGCATTGCTGAATATAGTTTCGAAGCTATCTGAGATCATTTTTTCGAGTGCCTCTTGGCCGGCGATAGTAGAGCTGAAACTAGTGTCTACCGTATTGATTGTGGTATCGCCCGCATGTGCTAGGTCTGCGCGAAGGATACCTGCGCTCGCAAGCGCAAAGGTAAACACTACGAAACTCATTAACGGTACCTTAAAAGTAGACTTTACCATCCGAAAACTCCTTTGTTTTATTAGTACAGCCACATCTTACAAAGAGTTGGGAGTGTGCGTCAACAAAACGGCGTCCCTTACGTATATTGAGCGCGTGGCTTTACCTGTACCTCGTTAAAGTTACGCCCATAAGTACAGCGCACCACCAGCAGTACCCGTTTCAAAATTAACATTGGATACTACGATCTGTGCTGGCAAGCGTCACTTTGCCAGCAGTCCGCCTCAAGATTGAAGGCACCAAAGTCGTGAGTGTCGGTTCGCAAGTGGGCAAGTTCGACAATCGGGGTGGTGACCAGGTCGCCCTCGTACCTTTGCTAACAATTCGTAGCCGTAACTAAACATTTTTAGCAAGGACGGCGTTAGTGTAGGCCGCGTCACGACTAACTTCTTTGCCGACCCAGGCAGGCAGATCGACAAGGGCGCTGAGCCGGGATTCGTCCTCGTCCTCAATTTCAAGGAGAACCAGGCCGTAATTAGCTCCCGCGAAGACGTCCACCGTCCACTGACCGGGAGCCAAGGTGAGGAAGTAACGGGTTTTTTGGACGCTAGTGGGGCAAAGTTGCAATATTTCACGCGCTTGCGAAACGGGAATTTCGTATTCAAATTCGGGGCGCGACAGGCCTTGGCTCCGTCCTTTGATGGTTAGGTAAGCACTTTCTCCCATGATACGTACGCGCACAGTGTGATCCGGTTGTGACGTCAAGTATCCTTGCGCTATTTCAGCTTGCGAATGTGCGTATTGGCGCCAAGAATTCCCCTCGACTAGGAACTTGCGTTCCACTTCAGTTGCCATAGCGCCAGTTTAGTTCGTGGCACGGAGGACGAAAAAATTTACTCGAAGTAGCTTTACAGATTTCATTTAAGTGTAAAGTGAAGTTATGACTAACGTTCCACTCCCTCCAATGACGCACAACCTGTGGGGTACCCCGCAAGAAGAAAAGCCCTTATCGCCCTCGATACAAAAGATGCTGACAAAGATTTTGGGCAAAAACACCAGGCAAGTTCCCCGCATTCCGGCGGCGAAGGTGCAACTATCCCCGGTGCGGCTAAAAGGCGAGCACCTGGATGCTTTGGCACAAATCGTGGGCACAAAGTACGTAACCTGGGACCACGAACAGCGGTTGCGGCGGGCACGCGGCAAGTCCTACCCAGACCTGCTAGATTTTCGCACAACTGCACAAATTGATGCCCCTGATGCGGTGGTGGCGCCGCGCGATGAAGAAGAAATTTTGGCGCTATTGCAATATTGTTCGCGCATGCGCATTGCCGTGGTTACTTTCGGTGGGGGCACGTCGGTGGTCGGCGGCATCACTCCCAAATCTGGGGAAATGCAAGCGGTTATCAGCGTGGATATGTGCCGTTTTGACGGTATTGAGGACGTAGATCAGGTTTCCGGTTTGGTCACATTGGGTGCGGGTTTGTCTGGTCCGGCGGCGGAAATGCTACTTCGCGAGCACGGCTTGCAGTTGGGGCATTTTCCCCAATCCTTCCCATACGCTTCCATTGGGGGCTTTGCGGCGACGCGCTCTTCGGGGCAAAATTCTGCAGGTTACGGCAGGTTTGACGAAATGGTGAGGGCGCTGACTCTGGTTACGCCGCAGGGAATAATGCGGGTCGGCGGCGGGGCGCCCGCGTCGGCGGCGGGTCCGGATTTGCGTCAACTGGTGCTGGGCAGCGAAGGCATTTTTGGTATCATCACGAAAGTGCGCCTGCGCGTCCACCCCATCCCGCAAACTAAGCGTTACGAAGCGTTTTCCTTCCCCACTTTCAAAGCAGGCGTGGCGGCGGTACGCGCGGTTACCCAACACGGCACCGGTCCCACTGTCATTCGACTTTCTGACGAGGTCGAATCCGCAGTCAATCTGACTTCCACCGACAAAATTGGACAGACTTCTAAAAACGAGGGCGGCTGCCTGTGCCTAACTATGTTCGAGGGCACTTATGAGCACGCCGAATCCCGCCACCGCGAAACCCGCGACTTGCTGCTGAAAATGGGGGGAACCTCCCAAGGTGAGGGTCCCGTTCGCAAATGGGAACAAGGGCGTTTCGGCGCACCCGTGCTGCGCGACGCCTTGTTGGACGCTGGCGCTATTTGCGAAACCTTAGAAACCGCCACAGACTGGGCGAACGCACTGCATTTACGCCAGGCGGTAGTCGAGGCTTTGGGCAAAAACCTGGGTACGCCCGCCCTCATAATGTGCCACGTTTCGCACGTCTACCCTACCGGCTGCTCACTGTATTTCACCGTCGTTGCAGGGCAAAGTGACAATCCGCACGACCAGTGGTGGAAAGCCAAAGAAGCCACCTGTAGCGCCATAACTGCCGCCGGTGGCACCATTTCGCACCACCACGGTGTGGGTACCGACCACCGCCCGTACATGGGGACGGAAGTGGGCGACCTCGGAATAAAAATGGTGGCAGCCGTAAAGGAAGCCCTGGATCCAGCGGGCATCATGAACCCCGGAAAACTGATTTAGAAACTGGTATAGGACAAAATGGGCGGGGAAATAGATCAAATTAACGAACGCATAGTGAAGGCGGCTCGCGCACTCATTTTAGAAGAGGGTCCGAAAATAACCATTACGGACGTCGCAAAAGCAGCAAAAATCAGCCGTCCCACCGTTTATACACGCTACGAAAACATCGAAAAACTGGTGGCAGAAGTGCTGACACGCGACGTCAGCAGCATTTTGGACAGCGGGGCAATGCCAACCACGCGCACAGAACTGGTCCAGTTCATCGTGGGCACGACCGCACGTGTCCGCGACAGCCAATTGCTGCAAAAAATTATTGCCACCGATCCTACTTTGCTGCTGGAATACCAGTTTTCTCGCCTGGGTCGAACCCAACGCGAAATCATTGAATTCCTGGTTTATCTGCTGCAACACTGCAGCCACACGCGCCAGGACAATCCCTACCAAATTGCAATGTTCGTCCTCGTCTTAGTGCAAGGCACGGCACTGAGTGCCAAAACTACTGCCGAATTTTTGCCCGAGGGCGCCTGGGAAAGCGAACTAACTTTGATGCTAGAAAGGTTCTTGCAACCATGAATACGGCACTGAATCAGAGGCGGAGGCGCCTGGAAATAGCACAATTGCAGGCAGACCCGCACGTGGACTTGCTGGTGGTTGGCGGCGGAATTACCGGGGTGGGGATCGCCTTGGACGCTGCATTGCGGGGGCTGTCGGTTGCCTTGGTAGAAAAGCACGATTTGGCGTTTGGTACGTCCCGGTTTTCCTCAAAGCTGGCACATGGCGGTTTGCGCTACCTGGCAAAGGGCGAAGTGGACATTGCCTACCATTCGGCGTACGAACGCCGCCTCATTATGGAACGCACGGCCCCACATTTGGTGCGACCGTTGGCGCAGGTTACGCCCCTGATTGATGGTTTAAATCTGGAGCAGAAGGCGCTGACTCGGTTGGGGTATTTAGCGGGGGACGTGTTACGTACCAGTGCCCGCACCAGGCACGGGACTTTGCCGCGCGCCCACTACGTTTCCCCGGCGCGGGCCCGGCGTTTGTGCCCGCAAATGAACACTGCTGGGCTAAAGGGCGCCTGGGTAAACTATGACGGGCAAATGATTGACGATGCTCGGTTTGTGGTGGCGGTGGCACGCACAGCGGCGGGCGCGGGTGCCAAAATTTTGACTTATTGCAGCGCGGAAGGGGCGCGTGGTAATGGCGCTACTGTAGTAGATCACGAGGGCGGGGCGCAGTTTTGGGTGAACGCGCGGGCGGTCATTAACGCAACAGGAGTGTGGGCTGCCAGCCTAGATAACACTATTTCTATACGTCCGGCGCGCGGCACTCACCTGGTGTTTTCTGCCCAGTTGTTTGGTAATCCTACGGGTGCGTTAACGGTTCCGTTGCCGGGGTCACTCAGCCGCTATTTGTTCATTTTGCCCGCTGATAAGGGGCGGTGTTACTTGGGTTTAACGGACGAAGACCAGCCCGGTCCCATTCCAGATGTACCCGCTACGCCAGCCGCAGATGTCGACTTTTTGTTGAAAAATATTGCGTACGCCTTGAAGCGACCGGTGCGGAGACAAGACATTTTGGGGGCGTTTACGGGGTTACGTCCTCTGATTGCAAATGCGGACAATCCGGGCGAAGATTCCACCGCTGATCTGTCGCGCAAACATGCGACGGTGTTTGCGGATTCGGGTTTGGTATCCATTGTGGGTGGCAAGTTCACGGAATATCGCCTGATGGCAGAGCAAGCCTTGGACGCAACCCTCAAATTCCACAACTTACCGCCGGGGCAGTGCAGGACGCGCGACTTTGGTTTAGTGGGCTCGCCCACGCACCCGCAAACGCGCACAGTCAGCCATAAAGACCTGTTCGACCTGCCAGATAGCCTGGTTGCGCGTTTTGGGCGCGAAGCGGCGCGGGTTGTCGAGGACGCCACCATCGCGAATCCCCTTGGGAAAGTTGCCGGACTGGATTTGACGAGGGCGGAGATCCAGTTTGCACTTACCCATGAGGGGGCACTGACAGTAGCAGATATTTTGGAGCGGCGCACCCGCCTGTCGTTGGTGCCGACCGAAGCTGCGGCCGCGCGCGCAGAAGTCACGGATATTTTCACGGAAGTGATGGGGGAATAATGTTGGGATTTGGAAAAGCAGTGGCGTACCTGCTAGCCCTGGCACAGGCGCGAAAACCAGGACTTTGTGGCAAGGCGTTGCGTTTTGCTACTACGAGGGCGGGGCGAGGACCTCAGCAGACGTCCGTGAAAGCCCCACCCACCGGAATAGTGGCGGCAAATGTGGCTGCCGGAATAGCGGTACCTTCCGGCAGCGATCCTGACTCCAAGCCCAACCGTGGCCGCAGCGACAAACCTAACGCCACGGCCGCTAAGACGGCGGCAACCACAGAATCCGCCCCCAATGAACGCGTAAGTGGACTGGCGGCGGCCAATGTTGCCGCCAGCGTGCCGGGAGCAAAATAAGAAACCACCAGTCATTGCCCATAAAGTCCCAAGCGTGGGAATGCGCGGGTGCGACGTCCTCGAAAAACCTGTAACGCAACCCATTGACTAAAACGGTTTAGTGTGCTGGTGTTTACTTGTACGTTTCAACGACGAAAGGACACCGCGCATGAGCCGACGCAAAGCCTTGCTGGCAGCCAGCGCAGCCGGAACGCTACTGTTTTCGCTAACTATCCCCACCGCCCTCGGCGCGGATTCTGTCCCCAGTTCCGGGGATGCCAAACTGGGGTCCGCCCAACCGCGAAACATGGGGCACCGGCTTCAAGACGTTCGCGATTTTTCCCCAGAAACAGACCCTTACGCAAATTTTATGCGCGCGGAAATACCGTTACAGCCGCGGCTCGCACGCAACCCAGGCACCCAAGTTTTCCCAAATTTAGACGGCAAAGCCCAAGTAATGTTGATGCAAGGTGATTACGGAAACACATTCTTTGACGAATTTCGGGCAAATAATGACGCCAACCACCACACATTACAGTTTTGGCAATACGCAGACTATTGGAGCCCCTGGCATGGGACCGCTTCCATCGGCACCCCAAAAGCACTCTACGACGCGAAAACCAGTATGTGGCAGCGGCGCGGTTTTGAATTTGGCATCGTCGACATCCCCAATGCTGCCTGGACAAATGCTGCCCACAGGAACGGGGTGAAATCGATAGGAACCATTTATTTTGACCCCGCATTTCGTCCCGCCCTCACGGTGGAAGAAAGTTTTGAAAAGGACGACAACGGTACTTACAAGGTGGCACAAAAACTGGTAGAAATGGCGAAATTCTACGGTTTTGACGGCTACTTTTTGAACGACGAAGAAACCAATTTGACCGAGCAACAACTGCGTCCGTTCATGTCCTACCTGACCAGCCACGGATTGTACACGCAGTGGTATACCAACAGTTCGACCCGCTGGGATGACTCCAAAAAATCATGGCTGGGCGCGAACGGCGAAATCATGAATTCGACGTTTTTCAATTACAACTGGCCGGGTTCAGAAAAGGTTATCGATGCCGCCAAAGCGGACGGTTACGACCCTTACAGGTCCCTATTTTTCGGTATAGAAGCCAACCAAGGACGCCTAGATAACGCGCACAACACTGCCGCTTCTGTGCCAAATTTGTTCCAAGCCGAGGGCGACCACTCCCCGCGCGCCTCCGTGGCACTGTTTACCCCCTCGGACTACTACCAGCGCGGATTGGACGACGATTTTCGCGACATCAGCGACCCGAACAATCCGGTGCATCAGCGCGACGGCTTCCAGTGGATGGTAGATGCTCGCCAACGCCTTTATTTTTCGGGTCCACACAATAACCCGGCCCGCGCCGGGTTTGACCAGGGCGGAGACATTTCCCAAGTGGCGAAGTCGCCGAAAATGAATTGGGGTGGCGTCGCGGATTTCATTCCCGCACGTTCAGTAATCAGTGGTAGTGCTTTCCATACCGATTTCAATATCGGGCGGGGATTATCCTGGTGGAATCGCGGGCAAGTAACACGGCCGGAACCGTGGGCGGACATGGATGCCCAAAGCATTTTACCCACCTGGCAGTGGTGGGTTCAAAGCAAAGACCAAAATTCCACCATTACCGCAGATTGGGACCTGGGCAATACCGAAAAACGCAGTGATAAAACCGGTAAAGCCACCGTCGCTCCTCCGTTCAAGCCGGTGGGCGCGTATACTGGCGGCTCTTCTCTGGCTATTTACGGACACAGCACCGACACCAACGTGCTAAAACTATTCAAAACTGACCTGGCGGTAAACACTGGGTCTACCCTGGAAATAGCCGCTATGCCAGTTACTGCCCCGGACACCCCGGTGAACATCGTCCTCGGGACCGACAGAGGCGAAAAACAATTGGGCGTGCCGCACGCCGAAGCCGGAAAGTGGGCGGCATCCTCGATAAAGCTGGGGGCGCTGGCAGGCCATAAAATCACGTGGATAGGGATAAAAATTCCTGCCACTAAAGACTTTCAGTGGAACCTGGGGGGGCTGAGTATCCGTGACGGACGCGCCGCCCCTCAGGACCCCCAGCACCTGCGGTTAGACCGGGTTTACGAGGACGGACAGGTGGTTTTGCGGTGGAAAGCCGCTGCTTACGGTGACGTGACCGGGTACCGGGTGACCGCCGTAGAGGGCGGGCGCGAAACCCACCTGGGCGATGGGTACACCTCGGTGATGTATGTGAAGAAAGCGCCCAACACTGACGTGACTTACCGCGTGCAAAGCATTGGTAAGGACGGACAGCGCTCTGCTGGTGCCACTGTGAAATTTGCGCAGGCGGGTCTGCCGAAAGCGGTGAAAGTGCGCACCAAAGCAGTGGACAAAGTGAGCTTTGCCGGGATTGCCGTCAGCGGCAACGCCCCCTTGCGCGAATTTGCCGACGGCAACCAGAGTTTGGACGTGACCTGGCAGGGCGGGGACGGCAGTTGTATCGCCCTCGCGAAAATAACCGAATTACCGAAAGATTGGCGGAATGATTTCCGCACGAAAGTGCCGTGCAAAGCGGGCAAAGCGACCATCAAGATTCCGTTGCGGGACGGTCACAAAGTCGACGTCACGGTGATTCCCGAAGGGACTGAAAACGGGTTGTGGGTGCGCAGCGAAACGGCGGACACGTTGGCGGCGCCAATGCCCGCCTCGGACTTGAAGATCAAGGACGGCAAGTACCGTTTCTTCAATCCCTCCACGCGCGACTGGTTGGGATTAGAAGTGGCGTTCGTGGGCACTGACGGCACCGCGCAGCCACTGACGAAGCACCTGCGTGGCGACACTACGCGCCGACAATTCGGAGTGGACCCGCACGGCGACTCCTTAGTGCAATGGCGGAAGCTGCCTGCCCCCGCCGGAACTTTCCGCACCCGCCTGACGGACACTGCTGGAAACACCACGGTTCAAGATTTTGTTTACGAGGACGGTCGCGTACTTTCCGCCAAAGCGCAAGCTGGAAACGACCCGGAAGCGGCACCACCAGCGGCAAAGCCGGAACCAACGCCAAATCCAGATCCGGACCCTGCTCCCAGCCCAAATCCAGCACCGCAACCCAGCCCGGAACCAACGCCAAATCCGTCCAACCCGACAAACCCGGCAGCACCACCAGACCATGCGCCTGGGTCCTCGCCCACGCTGCGACCAGACCCGCAACCAAACCAAAAACGCGTACACACCCACCCCCACCATCAAGGCAAAAACGGTAGCAGCGTCCTCGTGAATACTGGCACAACTGCGGCAGTCGCAGCCCTTAGTGGTATCACGCTGTTGGTTGTTGGCGGGGTAATGTTGCATCGACGCAAATTCAGGAAGGAACAGTAATGTTACTTAGCGAAAGTGAACAAAAGTGGCTCGATGAGGAATTTTGGGCACTTGCACAATTTGCCGAACGGGCGCGTGTCGACGCCGGTTTTTCCACAATGGATGCCAAGGGTAATGCTGACCAGGCTGCCGGGCTGCAATTGTGGATAAATTGCCGCATGACGCACGTGTTTTGTTTGGCGGCTTTGCGTGGTAACGAGCGCGCTCGGGACTACGCCGCGCACGGCATCCGGGTTTTGCGGGAAAACTTTTATGACACCGCCAATGGCGGGTTTTATGATGCGCTGACGTTTGCGGGCGATGCCCCGCTGCGGGATCGGAAGTTAGCGTACGCGCACGCGTTTGTGCTGTTGGCAGCATCTTCGGGAATGGTGGCGGATATCGAGGGCGCCCGCGAACTTTTCGTCCTCGCCGAGGACGCCCACGAACGGCATTTTTGGGAACCTGCCTACGGGTTGGTGTGCGAATCTTTCGATGCTTCGTTCACAGAATCTGAAGCGTACCGGGGCGCGAACGCAAACATGCACACTTTGGAGGCGTCTTTGGCATGTTTCGATGCCACTGGCAACCCGAAGTGGTTGGCGAAGGCGGCGTCCATCTTGAGCTTCGTTTTAGAACAAGCGTACAAAATTGGGTGGCGCATCCCCGAGCACTTTGATACGGATTGGCAGCTTTTACCGGACTTTAATCGGGATAATCCCGCTGACCCGTTCCGTCCGTACGGTTTAACGCCGGGGCATGGGATAGAGTGGGCGCGCCTGGCAGTTAACTTTTGGGCGGCAGCGCAGCGCCTGGTGGGCGAACTGGACGAAGCGATGGCGGAGTTCTTGGACACTTTGCCGCGCGCCGCGTATTCGCTGTTTATGCAGGCTCTGGAGGACGGTTGGGCGGCTGACGGTGAGCCCGGTTTGGTTTACACTACCGATTTTTCGGGCGCGCCCGTAGTTCACGAACGTATGCATTGGACTATTTGCGAGGGCGCCGCTACTGCCGCCACTTTGGCTACCTATTCCGAACAGGCAGGTAGGGATGAAGACGCCGCCAAAATGCGGGAACTTTTCAACATGTTCGTGGGGTACGCCAGGCAATATTTGGTGGAAAAACCGGGGCAGTGGATTCACGAATTGGACCGCAATAACCATCCTTCTTTTGTGACTTGGCCGGGCAAACCGGACGTGTACCACGGCGCGCAAGCCATGTTGGTACCCACGTTGCCGTTAACGCCAACGTTCGCCACCGCCCTCGCGAGGCAAAGCTGAGTGAGTAGGTAACGAAAACGATGACAAGTGCCGGTGGGTCTGCTTAACGCAGGCTCGCCGACGTGAAACTGCGGACCGGACCTCGGGTCACTAAATAAATGAACGCTTACCTACCGCGCGCAAAACGAAATCGAATCAGAACTTGGGAAGAGAAATCTACTTAGGCCACGCCAGCCACACCGAGACTGCAATGCATAAGACACCTACTAAAACTGGTGCAGCCCAGCTCTTATTTTTCTTCGCTTGGATAACACCAGTTATTAGGAGCAAAATACCAAGTAGACCTAATAGCACCATTACAAAGAATCCCATTATTCAATCCTTTCTGTGTAACTCCAGAACTCTTTCGTGTCTGTCAGCGACCGCCTTCGCATAGGATCAGATAATGCGCTTATAACGCTACCTCTCAATCTTCAAGTAGCATTCAATATGGAGCAATGAATATCATACGAACAACGTTTTCAAGAGCCTCCACGCTAACCCTTTCGCCGAGAGTGTATTACAACCAGTGAGATTCTATTAACGATATTAGTGATTGGAACCTTGAAACAGCTTTAGGATCACATAACTGACTGCCCCAACAACAAGTCCAATACACAGAAAGAGTAACAAGAGCTCTATGCTACCTGAGAACTCTGACCATTTCATATTTCCCCTGGCAAACAGGAAAGGAACCATCATAATAGATATTGTGCCGAGAAGTGTTATGAAAACTATTGCAAGCAGTCGTGCTAATTTATGCTTACTCATGACAATCACCAGTACTCAAAGCACTTAGTGACACCAGTTATTGACGAGCCGCCAAGCGTAACAATACCTCCGATACAAGCAGCACAGATTGCCTTAGAAAACGTCGGTTCCGGCACTGCACATGAACCACCACACAGCGAAAGGACAACTGCAGCAACGCTCGCACTGACACCCAACACTGCTGCAAGGCACGCGACTGCTTTTCCCCACGACTGTGCCATTAGTAAAGTAGACGTGTTCCCACTTCTCGACGAATCAAAATCCAACTCGCCTACGTACTCCGTTTTGTCTAGAGACCGGTTGCCATTGATCCATTGCGCGATTTTAATGAAACCTTCACCGGTCTTCTCTATTTGCGTTTCAGCATAGTTCGACACGCGATCGTCAGGCGCATAAACAACAGTAAAGTTACTGATGGGAACGGAGCTGGTGATCGGTATGGTGACGCTATGGTACGTACCTTCAGATGTCGGAAGAGCATAAACTTTTGCGCTATCGAAGAGCAGTAATGAGGGGGCGGCAAAAACCCTGACTTGAGAACGATCCAGTAGATCTTGTGTGCGGGAAAGAAGCTCTTTGCTTGTCTTAGCCGAGACAGTTTTGAATTTTAACCCCTCTGCGTCCGATGCGGGGCAACCGAAATCTGGACTTGAAGCAAACTCTACTGTCGAAGCAACGCTGTGTGTGCGCGATCCAGAGGATGTCCTTGCGATCTCGCTTTCTGTAGCATTAGCAAGTCCTGTAGTAGCGAGCAAGAGCGAAATAGTAGTGACCACAGTGGCAACAAGATTTGCCCATGAAGTTTTCATGGTCGTGTTTCCTTTCTGTTTTACCGCCAAAAAAGCTGGGAAAGCAGACAGTAAGTTTGGACCACACACGTCAGTATTACAAAACGTGCCTAAAGAAATATGGACGTTTCCAGTATAAAACCTCCGGGATCGTAATTCAATCGTTCGACCTGTCTTGTCCCTGAATTCCTGACCAAATGCCCTCGCCATGCTCCAGACTCTCCCACCTCCTCAAACAAAACAAAACCAAGGGCAGTTCAATCTCTCTTTAGTTTACAAGCACACTATCAGCTCCTCCGTGAATTAAATTTGACTGGATACGAGGACGAAACAGAATTACATTCGGACACCGGTAACGGTGTCGGGTGCTAAATTTGGTGACCGCATTAAAAACGTGGAATGTACTGCCACAAAACTAGGTTAGCAACCGAAAGCAATACGCACGGTAAAAAACCTATCAAAACCATGACCGCGCTACGCATTGCCCACACCGCCACCCTCAAACCACAAGTCAACGCCCGGCAGTAGAAGCGCGCACCACCAAGTCGCCCTCGGGCACGTGGTTTCCTGGTCAATCCGTGAATTTGAGTTCCTCAAGTTGCAGTATTTGGTTACGCCTGACGTAAATTACTGCCACAATAAATACTTTTTTATTTTTGTCATCTACCCAAAAATAAATGTAGTAATTTTTACGCGCATCTGGCGAAATCCCACAGTGCGCCAGGGTTCGTCCTCTACCAATCTTACGCGCTTTGGCATAGAGCGCAGCCCAAGAATCTCTTTTTTTTAGCTGAGCGAGTAACTTTTTCGCGATTCCTACCTCACGCAGTTCAATCGAAATATATCGAAATATATTGTGCAAATGATCCCTCGCCTGGGAGGTTACGAAGACGCTGTAATTGTTCACAACAAATTATGTTCTAGTTCCCGAAATACTTCAGACGCTGGGTATGAATCGCCATTTAGCGCCTGTTCATATCCTTTACGAATCAGATTATCAAATTCGCTATTCCCAAGTGTGTCCCGCGATGGCACCGCATCCGGAATAGTGACCGGAAATGGTAGACCCCGATGCATGATTATTTGCCGGTAAAAATATCAATTGCGGTAGCCCGTGAAATTCCCATAGCCTCAAGAATATGTTCAGCTTCAGCTTTAACATCTTCATTAATTCGCGCATTCACGCTTGCGATCTTCATTATTGGTTACCACCTTGCCGGATCGACTTCACTACCCATCCTACGCATATGTAACGCATTACGCAATACAATATTATGCACCACGGATGCTTTTGCCGAGCGGAAAACCAATACCATAACCTTTCGCAGAGTTTAGGTATAGACGGCAGAAATAAATCCCCAAGTCACCCTCGAACCACAAGTCAACGCCCGGCAGTGGAAGCGCGCACCACCAAGTCGCCCTCGGGCAAATACGCAATACGCGCCCTGCCCCCCGCCGCGCGCTCCAAAACTAAGGTTGCCGCGAGCGCCCCCAAATCCGCCGGGTCCCGGTCAATGACAGTTATAGAAGGGCTAGCAATGCGGCATATTGGCGAATCTTCGCAGGAACAAACCAGAACTTCCCGACCCGGTTGCAACCCTAACGTCTGCAAGGCAGCGATACCACCAAACGTCAAAGTTTCGTTGTCAAAAATCAGTCCCTCAACGCTCTCTTGGCGAAATATTTCAAAAACTGCTGCGCGCCCCGCAGCCTCCGTAACGTCCTCGCCGCCTTGCACCACCAAATCCAAACCGTAAGTCTGGGCGTACTCACGTAAAGCTTGCGCGCGTTCTTTAGTGTGCAACAGTGACTTGAGCCCGCACACGTAACCCAAAGATTGGGCGCCCTGCTTGCGTAAATGTTCTGCAAGCGTGCGCACCATCCGCGCCTCCCCCGCGTCGATGGAGCTCAGTCCGGCCGCACGCGCCCCCACTACGACGGCGGGTATGTTGGCATCTCGTACCGCGCGAACGCGCGGGTCTGCCGCCACCGGGTCCAGCAACACCACACCCGCAATTCGTCTCTCACGCCACCACTTCCGGTAGGTTCTGATTTCTGCTTCTTCCCCAGCACCAGTGTGGAACAGGACGTCATAGCCGTCGCGTGCCAAAGTTTCTTGCAAGCCCACCAAAAAATTGAAGAAAAATCTTTCGGTATTGTACGAGGACGGTTCGCGCGCAATATATAAGCCTATTGCCCCCGCCCTCGCTAAGGATAGTGAGCGGGCGTTCGCGTTGGGCATCCACCCCAGTTGGTCGGCTATTTCGCGCACCCGCCGCCTAGTATCCGCGCTAATGCCCGGCCTGTCGTTTAGCGCGAACGAGACTGCCGTTGGGGAAACACCAGCCTTTTGGGCGATGTCTCGGATTGTTAGGCGACCCATTTCTACCTCCGCTTCTTTTTTAGTTTAGCGTCAAACCGGTTGCACTAAAACGGTTTAGTGTTTATTGTCGAAAGTAACCATAGGGAGGCTCACATGGACGTCACGCTCATCCTTAAACGGGTACACCGCACGCTCACCGAAAGGGTTATGCGCTGCGTTTACACGAAAAAGACGCCGTTACAGGTGCAGATTTGGCGTGTTCCTGACGAGGACGATGGCACAGTTGGGGAACCCACGAAGGGTCCCGGTGACTTCAGTCCGTTCCAGGTGGGTAAGCCGTGGGGAAAGCCGTGGCAGACGGTATGGTTCCGTTTCCAGGGGCGCACGCCAGCGCAGTTAGGCGAGGACGAACAGTTCGAGGCAGTCATAAACTTGGGATGGGCGGACCATTCACCAGGTTTTCAAGCCGAAGGGCTGGTAAGGGACGAGGGCGGACACGTCCTCAAAGCCATTAACCCGCGCAACCAGTGGGTGCCACTGCCACAAACCCCAAATACTGACTTTTCGTTCACGGTCGAAGCCGCCGCCAATCCCTTGCTTTTGGATGTGCTCCCGTTCCAAAAAACCGCCGACGGGGACAAACTTACCGCCGGTGGCGAACAAATTTATACCCTGACACAGGCGGATCTGGCGGTTATGAATAAAACGGTTGCCGCCCTCGTAATCGACCTGCAAATGTTGCATGAGCTATTGGCAGCAAAGGAGGAAAAGAATTTCACCGCCACGGACTACGAAACTTTAGGCGCGCTAAATGGCGCCCTCGACGCCCTGGATTTGGGCGATATCGCGGGCACTGCTGGGGCTGCGCGCGCCGTCCTCGCCCCCATTTTGTCACGCCCGGCGCTGCCGCACGCTCACCGCCTCAGCGCGGTGGGACACGCACATATCGACTCGGCGTGGCTGTGGCCTATCCGCGAAACTAAGCGGAAAGTGTGCCGCACGCTAGCGAACGTGGTGCGCCTTTTAGAAGACGGCGCGGACATGTATTTTGCTTTACCCGCGGCGCAGCACGTGGCGTGGCTAAAGGAAACCGAACCGGAACTGTTTACGCGCGTAAAGGACTGGGTGCGACGCGGACGAATTTGCCCCGTGGGTGGCATGTGGGTGGAACCGGACGCGATGTTGCCTGGCGGCGAAGCCCTGGCGCGCCAACTGGTGGAGGGTCTGCGATTTTTCGAGGACGAATTAGGCGTCAAATGCGCAGAAATTTGGTTGCCAGATTCCTTCGGATATTCTGCGGCGCTGCCACAATTTGCCCGCGAAGCCGGGATCACCCGATTTCTGACCCAAAAAATATCGTGGAACCAAACCAACGTGTTCCCGCACCATACGCTCACGTGGGAAGGCATTGATGGGTCGCGCATTTTCACGCATTTTCCGCCCGCGGACACGTACGGCAGTGAAGTCACGGGCGCCCAATTGTTGCACGCCGCAAACAATTTCAAAAATAAAGGTCAGGCCAATTCCTCGTTGCTGCCTTACGGGTATGGTGACGGGGGCGGAGGTCCGACGCGCGAAATGTTGGCGCGTCTAGATCGAGTAAAAAATTACGAGGGCGCCCCGCAAGTCATTAGTGAACCTCCCACCAAATTCTTTGATAAAGCTGAGGTCGAATTCCCCCACCCGCCTGTGTGGACGGGCGAACTGTATTTGGAGTTGCACCGGGGAACGCTCACTTCACAAATTCGTGCCAAACAGGGTAACCGCCGCGTCGAAGCCTTACTGAAAGAAACCGAATATTGGTGTACCGTGGCGGCTTTGAACGGCGCCCCCTACCCGCACGAACAGTTGCGGAAAGTCTGGCACGACGTGTTGCTCTGCCAATTCCATGACATTTTGCCGGGCACGTCCGTGGCGTGGGTTTACCGCGAAGTCGACCAAATTTACGCCAACGCTACGAAAGTCTGCGAAGACTTAATTGCGAGGGCGTTTGCGCACCTTGGTCGCGGCAAAGCTCCGCAATCTTGCCTCGCTAATGCCACGTGTTTCCCAAACGGCGCCCCACCTTTCAGTGCGGAGGTAGCCCCACCGTCCTCGCCGGAAACCCAGGAAACTCTGAAATGCGAACGCTACACAATTAGTAACGGCAAACTGAGCTTGCGCTTTGACGAAAGCGGCGCCCTCACCGAACTGATTGACAAAAACGGCCAGAATTACATTCCGTGCGGAGAAAAAGCCGGCATTTTCCAGGTGTTCCAGGACTTCCCGAATATGTGGGACGCGTGGGATATTGACGCTTTCTACCAGGGTACGCGCCAGGACTTGCCGATGACTTTTGCGGGAACTGCACGCCACGGGGACACAGCCTGCGGTCTGGCCGAAATCCAGTTTGGCAATTCGCGCGCAACTATTGAATGGCAGCTGCCAGCAGGCGCGGACTATGTGGACGTACACGTAGGCGTTGATTGGCACGAACATGAACGCTTACTGAAACTGGCTTTCCCGGTGGACATTCACACTGACCACGCCCAGTACGAAACGCAAATGGGGTACGTTACCCGCCCCACGCACACTAATACGTCATGGGAGGCGGCAAAATTTGAGGTGAGCGCTCACCGCTGGCTGCGCCTAGCCAACACTGGCAAATCCCTGTCTATCGCTAACGATGCCACCTACGGATGGGATATTACCCGCCACAGCTGCGGCAGGCGTGGCACGTATTCGCTGGTCCGCGCCACTTTAGTGAAGTCGGCGGTGTATCCGGACCCGCACCAGGACCAGGGATGTTTCACGTGGAACTTCCGCATCCGCCCCGGCGCCACCACCATGGAGGCCACGGCCGACGGGCACCGTGTAAATCTGCCGCCACGCCAGGTTCAAACTGCTATACAACCACCGTTTGGCGTTTCCGGTGCGGTAGTCGAATCGGTTTGTATGGTGCCCGACAGTTCCGGGGATGTTGCCATTCGTCTTTACGAGGGCGAAGGCGCACCCTCTACTATTAGGCTTACGTGGCCGGGGGCGACAGTGCGCGCTACCGACCTGTTGTACCGGGATTACGCGGACCCGGCAGATGCGCCGAAAGTGTACAGTCACGGCGACCTCCATGAAATAGCGGTCTCTGCCTTCCAAATCGTCACTTTGCGCGTTCGCCCGGGGGGCGCCAAATGAAGTTCGGAGTAAACTACACGCCCAGCCAAAATTGGTTCCATTTTTGGTTAGATTTTGACGCCGACCAGGTGGCACGCGACCTGGACACGTTGGCAGAACTGGGCATCGACCACATCCGCATTTTTCCACTGTGGCCGATAATCCAACCCAACCGGACCCTAATTCGCCAAGCAGCTTTAGACGATATCCACCGGGTAGTCGTCCTCGCCCACGAACGCGGTTTAGAAACGTATGTGGATGCTTTGCAAGGGCACCTATCTTCTTTCGACTTTTTGCCTGCGTGGGTTACTTCGTGGCACCGCGCCAACCTTTTTACCGACCCGAAAGTGGTGTCCGGGCAAGTCGCCCTCGTGAAAAAACTGGCAGAAATGTTGCGTGACACGCCGGGCGCCGCCGGGCTGAGCCTGGGAAACGAATTCATTCAGTTCGCAGCCAGCCGCCACCCCTTCCGACACGAGGTAGCGCCGGCACATGCGGACCGCTGGTTGGAAACGCTATTGCAGATAGCAAAACAGGCATGGCCTGCGGGAACGCACGTACACACCCACGATGACGATTTATGGTTCGAGCCCACCCAACCTTTTACCCCCGCAATGGCCACCGGGCGTGGCGACGCAACAACCGTGCATTCGTGGGTGTTTGGGCGCATCGGACCGCGTTTTGGCAAGGACTCTGACGCCCTGCCTTGGTTCGCGCGTTATCTGTGCGAATTGGCGGCGGCTTATGGCGCGCCCGCCCGCCCAATTTGGCTACAAGAAATTGGGGCGCCCCTAAATTACGTGTCTGCGGAACGGGCGGCGGACTTCTTGACCGCGACGATAGCGCGGTTGACGGGCAGTGCGGGCGGTGGTCTGAGCCCGAATGTGCGTGCGATTACGTGGTGGTGTTCCCACGACGTGTCCCGCTCGCTCACGGATTTTCCCGAAGTGGAATACTCTTTAGGCCTGATTGACAGTGCCGGTCAGGTCAAACCTATCGGGCGCGCTTTCGCGGCAGCTATTGCTGATTACGAGGACGTCGCACCGGCTGATTCCCCACGTTCTACTTTGCGTTTGGAGGTGAACAACCAAACCCGCAATTTGGCGGATGCTCATCATGAATTTTTCGACCAGTGGCTTGCGCGCGCCCAAAGTGGCGACGTAGCGCGGATCGAAATTGCTGAAATCGCAAGTAATATTGACGCTTCGAAGGAGAAGTAATGAAAGGCAAGTTTATTGCAGCTGTTGCCGCCTCTGCCATGCTGCTGACGGCATGTACTGGTGGCGGTTCGGGCACGTCCGCATCCAAGTCCGAGGACGGCGGCACCATTTCGTTCCAGACGTGGTCGCTCAAGAACGAAAAGTTCACCCCCTATTTTGAGTCTTTAATCAAGGATTTTGAAAAGGAAAATCCACAGATTAAGGTCAAGTGGATTGACCAGCCCGCAGAAGGCTACGAGGACAAAGTGTTGCAGCAGGCTGAATCTGGTGAATTGCCGGATGTTATTAACCTGCCGCCCGAATATGCCTACTCGCTGGCAAAGGTTGGCAAGTTGGTCGACCTCAAGCAGGAATCTAAGGTTTTAGGTGACTATGTCGAGGGCGGCGTGGGCGCTTACACTTACAGCGACCTGAAAGGTAGTTTTGGTTTCCCGTGGTACCTGGGTACCGAACTGAACTACTGGAATAAGGACCTGTTGGCAAAGGCTGGCAGCAGTGAAATTCCGCAGACCTACCCACAACTGTGGGATGCTTCCGAAAAGATTGCCGCCCAAGGTGTGCCTACTATTACTGCCCTTCCCACCCCGAAGAGTCTGTCAATCGTGCTTACTAGTGCAGGCAAGGAAGCGCCCTTTTACAAGGACGGCAAGTTCGTCTTTAACACCGCTGATGCGGTAAAGGTTGTGGAACGCTACGCCGAACTGTACAAGAAGGGCGCCATTACACCAGAGGCAATACAGGGTGCCGGTGCCGCCAATAACAATGTCAACAATTTCAACAAGGGCACAGCTACCTGGACTACTGCTGGACCTAACTACATTGACAAGGACTTGGCAGTAAACGCCCCTAATTTGGTTCCTAAAGTCGAGGTGAGTTCCGGATTCGGTACTCCTCCATTGTTCGTCCAAGGCATTTCGGTGTCTAAAGATTCCAAGCACGTGGGGGCAGCTTTGAAGTTTGCGGAGTTCCTCACCAACACGAAAAATCAGATCGCCTTTGCGAAGCTAGCTGTGGGCTTCTACCCAGGCACCAAAGAAGCGAACGCAGATCCTTCCAAGTTTGCCGAAAAAGCGGTCAACCCGCAACAACAGCAAGCCACCGAACTTGCCGCCAAACAAATGGATAAGGCTAAACAGCTGGGCGATCCCCACTTCACCGAAGAGATGGACAAGTTCGGCGCCCAGCAAATCGCCCTCGCTGTGAAGGGTGAAATCAGCGCCAAAGAAGCATTGGACAAGACCGTCGAGCACGCCAATGCGGGACTGAAGAAGTAGGTTCTGACACTAAGTTGGCACCTGAAGTTACCTAGGGTTTGGAGAGGACAAAAATGCAACGTCAAAAGTGGTTTACCCCTTATTTGCTGCTGTTTCCAGGGATAGCATGGGTGTTTGTGTTCGCCCTCTGGCCTTTCATGAACACAGTAGTACTGGCGTTCACGAACGCACGTCCTCTCCAAACTCCCGACTTTGTGGGTTTGCAAAACTTCCGCGACCTACTTGGCGATGACCGCTTTTATTACGCACTGACCACGTCTTTCGTTTACGTTATTGTGTGCGTTCCACTATTAACGTTCTTACCACTGTTATTGGCGCTTTTAGTACAACACCGGATTCCGGGAATTGGATTTTTTCGCACTACTTTTTATTTCCCAGTAATTGCGTCTGCGGTAGTGGTAGCCATTGTTTGGGAATTTTTGTTTTCTAGTACGGGAACAATAAATGAGGCGCTCAAGTTTTTTGGTATGGCAGATCGTCCTATTGAATTTTTATCCGACAGGTGGTTACTGATCGGCTGCTCAATTGGACTAACAGTGTGGAAAGGACTCGGCTACTACATGGTCGTGTACCTGGCGGCACTGGGAAATGTTGGCAAAGAACTCCACGAAGCCGCCGCCCTCGACGGTGCCGGAAAATGGCGCAGGTTCTGGTCTGTGACGGTGCCAGGGGTGCGCGGTCCGATGTTGTTGGTTGCCGTCCTCATCTGCGTCTCCGCAATGCGCATTTTTACCGAACTATACGTATTGTCCAACGGTAGTGGCGGGCCTGGTGGGCACGCCATGAGCATCGTAATGATGATCCGCGACATCGGGAAAGGCTTGGACGGACGGGTCGGTTACGCTTCGGCAATATCTTTGGTGTTGTTCGTCCTCACGTTAGTTCCGCTGGCAATCGTTGGTGTTTCGTCAAACCGCGACCTTATTTCGGACGCTCTAGCAGCGCGCCGCACCCGCAGACTCGTCAAAGCGCAACAGAAAGCAGGGCACCAATGAAAAACACTAGCATCCGCCACGATCGCCCCTACCGTTTGCGCGGCTCCGCAGACATCACCAAGCCCACCCTGTGGGGACTTGTCAGCAAGTACGCCCTGTTGCTGGTCATTTTCGTGGTAACGGTATTTCCGTTCGCCTGGCAATTATCTACTTCTTTCAAGGGCGCCACAGAAAATATTTACGATTTTCCTCCATCTTTACTGCCCGCCCACCCCACTTTGGACAATTACCGACAAGTTTTCAATATTATTCCCGTTTTTTCGTACGCATGGCATTCTTTGTTAGTGGGAGTAGGAACTGTAATTTCTAACGTAATTTTTGCAACTTTGGGCGGGTATGCGCTGGGCTGTTTGCGCTTCCGTTTTAAGGGGGTAGCGTTCGCGATTTTCTTTTCGACCTTGTTGCTGCCCGGCGAAGTTACTTTGACCAGCCAGTACCTGACTATTAAAGCCCTAGGTATGGCAAACACGCTATGGGGTGTGTTCTTGCCGGGCGCTATTGCAGCAATAAATGTGTTACTGATGGCGGCCGCATGTCGCACCATTCCCACCGATATTTTGGACGCAGCCACGGTTGACGGGGCTAATACTTGGCAACGCTTACGCCACATTATATGGCCCAATATTCGGGGCATGGTTTCAGTGGTGGCACTGTTTGCTTTCATTGGCGCGTGGGACGACTTCTTGTGGCCGTTAGTCGTATTATCAGACCCCGCAAAATACACGTTAACCGTGGGCATGCAGTACCTAAATTCCAATTTTTCGGCGAATCCGCGCGCTATTGCGGCGGGCACCATGATCGCCCTCATTCCCATAATCTTGCTTTTTGCGCTGTTGCAAAAACAATTCTTCAAAGGCGTCGAAGAAGGCGGCGTAAAAGCGTGACATGGTTCGGGCTACCGCAGCCAACTACCTGCGATTTTACTGAGGGTGCCTGGAAGCCGCGCAATTTAATCGCACTGCATTTCGACAACTATCCTGGTTACGCGCGTGAAGCTGAAAGACTCTGCACGGACCTGGATACGCTGGGGTACCGCACCCAAACTTACTCAGATGCGGACGCTTATTCCGAGGGCGAAGGCGCGCTTTCGCGAATTTACTTACGCTATCGCCCTCCAAATATAAGGATCCAATTGGGGTCAGACGCCCTCGAAATGCCGAAAAATTGCGCCCCGCAAACTATGATCACCCCGACCCCAGGTACGAAACTTTCGGTTGAGAGCGAGGCAAAGGAATCTCTGCCGTGGCAGTTGCGGGAAAGTTTTGAAATTTGCGTGGACGAGGACGCCCTGGAAATTCGCGCTGCTAGCGCCGAGGGTATTTTTCGGGGATGCTGCCAGATTTTGCAGAATTTGCAGGCAAAAGGGTCGGTTCCGCGTGGTATTGCCCAGTTTGTCCCGGCGGTCCGCGAACGCGGTTGGCACTTGGACGCTGCCCGCAAGTACTTTTCTGCCGCTTGGATAAAGCAGGAAATTATTGCCGGAGCCCGGTTGGGGTTGAATTATTTCCAATGGCATTTTTCTGAAAATGAGGGTTTTCGCATCGAATCGCCTACCGGATACCATTCACGCCAGCACCTTACGCGCGCGGAAGTACGCGATATTTTACGGGTGGCGGCGGACTATTACGTAACCGTAGTACCCAGCCTAGATATGCCAGGCCACATGGGCTCCGTCCTCGAAAATTTTCCACAGTACCGCTTGGCGCATTCCGGCGCGCGTGGCAAAGTGGCAGCCAAGTTGGAAGCGGGCGCGCTGAATATTTGCGACGAGACCGCGCGCAATTTCGCGTTCGGTCTGGTTGCTGATTTTATGGAGATGTTTCCGCCGGGACCTTGGCATTTGGGTGGGGACGAGTTCGTGGATTTCACGCAGATGGACCGTTACCCCGAGCTGGCAGAATATGCACGCAGTCGCTTCGGCGAGGGCGCTTCGCCTTTCGATGCGCTGACGGATTTTGTAAACCAGATTGCCTCTCACCTGCTAGAACACGGCTACGAGCCGCGAGTGTGGAATGACGGCATGTTGCGTGGATCTTTGCCGTTATCGCCTCGGGTTGCGATTGCGTGGTGGACAAATTGGCATCCGCAAATGGCACCGTTGCAGCGCGCACTAGATGGCGGATACCAGGTGGTGAATTTCCACGATTCGTTGCTCTACTACGTGTTGGGCGAAAAGGCGGGTTACCGCTACCCCACTGCCGAAAAGTTGTGGGAAGCCGATTGGCATCCGGGGCTATTTCCTAAAGGCGCTAATATTACACCCACGTTTGAACCGACCCCCATTGCTGGTCGCGCCCCCGCCACCGATTACGCAAACATCACCGGCCGCGCTGACATTACCGGGCATAGCGTCTTCGCCACGCCACCGGTTCTTGAAGATTCGTCCGGGTCTGCCGTCCTCACCCAAAACGAAGTCGCTACTGTGCGGGCGTACCCGCCCCAGTTGCGGGGGGCGTATTTTTCTATTTGGTGCGACGAGGACGCCCAGTCGTCTTCCGAAATTTCGCGCGGTATTCGTCGCTTCCGCGCAGCTTTTGCGGAGCGAGCTTATAGGGGCGGGTCGAACTTATCGATTACGGAATTCGACCAAATGCTGTTGGAATAGGAGCATACAGAAAGTAGTGAGCCTGCGGGTGGCGTGTGCGGACTGGCTCTTATTTTGCTCACATTATTGTAATATGGCAGGTGAAGAGCAGTGCGTACGGTTGGTTTCCACTTCGGTACGCATGAGCGAGGACACTTCTGACAAGCTAACGAAACTATCTCGATTGACTGGTAGGTCGAAATCTTTTTATCTTCGTCAAGCTATAGAGTCCCATATTGATCAGCTATTCTACGAGTACACGCTACTAAACGAGGTCGAAGATATCCGCGCTGGACGCGCTCGTACATATTCTCTAGACGAGGTAAAAGCTGATCTTGGTCTGGACAGTTGAATTTAGGCGCGCAGCGCGTCCGAGGGTTGAATGCGGCTAGCACGCCAGGTGGCCAGCGTCCCACCAATCAACCCCACTAAAGTTCCACCCACGATCGCCACTGGGACCATGCGCATGTCGAAGACGGGCTGCCAGGACCGCGCAATAGTCACGACCAGCACCGCCATAATTGCCACGTAGGCGCCTATCACCCCACCCAGAGTCCCGGTCATCACGGATTCGGTCAACACCAACGCCGTAACGTGCTTTTTGCGGCCACCCATCGCCCGGCGCAACCCAAATTCCCCGGCGCGCTGAAACACAGCGGTGGTCATAGTGTTAGTAAGCATCAGGATTGAAGCCAGCAAAGTGACCCCAGTTAGCGTCATCAGTACCGTTGCCAGGCTGGCTTCAATTTGTTGGCGCATTCCCTTAGGGTCGGGCGGCGCATTGACGTTCACGCGGTCACTAGCCGGTATCCACGCAGCCGGTCCCTGCTTCGCCACTTGGGCGGCGGCGCCCGGCACCACTTTCATTTCCACACTGGCATAGTTGATCTTCCCCAAAGATGCCGCCGTGTTTTCGTTAGTCACCACCGAATTTAGTAGCTTCACTTGCAGTCCAGCGTCCTCGATAATCCCCACCACCGAGAGCGGACGACCCGCCACCCAAATAGTGGGACTGCCCAACAGTGGACCGAGTTGGATTTGTCCAGCCAGCTGCTTGCCTACCAAGGCTTCCCCATCAGCTAGGGAACTGACGGACCGCTTACCGTTGGTTGTCTTAATAATTTTTCCGCCGACCTTGCCAACAAGTCCCATGAGGTCAGCAGTAGTGACCTCGCTGACGTCAGGAACTGCCCGCACCGCCGCATTGTTGTGCCCTACCAGCAGCAACGCGTCGGTCACGCCAGCCAAATCTTTGATCCGCCGCAACGAACTTTCACTAAGCGCTTCCTTAGCAGCGAAACTGTTGCCGTCCAGCCCCGCCACGCTCATAGCTACCCGCGTGTTGCGTTGGGCATCGAACAGCTCGGATACTTGCGCCCTGGCACTTTGGGCAAGACCTAGTGTGGTCAGGGCGAGGGCGACCCCCAGGGTTACGGCACCCACTAACGCGGCGGTGCGGCTCGGTTTGGCAAGTAGTCCCGCCCACGCGTCTTTTACGCCCTCCCAAAATTTCATGGTGGAAGGGCGCCCAACCGCAGTAATCCCCTGTTCTGGCGTTCCCGCGCGGCTTCCTGCAGGGTCATCCGCAGAACTAACTATACGGCTGCCCGTCAGACTATCCGCCGGGCTTGCCGGAAAGCTTTCCACCGGGACTAGACTCGCTTGGGGATCTTCGGTCACGATTCCGTCCTGCACGCGCAGGCACCGGTGTGCACGGGCAGCAACGTTGGGGTCGTGGGTGACTATGACTATGGTGGTGCCACCCTCGTGGAGTTTTTCGAGGACGTCCATGATGGCACGCGAGGACGCCGAGTCTAGGTTGCCGGTGGGTTCGTCGGCGAATAGCACGGGCGCCCCGGAACTGATTGCCCGGGCTATGGCCACTCTTTGCCGTTCGCCACCGGAAAGTAGCGCCACGTCAGTGTCGACCTTGTGGGATAAACCAACGAATGCGAGGGCGTCCTCGGCTAACTTTTCGCGTTCTTCCTGGGCAAGACCGCGATACAAGGTTCCCAACGCGACGTTGTTGCGTACGTTGCGTCCGCCTAATAGGTGGAAGGATTGGAAAATGAACGCGAAGTTGTCGGAGCGAATTTTTGCCCCGTCCTGGTCGCTCAGATTGGCGGTGCGTTCACCGTCAATGTAGTAGTCGCCCTCAGTAGGGGTGTCTAATAATGCCAACTGGTTTAGCAACGTGGATTTGCCGGACCCGGATGGTCCCACGATCGCCACGTATTCGCCTTGGTTTATCCGCAGGTTGACGTTATGAAGGGCCCGCACGGGGGCTTTCTGTCCGTAAACTTTGCCAAGGTTCCTGGCTTCTAACGTGGTCATCGGTCCACCCGTACCAGTTGACCTTCTTTCAAAGCGCCCACACTAATGGCACACATGCCTTGGACGCACGTGGGTTTACCGACCTTGGTTTTGGTGAAGGTGCCATCGGTGTTCTTGACGAGGACGCTGCCCGTCCCATCATTACCGTAGGCGACGGCACGCCGTGGCACTACGAGGGCACCTTTTATGGGCTCTGTGAGGTTTAGTGTGACGAGGATTTGGTCTTTACCCGCCCAGTTTTCAGCAATGGGTGCGCTGATGGGGGCGAGGACGATTTTGGTGTTTGTATCCCCTTGTCCGCCGCCGTTGGACTCGTCGCCGCCGTCGGCGGGTGGGGTTTTGGGTTTGTTTTGGCTTTGTTTAATGTCCACTACTTGTACTTGGACGGTTTTGTCGCCGTAGTTGGCGCTGGCGGTGGTACCGCGTTTGATTTTGACGGCGACTTCGGCGGGAACGGAAGCCTCGAGTTGCAGTTTTCCGCCCGAAAGTGTGACTTTGGCGGATTTCCCGTCTACGCTTTGACCGACTGTGGGGACCCCGACCAGTCGGGCCGGCAGGTTGCCAACTATCACTACCTCACTGGTGGGGAGCATTAGTTTCCCGGTTGCGGGTTTGTCTTTGGGCGGGGGCGCGGGGGTTCCTTTGTCGTTTTTATCTGGATTCTGGCTTTCGTTTTCGCTGGCGCCGAATTGCGGGGTGGCTCCGGCGCGCCTGTAGAGGTCTTTTATGCACCGGGTGGTGTAGGAGCCGAATGATCCGTCGGCGCGGATTGGATAACCGGCGTCGCCGAGCGCTCTTTGGATCATTTGAACGTCGTCACCGCTCATGCCTTCGCTGATGTCGCGGTACATGTTGAAGGGTCCTTTGAGGGCGAATACGGGTCTGCCGTTCACCCAGGCGAGGACGCTGCCGGAGGACACGTTTTGTCCTTGTTCAACACCGAGGCGGGTAACCGTGGAGGTGCTACCGCCCGTTGGTAAAGGGACAGACACTGTGTCGGCGTAGGTGGCGGTGGCGTTAGCCGTGGTTTGTTCGGCTAAGTCGTGACGTTCGACGGGAACCGTGACCGGGCGTGCCTCCGGCGGTTTGGCAGCCGCTTGTCTTTGCGAGGGCGACACCATCAGGGTTGCCAGCAGCCAGGTAACTATTACGAGGACGATTGCCCCCGCAAGTACGGCTGCTACCAGCCATTTTCCGCGCAGTTTAATCTTCATGATTACTTTTCAATCCGAGCATTTGTGAAGTGTTTGAGCTGTTAGCTCAAGATTTAGTCGCAGGCGAATTATATCTTTAGTTCGCTAAAGCCAGATCCTTACTGGGCGCCGCCCTGCATTTGCTTAATAACAGCCAGAGCCCGGTTTCCCTGCTTTTCGTAAGAAACCAAAATAGGTTCTAGATCTGACTTGTGTTGGTCCACAAATTTCTTGTGCAGATCCCATTCTGCTTCGTAAAGGTTATGTGTCCATTTCGAGGAATCGCGACACTTAGCGTCACGCGTGGCTATCCTAATTTCCTCGGCACTAGGTTTGCCTACTTGACTTTCAAAGCCTGGAAGCAAACTCAAAATCTGATCCGGAGGTCGATTCCCTGGATCCCACGGGTATTCGGGCAATCCCGCTATGCCTAAGGGCGCCATGCACTCACGCCACTGCTTGCCACTTTGAACCAGGCTGGGCGTGCTCGCATAGTCTACGTGCAGACGGTTTAACTGGCTTCCAATTGTATTGGACTCGTCATCTAACTCGTCGAGGCTCTTTTCAGCACCAGGCTTGGTCCCAGGGGAAACTTTCTTCCTCGCGATATCCACGCATTCGTTCCAATTTTTATGGAAGTTTTCATCCTTACTTTTATAAAGGTCTCCACCGGCTTCAGTGATGGCTTGCTCTAACTTATCTTGGGGATTGGGGGCGTAGTGATAACCATATTTTTGAGCTAAATCGATACTGAATACTGTAGTCCCATTATTGGAAGGTTGTGATTCTGAACGTGGGGCTGATAAGTCCATGCGTACCGGCAAGTCCAGACCCCGTTTTTTCATGCAGTCCGAAGTGATCAGTTCCTCTGCATGAGTAGTTAGCTCTATGGATTCATTGCCGTGATATGGGTCTGTAGCTAGCGCCCAAGTAGCTTCGTTCTTTTCCACATCTCGACTAATGTGGTACCCCACATCTTCAGATTTAGAATCGCTATCAGCGGTTAACGACCCACATCCCGTCAGAACGACGGTTGCCGTAGCGCATAGGACAAACAGTTTATTAGATTTTCCCAATTTTTTACCCTCTCTATCCTTAGATCCACCGACTTAGAGGTACCACGGCAGTTGAATGCTATTGCTTTTCCAGTTGTCTTATTATTACCACCAATTTCTTTGCATCAGTTTCATATTGCTCAATCAACGGTCGCAACTCACTCTTGTGTTGGTCAACAAATTTCTTGTGCAGATCCCATTCTGCTTCGTAAAGGTTATGTGTCCATTTCGAGGAATCGCGACATTCTGCATCCTGAGTAGCGATTTTAATTTCCTCGACGCTAGCTTCACCAGAAGGAGTAGTCCAATCGGGTAGCCTAGCTAGGAGCGCCTCGGGCAGCATTTGACCTGTTTTCCAGGGATATCTTGGCAGATCAGGAATGCCTAATATTTCCATGCATGTATGCCACTTTTCTGCACTTTTCTGCAGAGCGGGAATTTGATCATAATTCAATGACAACATGTTTAGCTGATGGCTAGGATCATTAGGATCTGTCTGAATTTCATCAACGCTCTTTTTGGCGTCTCTCTCGGACTTCGGATCCTTAAGTTGGTTTGCTGCTTTATCTATACATCGACGCCAATTGTCTTGGAAGTTCTGATCACGATTCCCGTACTGGTCTCCCCCGGCCACTTTTATCTCTGCCGCGAGTTTATCCTGCGGATTTGGAGCTAGCCTGTATCCATATTTTTTTGCAATCTCTACATTGAAAATATGGGCGCCATTATTCAATGGTCGATCTTCTGGACGTGGCGCATCAAGATCCATTCGCACGGCATAATCTAAACCCTTCGAATGCATACAGTGTGAAATCAACAAGTCTTTGGCGTGGTCATACAGATCCCAGGTGTCATATCCACGATAGGGGTCTGTAGCTAACTCCCATTTTGATTCGTCTTTATGCACCTCGGTGTTAATGCGAAACTTTACCCCATCTTCCCCGGAATGATCCGATGCCTTAGTTGAACCACAACCTCCCAACACGCCAGCAACAATAAAACCCAGAACGAAAAGCCTTTTAGGTTTCAACAATTTTCCTGTACTACGCATAGTTCTATCAATCAAGAGACGCGGGGGCAGCAACGGCACTGCCCACGCTTTCTGTCACTTCAGCTTACCGTTGCCGTACCAATTGTGGTGCCAAAACATTTTCGATCGCGTGGCAGGACCATAGATTCCATCAGGATCCAAATGGTACAGGTTCTGAACACTCACTACCGCTCGCGTGGTATTGCCCCCGTAATACCCATCCACCTTTACGTATCTAAGGTTTTCACCATAAGCGAGACCATACTGTAGAGCCCGAACCGCATAATTCTCATGAACCGTATCGCGTTCAAGGTAACAGTTCGTAGTGCCGCCATCATGCACAGCAGGGACCCAAACACTTCCACCCACGGTGATAGCGCGACTAGTACGCCCCCAACACTTGCCACGACTAGCCTGCACCGAGCGAACTTGAGTGTGCGCGAAGGTCTCGGGCATGTGCGCACTTGGAGCTGCATTTGCAGGTCCAAAGGGAACTAACGTAAGCGCGAATGTCATTGCCGACAGTGCTAATAGCTTCTTTGCTTTGATCATCATTCTTCCAATCAATGGCGATGTGAACTTTTGTTCACGTAACAAAAACTACCACAGCTCCAAGGGTAGGACAACCTAACATTCAGCAATCTTTGAGCTACCGTCGAACCCAACTCCTCTTGGCGTTCTTCCTCTGTATCATTGGACCATGAGCCAAAAGGATGGACGGCCCGCGGGGTCGGTACGGAAGAATCTGCGCAAGGGTCCCCCGAAAGGTAGTGGGGGGAAGGGGCGCCGCGCCCTCGCCGGAAAAGGTGACACACCGAAAGCCGAAAACCGTCCTTACCACGCCGCCTACAAGCGCAAACTGCAACAGGAAAAACGGGAAGCCGACCGGAAAGCCCAAGAGGCAGCCCGCATTCGCAAGGCAGTTATTAAGGTGCCTGAGGGACACGAACTGATTTACGGGCGCAACTCCGTCCAAGAAGCGGTCGCTGGCGGAGTGCCTATCACCCGCATGTTCATTTCCGGTGGGGCTGCCCGCGACGAACGCGTTGCCCCCGCACTGCGCACTGCCACCGCCTTGGGCGCACCCATTTTGGAGGTAGCGCGCGAAGACCTGGACTTTGCTACTGATAATGCCACCCACCAGGGGGTGGCCATCGAAATTCCGGAATACCAGTACGCCAAACTTTCCGACCTGTTCGACCGGGCGGAACGCAAGGGGCAGGCGCCCCTAATAGTCGCCCTCGACCACGTGACCGACCCCCACAACCTGGGGGCAGTGTTGCGCAGCGCAGGAGCGTTCGGCTGCCACGGCGTCCTCATCCCCTCCCGAAACCAGGTGGGCGTTACCGGAACCGTGTGGAAAACCAGCGCGGGAGCAGCCGTGCGGGTGCCGGTGGCACGCGAGGCAAACCTGGTGAATGCCCTAAAAGAAGCAAAAAAGCGGGGTTGCTTCGTGGTCGGCTTGGACGCGGGAGGTACGGAAACTACTCGCACGCTGTCGGTAGCGGACGGACCGGTAGTGTTGGTTACTGGTTCCGAGGGCGAAGGCTTGTCCCGTCTGGTTAGGGAAACTTGCGACATTATTGCATCAGTGCCAATTTCTAAGGCTGTCGAATCGCTGAACGCGGCGGTCGCGACGGGTATCGCGCTGTACGACATCAGCCAGATTCGGGCGGAATTGTAACTATTTCCCGAGGACGCCCACGCGCCTTACCGGTAGACGGCACTTGGCTGGCAAGTGATTTAGAAGAAAGAGAAAAGACTGGCTTAAGGTTCCGAGTGCCAGGAACTGCACTGCACTCCTGGGCGCGGGGCTGACAGTCACGGCACGCAGGTTTGTCGGCTTTGAGGTCGATACCGGTTTTCACCACTACACGTTTGTGCAGCAACGGCTGTTGGTGGGGATTAGACTAGTTCGTCCTCCGCGAAGAAGTCGTCGTCGATTTCGTAGAGCGTGAATTCGTAGGCCTTATGAACAGCCACGTCAACCGAATCTTCACTATTGGAGCTACTGCTTCGAACGGCATCGTCCGCGCGCCGACGCTAAGCGATCTCTTCCTGATAGGTCTGCCACACCGACCACTCCAACATGTCCTTCTCGGAATACTCACTTAAAGACCGCTGATCAACCACCTTACCATCGTTGGTAATGCGGTAGTGACCACGCCGTGGGCGACCGAGCAGCCCTGCCTGAGTCAGGGCTGAACAAGCCCAGTTAATGCGATTTACGTAACGGTGTTCACCTGAGGCGATCCGTTCACTGCGAACCACCTGCGATAGCCCCATATGGTCGGCAACCATCTTGCAAACGTCCCTGAAAGAGTATTCCTCGCCATTGTTCAGCACCCGTAAAACAACTGGACGGAACTAGTCAATCGTTGGAGTGTTGTCCACCTTCATTGCCACGCATCGCCTTCATTTCGACACCGATTTACTTCTTTCGATTCTAACGAGTACCCCTTCGTGCGGGCGGACCATAGACAACCTCACAGCCCTGCTGTAGCGGGCGATGGTTCACAAAAGGACTTATACTTTCCTGAGTTCAAAAGTCTGATCGCATGCTGCCGCTAGTGTAAGGTCGTGCGTTGCGATAATAACTGAGGCTCCTTTTCGGGCTTGTTCTAGAAGCAGGTCTTGTACTAGTTGTCGGTTCGTGTCGTCAAGTGATGCAGTTGGTTCATCGGCAAACAAGTAATCTGCGTGTTTATAGATTGCGCGAGCGATAGCGACCCTACGTTGTTCTCCGCCGCTCAATTCTACAATCTGCGAATCTAAGCGGTCTGCAAGCCCCACTTGCTGGGCGGCAGCATACGCTACGTCATTCTTCTTTTGCCTACGTAAACTTCGTTTGAGAGTGATGTTGTAACCGACGTTTTCACTATCATCCAGACCAGCATCTTGAAGAACAAACGAAACCTTCTCCTTCCAGAATCTGCGGATTTTGCGTTCGTTCCATGCCTGAGCTTCCACACCGTCAAATGAAATGCGTCCCGTTTGTGTGGGTAGTATGAGGGCGAGCATATTAAGTAAAGTGGTTTTACCTACACCTGATTCTCCAACTATTGCCAGTGTGCTTCCTTTGGAGCATTGTAGAGAAACACCTTGAAACAGGATTCGTGCCCCAATTTTCATTGACAGGTCTTTAGCTTCTATGCCCACTATCAATCACCCTTCCTGGTAGCTAGAGAAATCAAAGCTTTGCGTAAAGTTTGCTGATAAATTGAGCCGGAAATAAGAGTAAAAATTATTGAAGTTACAACAAGAACTATAAGGTGGTCAACATTTAAAACATTTGCAATCACAAGCGATAGCGTTAGTGCAGCAATTAATCCCAACATGTCGGTAAGTAATGGAAGTCGACATAGCGCGACCCAGCTCATACCGTTGAGATAGTGGGGGAACAATGCGCGTCCTCGTCTGTTTGCATAAATAAGAGCGGAAATCAAGGTCGATCCCCAAAATGAAACTAAAAGGGTGCCCAGTGTAAATACCGACACATAGTAGGCTAAGCGTTGATCTGTGGCATAAACGGCGTTCTTATCGCAAATGCTATCAAATGTTAGATTAAGCCCAATCTTCGAAGTCTGGTTTATGAGATTATCAGTATCAGTGAACATTACCGCGCCGATGCTAGCATCGCTCATCAACAGATCTCCGTTGTATACCCTACTTACCTGCGGCACCACGATGATAACGGGGTTTTCAGCAACCTGGAACAATCCGGTGCCACGCACTCCGATAACTGCTTGCGATTCTTCTGGCAGGAAAACATGAATATCCTCTGTATCTAATCCGATAGAAGATAGCGTTTTTTTAGAAATAGAATGCGCTGGCACTTCACGTAAATCGTCTGCTTGACTCGCGAAGAAGAGCTTGAAGGCATCTTCGTTATACACCCCCACTGAGTCCAGATTGATTCCACTAATAGAATCAGATTTTTGGGGATACAGCTTCGCGTAGTAAATCTTGTGTTCGTTTTCTAACCGGGTAACTAATTTAGAAAAGTCTTTTACGTAAGGATTCCAGTCTCGGGATTCATCTACGATGCCTCCGAAGTTTGCAGTATATAAGTTAGAATATCGACTAGCTTTTTCTGCAGCAACGTAGTTTGACTGGGCAACCTCTGACGCGTATAAAGTAATAGGAATGGCGGAAAATCCCAGCAACAAAACAGCAATGCGCAATACAAAATTAACAACAGTGAAAGAAAAAGGCAGTGGTTTACGCTGCGCGAATTCGCAGATTTTCACCCTAGATAGTAGTGCTATGGTACAACTGAAAACTGCAATCAACGCAGTGACAACAACCAGAATTTTACCTGTGGTGACAAGCACTGGCCAGATACGTCCTCCAAACGACATAATGATGACCGCGGCACCTAAACTACTCAACATGCAGATAAATAAAAGCGGGGAGATAAGGTCCCACAAGTCACGCACAACAATCTGCCAGTTGTTATAACCGTTAAGCATACGCACTACCTGTGACCGCCGTTTAGAAATAAACCATCCAACAGTAACGATTAAAGTGAGTAACACCGTGACCAGCACTACTGCTATCACCCCTTGGTATGCCAATGGAAGTAATAGTAACTGTAAACTCGTGTACTGCTCCCAAGTGTGTACTGCGTTATGCTCAGTTAACCATTGTTTAAACCCTGCAATACCCTCATCGCTTCCTTTTAATGCATATACACCAGAAGGCGGAATGTCTTTGGCGCTAGCAGCCGGGAATAGGCGTCCAATTTTGCTAGGATTCACCCAGGTTATTGTAGTAGTCCCGGTTGGTTGAGGGATGCCTCTGGCAATAATTTTTATGGTTTTGACACCTGTAGTGCCAGATAGTTGAAAGATTTCCACCTGCTGCCGTAAAGAGATCTTTTGGAGCTGCTCATCTACGCCAGCAGGTGGAATATCAGAAAGTTGGAAGTTGATGAAACCAACGTCTGAAGTATTCAGTGGAAGTACGCTTTCTTCCTGAATGGCTTGTAAAAAACCGATACAAGTAACCAATACTCCCAGTACTACACCACAGAAAATTATCAAACGCCGCATCATCCAACACTTCCTTGAGTGCTCTTACTCAGCGAGTAGCAGTCTGAGACGAAGTACCCGCCTTAAAAGTTACGGACGAACCAGGAGTGCGCCACAGCCATGTTGATGCAGTGCCGCCTGCAGAAGCTGTGGAGCGTTCATACTTCCCCGAACTCGTCCCAATAGACGTCCAGTGCCACCGCGATCCGTGGTAGTAGGATGAGGTTGCGTTACCAGTAGCGTAATTTGTGCCGTAGTACCAATCGCCGCCGAACAGATTTTCAGCGAATGCAGCTCCAGCGCTTATTCCAAGTAGCGTTGTCGCAGAGACAACAACTCCGATTACCTTCTTTGAAAACTTCATGACGGTCTCCGTAAAATTTACTATGTAAAGCCTCAATGCTTTACATGTTTTCAATGTACCAAATATCGACTTAGCGCTGCAATAGCAACAAAAACCCGAAAAATCAATAACTTTTGTCCGCTAAGCCGATAATCGCGGGGATTGACCGTTTAGGTAGACGCAGGAGCGATATCCGTAAAGCTGTCGGTAACCAGAGCTAAGAAATAAGCCCAGGTCAATACTATTTCTTCAAATACTCTCGGCACGTCGAAATTCAGTGCGCCAGTTTTCAGCCGCAGACGTTTCCCGTGCCAATGGTAAATAAGCCAACGGTCGTGATTGGCGACTAACACGGTTCCTCGACAATATGGGAGGGCAGGGCGTCCTCGAACGCGTCCATCGTCTACAGGTCAACGCAGCGAAATCGGGTACAGTGGCAGACCGCCGGTCCCTGCGAAACTTAACGATATTTACGAGGACGCCTGCGAACCTTACACCTACCTTACACTTAACCTACCTACCTGTAAGGTAAGTGGGTAGGTTAAGTGTAAGGTTGCTTTGACCTGGCAATATAGCTAGTAACTCCACCATGTTAAGCCCACTTTTCCAGATCAATCGTTTTGCGGGGTACTAGAAAGTGGGAATACTGGTGCGTCCATGTACGTTAGATTAAAGAATTGATGGTGCTACGTCCTCGGAGTGAAACCTAGAATGAAAAAATTTTCGGCTACCAGCCTGTTCTGCGGAGCGGGAGGGCTCGACCTGGGGTTCGAAAGAGCCGGTTTCAAAACTATTTGGGCTAATGATTTCAATAAGGACGCATGCGACACCTTCCACAATTGGAGCCAAGCCAAGGTTGTATGCGGCGACATCTCCCAAATTGACGCCGAATCGATCCCAGACACGGACATAATTTTGGGGGGCTTCCCCTGCCAGGGGTTTTCCCTGTCCGGCCCGCGCAAACTCGACGATTCCCGCAACACACTTTACAAACACTACGTGCGCATCGTGAAAACCAAAATGCCTTACGCTTTCGTCGGGGAAAACGTCAAAGGCTTACTCTCGATGGGTGGCGGGCAAGTCATTGAAGCGATCGTCGCCGACTTCGCCAAATGCGGGTACGACGTTTACTACAAATTACTGAACGCGAAACACTACGGGGTCCCCGAAGACCGCGAGCGCGTAATCATCGTGGGCTTTCGCAAAGATATGCATATTCGCAATTTTGAATTCCCACCCGCAAACAAGACCTCGGCTACCTTGAGGGAAGCGCTGCAGAATGTGCCATCGCCCTCGGAAGAGGACGTATGCACGGCGCCGTTTTCCAGCAGGTACATGTCCCGCAACCGCAAGCGCGGGTGGGACCAAGTGAGTTACACGATTCCAGCAATGGCAAAACAGGTGACGCTATGGCCAGGATCGCCAGACATGGTGAAACTAGGGCGGGACGAATGGCAGTTCGGGGAAGGATTCACCCGCAGGCTTTCATGGCAAGAAGCCGCCGCCATCCAAACTTTCCCCCCTAATATGCGGTTTAATGGGGATCTGACCAGCGTTTATAAACAGATCGGTAACGCCGTCCCCCCAAAGATGGCGAGGGCGATAGCGCGAAGCGTCAAAGAAACACTGCGGGAAGCGATGCACGGTAGGACGCGCGCGTGAGGACGAACGATTTTGTTCAGGTGCAACAATTTCGCGTCCGTTCAAGAAGCGAACAGTGGGTTTGGGACGGGCTTGCCGCCCCAAACCCCAAACGCGCCAACCGCCCTCAGAAAGCCACCTGCCCCAACCCCAATCCCTACCGCGAACCTTACACTTACCTTCAACCTAACCTACCCGCCTGTAAAGTTAGGTGTAAGGTTGAGTTAAAGGTAGCTTTCAACTGCAAGGATAGCATATGGGAAACGCGATTGATATTGACAGCGTGGTGGCGACGCTGCGTAGCATCGGAACCGATACGCAACATATTGAGGTGAAGGCTTGCGCGTCTGGTATTTCTAAAAATCTGCCTGAGTCGGTTTCTGCTTTTGCGAATGGCCAAGGCGGGTTGGTGTTGTTGGGACTTGAGGAGGCGGAGGGGTTCCGTCCTACTCCTGGTTTTTCAGCAAAGAAGGTATCTGAAGGGTTGGCGCAGGTGTTGGCTGACCGTGTTGACCCGCCGATCCGCACGGAAATTCTTATTCTTCCTTTCGAGGACGCCCACGTTGTTGCCGCCCAGGTGGACCCGATTGCACCTGTGGAACGTCCTTGCTACGTAAAGTCCAGGGGCATTTATAACGGTAGTTTCATCCGGGGTGGGGATGGGGACCGAAAACTGACTGCGTACGAGGTCGAACGGTTGCTTGAGAACCGCAAACAGCCCAGGTTTGACGAAGAGATAGTGGTTGATGCACGGTTGGATGATTTGGATAGTCACGCGGTTAACGCATTAATGCGGCGTTTGCAAGTTTCTAAGCCGCGCCTGTTCTCTGTCGGTCAGGATAGGGCGTTGCAACGTTTGCGTTTAATACGGAGTGACGAGGACGGCGTATTACGACCAACTATTTCGGGACTGTTAACGTTGGGCGCCTTTCCACAGGAATTTTTTCCGCGTCTTAATGTCGCGTTTGCGGTTTACCCTGGTGTCTCGAAAGGGGACATTTTTCGGGGGAATGAACGGCTTTTGGATTCGCGCACTATTGATGGAACTATACCGCAAATGGTAAAAGACACGATTGACGCGGTTTCCGTGAATATGCGTACGGGTGGAATTATCGAGGGCGCTTTCCGTAAAGATTTGCCAGACTACCCTTTGGAGGCAGTTCGCGAAGCCGTCACTAATGCATTGATGCACCGCGATTATTCGCCTATTTCCAGGGGAACACCTGTGCAGGTGGATATGTTTCCAGACCGGTTGGAGGTGGTGAATCCGGGTGGATTGTTTGGCACTGTAACGGTTGCCGGTCTGGGTAGGGATGGTATTAGTTCGTCCAGGAATGCGCAGCTTTCCAGGGTTTTGGAGGACGTCGCCCTCGAAAATGGTGGTCTGGTTGCAGAAAACCGGGGAACTGGGTACGCCACTATTGTCACGAAATTGCGTGATGCACTGATGCCGGCACCGGTACCGGAAGATACTCCTAGTGCGTTCCGATTGACGCTGTACCGGCGTGCGCTGACAGAGGCGGAAACGTCGACTTCGCCGAAACCTAACACTGAAACCGCAATTTTGAGCGCATTGGCGGATCATCGCTCGCTGTCGAGCTCGCAAATAATGGAGTTTTCACGTTTGAGCCGCACCACCGTAATGCGTTATTTGAATGCCCTCCTGGAGAGAGGCGAGATTGAGGCTACTGATAGTAGGTTCAGTCCGCGCAGGCGGTACCGTATTGTGAAAAACAGGTAGTTTCCCGAGGACGGTGGGTCCGGCAATTCCGTGAGGGCAAACGATTTTGCTCAGGCGCAACGATTTTGCTGCCTGCGGGCGTGAGGCGGTGGGTTTGGGGCGGAGCGCGGGCGGTTCGGCGGGCATTGAGCCTCGCTAACAGCGAGGCTCACGGGCGGCGCGCCCGACCCAAACCCAAGCCCCCAAGCCCCCCACCAAGCCCACCTCATACACCCTAAGCCACCCCTTCCCACGCCCCTCAACCTATGGGTGCATTTCCTGGCGTTTTGCCTTAAACTTTTGTAGGTAGAACCACCGTTCTGCCGGCAAACACTTGCTGAAACTCTTTTAAGACAAGGAACGCAATGCCAGCGATAATCGTGGTTGGTGGCCAGTGGGGCGACGAAGGTAAAGGCAAAGTAACCGACCTTATCGGGCAAGATACCGACTATGTGGTCAAATTCAACGGTGGCAACAACGCCGGACACACCGTCGTGGTTGACGGGAAAAAGTACGCGTTGCACCTGATCCCCTCCGGAATTATCAGCCCCAACGTAACCCCCATCATTGGCAACGGCGTAGTGGTCGACCTCGAAGTGTTATTCCAGGAAATCGAACAACTGCAAGCGGACGGCATTGACACCTCCAAACTGAAGATTTCGACCGCCGCGCACATAATCCCCTCCTACAACAAGGTTATGGACCAACTGTCCGAACGCAGCCTCGGCAACCGCCTGATCGGCACCACCGGGCGCGGCATCGGCCCCACCTACGCAGACAAAATGAACCGTATTGGGCTGCGCATCCAAGACCTGTTTGACGCCTCGATCCTGCGCCAAAAGGTCCAATCCGCCCTCGACCGCAAAAACTTCACAGTCACACAAAAGTACGGCATGGAGGCCTTCGACGTAGACGCGATCACCGCGGAACTGCTGGCATACGCCGACCGGGTGCGCCCAATGGTGGTGGACTGCTCCAAACTCATCAACGACGCCCTCGACTGCGGCAAAACCGTGCTTTTCGAAGCCGGGCAAGCCACCATGTTGGACATTGACCACGGTACGTATCCCTTCGTGACGTCCTCGTCGGCAACTGCAGGAGGCGCCTGCACCGGCACCGGCGTGGGACCAACCCGCATCGACCGGGTGGTAGGCATTTCCAAGGCGTACGTGACCCGCGTGGGCGAAGGTCCCTTCCCCACCGAACTAGACAACGAGGTCGGCGAAGGTCTGCGCCAAGCCGGTGGTGAATTCGGGGTTACCACTGGGCGTCCGCGCCGTACTGGCTGGTTCGACGCGGTCATTTCCCGTTATGCCACCCGCGTGAACGGGCTGACTGACATTGTGCTGACAAAGCTGGACGTTCTGACTGGTTATGACTGCATTCCCGTGTGTGTAGCTTACGAGGTCGACGGGTTGCGCATAGACGACCTGCCTTCCGATCAAACCAGCTTCCACCACGCCCAGCCCATCTTTGAGGAACTACCTGGATGGACCGAAGACATTTCGGGGTGCCGCACCTTCGCGGAACTGCCCGAAAATGCCCAAGCCTACGTGCGGCGCCTGGAGGAACTGAGCGGTTGCCAAATCAGCGTCATCGGCGTTGGTCCGGGACGCGAAGCCATCATTGAGCGAGTGCCATTACTGGACAAATAACCCCAGATAGAACCGCGTAAATACTGGTTTCAGTATTACGAGGACGATGCTATTAGGGGTAATCGGGTATCGGCTAATCGGCATAAAAGTGGGTGGACATTCCCGGCTGGGGAAGCCCACCCACTTTCGTTGCGGCGTCTAATTACATTGCCGAGGACGAAACCCTAACTTTTCAGTTTCTCCCCCTGGCGTCCTCGGAATATACCAACCGTAACCGCACCGCCCAGCAACAACAGCACCGAAAGTGCGGCTAGTCCCGCAAACTCGGTGCCCGTGCGCGCTAAACCATGACGGTTCCAGTGCGCACTGTTCCGGGGGTTTTGCTGTTGTTTGTGGTGTTGGTTGACCTGCGGGGCGTGTTCGCCCGCGCTGTTAGTGGATGACCCGTTGCCGGGTTTATTCGCCTGGTTGTGGTTGCCATCCGCCGGTGGTTGCGGCTGCTTGCCCTTCCCCTGGTCGGTGCCTCCCGGTTTACCCTTGTCACCTGGCTGATCAGTAGCACCGGGTTTGTCCTGCTCCCCAGGCTTATTAGTGTCACCCGGCTTGTCGGTATCTCCCGGTTCTGGCTTATCTCCATCACCTGGTTCTGGCGCCGGAGTTGGTTCTGGGATCGGTTTCGGGGTCGGATCAGGCGAGGGCGCCGGAGCCGGTGCCGGTTTCGGTACAGCGACCTCGTATTTGGCAACTTTGGTGTCCATCAAGAACCGACCTTTTTCGTCGGGAGTATCCCAGGCACCGTTGATCAGCTTGTAACTGTGGTCGGAACCGTCCGCAGTGGAATCGACACCCAGGGTTGCGCCCTCGCCAGGGTTTGCCAACTGCGTAAACGACAGGTAGTAGGCTCCGGTCACGGGCACTGGGTAGGGCGTTTTCACTTCCACCCATTTTGCGCCATCTCCGGCAGGAACCTGGGCTTGAAGCGGTCCCAGCAACATGCGACCGGGCAGACCGTCCGCATCGTCCTGCTCCCACAGCGACCACTGGAACTTCGTCGGTATCTTGCCGCCGAACACTTTGAACCGAACCGCAACAACATGGTCCATTGGGGCGGCTTTCAGCTTCACGGCCGCAGTTCTGCCAACCGCCAAATTAGTTAATGCCGAGTCAGGTTTAACCTCATCTTTACCGTTCCAGTGGGGTTCGTCCTCGCCTGCCGCGAATGCGCGCAACTGCAAGTTCACCGTCACCGGATTGCCAGCCGTAACAACGAAAGACCTGTCCGCACTTTCGTGTCCCGGCGCGCCCACCCGCACAGTGTAAGCACCCGGCACTAACTTGGCGGTGGCTTTCGCGGCGCCCTTAATCGTTTTGGTCACGCCCACGAACACGGGCGCGGACTTGCCTTTTTCGTAGACGCTCACGTGTGCGTCCGGCCACGCTTTGCCGTCACCGCCAGCAACAACAAAGGTAACGTCCTGGTCTGGCGCTTTCTCCAACTTGAAATTCAAAGTAACGCTCTGACTGTCCTTAACCGTTGCGGGCATGGATTGGGACAAGTATCCGGGTGCGCTGACCGTAACAGTAACTTCACCAGCCGGACTGCCCAAAGAATAGGCGCCCGTGCCCGGCTCTGTTGCGATCGCGGTGCTGCCCAGCCCCAACACTGTCACTGTGGCAGCCGGTGCCGGAACCCAAGAATCAACGGGTGCAGCGTCCTCGGAACCACCAAGGCGGTCGGCATTCAACTTGGCGACGGGTTGCAGCCCCTTCACGTTCAGCGCTTTCAGGCTTTCCGCGCTTCCGACGTCGCTTCCCGCCGAACCTCCGACCACATTCGCCAGCGGCGCCTTCGCTGCTTTCGGCGTCATATCCGCTGCCGCTACCGCTTTCGGCGCCGGAATAGTGGCGTTCGCTGTGTTGTTGAAGGTTACGTCGTCAATATACCAACCACCACTAAATTCGAACATTTCGGTGCCGGTTTTGAGGACGAACCGTACCTGCGTGTCTTTCCCCAAGTATTCGGTGGGGATTTCCACGTGGTCCGTGTGCCAGGCATTCTTCACGCGAGCCTTGCCCCCGTCAGCATCAATAGCCTTTTCATCGAGTTTCAGCAGTTCGTGCCAGTTTTGTCCGTCCTTACTGACCTCTATGTGCCCAATGTCGTCGTTGTAAGTGCTCCATTCATCACTGCCGACCCGTCCACGCGTATTGAACCATTGCTGCCAGTACAGGGTAACCATATTGCGCCCGCTTAGGTCCACTTTCGGCGAAGTCAGCGTGTACGTCACGTTGGGCTTCCGATAATCATTCAACACGGTAGCAAATACGTTGTCACCAACATTCTTCCCCTTCGACTGTGCTACTGTCGGGGCTTTGCCGTCGTTTTGGCTGTCTGCCAGGGTTTTCACGCCGCGCTCAAACTTGTTCCCTTTCTCGTCAGGCTCTGAAGTCCACCCCTGGTCTCCGTCCTCGAAATCAAACCCCTTTATTTCGCTGCCCTTAGTGAAGGTGCGTTGCAAAGTTTTCGAAGGCGCCGACTCACTATCTCCTGCCACTGCAGTCACGTAGTAGGTATAGATGCCTTTTTGCGGCTTGGGGTAATCTGGATCGAAAGTGGCAGAGTATTTGCCTACTTGCGCCCTCGGCAAGGTCCCCACCTGCTCAAATTTGCCACCGTCATGGGCGCGGTACAGCCGGTATTCGGTGATGGTTTCGTCGCTTATGGGCGTAAATTCAACCAGCGTCCGCCCGTCCGGGTAAGTCCGAATATCCAGGTCTTTTTCGACCTTGGGCACGTCGTTGTGGGCAGTTTTCTCCAGAGCCAAGTCGTCGATAAACCACCCAGCCGTCTTGTGTGGGGATTTCCAAGCACCGCGCACCCCGAACATTACGCGAATGGTTTTACCGGCGTATGCACCCAGATCCAGGTATTCGCGCGTCCACTGTTTCTGACTGTTCTTGTAGCTGCGTTGCGGCAGTTTTTCCCACGTTATTTCCCCAGTTCCAGGCTTCACTTCCCCCACCCACACTTCTGCGGTGTCGTAGGTGGCGTGCGCATAATTATCCAAGCCATACCAGTGCATGAACGTCAGCGCCGCCTTGTCGGTTTTTCCGAGGGCGATGGGGGGCGTCAACAGCACCGAGTCCTGCACTCCTTGGTAGCCTTTGCCGTCCAACCCTACGGCGACTACTTTTTCCCCGGAGTTGGCTTTGGACAGCCCGTCTGCCGGTTTTCCCCACTGCCACATGGGGGTCTTGCCGCTCATTTCGAAGCCGTCCGTGCCGTCCTCGAAGTTTTCTTTCCATCCGATGGTCACAGCATTTTTTTGAGCGAACATAATTGGTTCGGTGCACGATTCTTTGCCCGTGCGGTCGGTGGCGCAAATTTGGTAAGTTTTGTCACCGTTTTGCAAGGTTTGCGGTCCGATTTCCACACTGTAGGTGCCGTCCAGTTTCGTGCCTTCAGTCAGTTTGAGGGCGATTTCCCGGTTTTTCCCGTCTGCTCCTGCGATCTTAGCGACTACGGTTTTGACACCACTGTCGTCTTTCACTTTGGCGGTCAGTTCGGTTTTGGTGGCAGCGTAGAAGGAATGCACTGGTATGTGCGTTATTTGAGGTGCGGTTTTGTCTTTGCCGCGCACGTAAACTGTGCCGCTGACGGTACCGACTTTAGGCTGCGTTTTCGCCATTTCTATTGCTAGGGCGGCGTTTACTTTTCCAGCACCGTACGCATTGTTAGGGGTATCGACGTTTTGTTCATCCGTCAGTGGTGTGGCGGATTTGGTCAGCACGTTTTCCAGTTGGTCAACGCTCAGTTTGGGGTTGGCGTTCAGCACGAGGGCGGCCACCCCGGTAACGTGTGGGGCCGCCATTGACGTCCCTGAAAGCAGCTGCATTGTGTGGTTTTTGTATGCGGAACGAATGTTTACGCCGGGCGCAGAAATGTCGGGTTTGGGTTTGTTCGCGGTTGCGGATGGACCGCGTAGCGAGAATTTCGCAATGTGGTTGTCGCTACGCAGCGCGCCCACTGCGAATGTTTCTGGGAAGGATGCCGGTTGGGTTATGGATCCTTCCCCACCACTGTTGTCTTCGCTGACGTTTCCGGCAGAGAATACTGGCAAAATCCCGGCTTTTCGCCATTCTTGTAAGGCTTTGCGCAACAGTGGATCTGTGGATGTTGTCCCCCACGAATTGTTTACTACGCGCGGGGCCAGTTCGGGGTGTGCTTGCCCTTTGCTGTCAATAGGTGCCAGCATCCACTGCATTGCGGCCAGTAACCGCCCATCTGTGGTTTCGCCGTTTTTATCAAATACTCTGGCGGCAATGAAGTTGGCTGCGGGGGCAACGCCCAGCAGTGCATCCGCGTTTATTGCGCTGCCCAGCACGGTGCCTATGACGTGGGTGCCGTGCCCAGTGGAGTCCACCGGTATTGCCGAGTTTTCCACTGCATCAAACCAGCTGGTGGCTTTATCTCCACTGTTCCCCCGCCATTTGTTTGCCAGTGCCGGGTGGCTCACGTCTACCCCGGAGTCGATTATGCCTACGGTTATGCCCTGCCCACTGTAGCGGTTTTGCAGGTCTTCGCTAATCCCAATTTTTTTCAAATTCCACGGCACGTGCTTGTCTGCGGATCGTGCGCGTATTCCGGATAGTTTCGCTTCCGCTTCGTTTTTCACGGGGTCGGCGGTAATGGTTTTGTCTGTGCTGATTGCTGCGACGCCGCGCACTTTCGCTATTTCGAGGACGACCTCTTTCGTAACGGTTGCGGTTACGGCGTTCACCACGAACAGCGGGTTTATTTGGCGGGCTTTGCCTTGTTTTTCGGCCTGTTGCAGCTCTGCTAAGACTGATGCTTGGGAGGCGTTGGCGGTGGCGCGCAAATTGTTTAGATGCTGTTTCTTTTCCGCCAAGTTTTTCGCAAGAGCCGTGGTGGGCGCGTTTGCGCGCATTTTTATTATGACGTGTTGCCAGGACCCCGGCGGTGCGTCGGTTATTTCGGCGGCTATAGTGGCGCCAGCTAAGGCTTTAGTGGCAAATATCAGTAGCGTTGATATGACCAACGTCCACAGCGCAGTCACGGCAACAGCTCGTCTGCTGAAGATGCGCACAACAACTCCCATCGCATTGAGGTTAGGTATACCTTATTAACCTACCTAATGGAGGGGAGTTTTCAAAATATTTTCAGCACGCGCCTAGGTGTACTGAACCAAACTGTCCCCCTCCTTTTCAAAGGCTGGTCGCCAACCGCCCTCATAACGAACTCTAGTCTGGGAATTTAGTCGTGCGCGCCGCCCTCGGCGGATACCCAAGCCGCCAGTACAATGCACCCAATGCTGCAGTTCCGCCAACCGCCCTCAGCGCCCAATAAGGGAAGGGCACTTGCCCCAACACTTCAAAAGTAAAAATCTGCCCCACCTGCGCTCTCACACCAGAATGCGGAAAAATACCCGCCACGACTAGGTCGCGGCGGGTATCACTATATTCAGGCGAAACCTACAACATACAAGAAACGCAACCTTCGACCTCGGTACCTGACAAGGCCTGCTGGCGAATACGCATGTAGTACATTGTCTTAATCCCCTTGCGCCACGCATAAATGTAGGACTTATTCACGTCCCTAGACGTGACCGTATCCGGGTAAAACAACGTCAATGACAAGCCCTGGTCCACGTGCTGGGTTGCCACCGCGTACGTGTCAATAATTTTTTCCGGACCGATCTCGTAAGCATCCTGGTAATACTGCAAATTGTCGTTAGTCATGTACGGCGCCGGATAGTAGACGCGCCCAATCTTGCCTTCCTTGCGAATCTCGATTTTTGACACGATCGGGTGAATCGAAGACGTCGAATAATTGATGTACGAAATGGACCCTGTCGGCGGAATAGCCTGCAAATTCTGGTTGTACATGCCGTACTTTTGCACGTCCTCCGCCAACTGGCGCCAATCGTCTGGGGTGGGAATGTAAATTGTCGAGGACGCCAACAACTGTTTCACCTTATCCGTGCGGGGCACCCACTGCCCCTCAATGTACTTCTGGAAATATTCCCCTGAAGCGTACTTCGAGTCTGCGAACCCCACGAACGTTTCACCACGTTCGCGCGCAATCTTGCAAGATGCCCGAATTGCCTGGTAAACCACCGCATAAAAGTACATGTTGGTGAAATCGAGAGCCTCATCGCTGCCGTAGTATACGCCCTCGCGCGCCAAATACCCGTGCAAGTTCATTTGCCCCAAACCAATAGCATGCGATTGGGAGTTCCCTTTTCGGATTGAAGGCACCGACCCAATGTCAGACAAGTCTGACACCGCCGTCAAACCCCGAATAGCCGTCTCAACGGTGTGCGCAAAATCCGGGGAATCCATTGCCTTCGCAATATTTAACGACCCCAAGTTACAAGAAATATCCTTACCCACCACCTTGTAACTGAGATCTTCATTGAACTGCGAAGGCTCGGAAACCTGCAAAATTTCCGAACACAGATTCGACATGGTAACCCGCCCCGCAATGGGGTTCGCACGGTTCACCGTATCCTCAAAAATAATGTAAGGGTAACCGGACTCAAACTGAATTTCTGCCAAAGTTTGGAAGAACCGGCGCGCGTTTATCTTCTTCTTACGAATGCGACCGTCCTCGACCATTTCGCGATACTTTTCCGTAACCGAAATTTCGCTAAACGCCTTCCCGTAGACGCGTTCTACGTCATAGGGGCTGAACAAATACATGTCCTCATTGCGCTTTGCCAACTCGAAAGTAATGTCCGGAACTACCACACCTAAAGACAGCGTTTTAATGCGGATCTTTTCGTCCGCATTTTCGCGCTTCGTATCCAAAAACTTCATAATGTCGGGGTGGTGGGCATGCAGATAAGCTGCGCCCGCGCCCTGGCGGGCCCCCAACTGGTTGGCGTAACTGAAGGCGTCCTCAAGCAACTTCATAACCGGCACCACACCCGAGGATTGGTTTTCTATACGTTTAATAGGCGCGCCTTCTTCGCGCAAATTCGTCAGATTGAGGGCGACTCCCCCGCCCCGTTTGGACAGTTGCAACGAGGCATTAATACCCCGCGCAATGGACTCCATATTGTCCTCGATGCGCACCAGGAAGCACGACACCAGTTCGCCGCGCGCCGCCTTGCCCGCATTCAAAAACGTGGGTGTTGCCGGCTGGTAACGACCGGTAATAATTTCTTCCATTGTAGACATTGCCAGGTCTTCGTCGCCGTGCCCCAAATAGAGAGCGACCATGCAGACCCGGTCTTCGTAACGTTCCAAATACCGCTTGCCGTCAAAAGTCTTCAGCGTGTAACTGGTGTAATACTTGAAGGCGCCCAAAAAAGTGGGAAAACGAAATTTATGAGCATACGCCGCCTTGTAGAGGCGCTTCACGAAATCCCAATCGTATTGTTTGATTACTTCAGCTTCGTAATAGCCGTTCTCAATCAAGTACTCGATTTTTTCTTCCAAGTCGTGAAAAAACACAGTGTTATTGTTTACGTGCTGCAAAAAGTACTGGCGGGCAGCCGCTCGGTCGGCGGCAAACTGAATTTTTCCGTCCTTGTCGTAAAGGTTCAGTTTTGCGTTCAGCGCGTGGTAGTCCAGTTCAGGTTTGGGGGCTGTTTCCAGACCGGTATCCGTCAAATTCTCTGCCAAAATTCTTCCAATCCTTCGCGTACTTTAGCAACGTCCTCGCCAGTTCCGAGGAGCTCAAATTTATACATGTGTGGCACGTTCAGTTTAGTGCTGATAATGTCCCCAGCGATGCAGTAGGCTTGCCCAAAATTCGTGTTACCGCCGGTTATCACACCCCGGCAATACTGACGGTTTTCGGGAACGTTGAGGAATTTTACAACCTGCTTTGGTACCGCCCCTTTTATGGAACCCCCGCCGTAAGTGGGAATTACGAGGACGTAGGGTTGCTTTACGTAAAGGAACGGATCCCGAGGACGAAGCGGAATACGGTCCGCCGGGAAGCCCAAACGTTTCACAAATCGGTGTGTGTTATTAGTTGCCGAGGAAAAGTAGACCAAATAGGGAACGTGCCCACCACCGTTGGGTGAGGGCACGCAATCAGTTTCAGGCATTTACAACGCCAACTTGACCCATCGCAGCAACAACAGCCTTAATTTTGTCAGGTCGGTAGCCACTCCAGTGGTCTTGTCCTGCCATTACCACCGGTGCCTGAACGTAGCCCAAAGACTTCACTTGTTCCAAGGCGTCCGCATCTTTGGTTAAATCCACTTCGGAAAAAGGAACACCTTTGCGTTTTAGCGCCCGCTTGGTGGCATCGCATTGCACGCACATCGGCTTGGAAAATACGGTGACGGTCATGAGTGCTCCTATGAAATTACAGAGATGTGATTTTATTTGCGGCGTTTTTGCGCCTCTGAAATAAAACACTACACCTTGTGGTGCCCTCACGCTAGTACCACAACAAATTGTGTCTAAAGTTTCTCGTGGATAACTTTGTGGACAAAATGTGGAGGGATTGTGGACAACTTTTTCGAGGACGGCGGGCACAGCAATAACTCCATTTGCCCCTGTGGATAACATCTGTGTAATTCAGGGTGATCATCACTCCCTCCTGTGCGTAAAAATTTCTTTGTGAATTCGACCAGTCGCCCTCACGGTGCACTAACGTGACACAATCGGAGTATGCAGCATATGAACGTCGAATCCTTCAACTTAGACCACACTAAGGTGCGCGCCCCTTTTGTGCGCGTTGCCGACACTAAAGAATTGCCGGGCGGAGACGTCCTCGTAAAATACGATGTACGTTTTTGCCAACCCAACCGGGAACACCTGGAAATGCCCGTAGTGCATTCCATCGAACACCTGACGGCCGAACTGATGCGCAACCACACTGGCAAACTGATCGACTGGTCGCCCATGGGGTGCCAAACCGGGTTTTATGCGCTCACTTTGGGGCTGCAAATGCCTGAATTTTTGGACATTTTAGAGGCGACTTTCCGCGACATTTTGCGCGCCCGCGAAGTCCCAGCCGCCAACGAAGTTCAATGCGGGTGGGGTGCCAGTCACACTCTCGAAGGCGCACAACACCAGGTCGCCAAATTCCTAGAAGCGCGCAACCAGTGGGAAGAGGTGTACCAGTAATGTCGGCAAGAACGGTGGCAGGCGCGGGGGGTGCCGCAAGCACTTTGATTCAGGTTGCTATGGACTTGGAGGCGCAGCCGTTTTTCGAGAACGGTAGTGCGCCTCAGTTCACCAAAGGACCGGGCAAAACTAAGGTTTACGAACTGACAGAAAAGGGCATACTGCTGGCAGTTTCCGGTATCGGGTTGGTGAATGCGGCACTTTGTACCGCGTGGGTGGCGCACCACTACCGGTTAGCGCGGGTCATTAGCGCCGGAACCTGCGGCGGTTTAGCAGCGACAGTACATGTTCGCGACGTGATTGTGGGGGAAACCTACGCGTTCGCTGACGCCAATGCTACTGCTTTCGGTTACGTACCGGGGCAAATTCCGGGGGAAGTGACCGCGTTTGCGGGCGCACCCGCATTCTTGCGGCAGGTGGCGGCTAATTTCGAGGACGCAGCCCCCGGCAAAGACGAACGCGAAAATGACGCGCACCGTCCTCTGGAAATGAAATTCGGGCAAGTCTTGTCCGGGAACTCGTTCGTAGCCGGGGAGCAAACCGCAATTGTACGTGAAAGGTTCCCCGGCGCCCTCAGCGTGGACATGGAATCGACCGCAATTGCAATGGTGTGTGCCGCCCTAGAATTGCCGTTCGTGTCCGTGCGCGGGGTTTCAGACCTGTGCGGACCGGTTGCGGGACAAGACTTTCATATTGATGCAGAAGAGGCCGCCGCCTTGTCTGCAGCAGCGGTCACGCGGCTGCTGTCCCACCTGCAATAACCGGGGTTATTTGGTGGAAAAGCGCCCGTCCTTGGCGGTCCCAAATGGTGCTGTGCAAATCCTGTTTGCCACCTCCGCCTACACGGAAACTGGTCAAGTAGTTACCGCCTAAAGACAGCGTTGCAATCTGGCTGATTTGTACGCGCGGATCTACCTGCCCGACCGTCAGGGGTACTGCCCCACCGGTGGGGGTGCCACTGCGCAAATCGTCCTCGTAAAGCACCTGCCCATAGCCGCTGACCAGCCGAAATTCTGCCCCCAGCAACTGGTGCCAGTCTTGGCCATCCCGGAAGGCTGTGATGAGGGCGACTGCCCACTTTTGCGCCTGCGCAGAGGTTGCGCTGTCCCCGGTTGACGGCGCGGCAGCAACAGGCGCACAATCTTCGACCCCTGAGGCTTCGGTAACCGCAGCAGCCACAGCAGTTGCGGCAGTTTCCACCGTTTCCGCTGTTTTGGCGTTATTTGTAGGTGGATCCGCGCGCGCGGCACGGGCGTCCGGCATTTTGGCGGCGAAGGTAAAGCCTGGTCCGGCGGGGGGTTTTTTGCCTTCTTTGTAGGCGAGGGCACTGCGGCGCGCGGCGTCGTCAGCGGCTTCGTTGAGGGCGTGTCCGGTGTGCCCGCGCACCCACTGGAATTCGATGTCACGTCCTTGTAATTCTTGGTCTATTGCTTCTACTATTTCGCGGTTTGCTACGGGTTTTTTCTGTGCGGTGAGCCACCCATTTTTCTTCCACGCGTGAATCCATTTTGTGGCGGCGTTTAGCGCGTACTGGGAGTCCAAGTAGATGCGCAGTTTTTCGTCACTGAGTCCGGCTTTTCGTGTGGCTGCCAGTAGTTGGCGGATCGCTTCTAGTTCTCCCATGTTGTTGGTGCCGGTTTCCCAACCGCCCGCATCCCAACATGTTTCGTCAACGTACCATGCCCACCCACTGGGACCGGGGTTTCCCAGGGATGACCCGTCTGCTGCCGCAATTATTGTCATGTCCTCATTTTAGGGGCGCTGCCCTAAAGGCTGCTGGCCAGGTCTAGTTCGGCAGCCAGCAGGCGCAATGATTCTATGCGTTTAGCCGGGTCGTAGCCCCAACACACCACAATCACTTCGTCCAGTTGGTGTTTGTTCGCAAAGTCCGTTACTGCCCGCGCGGCGCGGGCGGGACTGCCTACCGCTTTTATAGTGGGGATTGAGGAGACCAGCCCGGCTTCAGCTTGCCCCAAAGCGTCCTCGAGGTTTTCCACCGGCGGTTGCAACTGTCCGCCGTGACCGCGTCGAATGTGCGAACGCATCTGTTGGGTGGTGGTGTACAGATAGTTGGCTTCCTCGTCTGTGGGCGCCACCATCAGGTTTATTCCCGCCATCACGTATGGTTTGTTGATTTCGGCGGTGGGGGCGTCGGCGTTGAAGTTGGTACGGTAGGTTTGCAGCGCGGATTCCATTTGGGTGGGCGCAAAGTGGGAGGCGAATACGTAGGGTAACCCCAGTGAGCTTCCAACGAGGGCGCCGCCCATGCTGGATCCCAACATCCACAGTGGCACCTTGGTTCCTTGCCCGGGAATGGCCCGCACTTTGGTCAGTGGGTGTTCGGGCGTGAAACGGAACCCTAAGGCGGCGGCTTCACTGCCCCGAATCTCGGTGGCAACTTCGGAAGTATCGTCCTCGGCAAAATAGTTATGCAACTGTGCTACGGCGTCATTGAAGTCGTGTAGTTCCGCACTGCCGCGCTTCAAAGCGGCAGCAGTAACCGGGTCGGTACCGGGCGCCCGCCCTAATCCCAGATCAATGCGATCCCCATAAATTGTTGCCAACGTCCCATAATATTCGGCAACCATCAGGGGTGCATGATTAGGCAGCATTACCCCGCCAGCTCCTAAACGTATACGTTCAGTGTGTTCGGCGGCGCGAGTTAGCAGCAGGGACGTAGCCGAGGACATGAATGCTGTGGATCCGTGGTGTTCTGCCATCCAATAACGGTGGTACCCGATTTGGTCTGCCATTTTTGCCACTTCTAAGGACGCGTCCAAGGCTTGCTTGCGGCTCATCCCTTGCGAAACGGGAGCTAAGTCTAAAATGTTTACCTTCAGTTTTTTCGTCATCGCCTACCCCTTGCGCCGAACTTTCTTTCAGCCTAACCAGAAAACATTGCGCAGGGGCGACTTTCAGTATTATTGCGCGCATTTAGATCTGTTTTTTGGTTTTGGTCAAATGCCGCCACACTTTGGACAGGTCCGCTCTGGGGCGCGGTGGTGCGTATATTTTGTATTTCAGAGACGGTTGAGCGTTTGCGCCGGTTAGGAACAGCCTGAGCTGCTGCCCTAACCGGCGTTTATCGGAATTGTTTTGCCCAGGCGCTTAGTTGATGCTCAGTTTGCGCGATCGCAAGAACATTCCGGCCCCTATTAGCAGCGTTGCAAGACCAATACCAGATTTCACGGTAGATCCCGTAAGCGCCAGTTCAGATTTTTTCACGGGTGCTGGCTGTGGTTTCGGTTTTGGGAGCGGCTGCGGCTTTTCCACTGCTACCGGTTGCGCAGGTGGTGGCGTTTGTGGGGTTGACGGAATGTGCGCGGGCGGTTTCGGTGCCGGTGGGACTGGCAGTACCGGAGGTACGGGGGGCGGCGTCACTGCGGGCGGCGCGGGCGGAAGCGGCGGGGCTGGTGGCGTTGATGGCATTTTCGAGGGCGAGGACGGGGGGACAGTGATCGTTCCTTCTACCGTCCCGCCTAACACACTAGGCTTGCCGGCGAGCGCCATGTCTTGGGCGCCCTTTACTTCCCATGTGCGGAACGTGGTCGCCGGCAACGAGTTCACGGTAATCTTCATGTGGAATTTGCTGGTAGCACTGGATTTTAGTGGAATGGTGGCGGGCAGCGAGGTAGCGAACGTGTGCGTCACTTTTGGTGACTGCGTAGCTGGTGTTTGACCTATGTTTGACTGTGTGGTGGCGGCGTCTGTCTTGGGACCGCCGTGTTGGTCCTGAGCTACACGCAGCCGTGCCGCATCCGCGGAATTTTCCCCAGTGGTATTTGTCGCGGCACTAGGCGTTGCCAGTTCTGCCCCAGATACTGCCACCGTCGCTTTTACGTTTTGTGTTTTCCCGGAAGCGCTGTAAACCGCAATGTGGACGTCCGCCGTGCCGTTCGTGCCACTACGCACCTCTGTTTCCATCCGGTAAGGACCCGCGTTTTCTGCTGCTTCGCGCAGCATTTGCCCAGCTAAAGCGCGTTCTGCAGCAGTAACATTTTTACTTTGAATGGAAATGACACCACGGTTAGTCAGGGAGTGCAAAGCGTACACAGCCGCACTGAGAGCCGTCGGGTTTCCCGTCCGTGCGGCCTGCACTGCCTCTGGCACTTTTTGTTGCAATATGTAGGCAAATGGCGGAATCTTGGCACTCTCTAACACGTATTTGTTAGTGGTTGGGCTAAACGAGGGCGGCGTGGGATATGCCTTCACCACCAGCCGCTGCACCGGAAATTTCAGGTTGTGGGCTTTTTGCGAATACGCCCATTCTTGGTCCGAAGTGCATATCGCAATTTCGTTCCCCACCAGGTAACCGCCCAGGTCCGCCTCTGCAACCCTGCCCACAGCCTGCCAACTGGGGATCACCAATTGACTGTGGTGGGCGCCCTCGTAATTATCCGCAGTAGCGTTGTCGGCGTGAGCGCTGCCCGGCAAACCCACACAGATTGCGCTGGCAGCCCCGACCGCCGCAAGAATACCAAGTTTGCGAACTATCTTTTGTATAACACCTGGGTTCGCGACAGGTGGCAATAATTTTGTGTTGTTCATGCTTCTACTGTGGCGGGCAAAGACCCAGGAGGAACCGGGCAAACATATGTCTGTGGAAAACCGTCCTCGAAATATCTGTGGAAACCCACGCGAACAATCCCTTCAGTTTTCTTTCTTTCCCGAGGGCGACGCCCCTGTCCCCCACTTTTATCCAGATCACTTTTCCCCGGTTTGCATTTTCGGAACTCAGCGGGTTAGATTGGTTGAGCGCGCGAGTGGCGGAATAGGCAGACGCGCACGGTTCAGGTCCGTGTGCCCGTGAGGGCGTGGGGGTTCAACTCCCCCCTCGCGCACCATTGCTTAGCGCGCCGTCCTCGGAACAATCCACAATTGGCGAAATTCCTTATACAAAAGCAGGCAAGGCGGTATCCAACTACGATTAACAGTCCAAAGCAGGCATACTAATAGTGGTAAGTTTTCCAACGGGATATTGCTAGGGGGCGTGCGTGAGCGTTTTTGACAGGTTTGAAAATGCCGTCGAACGCGGCGTAAACGGAGCTTTTTCGAAGGTATTTCGCTCGCAAGTAAAACCCGTAGACATCGCCTCGGCACTGCGCCGTGCAATGGACGACAACACTTCGACCATCAGTTCTGCGCGCACAGTTGTCCCCAACGAATTCACCGTTCACCTGTCTGAAAAAGACTTCGATGCGTTAAACGCAACCGACATCCTAATTGACGAATTAGCAGCAGAACTGACCACGTACGCGACCGAACAATCGTACAATTTTGTGGGTCCTATCCGCATTGAATTTCGCGCGCTCAGTGCGCAAATGCCCGGTGATATCCGGGTACTTACCAGTATGAAACGCGGCAACGTAATACCCGAGACCACACCCACCACCGGTTCCCCCACCTTGGAAATCGGCAACAAAAAATGGGTCTTGACCGAAGACGTAACGGTAATTGGGCGCGGCAGCGAAGCCGACATTGTTTTACAAGACTCTGGCGTATCGCGCAAACACTTGGAAATTCGGGTAACTCCCTACGGAGTAATAGCCGTCGACCTGGGGTCCACAAACGGTTCCTACGTCGAAGGGCACCGCATCACTGAAGCCACTTTGTTAGATGGCAACGAATTGACGGTGGGGCGCACCACCATCTACTTCTACAACCCTCAAGAAGGGGACTATCAGTGACCTCAGAGCTAACTGTTACTGTTATCCGTCTGGGCTACCTGGTCCTCCTATGGGTGTTTGTTTTTGCGGCTTTAACCACGCTGCAACGCGACCTGTGGGGAACCATTGTGACCCCCCGCGGCAAGGGCATTCCGCGACGCGAAGAACGCAAAGGAAAAAAGAACCCTGCCGCCCACCCCACCCACCTGTTAGTTACCGAAGGATCCCTGGTGGGCACCACAATGCCGCTGGGTGCGTCCGCAATTGTTATTGGACGCTCGCCCTCGTGCACACTGGTGATCGACGACTCGTATGCGTCCTCGACACACGCCCGCATATTCCGCGACCAGGACACTTGGTATGTAGAGGACATGCGCTCAACAAACGGAACTTTTGTTGACGGCGAGCGCATAACTTCCGCTCGCAAAGTTGGTCCCGGAATCACAATTCGCATTGGGCAAACCTGTCTGGAGTTGGTGCGATGAGCCTAACTATAAGCTTTGCGGCACGCACCGACATGGGGCATATGCGAAAATCCAACCAAGACTCCGGATATGCCGGCTCCCACCTGCTGGTTCTCGCAGACGGCATGGGCGGTCCCGCCGGTGGCGACATTGCGTCCTCTATAGCAGTGGCCCACCTGGCCGTCCTCGACGCCGATACCCAAAAACCCGAAGACCTGTTGCACCTGCTACGCTCCCACATTGCGGATGCGCACGCCGAACTCATTGAACGCTCCGGGCAAGACGCCGAACTGCACGGTCTGGGCACCACCTGTATTGCCATACTGCGCAGCGGCAACAAACTAGCAATGACCCACATTGGGGACTCGCGCGCCTACTTGCTGCGCGGGGGTGAACTAAACCAGGTAACCACCGACCACAGTTTCGTACAATACCTGGTCGAATCGGGGCAAATCACCCCAGAACAAGCCGAAAATCACCCCCAACGTTCCGTGCTCCTGCGCGTGCTGGGGGACAGTTCGTCGGAAATCGTCCTCGACGAATCGTTGCGCGAAGCCATAGTGGGCGACCGATGGATGCTGTGTTCAGACGGACTATCCGGGGTAGTATCGGCGCAAACTATAGCCGAAGTGTTGCTGAATGAACCCGATCCCGGCGCTGCCTGCGACCAACTGGTCGACCTGGCGCTAAAAGCGGGGGGTCCCGACAACGTTACCGTGGTCATTGGCGACATTGTGGAAACCAACGACGCCAGTGGCGAAATTTCTGATGTTCCCCAGATAGTCGGCGCAGCCGCCACTGACCGCTTGGCAAAAACCAGGGACGCAGCGTCCTCGGCCGGTCGTGCCAACCAACTTACGGCAGCTCCCCCTCCCCTTCCTTATAACGAGGACGCCCGCCCCCATAGATCCCGCCGCACACTGGGCATTTTCCTGGGAATACTGGCGTTTTTAGTCGGCGGCGGTTTTTTGGGGTGGACGTGGACGCAGTCGCAATTCTACGTTTCCACTCACAACGGTAAAGTGGCTATTTATCAGGGAATTCCCCAAAAAATTGGCGGCTTTAGCTTGTCCCATCTAAAAGAAACTACCAACCTGCAAGTCAGCGACCTCGAACCGGTAGCAAGGCGACGCCTGCAAACCCCCGTGACCCGTTCCTCTCTAAGTGAAGCCCGCCAAGTGGTGCGCAATTTTGAACGCGAACACCGCGATGGTGAACTGCAAAAATCCCAAAATACCGGGAAAAGCACAAGTCCAAGCAACGGTAGCGCACCCGGTTCCTCCGCACCCACCAAGCAGGGGGACTAATGGCGACAGTACAAATACACCAGGCGCGCAGCGGGCGCCTGCCAGAAGTAGTATTACTCGCACTCGCTATATTGCTCGGCATGGGTGGATACCTGGCAACCACAATCAATAAAACCGGGTCGTTACCCCACGCAATGTGGATACACCTGGGCGTTCTGGTTGCCATCGCCCTCATAACCCACCTGCTAGTACGCCACTTCGCCCCCTACGCCGACCCGGTAATACTACCCATAGCCGTGGCACTAAACGGCATTGGCTTGGCAATGATTTACCGGCTAGATAGCAGCTACCGGATGTTGGGACGCACCGGGCTGGTGGTGGGCACCAAGCAACTGGTAATCACCCTGGCTGGAATTATGTCCATGGCGTTCGTGTTGGCTTTTGTCAAAGACCACAAAAGACTGCGCCGATACAGTTACATCTGCATGGTAATGTCCATAATTATTTTGCTGCTGCCCATCTTCTTTCCCGCCGTAAACGGCGCCAAAATCTGGATTAACCTGGGGTTCATTACATTACAGCCCTCGGAATTTGCGAAAATTTTGTTGGCAGTATTCTTTTCCGCATACTTGGTGGACAACCGCGACAAACTGTCTGTGGGCGGACCGAAAATATCGGGCATCCACCTGCCGCGTATTCGCGACTTGGGACCACTAATGATCGTGTGGGCACTAGCCATAGCGGTGCTGGTATTCCAACACGATTTCGGCACGTCCCTGCTGTTGTTCGGCATGTTCGTGTCCATGATTTACGTTGCCACTAACCGGGTATCCTGGCTGGTGATAGGCGCTATATTAATACTGCCGGGACTTTGGGCAGCCACCAAAGTCAACCACGTCGCCCAGCGTTTTGAAGGCTGGCTACACGCCCTCGACCCCGAAATATACAACAAGGTCGGAGGGTCTGGACAACTGGTCCAAGGTCTGTTCGGCATGGCTACAGGGGGACTATTTGGCACCGGTTGGGGCAGCGGTTATCCCCAACTCGTCCCCTTCGCTAATTCCGACTTCATTTTTTCTTCGTTAGCCGAAGAACTGGGTCTGACAGGCGTCCTCGCAATACTGCTGTGCTACCTGATACTGGTAGAACGCGGCATTCGCACCGCAATTGGGGTACGCGATGGGTTTGGCAAACTGCTAGCGACTGGGCTGTCCTTTGCTATCGCCTTCCAAGTTTTTGTAGTTGTGGGCGGATTGACGCGTGTCCTGCCATTGACCGGTTTAACCGCGCCTTTTTTGGCGGCGGGCGGGTCTTCGCTGCTGTCTAGTTGGATAATTGTGGGGCTAATGTTGCGCATATCCGACCTGGCGCGCCGCCCCTCCGAGAGCACCCCACTGCTGTCCACAAACGAAATCAACAAGTTGCCACTTTCTGGCGAAAACACACCAAAAAACACGTCCGGGTTGCCACCTCGCTCCGGTCATACCGCCGCCGACCACAACGTTACTGAATGGGTACCGGGGGTGAACCAGTGAATCCGCAGATCCGACGCCTCACGTACGTAATTGTTGCGATGTTCGTCACGCTAATGTGTGCTCTCACTTACCACCAAGTACTGGACGCGCCCAAACTGAACGCCGACCCCCGCAACGCACGCGCAATCTATGCCACCTACGGGCGGGACCGAGGCTCCATTATTGTGCAAGGCGAAGCCGTAGCGTCCTCGACCAAAAGCGACGACGCGTACAAATACCAAAGACACTACAAACCCGGTTCCCTGTATGCGCTGTCCACCGGCTACTACTCCACAGCTTTCAGCAGTACCACCGGTTTAGAAAAAGAAATGAACCGGGTTTTGGACGGTACCTCCACCACCCTGCTGCGCAGCCGCATCCAACGCCTGTTCACAGGCGCACAACCGCAGGGCGGTTCCGTAGAACTAACGCTGAATGCCACAGCTCAACAAGCAGCTGCCAAAGCTCTAGGTGATAAACGCGGCGCAGTAGTCGCCCTCGACCCCAAAACCGGAGCAATCCTGGCGTTATATTCTTCCCCCAGCTTCGACCCCAACGCGTTGGCAACCCACGACAGCGCGAAAGCCCAAGAAGCCTACGACGCGATGCTGAAAGATCCCAACCAGCCCCTGGAAAACCGGGCTTTCGGTGGACACCGGTACGCGCCCGGTTCGACCTTTAAAATAATTACCGCCGCCGCCATGCTGGAAAGCGGCAACTACACTCCGGACACCAAAATAGACTCACCCGTGTCTATTCCCCTGCCCGGCACGCAAAGCACCCTAGCAAACGACAACAACGAACACTGCGGAGACGGACACCCCTCCCTATCCTTAGCGTTCGCTCTGTCGTGCAACACCACCTTCGCAAAAGCCGGCATGGAACTTGGGGAACAAGCGCTGGCAAAGAAAGCCGCCGACTTCGGATTTGGCAATACCCCAACAATTCCGCTGGTGGGGGCGCCCTCGGTATTCCCCAAAGACATGGCGCAAGCCCAAGTAGCAATGAGCGCCATCGGACAATTTGACGTTTCAGTAACGCCGCTGCAAATGGTCGAAGTCGCCGCCACCGTCGCCAACGGCGGCACCCACATGAAACCCTACCTGGTATCCCGTATTTTGGACGCCGACCTGGCAGAACAAGACAAAACCACCCCCACCAAAGCTGGACAACCCATCAGCGCGGACACTGCCACTAAGCTTACGCGCATGATGGTTGGCGTAACGCAACGCGGCACCGGCAAAGCCGCCGCCATCCCCGGAATCGAAGTGGCTGGCAAAACAGGTACCGCTGAACGCGGGGACGTTGCCGACGCTTGGTTCGTAGGTTTTGCCCCAGCCAACCAACCCCAAGTTGCCGTAGCAGTCATTGTCGAGGGCGGACAAGGCAGCGCCGTCGCATACGGTGGGGAAGTCGCCGCCCCAGTCGCCAAAGCAGTAATGGGGGCGATAATCAAATGAGTCGCATAATCTCCGGGTTCACATTGGGCAACCGGTACGTTCTGCTCAGCCGCATCGCGGTGGGCGGTATGGGCGAAGTGTGGCAAGCCCGCGACCAAAAGACCAGCGACATTGTTGCCGCCAAAGTATTACGCGAAGAACTAGCAGGGCAACACCAGTTTTTGGCACGTTTTGAAGTCGAAGCCCGCAACGCCCAAAAAGCTAAACACGAAAACCTGGCGACCGTCCTCGACTATGGCGAAGAAGACGGGTTAGCGTGGCTAATAATGGAACTGGTAAAAGGATTGCCACTAACTGACCTGCTGGCAAATTCCACCACTATGGAACCCGAACTGTTGCTGTCTATCTTGTACCAGACCGCGTGCGCCCTCGACGCCGTCCACCGCGCCGGTGTGGTACACCGCGACATAAAACCTGCGAACATTTTGATTACTCCCGAGGGCGTCGCCAAGCTTACCGACTTCGGCATCAGTTTGGGTAATAACCAGCAGCAATTGACCGCTGCCGGAATGGTAATGGGAACCGCCCAATACCTTCCCCCCGAACAAGCCATGGGAAACCAAGCCAGTAGCGTCGGCGACCTGTACGCCCTCGGAGTGATAGCCTACGAAGCCCTGGCGGGCAAACGCCCATTTACCGGAAAAACCCAGGTAGATATTGCGTTTTCACACGTCAACGACCCAGTACCACCGCTGCCGGACACCGTGCCAGCCCCCCTGGTGGACCTGGTTATGTGGCTGCTAAAAAAGGACCCAACCAAGCGTCCTCAAAGTGCCCGCGAACTGGCCCGCGCCCTTTCCAGGATTTCCAGCGAATTGAACAACACGGCAATTCCGCGCACCCAAACCGAAACAACCGGGAAAACTACCAAAGAAACTACCGCGCCCGGTACCCCGGCAATAGGTACGCAGCTTAGGCAAAATAACCTGGCTAGTACCATCAAAAAGATGCGCGAATGGCGCCCAGGGGCAACTCCCAACTGGATTCCCAGCGAGGTCGCTAAAACTAACTCAGACCCCAAACCATCTTGTAGAACCAGAGGACCGCGGCACGCATCCACGCCGCCACCAAATTGGAAAAAACCGGCAATTGCAGGAATTATTATTTTCTTGCTGACGCTTTCGGCGTTACTGTATAGCACCTCAGGCAACGACCACGGGGTCACTGAAGTAAAGGAAATTTCATGGCAACAACGCTAATCGCAGGGCGCTACGAAATTAGGACCCTCATTGGGCGAGGGGGAATGGCCGAAGTCCACCTCGGCTATGACACCAGGCTTTCCCGCATGGTAGCAATAAAGATGTTGCGTATCGACCTGGCTCGCGATTCCATTTTCCAGGCCCGTTTTCGCAGGGAAGCCCAAAGTGCGGCGTCACTAAACCACCCCAATATTGTGGCAGTTTACGACACCGGCGAAGAAAAAATCGTTGCCCCGGACGCCTCCACAATTATGGTGCCATACATAATTATGGAGTATGTGGAAGGTCACACCGTGCGAGATTTGCTCAGCGATGGCAGCCCCGTCCCCATCGACGAAGCCATCGAAATTATGGATGGCGTACTGCACGCCCTCGAATACGCCCACGCCGAAGGACTGGTACATCGCGATATAAAGCCCGGCAACATAATGTTGACCAATACCGGCAAGATCAAGGTTATGGACTTTGGTATTGCGAGGGCGCTGGCTGATTCTTCGGCAACCATGACGCAGACGGACGCCGTAGTGGGTACTGCGCAGTACCTTTCCCCGGAGCAGGCGCGCGGCGAACGCGTAGACCACCGTTCCGACCTGTATTCGGCGGGTTGTTTGCTGTACGAATTGTTAACTGGGCGTCCGCCGTTTGTTGGAGATTCTGCGGTGTCTGTCGCCTACCAGCACGTTTCAAAAGTCCCCGAACCGCCGGCCTCAATTACCCCGGATATCCCGGATGCGTTGAATCGCGTGGTAATGAAATCCTTGGCAAAAGACCGCGCCACGCGTTACATGGATGCCGCTCACATGCTGGCAGACCTGAAAGCTGCCGGTGCGGGCGCCGCCGTTTCAGCCCCCAGCGTCGCCACGTGGGGCAGCGGAAAAACCCAAGTTTTGACTCAGGCGGATAACATGGCCGCCACCCAGGCGTTCATGCCCGCCTCTCCCACCACGCCCACCACGCCCGGTTTAGGCGAGGACTTCCGCAAAGCTCGCGAAGAAGCAAAAGCCTTAGAGGCTAAAAAAGAACGCAAAACTAAAACCCGCAACCGCGCAATCATTACAATAATCGTCCTGCTGGCTCTTGCCACCTTGGGCACAGTACTTTACATGATGTTTTCCGGAAAAGACCCCAATTTGAACATTTCCCACGTACCCACAAACATAGTGGGAATGTCCAGGGCAGAAGCGCGCACCGCCCTCGACAAAGAAGGTCTGGTAATGGTAGAGGGCGAACCCGAGGAATCGTCAGATCATCCGGCTGGTACTGTGTTACGGTCCAACCCTACGCCCGGCAGTGAGGTGGAACGAGGCTCGAAAGTGACAGTAATCCTGTCGAAAGGCGTTAGCGAGATCGCCATCCCAGACGTTGCCGGCATGAGCCAATCGCAAGCACGCGCCACCTTGGAAGCTGCCGGTCTGTCGGTAGGTTCCGTATCCACTGAAGATAGTGGAAAGTACGCTAAAGACCAGGTAATTCGTTCCAACCCAGAGGCGGGCAAATCGGTAACCAAAGGCACCAGCATTGACCTGATTGTCGGCTCTGGTAACGTAACGGTCCCCGCTGATATGGTTGGCAAATCCAAGGACGAAGTGCTGACTTACCTGCGGCAAAACGGTTTGTCTGTGACCATTACCGAGGTCGAAACAAACAACCGCCCAGCAGGCACAGTTTTGACCATTGACCCGACCGGGCAAGTCAAATCCGGCAGTTCTATCACTATCACCGTGGCGAAAGCCGCCCCTTCAGCCCCCAAGCCCCCGAAGCCTGACCCCGGTAACGGCGGCAACAAGCCACCGAATGCGCCCGGTGACGGGGACCAGTTGCCAGGCGGCGGCAACGAAGGAAACTAAAAATTTGGGGCAGAGCCCCTACGCGGTGGTTGCCCCAAATTATTTAGTTAGACGACACATTTTTCCGCGCTGTCGGTTCACGACGAAAATATCCACTGTCCCCCAGCGGCAAGCCGCAGAACTGACCCCCATCGCCCTCAGAATTAGTGTCCGACAGTATTTCCAGACAGGTGCAAGTAGTCCTGCACCCACGGGTAAACCCAGGTAAACAGCAGGATTACTGCGCCTGTCAGCATCACTAGGCAAGCTAGTAGTTTCAGGAGGACTCCCCCAGGGAGGAGCCGCCATAGTAGTCCGTACATTACACGCCTCCGGTTAGTTCAGCGGGAATCCCAGAAGACCGGGGTACCCAGTGGTCAAGTTCAAGGTGGACGATATAGCGGTGCGTGTTGCCCCATTGTCCGCCCGTGGAAGTAGCGCAGGAAGTGAGGGTCATTAGGCGTCTGGTGGGCTCGGGGTTTTGATCGAAGGGGTCGGGCGCGATGACGCTGACTTTTTCAGGCAAGACCAGGTCGTGTGACACCACTTTGTACACCAGCCAGGCATCGGGTGTGCGCACTATTATGTTGTTGCCTTCGCGCAGTTTGTCTATATCACGGAAGTTTGAACCATACGAACGCCGGTGCGCTGCCACAGAAAAGTTCCCCAACCCGCCTGGCATGGCAGTTTGTTCGTAGTGTCCGGCCACGCCCAAGTCGAGGATGCGCTGGGCTGTGCCTTCTTTGACGGGCACAACCATCTTGTTCCAACTGGGAATATGCAAAGTGGCGAAAGTGGCACCGTAGGCCGAGGACGCCACTTGCGGCGGCGGGTCCTTGCGAATGTCCTTAGACACGTTAGTGGGTCCGTTACCGTATTTCTTTTCAAATTTGGCGAGGGCGACTTTTTCGTCTTTCGCTACCTGCCAGTCGGTCACGTACACCTGCCAGAATGCGAACAAGCCGACTATCAGCCCGGCAGTTATCAGCAGTTCGCCTACTATCCCTACAAATCCCCAGAATATCGGTGGTCTTTTTCGAAGACGCCCGCCACCGTCCTCGTTGTAAGTTTGCGTATCGCTAGGGTAGGCAGCGCGCGGGTTGGCATATGGTTGTGAATACTGCGCGCGGACCCCCTGCGATCTGCGCCACTGTGGATGCGGATGGGTGGCGTTGACTGCGTGGGGCATTCCCATTGAAGGGGTATGCGGGGAGGCACTACCCCATGAGGGCGTGTCAAGCGCGGGCACTTTTTCTGCCAACAATGGTGCTGGCGGCGCTGGCGGCGCGGCGTTCAGAGAGCGGCGTTTTACGGGCGCGACCACACCTGGGGAACGCGGTATGCGGGGTGGTATTGCGTCCGCAGGCGGTGGCGGAACATTCTGAGGACGCCGAGCGGACCTCGGCGGAAACTTATTACCAGCACTAACCAATTCAAACCTCCTGCTTGTCACATTGTAAACACTGGGCGAGCAGCTTCGAGTAATTAGAATCCGTGCTTTAGACTAGATACCAGTTTAGAAGACATTTAAAGGAGTAACCGTGCCCGAATCACGCAAACGCCAAGGCGCCGCCCACCACAACCAGCAAGACACGGAACTGAACCCCGGCTGGTCTGCGCATATGAAGCCCAGCCCCACCTGGTGGGCACCCACATCGGTGGTTTTGATGCTCATTGGTTTGCTGTATGTCATTGTTTTTTACTTGCTGAATGGCGCCTACCCAGTTCCCGGTATTGGTAACTGGAATTTAGCTATTGGCTTTGGCGTGGTGGCTGTTGGCTTCCTGATGCTGCTGCGGTGGAAGTGAGCACCTACTCCTCTTTCCCGCTCCATACAGTGACAGAGTTAATTTTATGGCCCGATTCCCATCGGGCCATTTTTAGTTCTACTCGGTAATATCGATGGTGGAAATGGCCACGTCGTCGACGGGTCGGTCCATGGCATCGGTGGGGGTGGTGACAATAGCGTCTACGACGGCGCGCGAGGCTTCGTCCTCGACTTTGCCGAAAATGGTGTGCCGGTTTTGCAGATGCGGGGTGGGCACGACGGTAATGAAGAATTGTGAACCGTTGGTGCCAGGACCGGCATTTGCCATTGCGAGGACGTAGGGTTCGTCAAAGGTTAGGCTGGGGTCAAATTCGTCACGGAAACGGTAACCTGGACCGCCGGTGCCGGTGCCCAGCGGGTCGCCGCCTTGAATCATGAAACCGTCAATGACGCGGTGGAAGATGACGCCGTCATACAGCGGTTCGCTGGTTTTTTGTCCGGTACGCGGGTTTATCCATTCGCGTTCGCCGAGGGCGAGTTCCCGGAAATTCTTCACTGTCAGTGGCGCCTTATCTGGCAGCAGAGTTACTTCGATGTCACCTTTATTGGTGTGAATTGTTGCTTTCATGTTTTCTATGGTCGCATTTTCGGTGCGCCAGCGCACCTTGTGGGGTGCTTTCCGGCGAACTTTTGCGAACTTGCCAGCAAGACTGAGTATTTGTTGGCAGAATAGAAATGTCGTTATCTTTACCGAATGAATGTTAGGAGTACAAAATGTTTGGACGGAAATCAGGTGCGCAAAAAACAGTAGACTCGGTTCGCGACCATGCTCACGATTGGATTGACGCGGCTGCGGATTTTGTGGCTCCTAAAGTTGATCAGGCTGCAAAGGCGGCGAAACCGGTTTATGACGAAGCGGTGAAGCGTTTCGAGGACGACGTGGTGCCGTTGGTTGTCGATGCTAACAAGAAGGTTCGCGAGGAGGTCATTCCAACGTTGGAAAAGAAGGCACAGAAGGCTTCAGAGGAAGCCCGGAAGACCGCTTTGAAGGTGGCAGCTAACCCGAAGGTACAGGAAGTGCGCGCGGCGGCGGATTCGGCTCTTTCGTCTTTGATGGACAAACCGGTTCCCAGCAAAAAAGAGTTAAAGAAGGCCACAAAGGCAGCTCGCAAAGCCGCGAAGAAGGCGGCGAAGTCCCAGCGTAAGGGGTTGTGCCCGTGCCGTGGTGGCAAGGGCGTGTTGTGCGTATTGTTTGCGGCTATTGCTGGGGGCACCGGTTACGTGTTGTGGCGCCGTTCCCGTCCCGTAGAGGACCCGTGGGCAGAGGAATATTGGGAGGACGTCCAGATTGATCTGCCTATCGATAACGCGGATGTGAAAACGGAAAAAGCAGAAGAACCCGGTAAAGCCCAATAGGTTATTTGGGTAATTGGACGGGGTGATAAAAGGTGGGGACCATGTCCCCACCTTTATTTGTGTGCTTTGCTGCGCCCCACTGCGACTATGGCGGGTTTCATCCTTTGCTTTTCGCCAGTTTCCTGCGCGCTTCGCCGTGTCGCCTGACTCTGCCAAACACCTTCTGTTTCGCCGCCGCATGAGCTTTCGTCCTAAGGGATCGGACCTATTCGCCTGGATTTAGATTCCTTTAGGATTCCTGCGCTTTTTGGCTTTTGCTCCCAGTTTTGCAGCGACGCCCCCACGCTTCGCTATGGTGAAGGTGGGCGTGCCCCACCGGGTCTTTACGAACGCTGTTCTTCCGGGCGTCCCGGCTGTTCCCACAGCGTGTGGAACGCCCCTTCGGCGTCGACGCGCTGGTAGGTGTGGGCGCCAAAGAAATCGCGTTGCCCTTGAATCAGTGCGGCTGGCAGTCGCCGCGCCCGCACCCCGTCGTAATATTGCAAGGTTGAGGCAAAAACGGGGACTGGGACGCCGTGACAAACGGCTGCGGACACTACCCGCCGCCACGCCGGTAACGCTTTTTGAATAATTTCGTAGAAATGTTTGTCCGCAATCAGCATTGGTAAACGCGGGTCGGCTTCGTAGGCACGCGTAATATCGGACAGGAATTGGGCGCGAATAATGCACCCGCCCCGCCAAATTTTCGCCATATCACCCAACTTAATATCCCAACCGAATTGTTCGGCGCCTGCCCGAATCATGTCAAAACCTTGGGAATAGGCAATAATCTTTGAGGCATATAAAGCCAAGCGGACGTCCTCGATAAATTCATCCCGATCCGTAACATCCCACGCCTGGGCGCGCCCCGCAAAGTTTTGGGCGGCAGCGCGCTGAATTGGCGAGGAAGACAGTCCGCGCGCGAACGTGGCCTCGCCTATACCCGTAACGGGCACTGCCAAACTGAGGGCGGTTTGTACTGTCCAAAGACCCGTGCCTTTCTGCCCAGCGGCGTCCTTTATGACATCCACCAGCGGCGCCCCCGTGCGCAAGTCGCGTTGCCGCAACACTTCCGCCGATATTTCAATGAGGTAACTGTTCAGTTCCCCTTCGTTCCAGTACGCAAAAATGTCACCTATTTCTGCCGGATCCATTCCGAGGGCGGTACGCAGCAGATCAAAAGCCTCCCCTATCACCTGCATATCAGCATATTCGATGCCGTTGTGTACCATTTTTACAAAGTGCCCGGCGCCATCGGTACCAACGTGGGTACAGCACGGTTCGCCCTCGACATGAGCCGAAATTTCCTCAAACATGGGACCCAAACGTTCATAAGCGTGTTTTGAGCCAGCCGGCATAATGGACGGCCCGTTCAAAGCCCCCTCTTGTCCACCGGAGATACCGGCGCCTACGAAATGTAATCCGGCTTGCCGCAGTTCTTGTTCGCGCCGAATCGTGTCCTCAAAGTAGGAGTTGCCGCAGTCGACAATAATGTCGCCTTCTTCAAAATGCTGTTTCAAATCGGCAATGGCGGCATCTGTAGGGGCGCCGGCGGGTACCAGCAAAATGGCCACTCGTGGTTTTTTGAGGGCGGTTGCGAACGCCGCGTACTCGCTGACAGGAACGAAAGTGCCTTCGTCACCATGATTGTCAATGAGGCGGGCGGTGGAAGCGGCGGAAATGTCGCTAACAGCCACTGCGTAACCCTTGCGAGCCAGGTTACGAGCCAAGTTAGATCCCATTACCCCCATGCCCATTACGCCAATATCTGCCGTCCCAGATTGTGGGTGAAAACTCATTGGAACTCCTTTTCTTTGCTTCCACTTTACCGCTTTGATGACATGCGGGTGGGGCGTAGGCAACGGTCAGGTTGCGCATCTTCTCGCTTTAAGCTAAACAATATTCGACAAAGGTTTTTTGCCACGCGCCGAATGTTCCTACCGGTATGGAAAATTGACGTTAGCTACACTGAAAATACCCATCACACTGGAAAGCAAAACACACGGATGAACAATAACCTGGACAAGAATGCCCGTAGGGCCGCAGTCAGTGGCTTTTTGGGGGCAATGGCGGAATACTACGATTTTGCGCTTTACGCCCCCGCTGCCGTCCTATTTTTAGGACCACTATTTTTTGAACCTCTCGGTGATAAAGGGGCCAGTTTGGCTGCTTTAGCCACGTTTGCTGTAGCCTACATTGCCAGGCCGGTGGGCGCCCTCATTTTTGGAAATTTAGGTGACCACATTGGTCGCAGTCGTGTGCTTTTGCTAACACTTTCTTTAATGGGAGCGGCAACGGTAGGTATTGGGTGTTTGCCAACGTACCACCAAGCTGGCGTAGTTGCCCCAATTTTGCTGGTTATTTTGCGTATTTTGCAAGGATTGTGTGCCGGTGTGGAGCAGTCCGGATCGGGCACTTTATCGGCAGAAAATGCCCCTCGACAACGACGCGCAATTTACACTTCTTGGACTATGATTGGCGTTTCTTTGGGCTGGTTTTTAGGTCCTGCCGTCCTCACCCCCCTGTCCGCACATTCGCAATGGCTGATGGCTTGGGGGTGGCGACTCCCGTTCTGGTTGGCACTGGTGCTGCTGGTTCCAGCACTGATCGTACGTGCCGGAGTGACGGACGCGCCCGGCGTTCACGCGCGTTTGAGGGCGAAGCGCCAGGGCATTCCGGTGCTTACGGTTATGCGCCACTACCCGCTCAATTTATTGCGCGTTATTGGCTGCAGCCTGCACATGTTGGTGGGGGTCACGTTCAACATTTTCGTGTTGGGATGGGCGGTCACTAACGTGGGATTGCCCAAACCAATGGTGTTGGCCTGCCTGAGTTTTGCCGGTCTGGTTACCACTTTCACGCAGCCGTTTTTTGCGTGGCTTTCAGACGTTGCTGGACGCAAAGTGGTGTTCATTTCGTCCTGTTTGGGTTTGGCAGTGGCGTTACCGCTGGTGTTTCTGGCGTTATATAGCCGCAACCAGTGGGTTATTGGGGCGGCAATGACCGGGTTCTACCTGATTGTCATGGCCGGTAACGTAGTCCAAGCCAGCTTCTACCCCGAAATGTTCCCTGCGGAAGTTCGCCTCAGCGGGGTCAGTGTCGGCACCCAACTGGGGCTCGTGGTGGTCGGTTTGTCGCCGCTGATTTATTCCGCACTGGCTGGCTCTGGTCCATATGGGTTCGTGCCGGGATGCGTTTTCGCCGCTGTGTGTTGGTTGATAGCTGCGGGTTGTGCTGCCAGCGCACCAGAAACTGCCCCTTCGAAATTGCGGGGGCGCACCGACCTCATGGAAGAAAAAGCCTAACAGACTGGCGTTCGTAAACGCATTGTCGCCGTTGTGGGCCGCTAGCCTGTGCAAGTCAGGTTGGTGGTCCACAGTCCCACCCAACCTGCTGTCGGCACAATGCCACATCTGGCTGGAAACATTGAAATTTTCCGTGCGCATATTACCAAATCATGGCAATTCCCAATTGGTGTTTTATACGGCAGCCAGATTCAGGCGCGCCCAACCAGGAGGGCGAAGCGGCACTTATTTCCGAGGACGTTTCGCGGCTATGTCCACAATATAAGGTCGATTCTGACGCAGCGCCCTCATTAAACCTACTCCCACAAAAATGAGGACGAAGCTGAAGGGCAATCCCATAATAATTGTCGCTGATTGCAGAGCGGGAATACCACCTACAAGCAGCATTCCAATGGTCAGCACGCCCGTAATTACGACCCAGAAAATGCGCAAAGGCGCACGGGCGTCGGCGGATGTATCTGGTAAGTCTATGCACAGATTAGCCATTACTAAAGCACCAGAATCTGCTGATGTTACATAAAATAGCAACCCCACAATAGTAGCAATCGCCACCAACATTAATGGCAAAGGAAAGTTTTGCAGCAGCAAATAAAAACCCTTTTCCGGCGTTGCTTCTACCACTTTCGCAAAATGATGGTCACCGCTCCGAATGCGCGCAATTGCAGAATTTCCGAAAATTGAAATCCAAATCAGCACGTATGTGAAAGGAATTATTAATGCTCCCACTATAAATTCACGGAAGGTACGCCCTCGGGAAATCCGCGCCAAAAACATCCCCACAAAGGACGCCCACGCAACCCACCATGCCCAAAAAAACAGAGTCCAGGAACTCATCCACGCACTGGCATCGGTGTATGCGAAGGTTTCCAAGGAACGCTCAGGATAGGTAGATATAAAATTCCCCAAGTCCATAACTGTTGCGCGCATTAAAAAATCAGGTTTGCCGAAAACGAAAATCCACCCCGCCAAAAACAGGGCTAAATATACGTTCAAGCGGCTCAGAATTTGAATTCCTTTATCTACCCCAGTTGTCGCCGAAACCACTGTCATCAGTACTGACACTGCGACGAGGGCGATTTGCACCGGCAGTCCCGGTCGCGTCCCGAACAGAATCTGCAGGCCGACACTCAGTTGCACTACCCCAATGCCCATCGTGGTCGCCACCCCGAAAATAGTGCCGATAATGGCGGCACTGTCCACAACATGCCCCCACAGACCGGTCGTCCTCGTGCCCAACAGTGACGCGAGGGCGTAGCGCACAGCCAGAGGTTTCCCCTCACGGTAGGCAAAATATCCGAGGGCAATGCCCATTAGGGAATACATTCCCCAACCGGTTATGCCGTAGTGAAATAGGGTCCATACTAACGCCGACCGAGCGGCTTCGACAGTCTGCCCAGGACCAAGGGGTGGATGCATGTATTGGGCGACGGGTTCGGCTACGGAAAAGAACAGGATATCCGTACCGATTCCCGCCGCAAACAGCATGGCTGCCCACGAAAAATTACTGAATTCTGGTCGACTATCTGGAGTCCCCAACCGCGTGTGCCCGTATTTGGACAAGCCCAGGTACAGAACGAATACGACAATGCCAGCAGCGAGCACAATGTAGAAAGAACCGAACCAGTTCGCTATCCACGTCACGGCGGCGCCCAATGCGACGCTGGCACTGGTGGGGTCGATGATTGCCCACAGCGCTACCGACAAAATTCCTACTGCGGAAGTCAGAAATACCGGCCAGGTGACTACCGCCGCTTTGGTCAACATTCGTTCTGTTTTTTTCGCCATTACTATAAAGAAAATTGGGGAGGTGTACTCCCCAATTACTTTAGGCCCCTTGCCAAACCGTGTCGAAAGGAGTGTGCGCTTTTACCCGGTATTCGATACCGCGCGTTACCAGTTCTTTGGCGGCTCCGACGGCGTCATGTATGTCGGTACCTTTTGCCAGTTCTGCGGTAATAGCAGCTGCCAGGGTACATCCAGCACCTGATACTCTTTCATTCCCTATCTTTTTGGCGCAATACCGCGTGATTTTTTTCCCATCCCATAACACATCGATAGCGTCTTCTCCGGGCAGTTCCACGCCGCCTTTGGCGACGACGTACGGAACGCTTTCACCAATTTTGCGGGCGGCTGCTTCCAGGTCGGCAATTGTTTCGATAGCGTCCATTCCGGCCAGAGTCTTAGCTTCAAAAACGTTGGGTGTAGTTACAGTTGCGAGGGGGAGGATTTGCTGGCGCAGGGCATTGTCCGTGTCGAGGGCGGCACCAGGTTCTTGTCCTTTGCATATTAGTACCGGGTCCAGGACAACATTTTTCCATTTGCGGTTTGATAGTGCTTTTGCCACGGTGTCCACGGTGGTAGGGGTACCGAGCATGCCAATTTTGACGGTGTCCATGTTGGTTTCGTCGTGGCAGGCGAGGGCGGCTTCGATCTGTTCTTCCAGGATTTGCGGGTCTACTGGGTGAAAACGGTGTCCCCAATTGTTCTTTGGGTCGAAGGCCACAATACAAGTGAGGGTTCCCACACCGTAAACTCCAAGTTGTTGGAAGGTTTTAATATCGACCTGGAAACCTGCCCCACCTGTGGCTTCAGATCCGGCTACTACCATTGCAATGGGTGGATTTGTCATCATTTCCTCTCAAGAAATTGACGGTCGAGTTACCGTCCTAACAATTATATGGTGGAGTAGGTCACGGCACCCGCTAAAACTAACGTCAGTTAGGACTTTAGCCCTACTTATGGTAGGTGAAAAAATTGGCAGGTCCGCAGACCTACCAATTTCTCAGTGACTATTTTGTCCTATTAGACTCCATAGATCAGGGTTTGCAGTACCAGGCAGATACCACCAAAGACGAGGACGAATACCACCATTGGCCAGACGAAGCGGACCCAGTGGCTAAATTTCATGTCCAACATTTGCAAAGTTGCCATAACCAGACCAGTGGGCGCCAAGTACAGCATTGCGTATTGCCCCCATTGGTATGCGCATACGATGACGAAGCGCGGAACACCCACACTGTCAGCAAGCGGCGCCAAAATCGGCATAGACAACACTGCCAAGCCGGAGGAGCTGGGAACTACGAAGCCAAGCAGGAAGAACACGAACAGCATCATGATGACGAATACGGGACCGTGCATTCCCTTAACTAGTTCCGTGGCGCCCTCGAGCATGGTATCGGAAATCTGCCCATCGTTCAGAATCTTGTTGATACCGCGGGCAAGACCAATGATGAGGGAAACAGCAACCAGCGAAGCAGAACCCGCCGAGAAAGCATCTACCAACTGCTTTTCGTTCTTACGCTCAGAACCAGTTGCCGCAATGAACATCATCAAAATAGTCAGCGCCAAGAAGGACGCCGCCATCTGGGGGAACCACCAGCCCAGCTTCATTACGCCAATAACCATGAGGACGAATGCAGAAATGAACAGGACCAGAATAACCTTCTTTTGCCAGCTAAAGCGTCCATCAGCCGTATGATCCATCGGGATCTTCCACTGACGTTCAAATTCCTCTTTATCTGTGTAGGTGTAGCTGAAGGTGGGGTCAGCTTTGATCTTGCGGGCGTACCAGTGCAAGTACCCAATCACTACGGCGCCGCCCACGATGCAACCAATTACACGCCACCACAGACCGTCAGTGAAAGGAATACCAGCAGCATTGGAAGCAATAACTACAGAGAAGGGGTTGACAGTACTCATAGTGGTGCCCATTGAGCCAGCCAGGAAGATAGCCCCCACACATATGATCGAGTCATACCCCATGGCTAAGAATATTGGACACAAAATCGGATAGAACGCAACGGCTTCTTCCTCAAGACCGCACAGCGAGCCACCGACAACCATGAATACGGACACTAAGAAGATGAGGACGAATTCGCGCCCTTTGGTCTTCTTAGTGAGGGCAACTAGCCCCGATTCGAATGCCCCAGAAACCCGGACCACCCCAATCATGCCACCAAGAACCAAGATGAACACGATCACGTCAATCGCTTCTATAGTTCCGTCAACCATAGAAGTGAAGACATCTACGGGACCAGCTGGCTTAGATTCGAGGCGTTGGTAGGTACCGGGGACAGAAACTGGCTTTGTTAATGCCCCCGAGGTGAACTTATCAATTTCAATTTTTACGCCGAGGTCATCCAGCGTTTTTTGCTCTGCTGGGAGTGTTTTAGTTTCTCCCGTGGGCTGAGTGAGAGTGAATTCTTTCGACCCATCCACGCCATACTGAATTTTCGAATAAGCACCTGCGGGAACGAAGTGCGTGGCGATTACCGCGATGATAGTGAGGAGGAACAGAATGGTGAACGCAGAAGGGAAAGAAAACTTGAAACGCCGCTTAGTTTTTACGGAGGTCGTCTCTTCCGGCGGGGCTGCTGCGACTTCGGAATCTACCTCTTGCCGTTTTTCCATTTGAGAACCTTTCATATGATATGGCCCCCGCATAGCGGGGGCCTAATACTACTGCGCGATATAGGTGCCGGTATTGCCAGCGAGGGCTTCTTTGGCTTGTTCCAGCGAAGTAATCAAGGCTTTCCCTTCAGGGTTACCCTTAACAAATTCGAGACAGGCTTCCACCTTGGGCAGCATGGAGCCGGGCGCGAATTGACCTTCCGCACAGTACTTTTCGGCTTCGGCAACATTCATTTTTGCCACAGCCTTTTGAGTGGGCTTGTTATAGTCAATGAAGACTTGGTCCACTGCGGTCAAAATGACCAATAGGTCGGCACCAACCTGATGGGCAAGCAGGGCGGCGCTGCGATCCTTATCAATCACGGCGGGAACGCCGTGAAGTACGCCATCACGTTCCACCACTGGAATGCCGCCACCACCAGCAGTAATAACTACTGCACCGGTGGCGATCATGGCTTCTACGATTTCCGCTTCCACAATCCTCTTGGGAAGCGGAGAGGCGACAACCCAACGCCAACCACGACCAGCGTCCTCGACGTATTTATTACCGGTCTCCTCTGCCAACTGCTTGGCTTCTTCTGCAGTAAAAAACGCGCCTACGGGCTTGGTCGGGTTTTCAAAGGCCGGGTCTGCTTCATCGACCAGCGTTTGGGTAGCAAATGCCGCACATCCCTTGGAAATACCACGACGGTTCATCTCATTTTGCAGAGCCTGCTGCAAGTGATAACCAATGTAACCTTGCGACATGGCACCACACTCTGCGAACGGAATAACCGGAGTACCGCCGCCTTTTTGGGCTGAAGTGTCGGTAGCAACCTTAATCATGCCCACTTGTGGTCCGTTTCCGTGGGTGACGACTACTTCGTAGCCGGATTCGATGAGGTCGACAATCGACTTGGCGGTGGACTTGATCAGTTCAAGCTGTTCTTCCGGAGTCTTTCCGAGGGCGTTGCCGCCGAGGGCGATGACCATTTTTTGAGTTTTCAATTCGTGTCCTCTCAAGTTCTCGCCTCAGAAAAGAGTGGTGGCAAACGTAGAGTTTGCCGCTGAACACTCCGTTCTTCGCGTGGTTACATTTGCGCCCCAGAGAAGTACACTGCCAGAGTGCCTACTCGAAAAGTAATTCCGTCAAACCTATGGGCATAGGACAGGTTTTTGACCAGTTTCAAAGACCCCTAAGTTCTACGCATGACTTATAGATCCGCACAGTTGCTTTCCTGGGTGTGACCAAAGCCTATCTGGTCCCCCACCGCATACAAAGGTCTACTGGGGACTAATTTTCAGCTATTTTGGTTTATTTTTTACAGTCAGTATCTAAATTGGCTCAAACTGACTATACACTGTACATTTACCGCAATTTTCAGTATCTAAATCCCCTCGGTTTAGAGCGGTTTAGAAGACATCTGCGGCAAGTTTAGCCTGGACGAGCAAACGCGAGAATGAAAACCAGAGCGACGTCCTCGGGAAACCACCCACCCGGAGGATCCCTCCACTATTGGCGTCGCTCCTGTGAACATGAGCTACTTTCCCGCATATAATGGGACTTTCCAATCACAAGTATGGATGAGTATGGCAATGCAACTAGCGATCTTTTATTACAGTCTGGTAATTTTACTGATCTCTGTGATAACCGCTACAATGTGCCTAGCTGTGCACATTTTGACCAAGCGGCGCACGTACTTATACCTGTTTGTCAGTTTCTTTCTGTACTTTTTCGACGTTGCCCTGGTATTTCGCCGGTACTTCCAGAACGGTGTTCGCCCGTTACCCCAAGGTAGTACTGACCAGTACAATATTGGCTCGCCCATCGAATCAATGGCGTTAGCGTCGGCAATAATAGTATGCTTCGTACTGTTCCTCTTCACCTATTTGAAGCAGGGCGGCGGTAGGTACGTGGCACTGCTGATCGTGAGCCTGTTCCTGGCTTATTCATGGTTAGTGCTGGCAATATTTCCCATCGGGAAACACCGCGAATTCATGTTCTTCAGTTCCCGGTCAATAGCTGTAGCCACACTGCTAATATTTGTGACATACAAATACTTCACTGCGTCAACACAAATTGAACGCCGGTCACTGCGCACCCATCTCAGTTTGTATGTGGCATGTTGGATTGGACTGGCAGCAACCCTGGCAAACAACCTTTACCTGCAACTACTGAGACCTCCAGGCAGCATTTCTTTTATCTTGAGCGAACAAAATTTCGGGGAAAACTTGCTGGTCATCATCTGTGCCTCCTACACGATAAGGAGCTGCGTAAGGGCACTCAACGTCCGCTACGCCGCCCTCCCACCCCCTACTGACCACGCCCAACAGTACTTAGAACATGCTTTAGCGCGGTTTGCGCGCAGCAATGAACTGACTGTACGCGAACGCGAAGTGCTGCAACTAATCATCAACGGTCACGAAAACCGCAAGATCGCAGAAGAGCTGTTCTTATCGCCCTCTACAGTGAAAGTACACGTACACAACATCTTGCGCAAAACTGGGAAAGCCAACCGCAAGGCACTGCTGCAAGCGTTCTGGGAACAGGTATAACTGAACCAATGACGCGGCTAGTGGATAGCATGACAGCTCCAACTCTCAAGTTACATGGCGCTGGCTTTGCCCCTGTGATAGAGAAGTTCTGATATCTTGTTGAACGGTTCTGCTACACCCATAGCGAAAACCCCCAAAGCACCCCACCAACTCATCAAACCCGAACACCTAACCCCACCTGCAAAACCCCCCATAAACGAACCTGAAATAGGACCCAGAAAACGGGACAACGCCATCGACCTAGATCACGTCAATTACCACCCAGACATAGCAATCCGCAAAAGCTGGATCAGATAAACCCACTATAGACACACCCGACAAAAGACACACAAAATGTTACTTAAACCCTATTTTCCCGCACTATTGCAACAAAAACCCCGGAATTGCAACACAAGACCGGGGATTGGCGGTGGAGGTGGGATTTGAACCCACGGTAGGTTTCCCTACACAGCATTTCGAGTGCTGCACCTTCGGCCGCTCGGACACTCCACCTAGTTGGCTGACAACTGAGCTATTTAGTCAACAGCTCACCTACTAAAAGCCAGATTTAACTATAACAGGCGGTTACCGCCCTTGAAAATCAGACAATTCCGTACAGACGGTCGCCCGCGTCCCCCAATCCGGGCACAATGTAATTCTGTTCGTTCAAGCGTTCATCTACGGCCGCAACCACCACGTGAACGTCGGCACGGTCACCCACTGCGTTCTTGACGACTTCGATGCCTTCGGGGGCGGCAATCAAACAAGTGCAAGTAACGTCCTTTGCGCCGCGTTGCAGCACGTATTCGATGGCAGCAACCAGCGTAGAACCAGTGGCCAGCATCGGATCAACAATGAACACTTGCCGATTGGTCAGGTCTTGGGGTAGGCGGTTCGCATAAGTTTCAATAGCTAACGTTTCATCGTCGCGAACCATCCCCAAAAAGCCCACTTCAGCCGTAGGAATCAGACGCGTCATCCCGTCCAACATGCCCAAGCCGGCACGCAAAATAGGAATAACAATAGGTTGCGGTTCCGCCAGGTGCTTCCCGGTAGTTTTCGCCACCGGAGTTTCAATGGGAGTATCGACCACGCGCACATTGCGAGTGGCTTCATACGCCAACAAAGTCATAAGTTCATCAACAATCTGCCGGAATGTCGCGGATGGCGTGTGCTTGTCACGCATTACCGATAGTTTGTGGTTTACGAGCGGGTGGTCTAACACTTTTAGGTTCATGTAATTAGGCTATCGGTTTACTTTGTTGCGAGGAGGATTTTTGCCAACTGGTAGCGTTGTTTTTATGACGGATTGGGCACAGTGGCGCACATGGTTGCGATTTTGTAGGTCTTTGGCAGCCCAGGCCGCAGACGCGGGGGAAGTACCCGTGGGCGCGGCCGTGGTTTCCGCCGAGGGCGACCTGGTTGCGTTTGCGCATAACAGCCAGTATTCGCCGCCCGACATTACAGGGCACGCGGAAATTTTGGCGCTACGGCGCGCGGGCGCAGTATTAGGTCACCCCACTTTGGAGGGACACACGTTAGTGGTTTCTTTAGAGCCTTGCACAATGTGCGCAGGAGCAGCAGTTTTAGCGCGCGTAGACCGCATCGTGTTCGGGGCGTGGGACGTGAAAGCGGGCGCATGCGGATCCTTGCGGGACGTCCCACGTGACAGCCGCATGAACCACCGTCCGCAAGTCATCGGGGGCATTGACGAGGACGCCGCTGCCGCACAATTACAATCTTTCTTTCGCGCCCGCCGCTAAAATAGGGCGCACCCAGGCAAAACATACCCAGGTCCGCCCCATGGCGCTATTTTCGTGCATGTCGCCGAACTACGGCTAAACAGGCACTAAACAGCTTCGTCTAACGCCTTCTGGACAGAAACAATCAACTGCTCCCAGGCGTCCTCGAACTTCTTCACGCCCTCAGACAAAAGCTGCTCCGCCACCTCCTCAATATTTATGCCCAATTCCGCCAGCCCATCAAATGTCCGTTGCGACACCCCAAAATTCGAGTGAACAACATCACCACGAATGACGCCTTCGGCAGCAACTGCACGCAAAGTCGCCTCTGGCATAGTATTGACCACCCCGTCCACAGCCAGCTCGGTAACATACAAAGTTGGCGGCAACTTCGTATCCTTCACCCCAGTCGATGCCCACAGTGGTCGCTGCCGTGTAGCCCCCTTACTTTCGAGGGCAACCCACCTGTCACTGTGCATAACCTCTTCAAACGCCTCGTAAACCAAAATAGCGTTCGCCACGCCCGTTTTGCCTCGAATCGCGTCCGCCACATCGCCCTCGCCCAACTGCGAATCAATAGCCGTATCAACACGCGACACAAACACGGACGCCACCGACGAAATCTGTCGCAAATCCAAACCAGCTGCCGCGGCCTGCTCTAATCCATCCATGTATGCGTTCAATACTCGCCGATACTGCGGCACCGAAAAAATGAGCGTCACATTTACCGGAATACCTGCCGCAATTACCTGCGAAATCGCAGGCAAACCTGCCTCAGTAGCCGGAATCTTAATCAGAACATTAGGTCTGTCTACCCGCTCCCACAATTCCTTAGCCGCCTGCACCGTCTCCTCGGTCTTATCCGCAAGACGCGGATCAACCTCAATAGAAACACGCCCATCCAAACCGCCACTGGACTTAAAAATCGGCATCATTACGTCACACGCCGCTCGCACATCATCCGTGGTCATAGCCGCAATAGCCGCCTCCGCGCCGACACCTTCCTTCGCCAACTGCGCAATCTGCTGCTGGTAAGCCGAACCATCCCCAATAGCCGCCTGAAAAATAGTCGGATTCGTGGTAACACCCACCACATGGTCCTCATCAATCAGTTTTTGCAGGTTGCCCGATTCAATGCGGTCCCGCGAAAGGTCGTCGAGCCAAATGGATACACCCACGCGTGAAAGTTCACCGAGCTTGTCTGCCATTCACTTCTCCTTTGTAGTACTTAAGTCTCATATTAGCGTGCCCTTGGCATCAATGCACCTGAACCCCATACCGGTCATTATTCGGACGGGCGTCCTCGGCAAGGCGTTCGTCCTCGGCAAAATCGTTTCACCATAGCAAAATAGCTTGCACTCACAGCGCCTCGACGCGAACACGGTAATGTGTTTTCCCGAGGGCGCTAGACACGCGAACAGTTCAGCTAGCTTCCGGGGCTTGGGACGGGCGCGGTGCCCGTGAGCCGGACCGGTGACCCGTCTCAATGCCCACCGAACCGCCCGCACTCCGCCCCAAACCCCTCCCCACCAGCACAGCAATGGGGCGGACCGACGCCCGCCCCATCATGATCTTGCCGACTCGCATCCTAGAACGCGGCAATCACGTCCTTGTTCGGGTACTTCTTCGTAATAAAGTCCTTCACCTCTTGGCTGTGCAAATCCGCATCTAGCTTCTTTATTACTTCAGTTTCCTCACCCTTGCGCCACACCAGGATGTTCACCGCCGGGTTGTTTTGTGGCGACTCCAAGGCGAGGGCGGCTTTCGGGACCAGCCCCCCACCTTGCGCGTAGTTACCATTAATCACTGCGATAGTGACATCCTCAAGAGACCGCGCCAACTGCGGACCGTCCACCTCCTGGAACTGCAAACCCTTCGGATTGAATTCCTTCGACGCTTTAATATCCGCCACAGACACGTTTTCTTTACCTGCCGGTAACTTAATTATTCCGTTCGCCTCCAACAATTTCAGTGCGCGCGCCTGATTCACAACATCTTGAATTATGCCGACACTATCGCCAGCTTTTAGCTGCTTCAAATCCTTCACCTTTTTGGAATAAATTCCCAGCGGCTCCAAGTGAATTCCCTTACCGCCCTCAAAATCGTAGCCGCGCTTTGCTGACTCTTCTTTCAAATATGGCACGGTTTGGAAATAATTGGCGTCCACATCCTTCGACTTCAAGGCCTCATTAGGCTGCACGTAGTCGTTAAATTCCTTCACTTCCAGCTGGTATCCGTGCTTTGGAGCAAGGTCCGTGGCAACAAATTTCAATATTTCCGCGTGTGGCACTGGGCTGGCAGCGACCACGACTTTATTCGCGCTCTTCCCACCTTCGGCACCACTTTTTTCGTTTCCGCACGCACTCAGTCCGAGGGCAAAAGCCGCAGTAGCGACCACAGCAACACCTTTTTTGATACGCATGATTATCCTTTATTTATCCTTCTAACAAATGGGTTTCTTGTGAAATTATGCAGCTCACCCTGAAATTCATCAGCTTCCTCAACTCGTCTATGCATACCCAGCGGCGTCCGCAGATTTCCATATTTTCCTCAGGTATTTATAAATTTTCAGAGATGCTTAACAACAATTACGAAACCATTCGGCACGTTCAAAAGACCACCATTATCAATTCTGGTATTCACCACGGCACTTACCTTGCCGAACGCCGCCTAATCTTGCTTCTTTCGCCTAACCGTTCCGAACAATTTCTTTTTCAGGGATTGCCTAGCTAAGACTATGAACTCCGACCGGTAGTGCCTTAGCGGTGGTCTACCAGTCGGCTAAGCATGTCACCCATTCGTTGAATGATCTCTACCATGACAATAATTACGAGGACGGCCACCGCCATCACAGTGCCATCGAAACGGTTGTACCCATAGGATACTGCCAGGAAGCCCAGCCCCCCGCCACCAACGGTGCCGGTAATCGCCGAATACCCAATTAGGGTAATTATGGTCACAGTAACGGATTGGACCAGCGCCGGCAGCGCCTCCGCCAACTGCACATCTTTCATTATTTGCAACCGGGATGCGCCCATCATTTTTGCGGCCTCAATTTTGCCCGCGTCCACTCCGGAAATGTTGGATTCTACTAGGCGCGCAAAGAAGGGCACCGCCCCCACAGTCAGCGGCACGATTGCCGCTTGCCACCCCAGCGACGTACCGGCCAGCAGGCGTGTGAACGGAATTATCGCCACTACCAAAATGACAAACGGAAAGGATCGCCCTATATTCACGATGGTGCCCAACACTTGGTTCACACCCTTATTTGGGAACAAACCGCCTTTCGCGGTTCCCACCAGGATCAACCCCAACGGCACTCCTAATACCACGGTAAACAGCGAAGATAACGCGGTCATCGCCAAAGTTTGCCATGTTGCCGGCCACATTTCCACCGTAATTGCCGGGTTTGACAAGATTCCGTCGAGGACGCCTGCGGGCGCTACCACATTAGCGAGCATTTTCGTCCTCTTTCACGTTCACAGTAATTCCGGCGGCTTCTAGGTCTCGGCGCATACTGGCAACCCTTAGTTTGGGCACTGCCAACGCCAGGCGTCCGACTTGCATTTGTCCCACAGTTTCAAAGGTGCCGCCCACAATATCAGCGCCTCCCGCCGCCACAATATCCATCACTTTAGATCCGGTGGGTACGCCCGGCCGGGAAGTGAAGTAGGCGTGCAGCATGGTCGCGACTTGTCCGCCAAGTTCGCGTACGTCCTCGACTTTGGGCAAAGGAACCAGTTCACGCGACAACTGGGAGTTAGAATCTGCCAAAACGTCCTCAATGCGCCCGGTTTCAACCACGCGCCCACCTTCCAGCATGGTTACGCTGTCGCAAATTTCCCGGACCACAGCCATTTCGTGCGTAATCACAATAATGGTCACGCCCAGGCGATCCCGCAAGTCTTGCAGCAGCTGCAAAATTTGGTGCGTGGATACACTGTCGAGGGCGCTGGTAGGTTCGTCGCATAACAGTACCGGCGCGTTTGTTGCCAGGGCGCGGGCGATACCAACGCGTTGGCGTTGCCCACCCGACAGTTGCGACGGGTAGGAGGAGCCGCGCCCCGCCAACCCCACTAAAGACAGCAGTTCCAGAACGCGTTCGTGGCGTTTACCTTTCGGAACCCCTACCAACGCCAGCGGGTAGGCAATATTTCCCGCCGCCGTTTTAGAATCCAGTAAGTTTGCGTTTTGAAACACCATGCCTATTTGACGGCGCGCCTGCCGCAGTTCTTTTTCTTTCAGCCCAGCCAAGTTTTTGCCCGCTACTGTAATAGTTCCACTAGTAGGGGTTTCCAGCGCGGTCAAACACCTAATCAGCGTGGATTTTCCCGCACCCGACTGCCCTACGATGCCATGTATGTCACCCGCACCCACCGCTAACGTAACATTGTCGAGGGCGACCACGTCGTCCTCGTTTTTGCGCGGGTACCGTTTAGTCACCTGTTGTAGGTCTATTAGTGGCGATTTGTCTGCCAAGTTTCCCTCCATCGTTCCTGGCGGAAGCACCCTCACCCGTTTTCCGAGGGGTTGCTGCAGCGTACGAGCCAGGTCTCTGCGCTACTCTTGATGGCTTGGCTCGATACTAGGAGTATTTTTGACGCCACGCAAATCGAACCATCATGCGGACGCTTTTCTAACACCTAAAGTTACACAAACTCACAATACTCACATCCGAACTTTACAAAGCTATCAGTTTCCGGAAAGTTTTGTAAGTTTGGGTTTCTGAAGTAGTTTCATGGCGTAACTGTTTTGGGAGCAAGGCAACACTATTCTTAGTTTTTTCAAATATGCAGATTCGGCATTTTCGAGTCACACTGGAGGTATGAGTTATCGCGTTCTGATGGTTTGCACGGGCAATATTTGCCGTTCGGTTATGGCCCAGGCAGTGTTAGACAGCGCGTTGCAACGGGCTGGCGTGGTTGGTGTCGAGGTCGATTCCGTAGGTATTTCTGGCGAGGAATTTGGTAACCCTATTGACCGCCGTGCCGCAAACGTGTTACGGACTGGGGGCTACCCTATTCCTTTGCATCGGACCCGCCAGATAACTTTGCGTGATATTGCGGATTCGACGCTGATTTTGGCGATGACCAGCACCCATTTCAACCGCGTGCAGTGCCTTGCCACTCAGGCTGGCATCGAAACTCATCCGGGCGCTACGGGTCCTGGTCGCACGAACTTGCGTATGTACCGCAGTTTTGGGACAGACCCACGTATCAGCCCGCACGACACTGGCGAGGGCGACCCGTTCCATTGCACCATGCCCCCAGGGGATGCCGCCTGGTACAGGCGCAGCGAATTGGATGTGCCGGACCCGTGGTACGGCACGAAACAGGATTTTGTGGAAACGTTACGAACTATCGAGGACGCCACTCCCGCCCTCGTTGAATTCGTACGTAACCAAATATCACGTGCGGAAATGTAGAACCTGAATGATGTAACTTCAGACCATTTAAGTACGGAGTCCATTTCGCACTAGCATGCAAAACAGGACGGAACGTTACATCTTTCACACCTTCTAACGATAGTCGTATTGGGATCGATACAGGTCAGCGTAGAATTTACAGGTCGATAAAAGAGAATCGTGCGTGCCAGATCCGACGACGCGACCACCGTCCAGAACAATAACATAATCCGCGTGGCTAATCGTTGTGAAGCGATGGGCGACCAGCAGTATCGTGAGCCCATCATTGATCTTGTCAAGAGCCTTGAACATCGCACGTTCTGAAACTGCATCAACTGAAGCAGTTGGTTCATCTAACACGAGCAATTTAGGTTTTTTATAAAGAGCGCGAGCAGTTGCTAGGCGTTGCCATTGACCGATTGACAGTCGCTGACCGCCTTCAAACCGTCGACCAAGAATTGTTTCCAAGCCCTCCGGTAGCTCGTCTGCCAAAAATTCCAAGCCCACCATCTTAATACTCTCAATCACATCAGCCTCGTCTGAAAGAGAGTTAAAGTCTCTACCGGCCCCATACACAACATTCGATCCCACGCTCCGCTCAAATTTCGCAAAATCCTGAAACAAAGCGGAAAATAGGGTTATAGGGCAAAAAAAAGGGGGTGCGGACTCTTTTCTGGAGTCTTTCATATTTCACGCTGCAAGTATTTGACGGTGTAGCATGGGAGCTATCGCGTCAGGGCAAGAAGTATTCGGAAATTGCTTGCTCGATTGGTAAGCCTCTTAAATCAGTGTTCACGATTCTTTGCGAGAATGGTGGTCTTGAATATTGGGTCAGGTGCTCAAGTTGCCGATCGTTGACTTTGGCAGATCGGAATGATATCTCTAGAAGACTCGCCACCGGGTTATCCTTTCGCGCCACAGCAAAACACCCTCACCAAAAGTGCCAACACAACCAAGGCAATTCCAAGTCGCGCATCGCTTCAACAATATGAGCCGAAGTAAACACCTCACTTCGGTCAGGTACACGCTATTTGGGTTTTACGAGTTGCTCTACTCACCGGCACCAAACAGCGCTACAACAACACAAACAATTTTGGGTCCCGCGCAATTGCGAGACCCAAACTTCCTGTGCCAAGGCGAAACGCAGGGTATTAGAAATCCCAGTCTTCGTCCTCGGTTTCCACAATGTCACCAATAACATAGGAAGACCCAGAACCGCTGAAGAAGTCGTGGTTTTCGTCCGCATTTGGCGAAAGCGACGCCAAAATAGCCGGGTTCACGTCGGTGGCATCCGCAGGGAACAGAGCTTCGTAACCCAGGTTCATCAACGCCTTATTGGCGTTGTACCGCAAGAATTTCTTGACGTCCTCAGTCAGGCCCAACGGATCGTAAAGGTCCTCGGTGTACTGTTCCTCGTTTTCGTACAGTTCGTCCAACAGGTTGAACGTGAAATCCTTCATTTCCGCCTGACGGTCCGAGGACGATTCCGCCATTGCCACCTGGAACTTGTACCCAATGTAGTACCCGTGTACGGCTTCGTCGCGAATAATCAGGCGAATAAGATCCGCCGTATTAGTCAGTTTGGCGTGCGCACTCCAGTACATGGGGGCATAGAACCCACTGTAAAACAGGAACGATTCCAACATGGTGGACGCCACTTTACGCTTTTCCGGGTCGTCGCCCTCGTAATAAGATTCGACAATCTTCGCTTTGTTCTGCAACTGCGGGTTTTCTTCGGACCACCGGAACGCTTCGTTTATTTCCGAAGTCGACAGCAACGTACTGAAAATAGACGAGTAGGATTTGGCATGTACCGACTCCATGAACGCGATATTGGTGTACACAGCTTCTTCGTGAGGGGTGCGTGCATCAGGAATGAGGCTGACCGCCCCCAACGTGCCCTGCAAAGTATCCAGCATGGTCAAACCCGTAAAGACCCGATTAGTCATGGTCTTTTCGGCCTCGTTCAAAGTCGCCCACGAAGGCAAGTCATTAGACAACGGCACTTTTTCCGGCAACCAGAAGTTACCTGTGAGGCGGTCCCAGACTTCCAAGTCCTTTTCGTCCTCGATTTGGTTCCAGTTAATGGCTTGCACTACGTGATTGTTATCGAACATGATTCTCCTTGCCTCCCCCTCAGACTACCTGATTAGAGCGAGCAACCCACCCCCAGCAGAAATATCCGGACCCATTCAGCTGCGCGGCTTGTAGAAAGAACGCCAGTAAAGGAATGCGACGAAAGCGGCACTCAGCAGAAACACTACAATGAGGGCGAAGGCACCCGTAATACCCAAAGACCATTGCCACAAATCCTTCGAGTGCCCAATGATGCCAAAGAACACAGCCGTAGTAATAGTGTTTCCAATGGCGGTAGTAATGCGTTGGGAAGTCTGACTAAACCCACCCGCGGTGCCACCATGTTCGGCGGGCACATCCAACATGGTATGGGTTTGATTGACCGCACCGATTGTGCCTTGACCTACCCCTACCAGCAACAAAGGCACGGAAAACAGCCAGAAACTGTAGCCATCATTTACCAGCCAGACAATACCTATACACAGTGCCACGCCCACAGCATGAATCACCAACGCCATAAGTTGTAGCAAAGGACCACGCTTAATGGCGTATTTTCCGCTCCAAATCGCAAAAAAGGCACTGATAATCGCACACGGAAACCCCACCATCGAAGCCGGCAAAGCAGGCACTCCGGCACCTATCTGCAAGTACATTGCCAAAACTGCAAACAATGAGGCAGATCCCAAAAACATGATTGCTGCAGCTCCGGTGCAATAACTAAAAGACTTCAATTTGAACAGGCTCAAGTTCACCATCGGCGCATGCCCCCGCCGCTCGTATAAGCCTTCCCATTTGATCCAGCTAAAGCCGAGTATTGCGGCCAGTGGCAGGAGCGACCAAATCCAGGGTTCGTCCTTGACAATGAACGGCAACATGATGGAGAGGACGGTGCCTACCAACAAAACCGTGCCCAAAGGGTCAAGGTCGACGTGTTCGCGCGGAGCACTCTTGGGGCGGCGGAAATGTTCCCGTTCCTTGCTGAAAGGGAGGTAACGCAAGGAAGCGATCACACCGATTAGCCCTAGCGGCAAGTTAATCAGGAACGACAAACGCCAACCAGTTTGGTGCCCGAAGTGTTCAATCAAGAATCCCGATAAGACCGGTCCGAAAGCCACGGACGCGCCCACCACCAGACCGAACATAGAAAATGCGCGCGCCCGGGCCTGTCCTTGGAAATATTGCTGGATCAGACCGGTAGTTTGGGGAGAGTAGAAGCCTGCTGCCATCCCCTGCCCGATACGGAAAATATTTAGCACGGTAGCGTCATTAGACAGCGCACAACCCACCGACATCACGGAAAACAAGAACAGCCCAATGGTGAACATTATGGAACGCCCAATTTGGTCACCCAACCGCCCCGCCGGCACCAAGGTAATCCCAATTGCTAACGCGTACCCTGCCAGTACCCACTGCATTTGCGACTGGGTGGCACCGATTCCATCAGCCAACGCAGACAAAATTACGTCCACCGAACTGACTTGGATAAGGGACATGGCTAGGGAAATCAGCAGGACAGCCAGCAAAATATTGCGGTTGTATACGCGTTTCACCCCAGGGACATGAATCCATTTCGGGTCTTCTTCACTTGGTGGATTCAAAAACGACGGGGTGTGATTCACTGAGCCTCCTAATCAAAAACCTTACTAGTTTACGCTGTTTCCGTTCGCCCTAGCCATGACTGTAGTCACTGCGCATTATCCTTAATGGTCAGCCACCGACTCCGGTTTATCATTGCTATCACGTCAATTACGCGAGGACGCGCACCAAAACCCGAACGGCTGTGAATTGTGTCGCCATCTAGGATTTCGCTGACAGTTTGCCGCAAGGTGGTACGTCCGTCCCACTTTTTTCGCAGTTCGAGGGCGACGCGCCCAATAGTTTCAGCCTGCCCACTTTCGACAATTTGTTCCAAACCGGAAATGTCCGTGTCTTGCTTATCAATGCTAATTATATTGAGGTCGGCACGCACTTTTGCGCGGTCGCTAGGCAGGTTAGCCGTGGGCGTACGCTGCGCCGGCATATCGTAGTCGAGGTCGACCAGGTGGGGGCGCGGATTTTCTTGCATTATTTGCCGGGCACCAGCCGTCACGTCAGTTATGTGGTAATTGTCCATACAAATAACCGTGTCAGCTCGGTCCAAATAGTCCCCAGAACCGCCCATTACTGCGATAGTGCTGATTCCCCGCCGGGCCATGCCCTGAATTTTGTCGACCAGGGGGGTGATGGGTTCAGCACTGTCGGGTACCAGCGCGCGCATGCGCGAATCGCGAATCAACAAATTAGTGGCCGACGTGTCCTCGTCTACTAATAAACAGTTACTACCGCCTTCGACAGCTTCGGAAATGGCAGCCGCCTGCGACGTCGAACCACTGGCATCCACTGTTGAAAACGCAGTAGTTTGAGCCCCACCAGGCAAGTTGTTAATGAACGCGGAAACATCCACGCGAGTAATTGCGCGTCCGTCCTCGGCCCGCACCGCCATAGCCGCCCCAGTAGTGGCAACCAATTCGCGCCCATCTTCTGGAATATGCGGGTAAACCCCCACTTTCAGGGCATCTAGCAACGTGGACTTTCCGTGGTAGCCACCCCCCACAATCAGGGTGACACCCGGTTTAATCACCAATCCGCGCACCCGTCCTGCGTACGGCAACTGCACAGTGGCAGCCAAAGTTTCGGGGGCATGGGTTTCGAGGGCGCCCACTAACGGGTGGTCATCCACCCCGGAAGCCCTGGCCAAAACGGAACCATCAGCGATAAACGCCAAGGCGTCCTCGGAAATAAGCCACTGCTGCAACGCAAACCAGTCCTGTACCGTCTGCACGTGCCGTTGCAGCGCATCCAAATCTTGTACCGATTCCGCCGAACCAAAATCCGTAGCGTCAATTACCGCATCCGGCATGGTTTCGTCAACCAAATGTGCGGCTTTGCGCCCCAAAATGCGCCTACCTGCGGCCGGTAGTTGGCATTGGAAACGCAACTCGATGCCGCCCTGGTCAGTGACGGTGACGGCGGCGCGGTCCAAAACGCTCTGCCCAATGAAAGCAATACGTAAATCCGAAATCCGTGCCACGCGCGCCGCAAATTGACGATGAATATAATCTGCTGTTGCCAAGCGCGCCGGTGCGTCCGCAAACGCAAACGGCGGTAAACCCGCGTTTTGTGGGGAAACCAGGGCGCGAAAAGCCGAGGGCGGCGCGTACGGATCCGACTGCACGCGGTCAATATGCAGCGTAAAATCACCGTACTCCCACTGCCCCACCAACTGTTTATAGGCACCATAAGAATTGCCATCAAAACGCCGCAAATGCGAAATTAATTGTTCCGCATTGCCCCCACCAAGGGACGGTCTATCGAATTTTTTATGAGGACGATGGGTACGCGAATAATTTGCCATGACTTATATTTTATCTGTCCGTCCATATTTCGTTAAGATCAGCGCAAAGTTTTGCGGACAAAAACTGAATGTCTATCATGAAACTATTAATAAACCATGTAAAAGGCGGGTTACATGCAGGTTTACACTGCGGAAAAGATCTTCACCGGGCAGGGCGCCCCGAAAACCAATTGGGCATTCGGCGTCGAGTACGGCAAAATCCGTTGGTGCGGTCCCCGCCGGGACGCGCCTAAAAGCGAAAACCCGACCATCGACCTCGGGAAACTGGTAACACCGGGACTGATCGACGCACACATCCACCCCCTATTGTTGGCGGATAATCTGGGGGCTCTCGCTTGTATTCCGCCGAAAATCACTTCGATTCCGCGCCTAATCGCACAATTGCGCCAACAAGCCGCCACCACCGAAGGGTGGATCCTGGGGTGGGGGTGGGACGAATCCCTGCTGGACGAAGGACGCGCACCCACCCGCGCCGAACTGGACGAAGTGTCGCGGGACCGCCCCATTTATTTGGAACGCTCGGATTGTCACAGTGGGTTGGCAAACAGTGCGGCGCTGGCAATGGCAGGCATTGGTCGCACCACCTTGAACCCGCCCGATGGGGAAATAGTGCGCGATGGCGCCGGCGAACCGACCGGTTACTTGCGCGAACATGGCGCTAACCAAATGGTAAAGGGCATAATTTCGCGTCCCAGTCCGGCGGAAAAAGCCCGCACTCTGGGCCAATTAGGGCGCGTAATGGGCGAATACGGGTTAACTTGCGTCGCGGAAATGATGGCCAGGTCCAACGAGGGCGACCCGCACGCACTCTACCAAGATGCGGTCCGCCACGGGTGGGCGCAAGAATCCCACCTTTACTACGTCTCAGACGCAATTCCCGCAGACTATATTTTCCCAACCGAGCAGATGCGCGGACACATCCGCGTCTCCGGTGTGAAGCTGTTTCTGGACGGGGCACTATCTAACGAAACCGCGTTTTTACATTCCAAATACTGCGGCAGCCACGCCCAAAGTGGGAGCAACGGAATGGCGCTATGTTCGCCCTCACAAATGCGGAAAGCCGAACAAATAGCGCGTGGCAACGGAATCCAATTAGCGGTTCACGCTATGGGAGACGGCGCCATCGAGGCACTGTTAGACAATTGGGAGGACGCTAAGCCTTGGTGCGAAGCGGTTCCGGCGGTGCGTATCGAACACGCCTCCATGTTGCGACCGGACCTGATTGCGCGGTTGGCGCGGGCAAAAATGGAATTTGCGGTGGCAACCAATATGGATTTCTTTTTTGCCGAATACAATTCCTATTCCACACTGCTGGACGGGGAACAATTCGCGAACTGCTACCGGGTGGCGGATATGTATCGGGCCGTACCGGCGCTAGCTTTGACGTCGGACGCGCCCGCTACGCCCTGGGCGGAAGCTTTCAGTCCGTTCGTTTCCATTTATGCGGCGGTTGCCCGGCGGGCGGCAGGCGGGGAAGACCTGGGCCAAGACCAAGCGATCACTGTCAGCCAAGCCTTGGAGTTGTACACTTCGCGGGCAGCCAAAATCCTCCCCACCGCGCAAGGATGGATAAAACCGGGGGCTCCCGCCTGCTTTACCGCATTGGACCGCGACATTTTCACCTGCAGCCACGTGGAAATATTGGGCACGCGGGCGCTCGCCACCTACATTAACGGCGAAAACGTGCTCTAAGGCGTTGCCAATATTCGCCGTGGCAGTTTGCGGTCGATACTGCGCGTGCGCCAAGCCAGCGCCCCCGCTAACCGCAAAAGCGCGCCTGGCTAACGGCAGAGCACCGCTACTTTAGATGCCAGCGCGCCCCCGCTGCGCCATCCTCGACAACTATGCCTGCTGCCGCCAATTGGTCGCGAATAGCATCGGCCAATGCCCAATTTTTGTCTGCGCGGGCTTGCGCGCGCCGTTCTACCATGCCTTGCACGAGGACGTCCAACGCGCAAGCACTGCTGTCGCTGGTCGTACCTTTACCCCACTGGTCGCCAGCCGGATCCACCCCCAGTGTGTCCATCATGGCCCGCACCGCCAGCGTGGTTTCGCGCAAGTCCTGCAAATTCCCCTTCGTGAGGGCGTCGTTGCCAGCCTTCACGTATTCGTGGACTACCGCCATGGCGCCGGCTACATTTAGGTCCTCGTCGAGGGCGGCGGCGAACTTTTCGGGTACGGGCACGCTTTGCAATTTCGCGCTGGAAGACCCCGGCGCGTACCAGTCTGCCCAGGTGGCGGCGCGTTCGTCAGCAATATCGGCGAGGACGTCCCCACCGAGCGCCTCCTGGGCACGGGTAACAAAACCGGACAGGCGTTCCCAAACCGTAGCGGCGGCCTCCAAGGATTCTGCGGAATATTCCACGGTAGCGCGGTAGTGGTTGGTTCCCAGGGCGAAGCGCACCACTGCGGGCGCGTGCGATTCTAAAATGTTGGCAACAATCAGGCTGTTTCCCAAGGATTTCGACATTTTTTCGCCCTTGATAGTGACCCAGGCGTTATGCATCCAGGTGCGCGCAAAAGCATAACCAGCGCCGTGGGATTGGGCTTGTTCGTTTTCGTGGTGGGGGAAGCGCAGGTCTATGCCGCCCCCGTGAATGTCAAATTCGGCGCCCAGGTAACGGTGGCTCATGGCACTGCATTCCAGGTGCCAGCCGGGACGACCCCGTCCCCACGGGCTTTCCCACGTGGCTGTTTCGGGTTCGCCGACTTTGGCGGCTTTCCAGAGGGCGAAATCCCGGGGATCGCGTTTGCCTGCTTCCGTGGCAGCGTCTATCTGCCCATCGTCCTCGGTGGTTGCCAGGTCCGCAATTTTTTGGCGCGTCAGCGAACCGTAGTCCGGCAACGACGCCACCGCAAAGTACACGTTGCCGTTCCCGTCTGCGTAGGCGTGACCGCGTTCAACGAGCCGGTCAATCAGTTCCAACTGGTCAGAGATGTGACCGGTGGCGCGAGGCTCATATGTTGGGGGCAGTGTGCCCAGGTCGCGATAGGCGGCCGCAAATTCGCGTTCGTATTTTAGGGCGTGTGCCCAATAGGGACGCCCGTTTTCGGCAGACTTTGCCAAAATTTTGTCGTCAATGTCCGTGACATTACGAACGTATGTAACTTTGAATCCGCTCCGCAAGAACCAGCGCACGGCAACGTCGAACGCTAGTGCCGACCTCATATGCCCAATGTGGGGACTGCCCTGAACGGTGGCGCCACACAAGTAAATGCTGACTTCGCCTTCGCGAACCGGGGAAAACGGGCGGACCTTTGCGGATGCGGAATCGTAAAGCTTAATCACGCCCCTATTTTATCTGCCCGGGGGCTACTCCACGAATATCCGCAACTGGAAAGTGAACCGACGCGATGCCCGCAGCTATGTGGGTGCCTCCGGCTAAACTGGGTTCATGCAGTGCGCTTATTACAGCAGTGGAAAGTGCCGGTCCTGTACCTGGCTGGAACGACCTTACGCCCAACAAGTTGCGGACAAGTTTTCACGCGTGCGGAATCTGCTCGCAGAGCGGGTGGAATTCTGGCAACAACCAAGCCTGAGCGCCGAATCTTCTTTCCGGAACCGCGCCAAATTGGCGGTTTCTCGCGTGGGCGGCCGGGGTGCGCCGCTGACGTTTGGTTTGGCGCCGCTGGGGGGTCGCCCTCAGGATCTCAGTGATTGTCCCCTGTACCTTCCGGCAATTCGCGTGGCTTTACCGGCAATTAAGAGGGCGTTGCGCGCCACGGATTTGCGTCCTTACGATCCGGCGACGCATTCTGGGCAGTTGCGGCACGTGATTTGTACTGCGAATGGTGAGGGCGAATTGATGGTGAGGGTAGTGTGCCGGACGACGGCGGGGATTGTGCCTATCCGCAACGTGGCGAAAGACTTGCGCGCGGAACTCCCTTCCTTGGTTTACCTGGGGGTAAACCTTTTGCCTGAACGCGTTGCCCTCGTCGAAGGCAGCACGGAAGTTCCCATTTTTGGTGACCACCTGGAAATGCCGGTGGCGGGGATGGGATTGCGTCTAGGTCCGCAAAGTTTTTTCCAAACCAACACGGCGGTGGCGGGCAGCTTGTACCAGACGGCGGCGGATTGGGCGGATTTCGCAGCCCGGTCACTAGCGGACACGGGAAACAGCGTGGCGCAGCCGCGGCGGGCTTTTGATTTGTATTGCGGTGTGGGTGGTTTTGCGTTGCAGTTGGCGTTACACGGCTGGGCGGTTACGGGGGTGGAAGTTTCCGAGGACGCCTGCCAGGCTGCTTCTTTGGCGGCAAGGAAACTGGGGGTGGACGCAAATTTTGTGGTAGCGGACGCTACGCAGTGGGCACGGGCGCAAGATTTTCCGCAACTGGTGGTGGTGAATCCGCCACGCCGGGGTATTGGATCGGGTCTAGCTGCGCTTTTGAACGAGCGCGCCACCCACGTACTCTATTCCAGTTGTAATCCGTTGTCGTTGGCACGGGACTTGGAAATGATGCCCGCGCTGCGTGCGACCCGCGGCAGAATTTTTGATATGTTCCCGCATACGCCACATGTGGAAACTTTATTGCTGTTGTCGCGGGATTGATTGATTGTTGGTGACTGTGCGCCTAGTTTTTGTGTAGTTAAAAATGTTTGTCCCCCATGCTACATGGGGGACAGATTTAGGTGCTGCGAATCAGCCGTTAGTTGTTTCTACGGCGTTTCAGCATCACCCCTACCGTGCCGGCAGCAATTGCGATTGCCATGACAGCTAGGGTAATCCTCAGTCGCTACCAGTCTTAGCAAGGTGACGCTTCTTGGAAGCGGTGGTCTTGCCTGCGACAATTTTTACAGTAGCGGTGGTGGTTGTTTGCTTAACTTTGCTATCTTCGACTGACCGGTATTCGACTCCGAGGGCTACTTTGCCTGTGAAGGTTTCCGTGGGCGTTCCACTGATTACGCAAGCGGATTGCCGTGGATCCATTTCACTTTCAAACCTGCAGGAAGGTTCTTTGCAAAGCGCTTCAGAATATCAGCCTTGCTAGAGTTAGTAACTTTGACCACTATTGGGTGATTGATTTTCCTCTTTGCCCCTCGGTCGTAGGCACATCACCGAAGTAGGGGACCAGCACACACGGACGCCACCTAACTATGACAGACCAAGTCAAAGGTTACCGAAGCTTCCCAGAGTCTGCCACCAAAATTTCAACAATTTTTCCAGCCACCTACCAGAATGGTCGCCTTCAAAAATCCCGCAGAAAATACATCCGTGCAGGCAAAGCCAACTTTCGGCACTCGCGTTCCAAAAACTCAATATCCCACCCACAGTACCGGGCACCAAGCACAATATTGCCTTTACGCGCCCGCCCCATCACCCGTGGATCCGCAATCGCCACCAACTGTGGTCCGAAAATAGGCAATTCTGTAACAGCGTCCTCACGAAAATCCTGCCCCACCATGTCGAGGGCGCCCCGCAAGTCCCCCACTTCGGCACGCACCTGCGCCCACCCAGCAGAACTGGTCAAGTTGTACGCCACGAACCCATCTGTACCCACCGCCCGCAAACAATCCGCTGCGAAATTCTTTCCCAACACCGCTGCAGGCACCTGCGACTGCGCAAAAACGTCCCGCACCACCGCCGTGAAACTGCCCGGTCGCACCGCACCGATAACTTCAGTCGCATCCCCCACGCGTATGCGCAACGCTGGCGCCCTGGGTAAGACAAACCAAAGCCGCACCATGTCCGCCAGCTTCGCGTCGACCTCGACCGCAACCTGTTCACTGCCAGGCCACGCCGCCACCCAGGAGCGCGCCAACGCACACCCCGCACCCCCCAAGTGCAGTCCCCGCTGCACCCGCCCCTGGCTGTGCGCCAAAATGTTCATGTGCTGGTGGTACTCAAACTCCAACACGGACGGGTCCGCATCCAAATACGAAGACTCCGCCCCATCCAAATACAGCATTTGCCCACGCCCCCACGGTTTCACCTCTGCCAACTGCATTCCCGTGTGCAAACTGGTGGGAATGCTCTCGGATTGTTGGCGGCGAACCCGCTTGCTCTGCTTGTGGACCACGGCAGACCTACAACCCTCGATTCGGCGCAGGCGGCAACACTTCTTCCCCCATTTTCGGGTATATGAGGGCGGTGGCAACCGCCGCCACCCCCTCGTCACGCCCCGTAAACCCCAAACGGTCACTGGTAGTAGCAGTAACATGCACATCCGCACCACCAAGCGCCTGCGAAACCGCCCTATTACATTCCGCGTAACGACCCGCCATTCGCGGACGATTCCCAATCACCTGCACTGACACATTACCGATCTGCCACCTTGCCTGGTCTAACATACCCGCAACCTGCTGCAGAAAAGCGCGCCCGCTGGCACCCGCCCACTCCGGCCTATCAGTCCCAAAATTAGACCCCAAATCGCCTAAACCCGCAGCCGCAAGCAACGCATCTGCCACCGCGTGCGCCACCACGTCCGCGTCCGAGTGTCCCTCCAAAGCTGGTTCTCCGGGCCACGGCAAACACGCCAACCACATCTGCCGGTCACTGTTCGGGTCTGCGAATGCATGCACATCCGTCGCCACGCCCACGCGCGGAATAAGCATTGACAATTCCTGATCCCTTCAATTTTTTATTACGTTTTATTTCATGTTTTATTATTTTCGCAATTTCTAAACCGCATTAAAACTCGTGGTTAATGTGTGCCAAATGGGCTTCGTCCGACTTTACCGGAATTAACATCAACAACCCCAGCAAAAGCACAAAAGCAATACCCAATATTCCGAAATGAGTGGCGTTAGATCCGCCACTAACACGCGCGCCCAAATGTACAGACAAACTAAACATACCTGGTGCCAAGTAAGTCACCGCACGCCCCGTAGTCTGGTACAAACCAAAGACTTCGCCCTCGTTACCTTCCGGAATGCGACGCGCCAAAAACGACCGCGACGCGGATTGGGCCGGACCCACCCAAATACACAAAAACAGACCAAAAACCCAGAACACCCACTTGCCTTTGTCATGCAAGAAAAATACAACCAATGCGGCAACTACCAGGCAGACCAGGGAAATAATCATCAGCTTTTTCGGACCCAACTTGTCGTCAAGAATACCCAAAGTAGCCGTAAAAATACCTGCAATAACATTCGCAGCAACACCGAACATCAACACTTCGGCGGGACTAAAACCAAAAGTTGCAGCCGCCAGCACGCCACCGAAAGTAAACACGCCCGCCAAACCGTCGCGAAACACCGCCGAAGCCGCCAAGAAAAACAGCAAATGCGGGGACTTGTAATACAAGGTTTTCACCGTACCCCATAATTTCCGGTAAGACGTAGCAATTGATTCCGGCGGCAAATCGTGCGCACCCGGCACCACGCGCCCCGGCACAGCCCGCAACACTGGCAAGAAAAACGCCAATGACCACACGGCCGCAATTAGCATGGAAACGCGCACCTCCCAACCGTCTGGAACCGGAACCAACCGCCCCTTGGAAATAATCCCAAAATTCAACAACAGCAACAGGAAAATGCCACTAAAATAACCTGCTGCCCACCCAATACCAGACACACGTCCAATATTTTCCTTCGTAGAAATACGCGGCAACATGGCGTAATAGTTCACGGAAGCAAACTCAAAAAATACGGTGCCTGCCGCCAGTAAAAACACGCCCAACCACAAATAATTCGGGGCAGGCGCCACAAACACCATAGCTGCCAGACACGCCACCACAATTACAGAAAACACGCCCAACCAGTAAGTGCCCTTACCCCGCCGGTCCGCGCGCTGCCCCGTAATGGGCGCCGTCAATGCCACAATAATGCCCGCAATTGACAGACCCGCACTGACAACCTGACTGGTGTAGTTAGTGTCCCCAAATGCCTTCGAAGTCAAATACACGCTAAAAACGAAAGTGGTTGCGACCGCATTAATGCCGGCACCGCCAGCGTCCCACGCCGCCCACGCGGCAATCTGGCGCCGCTGCTTATAATCAGTCACACCTCTAGACTAACTGTTATCTGCGTGTTCTCCGGCATACACTGCCCGCGCCAACAATAAATCCAAAGGAACCGTTATTTTAAACGACAGCGGATCCCCCGGCACGAAAGTAATACGGTGCCCGGCGTCCTCGGCAATAGAAGCGTCATCCGTCAGCACCGACACGTCCCCGACCTGCGCATACGCCTGTTTTATTGCCAGCGCGTCAAAACCCTGCGGGGTCTGCATAGCACGCATACCCGCGCGATCCTGTAAACGGTCGGCGTACTCTGTACCACCATCGACCACAAAAGTGCGCAGCGTGTCCACCA
>JAUMZK010000006.1:0-21936 GCA_030528145.1 Actinomycetaceae bacterium
CCAGAAGGCGGCACTCCTGGTGTCGATACCTTGCCCCAGACATCTTCGAATCCCTGGAATCAGCTACAATAAAACAAGCAGCATAACTGCCCCCGACGTGTCCACTTTCCGAGGGCCGGGTCCCCCTGTTTGTGGTGCTTAACCGGGAAATCTACGAACTGACCGAACAAATATGGCAGATTGAAAACGAAATTCAACGAATCTGGGCAGCACTCCCCCCGGCGGCTCAGAACCATTTCTTTTTCACACTGCTAATTGAAGAAATTCAATCGACGAACGAAATCGAAAACGTCCAATCAACCCGCCGCGAGATCACAGAAGCCCTACAAAGCGGCGCCACCAGGAATGCCAGCAAACCACTGAAACGTTTCCAGGAAATGGCAAATACCTTCAGGCTGCTGACCACCGACAATAATTCAGGATTCGACTATCCGCAAACTTTGAAGGAGACGCGCAGGCTCTACGACCAGCTGCTCGGTGACGAAATTCCTGCAGAAAATCAGCCTGATGGCGACCTCTTCCGTTCTGGAAATGTTTTCGTCACTAACGGCACGCCCAAAACCTTTCATCAGGGCGTGGGCGGGGAAAACGAAATCAAGAGTCGACTAGGAGTCATGCTCGAAGTCAGCAGCCCCCAGAACACACCCCAATTAGTGAATGCCCTTCTCGGCCACTTCATGATCGAACATATCCACCCGTTCTACGATGGCAACGGGCGGTTCGGCAGGTTCCTCTTGACTGCGCGTCTAAGCCAAATCATGTCAGCACAAACCGCTCTCTCTTTATCTGCAGAAGTAATGAAACAAAAAAGACGCTACTATAAAGCATTCACCCAGGTCGAAGACCCTTTAAACGGGGGCGAAGCAACATTTTTCGTTACCGACATGCTGGGTATATTGTTAGCGGCACAAGAACAACTGAAAGACTGTTTAGAAGACCGATGGCGCGACCTCAAGCACCTCACCAAACGAATAAATAGTCTTAAATACTCCACCGAAAACCTTACCGAGCACCAGATTCATATCTTGTACATGCTGGGACAAGCCCTCCTATTTGGTTCCAGGAGTGGTGTGACATTGCAGGAAACAGCAGAATTCCTCAAACGCTCCAAACAAACAGTGCGCTCGGAATTGAAAGATCTCGCTACCCAAGGCTTAGTCCTGGAGCTTTCACGCAAACCACTAGTGTTTTCCCTCACCCCCGAAAGTCAGGATCTTCTCGGTATCAAATTCCCCCACCCCTTGTAGAAGCACGAACAGACCAAGGCTATTTCCCGAGGACGCCACGCGTCGACGGAACCTCTCACGTTCCGGAGTTCCGACAGAACGCCACGCCCGCTACCGCCTGTTTGTCAGTCGACTTTGCAGCTGACTTTTTTGGGTGGCACGACCCCGTCTACCAGATATTTTTCAACGTTTTTAGTGACGCATGTTGAAATGCCGGAGTAGCCGCAGTGATTCCACGAATCCAAGGTAATAAGGCTGGAGTTTGGCAACTGTTTGTGCAACGACACCGCATTGTCGTAGGGAGTAGCGGGGTCGTGCAAGTTACCAACAATGACAATGTGTGGTAGTGCCCCAAATTTGACCGGTTGACGTTTAGGTCCTTTAAGGGGGGACACCGCCAACATGTAGTCGGTGTAAGTAAACAAATCCTTGTATGTGGGCGTGAGCCGGTTGATTTCGGCGGCTTGCTTCTTCCATAGTTCCATGTCGCCCTCGGGCTGGTAGTCCAAGTTATTTATGAGGACGATCGCGTCAGCAGAATTTTCTTCGTACTTTCCGCTGCTATCCCGCCCAGAATTGGTGTCGGCAAAGTACAACAGTTGGGAGCCATCGTGTTTGTCGAGAGCCTGAGTGAGGGCGTCACGCAGTGTCGGATAAGTTTCGGTGTTGTACAAGAGCGCCGCAATACCTTCCGTGGCCAGCGCACGGGTGAGCGGTCGCGTGGGCTGATTGGTGCGCAGCGGCTTCTTGTCTAAAGACTCCAGGAATGCTTGAAGTTGCCGCAAGGCTTCATTGGGGTTCTTACTTAGCCCCTTTTCAAACTGCTCAGTTTTCAAGAAGTGGCGCGTGGCCGTTTCAAACCCGAGACCTTGTCCTTTAGCCATGTTGTCAGCAGACCTGTTGGGATCGACTATTCCGTCCAACACCATCCGCCCCACAGTTTTGGGGAACAAACTGGCGTAGGTCGCACCCAACATTGAACCGTAGGAGTAACCCACATAGTTCAATTTGGTGTCCCCCACAGCCGCCCTAGTAATGTCGAGGTCGCGGGCGTGCGTTTGGGTGTCCATCGTTTTCGCCAATTCCGGGTTGTTTTTCAAACACCCGTTCATGAACGTTTCAACTTCTTTTTTGGCGTCTGCCAGTAGGTCTGTTCCCACATAGCCGTTGCGGCTGATGTCTCTTTGCTTATCGCTCAAGCACCTTATGGGGTTCGAATGACCCACTCCGCGCGGATCCACAGCCACCACAATGTAGTTGTTCATAACAGAACTGGAGAAGCTGGCCCCACTGATTCCCACCAGGATGTCCGTTGCGCTCTGACCGGGACCTCCGGGGTTCATAAAGAGGGCGCCGCGCGGCTTTTTCGGTGTACGCTTCAGACGCGCTGCCTGCAGTGAAATAGTTTCACCACTCGGGTTTTCGTAGTTAAGAGGAACTTTCACCGTGCCACATTGCATATCCGGGGCGTCAGTAACATTGTCAGGACATGTTCCCCACTTTACTTTTTGCGTGTAAAACGGCTGCAGTTTCGGATCTGGGGCAACCTGTTTACCACCTGGTAGCTCGCCTCCACCCTGGGTGTTGCCGCAGCCTGCCAACAATAGTGCAGCTGCTGCCGCAATACACGAAAACTTTTTCACGCTAGTTCCTTCCATGGATGGGGTTTTGCGCCTGGTCGCAGCTCCATGCATAACGCTTCCAAAACTAGCAGGGGTGGCACGTTCGCACCAATACGTCGACGTGCTGTTTGTACCGCTTGCATCCTGGAAACCGATTGTTCCCTACTGGTCAGTTCCGCCTGTTCGGCAATTTCACCGACCAGCGTGTCATTTATCAAATCTACGTCCGCACCGATCTGCCGGGCATAAACGTCGCGGTAAAAAGCCAGCAAGTCCACCAAACACAGGTCCAATTGGTCGCGCAACGCCCTAGTGGAACGGCGCTTCGCTTCCTCCTCCAACTGTTTGCGGTGGGCAGCAAAATGCTTCGGGAAGGCTTCTTCCGGTTTCAAGCCCAGCATTTTTCGCACTCGCGCGGCAGCGTCCTCGTTGGCGGCTTCAGACGTGACGGTAGCATCGTCCTCGGCAATTTTAAGCACCTGTTGCGCGCCATAAACGGCGTCCGCAACCGAACGCACACCCGCCAAAGTAGCCACTTTTCGGTCCCGACGCGCCCTAGCATCGGGATCTAAAGCGAGCGCCCGCGCCCTGCCAATGTGGGCTTGGGCTGCCCGGGCAACAGACATCGCTATCTGGGGGTCCACTCCGTCGCGGCGTACCAACAGTTCCGCCACATCGCGCACCGGCGGCACCCGCAAATTCAGGGTGCGGCAGCGCGAGCGAATGGTTGAAATCATGTCCGCTTCCGAGGGCGCACACAAAATCCACACTGTTTGCGGCGGGGGTTCCTCAATGGCTTTCAACAGCACATTAGCGGTGCGTTCTGCCATGCGATCGGCGTCCTCGACAATAATGACGCGCCACCTGCCCTGCGAGGGCGCCTGGTAAGCCACCCCTATCATTTGCCGGGCTTCTTCGATGGTTATGACCACCTTGTCGGTATGCAAAGGACGCACATCCGGGTGAGTCCCTTCCAGACTCTGCAAACACGCCTCACACTGCCCGCACCCGCCTTGCTGACATTGCAATGCTGCGGCAAAAGCGTAAGCTGCCAAAGACCGACCCGACCCTGGCGGACCAGTAATCAGCCACGCATGAGACATGGCTGCCAGACCATCGCCCTCGAAAAAATTCGGGCACTCCCCCTTAGTGCTGCCCACACCCACCGCTAACAGTTGCTGGGCGCCACGCACAGCCGCCTGCAACGTGGCAACTGCAGGAGCTTGACCTACGAGGGCGTCCCACACGCTCATAAATATCCCCGTGCTTTCAGGGCCACCATTATGCGTTCGTGAACTTCCTCAACGGAACCTGCCGCATCAATCAGTTGGCATCGACTGTCTTGCGTGGTCAAATCGCGAAAATACTTGCGGACCTTCTGGTGAAATTCGTCGCCTGCCGCTTCCAACCTATCCGCGCCGACCCCGCGTTTGACCAAGCGTTTGCGGGCGACCTCGGGATCAACGTCCAACACGAACGTGATATCGGGGATTAGGGCCCGCGACGCCCACATTGACATTTTGAAAATATGGTAGGCGTCCAAACCCCGACCAACCCCCTGGTAGGCAACCGAAGAATCAGAATACCTATCCGAAATAACCACTGCGTCCTGGTTGAGGGCAGGGCGCACGACCTCACAGACATGTTGGGCACGGTCCGCAGCATACAACAAGGCTTCTGCGCGTTCGTCGACTTTGCCACCGTGCATCAAAAGTTCCCGCAGTTTTTCCCCCAAGGGTGTTCCCCCCGGTTCCCTGGTGCAAACCACTTGGCGACCAGCAGCCTGGAAAACTGCTGCCAACAACGCCACTTGCGTTGATTTACCACTACCGTCACCGCCCTCGAACGAAACAAAAAGTCCCGCGTGTACGGGCTCATTATCGGTCAGCGAAGAGTTCATACGCCAAGTTTACAAGCACGACTACCCACCCAGAGCGCCCACTCTGCCCACCAAACATCACTTTTGGACATGATTAGAAACACTTTTCCACAATTGTTAAAAATTACTGTTTTCCACACTTGCAGCGTTGACCTGCACAAACGTGCGCTTTATCGGAAACTGACCGCAATGAAACAAAATTCCTTGCCAAAAAGTGCCAATACCGTAGTACAGTGCAATGGAGCCGTAACCTGCGTTAAATAAGGAGAAAACGTGCCCGGCGAATCGAAACTGGTCATCGTAGAGTCCCCCGCTAAAGCCAAAACTATTTCCAACTATCTGGGGTCGGGTTTCAAAGTCCTAGCCTCGGTGGGACACGTACGCGACCTCCCTCAACCCTCGGCGTTGCCTGCTGAACTTAAGAAGGGTCCTTACGGTAAATTTGCCGTAAATGTCGAGGACGATTTCACTCCTTACTACGTGGTGTCTGCGGACAAAAAGAAGACCGTGACGGAACTAAAACGCGCCTTGAAAGAAGCCGACGAATTATATTTGGCAACTGATGAGGACCGCGAAGGGGAAGCCATTGCCTGGCACTTGTTGGAAGTGCTAAAACCGAAAGTTCCGGTCTACCGCATGGTATTCCACGAAATCACCAAAGAAGCCATCTCGAACGCTTTAGAAAATACGCGCGAACTGGACCTTAACCTAGTAGACGCCCAAGAGACGCGACGCATTTTGGACCGCCTTTACGGGTATGAGGTTTCGCCCTTGCTGTGGCGCAAAGTGAAAGCTGGTGCTTCTGCTGGGCGCGTACAGTCAGTGGCAACCCGCCTGCTGGTGGACCGCGAACGCGAACGCATGGCGTTCATCCCCGCCAGCTACTGGGACATTCAAGCAACTTTGGTCCCTCACTCTGGGAACACGGCTTTTACTGCTACTTTGGTCGAGGTCGATGGGCACCGTATCGCCACCGGTCGCGATTTAGGTGACGACGGAAAACTGACAAAGAAGGCTAAAGCAGCGCAAGTTACGGTGTTAACGGAAACGGGCGCCCTCAAAATTGGTAAAGCCTTGGAAGCGACGGCAGACTTCACGGTACGAAAAATTGAAACGAAACCGTACACGCGCAGACCGGCTGCCCCTTTCACTACTTCTACTTTGCAACAGGAGGCGTCGCGGAAACTGCGCATGTCGTCGCGCGACACTATGCGCATTGCCCAGTCTTTGTACGAGAACGGGTATATCACGTACATGCGTACGGACTCGACGGCATTGAGCAGCCAGGCATTGACGGCAGCCAGGGCGCAGGCTACGGCACTGTTCGGGGCTGCGGAAATCCCGGAAAAACCGCGTGTTTATGCGAAAAAGGCGAAAGGCGCGCAGGAAGCGCACGAAGCTATTCGACCGGCGGGCGCCACTTTCCGTACCCCTGACCAGTTGGCGGGACAATTGTCGGGGGCACAGCTGGGGTTGTACGACCTGATTTGGCGGCGCACTATTGCTTCGCAAATGAACGATGCTCGCGGGCAAACGGCAACCGTGCGGGCGGGCGCCCAGGCGGGTACTAAAGACACAGTTTTTGCTGCCTCGGGCACGGTCATTACTGATCGTGGTTTTCTGGCAGTTTACGAGGAAGGGCGCGACAAAGAACGGTACGGTGCCGGCAAGGACGTGCGTTTGCCGAAACTGACTGAGGGCGACCACTTACACGCTACTGAAGTTTCCTATGCAGACCGCGACCACCAGACCAGCCCGCCTCCCCGTTACACGGAGGCCTCCTTGGTGAAGGCTCTAGAGGAACGCGGTATCGGGCGACCTTCTACTTACGCCGCCACTATTGGGGTTATTGGCGATCGGGGTTACATTGAACGCCGCGGTCAAGCCCTGATTCCTACCTGGTTAGCTTTCTCGGTTACGCGCCTTTTAGAGGAAAACTTGCCGACACTGATTGACTACGATTTTACGGCGGCGTTAGAGGGCGACCTCGACAAAATCGCGACCGGCACGCAGGACCGCACCAAGTGGCTGTCCCAGTTCTATTTGGGTACGGATGGCAGTGGCGAGGTCGATGGGTTGCGTCACAGCGTGGAAACTTTAGGCGATATTGACGCCCGCGCCATAAATTCTGTGGATTTGGGTGGCGGTATTACCGTGCGCAACGGGCGGTATGGTCCATACTTGGAAAAAGAGGACGGTACGCGCGCCTCGGTACCTGCAGATGTGGCACCTGACGAACTGACGGTAGAAAAGGCCACGGAACTGTTCAAAGCGGCCGCCGACGATGGTCGGGAACTGGGAGTTTTGCCGGAAACTGGGCGCATGATTGTGGCAAAAAATGGGCGCTTTGGTCCTTACGTAACCGAAGTTCTCAGCGAAGAAGAAGCCGCTCTGAAAGGCGCAAAGAAAATAAAGCCCTTGACGGCTTCGCTGCTAAAGTCACAGTCCTTGACCACTATTACTTTAGAGGACGCCCTCGCACTATTGCGCCTTCCGCGCGAAGTCGGCACCCACCCCGAAACCGGGAAAGTAATTACTGCCCAAAACGGGCGCTTCGGCGCATACCTGAAGATGGGCACCGACAGTCGTTCCTTAGAAAACGAAGAACAAATATTTACTATTACTTTAGAGGACGCCCTCGCGCTTTACGCCCAACCGAAACAACGCCGTACTGCCAAACCACCCCTGCGTGACCTGGGCGAAGACCCCCACACGGGGCTAAAAGTTACTATCAAGGACGGGCGTTTTGGTCCTTATATTACGGACGGTAAAACTAACGTGACTGTGCCGCGCATCGAATCGGTCGAAGACATTAGTGCGGAACGCTGTTTCGATCTGCTTGCAGACAAACGCGCCAAAGGACCGACTAAAAAGAAGACTACGAAGAAAACTACTAAGAAAACTAAGAAGGTCGCGACGGCGAAGAAAACAACGAAAGCTAAGAGCGCGAAACCCACGAACGCTACAACGGCTTATAAGACCGCCAAAGCGTCGAAAACAACCGAATAAGCGGAGGGATACTGCGCGCAGTATAGGCGCGGATGCGCAACGGTTTGCACTCACGCACGTGGGGCGGACCCACAGACAGTAGTGCCCGCCATTTCCCGAGGGCGGTAGGTGGGTAGATGGCTCAGTTGCTGTCAATAATTCGGCACTGAATCTGGGGTTAGGTGTGAAGACTAGGGTTTGGGGCGGAGCGCGGGCGGTTCGGCGGGCATTAAGACGGACCACCGGTCCGGCTCACGGGCACCGCGCCCGCCCCAACCCCACCGTCACTCTTCACCGGCAGCAAAATCATTCGCACTCCCCAGAACGATTCCCCACCCCCTAACCATCCACCCCGCGTACACAATAACCTTGACAGGCTCTTTACTAGCATGCGTTGCACCCTCCTCACATACCCTTATTTACCTGCAATTATGCGGTTTCATAACACGGTCGCTGCATTTTTTACATTTAAGGCAGACAAAATCACAAGTGCGACTTAAGGCTTGCCCAACTTAGGTACTCCTTGCTACTGTTCTTAGTTAGCGTAGCTGTTTTGGTGTTCGGCACCGCGCCGATTCGGGACTTCTAGCCTAAACAGCTGCGCCGCAAGAACTTTTTCTACAACAAGGAGTACGCATGAAACGCATGCGCACACTTTTGGTTGGTCTCAGCGCCGCCCTCGCCCTGACTTTGACTGCTTGCGGGGGTGCCAACAACGAGGACGCCGCTACAGGCAGCAAAACATCTTCCGGTGCCGCCGCCCTCACTATTACCGACGTAAAAAACCGGAAAGTAACTTTTGACCACCCCCCTCAACGGGTGATTTTGGGTGAAGGGCGCGGACTTTTCGCGACGGCACTGCTGAACAAGGCTAATCCCGTCGAGAACGTAGTGGCAATAGGGAACGATCTGGATTCTGCAGCGCCCTCGTTCAAAAAAAGCCTGGAAAAGGTCGTACCTGCCGTAGCTAAACTGCCCACCATTGGCAACTTGGCAAAAGGCGACGTCAGCGTCGAAAACCTGGTGGGGCTGAAACCTGACGCATTGGTTATGAGTGCGGACCATTTCGATACCCTCTCTACCAACGGCATGTTGGAAAAAATTGACCAGGCCGGCATAAAATATGTGGTCACAGACTTTCGTCAGCACCCCCTGACTAATACCACCAAGTCGATGGACGTCCTCGGGAAACTGTTGGGCAAAACCGACGCCGCCACCAAATTCACCAAAGAATGGACCGACACCGTCACCCGCATTCAGGAACGAACTAAGGACATTCCCGCAGAAAAACACCCCAAAACGTTCCTGTGGCGGGCGGCTGGACTAAAAGACTGCTGCGCCACGGTTGCCAAATCTAATCTGGGTGAATTCATTAATGCTGCCGGCGGAAATAATCTGGGTGACAGCATTTTGAAATCTGAATCTGGGGATGTAACAAACGAAAAAGTAATCGCTGAAAATCCTCCCATAATAATCGCTACGGGTGGTTCTTGGGATCCCAAGAAAGAGGCGGGAAAGAATAAAAAACAAGCCGTTATGCACGCCGAATTAGGTTACCAAACAGACCCCACAACGGCCGGCAAAACCCTAGCAGGATTATTGCAAACAGAGGGATTTAACCAATTGCAAGCGGGTCAAAAACACCATTTTTATGGGGTGTGGCATCAATTTTACGATTCGCCTCTAAACTTTTTAGCTATGGAACAGTTCGCTAAATGGTTACATCCAGACCAGTTCAAAGATATCGACCCGGCTGCACACTGGCAAAAAATTCATGCCGAATATTTGCCAATTAAAGCCACCGGAACTTTCTTTAGCGAACTACCAAAGTAGGTTTTCGTGGCAGCCCCCACTTTGACTAGCCCTAATTTATCGGCAACAGCTCAGGTAGTTGCGGCGCACCGCCAGATCCAGGTGCGCCGCGCTCTGCTGATTTCGCTGCTGTTTTTAGCTGCTGTTAGCGCATTCACCGTTGCCACCGTAGTAGGTCCCACCGACCTGAATGTCACCCAAGTGATACGCGGTCTGGTAAACCCGGCAGCATTAGATTCCCAACAACAAACGGTATTGTTTCGTCTGCGTTTGCCCATGTCGGTGATGGCAGTTTTAGTGGGAGCCGCGCTCTCTGCAGCAGGCGCCCAAATGCAAACAATTTTGGCAAACCCACTGGCGGAACCGTTTACGTTGGGAATATCGGCTGCGGCCGCCTTCGGTGGGGCCATGGTCATCGTCCTCGGAATAACCCTGACTGGGAATACGCAATTCAACTTGGCACTGGTGGCTTGGGTCAGCGCCATGGTTGCCACGGGAATAATAGTTTTTGCCGCTATTTGGCGCGGAGCCAGCGCCGAGACCATGATTTTGTTGGGCATTGGGTTGGTGTTTTTGTTCCAAGCTTTGTTGGCGCTAATCCAATACCGTGCCTCTGCTGAAGCCTTGCAACAAATAGTGTTTTGGTCAATGGGATCGCTAACGCGCGCCACATGGACAGGAAATGCAGTATTGGCAGTGACGCTAGCGGTAGTACTGCCCATCTTTGCGTGGCATTCCTGGCAACTAAACGCTTTGAAACTGGGGGAAGAACGCGCTTTAGCAATGGGGGTACGCGTTTCCTATCTGCGCATTATTACCTTAGTGTGCTGCGCATTATTGGCGGCAACTGCTGTAGCATTTTCGGGAATTATCGGATTTGTGGGTCTAGTGGGTCCCCACATTGCCCGCATGTTAGTAGGAGAAGACCAGCGTTATTTCCTGCCAGCAGCAATTTGGGCGGGGGCAGGTATGTTGGCGATTTCGCACGCCCTAAGCCTAACTATCATTCCTGGTCTGGCAATTCCCATTGGCATTGTTACTGCGCTGGTAGGCGTGCCATTTTTTGTCAGTTTGGTCCTCACAAGAAGGCGGTTAATTTAGTGGGTAATTCTTTAGTTTTACAAGACGTTGGGATTTCCTATGGGAAACGGAAAATTATTGAGAATTTTTCTGCCACTCCTTTTGCCGCTGGCGAATTAGTGTGTCTGTTGGGTCCCAACGCCTCTGGCAAATCCACACTAATGAGGGCGATTGCGGGCATTTTGCCTCATCAGGGACAGATTTCGTTGCATTCCGAAGACGAAACCTCGTTTTCTGGGAAAACCCTGCGTCGGCACCTGGGTTACGTACCGCAGGATATTCCACGCCACGCGGTTTTGACCGCGTACGAAACCGTGTTGATTTCGGCCAGGCGGGCAGGAGCTTTTCTTGCCTCAGGCAACTCAACCACACTAGGTAAAGCGGTCAGGGCTACCAGTTCGCGCAAACCCACCGCAGCAGAAACTGCCACCGCTACTGCCGCTTCGTCCTCGTCATCTGCCACTACTGCCACCACCGCCCCTGAACGCAACTTTGACCCGCATTGGCGCGCCGCCGAAGTTATGGAACAGCTGGGAATTACCCATCTGAGCAACCGCCTACTAGTAGAGCTTTCGGGCGGTCAGCGGCAACTGGTTTCGGTTGCTGGGGCTTTGGCAATGGAACCGGCGGTCTTGTTGTTGGATGAGCCGACCAGCGCCCTCGACCTGGCACATCAACTGTTTTTGCTGGATCATTTGCGTAAGCGGGGGCGCGGGCGCAACACTATTACGTTAGTGGCTATTCACGACATTAATATGGCGGCACGCCACGCGGACCAACTGCTGTTTTTACAAGGAGGACGATGCGTAGCGCAAGGTCATCCGGCTAAGGTTTTGTCATCCGCTTTAATCTCCCAGGTTTACGGCGTCCATGCCGAAGTATTTCAGCATTCCGGTCAGCATTTTGTTGCCCCACAAGCGGCATTGCGGTAGTGCTCGCGCTTACGTACCACCCGCTAACTTTGCGTGGTGCCAAGTACGCGCTTTTTTCAGTCACTTTCGCGCCAAATATGGCAGCAAAATAGCTGGTGTTGCTTTCTTAACAGACAGCTCTACACCAGGAAAAATAGCCGCCTTTTAGCGCGATTTTTGACGCAATCCCAGAGATAGTAGCAACTTAGATATTGTTAAGTCATGGTCAAAAATCACCCAATCGCCCTCATAACTGGCGGAAGTCGCGGCATAGGTGCCGCTATCGCACGGGAACTCGCCCCCACACACCGACTTATTATTGGGGGGCGTACCGCAGAATCCGTGGCCACGGTTACTGCGCTTTACGAGGACGCCACCGGGTTCATTGCCGACCTTGCGGACCCGGTAACTATAGAAAACGCAGTAAGCGCCCTCGAAATAGACCGTCTGGACGTACTCGTGCATTCGGCGGGACTGCTGGGTTCGTCAAAACCCGTTGCGGAAACTTCCCTCGCTGAATGGCAACAAGTTATGGGCGTGAACGTTATTGCGGTTGCGCAACTAACCCGCCTACTGTTGCCCGCGCTGCGGAATGCGGGCGGACAAGTAATCATGATTAACTCTGGGTCAGGGCTTAAAGCGAGCGCCGGAACCAGCGTGTATTCGTCCTCGAAATTCGCGTTGCGCGCCCTGGCGGATTCCTTGCGTGAAGAAGAACGAGGACGAATCCGGGTTACTTCCATCCACTCCGGCAGGGTTGCCACCGACATGCAAGTCCAATTGCAAGCGAACGCGGGACGCGCCTACGTTGCCTCCGACCACTTGCAACCCGAAAGCGTTGCCGCAGCCGTACGCCTGGCGGTTGATGCCAGCGCAGAAGCAATGGTCGAAACCATATCAGTGCGACCAATTGTTACCATGGTCAGCGGAAAATCTCTAAAATAATTGCAGGAGGTTTACATGTACCCGTCAGAGCAAGACCGTCTAGATGCGGCAGACCCGAATGTGGACTTGGTGCGGCTGCAGGAACTGGCTGGCAATTTTCCCGAGCTGCGCCCAACGATCGCAACAAATCCGGCAACCTACGACGCGCTGCTGCAATGGTTAAGGGATTTAGGGGACCCCGAAATAAATGCTGCTTTACAAAAACGGACACACGTAGACCAGGCGGCGGGCACCACCGTAATACCAGCCGCGCAAGATTCCGGGGCTGCCGAAGTTTTCGAGCAACCCACCCAGGTAGTGCCCACCAAATCTGAGCATTTTACGCCCCAAAATACCCAAGCGAATGCGCAGACAGATTCGCCCACTAGAGTCTTCCCCGACGCAGTGGCAGCGGACGAAACCGTGCAATTTTCAGCGGAAGAAGCTCGATATTTGGTCAGCGCACCGGCATTTTTGCCGCAAGATGACCATGCCGGGTCAGCTGCTGTGCCCGCGCAACCATATTACGCGAACCTCGGGGCAACTCGAGGAATGGGAATGGGTGCGGGTGGCGCGGCAGAAACCGACAAAAATAAGCGTTCGCCACTCACTTGGCTGCTAGTAGTGCTATTAGTCATGGCAGTTGCCGGGGTGGTGGCCGCCGGTTACCTGTTACTGAGGCAAGACGGCAAAAAAACCGCAGAACCCCGCAAAGATACTACGGTAACCCAACCGGAACCGGGTCAAACAGAAGAGCCAGAACCAAAGAAAGACGAAGACTCCAAAGACTCCACCGACCCACTTAAAGCTAACTTCCCCGTGAAACCCGGTTACCACCAGGCAGCCGAATTCGCATCGCCCTCGGGAAACATAATGTGCAACCTGAAAGACGGCGTAAAGTGCGTAATTCGCGAACACGACCTAGCGGGCACCGCGCACTGTCGCGACGGTGAAGCCGTTTTCGCCACCATTTCGGGCGAACAAGCCACCCTGAGCTGCGGGTCCGGGGGCGTGCCCATGCCCGCCAACGTACTTGATTACGACCAGAGCGCAGCTAACGGCAACTTTGCCTGCACTTCGCGCAAGGACGGCGTCACCTGTTGGGACCTGAAAAAAGGCACTTCTTTTACTATCGCTCGGAAAGTTTAGAATACTGGCGACTCGGGGGACCAGTAATCTTTGACGACTTTTCGGGATTATTGCGAGGACGGTGCGCCCGGTGTCGGCGAAAGTAACGGGAACGGTGGGCGTGCGGACGTTGCGAACAGTATTGCAGCAGCGCGACACCTGGCACAAATCTCTGCAATATTGCGGGAAATTGGGTACGACTGGGACGGGCTAGCAGCCGAAGTGGGTGCCGCGTGGACAGCCTGGAATGCAGGCGTCGCGTTGCCGCTGGAAAATTTAGTGGATTAATGGCTAGATGCGGCAACTCTTTTGCCAAACACAGACACGTGGACACCGTTGCGGGTAAGTGTCGCACTGTTTACGGCTATGCGGGCAGTACCGAAAGCGCTGGTACAGCGGCACTTGCCCATCGTCCTCGGATCAGTTTTGGTGGACGAGGACGCCGCTACCGTTTCCCCTAAGTTGCAACTGTCCAGCCTGCAAATGGAGATTAAGGGGCAAATTCGGCATTTCTTGGTCGCGGCAGATCCGAAGGTGTTTCCCGGCAGAACGCCCAGGTCCGACTCTGTTTTGGGCGTGGGTGGGGCAACTAATTCACTGTTAGCGTGGGCACCCAGAAATGACGTTAGCAGCGTCCTCGACCTGGGTTGTGGCGGTGGCGTGCAGGCCCTGGCGGCGGGCATGCACGCGCGGCACGTCGTAGGAACGGATATCTTGGGACGTGCCCTGGATATTGCGCGGATAAATGCCGCCCTAAACACTGACCTGGTGGTAACGGGTAGGGTGGGCACGCCCGCCACTGCCGCACTTCCCCAGACGGCAGCGCAGTCTGCCAAGAATCGCCGCAATGCTACCGTTTTGGCGCTTACGGGAAAGCGTGCCACCAAGGGTGATGTCACACCCGCATGCAATAAATTTCAATGGCTACAAGGGGACATGTTGGCGCCGGAGGCAGGGCGCACTTTTGATCTGGTGGTGTCGAATCCGCCGTTCGTAATCGAACCGGCAGGGTCGTTGACTTACCGGAGTGGGGGCAGGCCTGGGGATAGCCTGATTGGCGAACTGGTGCGGGGCATTCCCGCAGTTTTAGCCGAGGACGGGTGCGCCGCCCTCATTCTAAATTGGGAAGTTCGCGGTGACTGGCAGCAGCCGTGGCAGCAGTGGTTGCAAGGTCTTCCCCTGGACGCGTGGGTGGGACGGCGTGAACTGTTGGAACCTTGGCAGTACGTGCAAATGTGGCTGCGCGACGAGGGGCTCACCCCGGATAACCCGCAGTATCAGCAGCGTTTTACGGCATGGGTGCAGGATTTTGCGGAGCGGTCAGTCAGCGGCATTGCGCTAGGGTACGTTTTGCTGCGGAAAAACTCCGGGCAGGTTGTTCGTCGTTTCGAGGACGCCGCCGGGCGTGCCCCTACCAGCGAGTATGCGGAACACCTTTGGGCGGTTTTCCGCCGTGCCAGCGCCGGAGGATTGCGGCAAGACAGCTTGGAAAAATCGCAGTTTGTGGTCCCCAGAGACGTCACTGAAGAACGCTACTACAGGCCGGGCGCGGAACACCCTAACGTCATCATGTACCACCAAGGCGGGGGTACTGGTCGGCAAGAACAGGTGGACACCGCACTGACCGGACTGCTGGGCGCGTGCGATGGCACCATGAGCATAGGCACCATTATCGACGCACTGGCCCAATTATTAGGTCAAGATCGCACCGCGTTGACCGACCAACTGATCCCTACCGTGAGGGACTTTTATTGGTGGGGATTTTTGCGCGACAGGTCCGAAGCAGTGGATTGCAACGATAGTGACGCATAATTTGGCACTTGCTTGATAAAGCCACCAAGCATAGCAACCATATCGGTCGCTACCTGCTGTTTTAGTCGCGCAGAGTGAACTGTTCCCAACCCATTTGCGCTATCTGCGCAGCCGCGCTCTGCCACCAATGCGCGTATTCGTCTTGGGCAGCCAAAACCGAATTAGCATTTTTCATGGTGGCCAGGCTGCCTCCGGTGGCATCGAAATTAACAGGTGCTCCCTTCGCCCTCGCAATTTGCAGCGCAAATTTGCGTCCCCCCAATTGCCGCACCCGCTGCGCCACTTCTACTACGTCGCGCGGACCTGCCGGATACACGGTGGTGCGCACTTCCAAATCTGCCAAACAGCCATTTTCGAGGGCGCCCACCGCGATTCGCAGTGATTCCCACGCCTTCGCCTGCGCATTAGCCCGCCCGGACACCACCAAATAATCGGCATCTCCGAAAGCTTTAATGTCCAGTCCCAACCAGGATATTTGCCCGCTTTGCAACAATTCGCCCAGACGACGCGGGTAACACCCCGCACTGTGTAAGCCTACGTCAAAGCCCAATTGGCGCACCCTGGCAACCGCGGGAACTAATGCCGCTTGCATGGCGGCTTCACCCCCACTGAAAACTACGCCATCCAGCAGTCCGCGTCGACGGTTCAGCAAGTTTTCAATACTTTCCCACGCCACCACGCCCGGTATGCGCGGGTCAATAATCGCGTGGTTGTGGCAGTACGGGCACGCCCACGGGCAACCTTGACAGAAAATGCTGGCCACCAACCGCCCCGGCCAGTCCACGCTGGAAAATGGGGCCACGCCTGCTATTTGCAAATCCTGCACCGAAAATTCCTTCATTGCGCGCCCCCTAACTAACCTCCAACACGTGCGAACCGCGAACAAACCCACCAGAGTCACCACTGCCGGGATCAGAAAAACAACGGCAGCGACGTCCTCGGGAAATGCTACCCCCGGCAGATACTACCTACCTATTTGGCTGCTGATCTGCGCCAACGCAACTGGTGTGGGCTAAAAGTGGTGGCGGGATGCGCTCACCCGCCACCACACCAGTGCGCGCCGTCAAAGTTACGCGGTAGTACTGCTCAGCAAACTAGTTGCCACGCCGTGACTTGCCGCCGCCTTTTCGGTAAACATCTTGCGTTCGGCGAATTCGCCTTTCTTGCCGGTGTTGAAGGACTGGACGGGGCGGAAGTAGCCCATAACGCGCGTCCACACCTCACACATTGTCACTTCGCCAGCAGCCGCGCACTTCTGGCATTCTGGTTGTTCCCCTTTAAGGTAACCGTGAACTGGGCAAATACTGAAAGTTGGGGTAATAGTGATGTAGGGGCTACGGAATGCCGTGAGCGCCCGGCGCACCAATTCCTTGCATGCTTGCCCCGAAGACACAGCTTCATTCATGTACAGGTGCAACACCGTGCCACCCGTGTATTTGGTCTGTAATTCCTCTTGTTCTTCGAGGGCGGCAAACGGGTCATCCGTGTACCCCACCGGCAACTGTGACGAATTAGTATAATACGGCTGGTGCGCAGTTCCGGCCTGAATAATATCGGGGAAACGTTTGCGATCCTCGCGGGCGAAACGGTAAGTAGTACCCTCTGCCGGAGTCGCTTCCAGGTTATACAAGTGCCCGGTACGTTCCTGGAATTCCACCATTTTGTCGCGAACGTGGTCCAAAATGCGTACGCACATGGCGTGCCCTTCAGGCGCCGTAATGTCGTAGCGGTCCCCACTGAAATTCCGCACCATTTCGTTCATACCATTTACACCAATAGTGCTGAAGTGGTTGTCCAACGTGCCCAAGTACCGCTTGGTGTAGGGGAACAAACCATCGTCCATGAGTTTTTGCACTAGCTTGCGTTTCTTTTCCAGGGTCGAGGACGCCGTTTCCATTAGTTCATCGAGTCGCGCAACCAAGGCGTCCTCGTCACCTTTGAACAAGTAACCCAGCCGTGCCATGTTCACGGTAACCACACCCACCGAACCGGTTTGCTCCGCCGAACCAAACAAACCGTTGCCACGCTTAAGCAGTTCTCGCAGGTCCAGCTGCAAACGACAGCACATTGAACGGATCATACCCGGATCCAGTTCCGAATTGATGAAGTTCTGGAAGTACGGCAAACCGTATTTCGCAGTCATTTTAAACAGTGCTTTTGCGTTGTCGCTGTCCCAGTCGAAATCTTTCGTAATATTGTAGGTAGGAATAGGGAAGGTAAATACCCGACCGTCCGCGTCGCCCTCGGACATAACCTCAATGAAAGCCTTGTTAATGAGCGCCATCTCGGTGGTCAAATCGCCGTAAGTAAAATCGCAGACCTCGTCACCGATCAGGGGTTTTTCATCCTTGAGGTCGTCTGGGCAAGTCCAGTCGAACGTCAAGTTAGTGAACGGGCACTGGCTGCCCCACCGGCTGGGAACGTTCAGGTTGAAAATGAGCTCTTGCATGTTTTGGTAGATTTCGTCGTAGCTCATGTTGTCCAGGCGCACGAACGGTGCCATGTACGTGTCAAAACTGGAAAAGGCTTGCGCGCCCGCCCACTCGTTTTGCAAGGTTCCCAAAAAGTTCACAATTTGCCCACAGGCACTAGAGAAATGCCGGGGCGGATTGGAGGCAATAGCCCCGGAAACCCCGTTGAAACCCTGCTGAATCAGGTCCTTCAGCGACCACCCCGCACAGTATCCGGCCAGCATGTCCAAGTCGTGAATGTGGTAGTCGCCCTCGCGGTGAAAAGCGCCCTCTGCTGGCGAGTACACGGCCTCTAACCAGTAGTTAGCCACAATTTTTCCAGCAGCATTTAGGATCATGCCGCCCACCGAATAATCCTGATTCGCGTTCGCGTTCACCCGCCAGTCAGCGCGGTCTAGATATTCCTGAACCGTTGAAATTGCATCCACATTGTGAACTTTCGGCATTGAAATTTTCCTCCCAGCGATAATTTTTGACCAACGCCTACAACCTTACTCTTCAAAAAAATCCTGGCAAGCAACGACACACTACATATTGTGTGTAAAAAATAATCACGCACTACATATTGCGATCGAAAGGGGATTTCTGGGGCTTTAGTCCCGGCGCTTTTCGGGGGTAAAAATCACGTTTATCGGCGCGCTAAACAGTCCAATTCGTGTACTACCAGAAAGCTGAGTCCCACAATCAACGCACAAAACCCGACAGCTAGTCCTCCCGGCACCAGCGTCACTTTCGTAGTGAAATACGTGACAGCTTCTTGCCCGGAATGAGCGTTGCGGAACGCTGGTGCCACGAAAACAATCAGTGTCGAAACTCCCGTAAGCGCCACACCCGCACCGCTAGCTGCCCACCCCAGTACCCAGGCGCCACGCTGCCCCGCACCGGACGTGTCCCGCCCGACCTCGGTGGGACTAAGTAGCAGCGCCCACGCCCCCACCACCGCAATGGCCGCCAACACATCACCGGGACGATGCCACTGATTGACGACGGTGGCAATACCCATGCTGGCAGCAAAAATGGCTCCCACCCAAGCTGCTGCCGAACGCCATTGGTGGGGAACAACCATCACAAGGGCGACCGCAGCTGCCATGCCTGCCGCCGTATGTCCCGAAGGCATCGAATTAGCCAAGGAATTGCCAATGTGAAAATTGGGGCGCGAAAGCACCCAGGCTTTCAGGACTTGCACACTGACGAGGGCGCCCGCCACCGTCACCAGTGCCCGCACCGCTAGCGCCCACCTTTTTCGCACAATAGCAACTATTGCGGCTACTGCCATGAGGACAATAATGGACGGAACAGACACGCTATCTAAAATTTTTCGGTCCATCCCACGAAACTGGGTTGCCCAATTGCTGGTCTTCATCATGGCCACCATGTCTACGGTTTGCCCTATTCTGGTCTTTAGCAAAAACGTCCACACTATTACGAAGAAAACGACCAACAGCAGTGCGCTGAAGGCGCGGCGAAATTTCAGACTGCTCATTTCCGATTGGCGACTAACACTTTGCGGCACATAACTAGGCTACCGCGCTTGTATGCTGGAGCGGTGAAGGAGGATTTGCACTGGCACACCCCGGCGTCCGACCTGCCCCCGGATTTGCAAGGCGGCGCGGGCGCGGCTGCGGACGCGCTGAAACGGCTGCGGGGGGAAGAAATAGTTGCTTCGTTCACGCAGCCAGCAAGGTCAGCTGGCTTTGCGCCGTGGCCAGAGTGGGTACACGAAAAAGTGCGCTGCGCCCTCGAAATATCGGGAACAAAGAAACTGTGGTCCCACCAGGTCAGTGCCGCCCAGTATCTGCATGCGGGCGATTCTGTGGTGATTTGCACTGGAACTGGTTCTGGAAAGTCGCTGGCGGCGTGGCTGCCGTATCTGAGCGCGTTGGCAGATGCCCAGCAGTACGCGCCTGCAGGTCGCATTTCGAAGGTTTTTCGGCGTCCTACGGCGCTTTATTTGGCGCCCACGAAAGCCTTAGCGGCAGATCAAACGCATGCTTTGGCGAAGTTGTCCGAGGACGGTGCGCTCGGGGTGCGCGTTAGCACTGCCGATGGAGACACGGATTGGGAAGTGAAGCAGTGGGCACGCCATAACGCTGACATTGTGGCGTCAAACCCAGACTTTTTGCACCACGCATTGTTGCCGCAAGCGGGAAAATGGCAACGGTTTTTGCGGTCCTTGGACACCGTAATTGTGGACGAAATGCACTATTACCGGGGTGTCATGGGGGCGCACGTGGCGTGGATTTTGCGGCGGTTGTTGCGGTTGGCGCGCGCGGCTGGAGCAGTGCCTCGGGTGGCTTTTTTGTCGGCAACGGTAGCAGACCCGGCACCGGTTGCCAGCAGTATTGTGGGCGGGCAGGTGCGGGTGGTTTCCGAGGACGCCTCCCCCACGGGACGGCGCACCATGGCGCTGATGCGTCCCCCGCACGTGCAGTCTGATGCCGAGGACGCCCTGGTAGACCCCCTGTTGGACGATTTCGAGGACGATGAGTTTACGGCGACGGTGCTAGAGGAGTTGCCGCGCCGCTCGGTCACCTTGGAGGCGGGCGAGTTGACGGCAGAATTGGTGCGTGCCGGTGCCAGCGTGCTGACTTTTGTGCGTTCACGCGGCGGGGCTGAGGCTGTATCTGGGGTTGCTCGCGACTACTTGTCGACGCGCGCGCCACAGCAGATGGACGCGGTGGCGGCGTATCGGGGTGGGTATTTACCGGAGGAAAGGCGGCATTTAGAGGACGCCTTGCGCAGTGGTTCTTTGGTGGCATTGGCTTCTACTTCTGCTCTGGAGTTGGGTATTGATGTGTCAACTTTGGACACTGTTATTACTGCTGCATGGCCGGGCACGGTTGCTTCTTTTTGGCAGCAGCTGGGCAGGTGTGGACGGGCGGGACGCGACGGGCTGGGAATTTTTGTGGGGGCATCGACGCCTTTGGACGAATACTATTTGCAACACCCACAGCAGCTTTTTGCGACCACAGACCCGATAGTTTTACCTACTCGGAACCGATTTGTGGCGGGCGCGCAGGTGCTCTGTGCTGCCAGTGAGGCGCCAGTAACTGTTGCTGAATTGCAAACGTGGGGTGTTTCCAAGGATGTCACTTCCGCTCTGGTTCAGACCGGGTTTTTGCACGAACGCGGCAAAAAACTGGTGTGGAACGTGGCGCGTCCGCAGCGCCCTTGGGACATGGTGGATTTGCGGGGTGCGGGCACGCAAATCCAGTTGGTAGATGAGACGACCGGGACGGTAATTGGGGACGTGAGTGCGAATCGCGCGGATGCTACCGCACATCCTGGCGCCATTTATGTTCACCAGGGCAAAGTGTTTCAGGTGGTGGACCGGGACGAAGAGGTCGCCCTCGTAAAACCCGGTCCGCGCCAGTTCCGAACCCGCCCGTGGGAGGACAAACGGATCCGCATTTTGCACACTGATAACGGGGTTGACCTGGGGTTTGCCAGGTTGGCGGTGGGCGATGTCGAGGTCGCCACGAAAGTTATCAGTTATGACCTGCTGCGCCTGCCCGGGTTAGCGTTCGTCAGTAACCACCCGGTACATTTGCCTGAACGCGTGTTTGTTACAAGGGCAGTTTGGTGGGAGTTGCGTCAACCCCCAGAAATGCCAATTACCCAGTTGGCGGGGGCTTTGCATGCGGCAGAACACGCATCCATTGGCATGTTGCCGCTGTTAGCGGGGTGCGACCGCTGGGATTTGGGCGGTCTGTCAACGGTTGCTCACGAGGTCACGGGAGCGCCCACGGTATTCGTGTTTGATGCCTTGGCGGGCGGCAGCGGGTTTTCCGATGCGGGGTTCGAGGGTGCCCCGAAGTGGCTCGGGGCCACCTGGGAACGCGTAAAACAGTGCGGCTGCAAGCATGGTTGTCCCCTGTGCATTGTGTCCCCCAAATGTGGAAACGGTAACGAACCTTTAGATAAAGAGGGCGCTTCCCACATACTGGCGTATCTGAACAAAGCTTTCGCCACTGCCTGGGACGAGGATGCGGTTTAAGTTTGGCGAGGACGCAAGACGTGCGCAGCATTCGCGGCGTATGCGGCGTATGCAGTCTGGACGAACTCTGAAGTCCGCGCAAAATT
>JAUMZK010000006.1:21946-129890 GCA_030528145.1 Actinomycetaceae bacterium
GTTTATAGCGTTTATAGCGTTTACAGCACGCAAGATGCCGTCAATGTTCCGCGGATAGCGCAAATTTTGCCAAGCTTACTCGCGTAACCTGCGCAATCTACACAATCTGCATAAACCGGACCCATCGCAATCCTTGCCAATCGGCACCCACCCCTATGGGGAAACGGGTCCCGCCCGACTGTGCGCACTGACCTGCCATAATAATCCCAGTACACGCGGGCGCACCGACACTGTTACGAGTGCGTCCTCGTCGCGTATTCGACACGAGGTTAAATCCGCCCCATTCCGCTTTGCTATGCCGCCCGCAGTTTTACACCCATCGCCCTCTAATTGTTCCCAACTGGCGGCAGCCAGAGCCGCGAAATCCGCAGCGTTTTGCGCCTTGGCATGGGCAAATGCCACATTGGACAGGGCGGCGGTAAACAGTATTCCCACCACAATAGCAGCCACTAAAGATAGTGCTAATACTGTTCCAGAACCGTCCTCTACGGGTCTGCGCCATCTGGTTCGCGCACGGCCACAGCTTCGCATTTGGCTTCCACCCCCAAATATTGCATTCCTTGCGGTGTTTTCGTGGCGAGGGCGACTACTTGCTGCCCGTCCACCTTTATTTGTACTGACGCAGGCGGGGCTTGCCCGAGGGCGGCTGCGCGCGCTCCCGCCCTCGCCAAAGAACACGTTTGCACCTGGGCGCTGCCGAAACTGGCCACTGCCAAGATGAACACTAATAGTGTGGTCACAGCCGGCAGCGTTACCGCCAATTCGGCTGTGACCATTCCGTCTTCGCGTTTCACACTGATAACGCCGACTTGATTATGCCCAACAGCAGCGTTTTTACTGCCCCAGATTTAAGGATTGCCACCAACAGTCCAGCGAAGCCAGCGGCTGCCACTGTGCCGATGGCGTATTCCGCAGTAGTCATGCCGTCCTCGGTATTTTCTGGGTATGTCGCAAAGTTCTGCCAGGCGATATGCGCACGCAGGGCGATTTTTTCCAGTACGTCCATGGTTTTTCCTTTCTGTAGACGTACTTCTAGAGTTCCAAGCTTCACTGGGACGAACAAGGGCACGACTTGGAGGTTGTGGAAACTATGTTGGGGAAACCTAGACGCCCATGATGGCACTGGCTTGGGATAAAACAATCGGCACTATTCCCAGCAAGACAAACGCCGGTAACAATGTCGTCCCCAACGGTACCACCAGTTTTACGCCCAGTTCGGCGGCTTTTTCGCGGGCGGCAGCGGCGGCGCCAGCCCGTTGCGCACGGGCTCCTTGGCGCAGCATTTCCACCGGACTAAACCCCTTATCCCATGCCAATTCCACGATTTCCCACAGCGACTCCCACTTCTTTCCACACAGTTTTTTCGCTTCGACCGGCAGCCCGCCAATTTCCAAAAATTTTCCGGCGACCGCCAAATTTTCGTCAAAATGGGCGCCTACCACGGCAATTGCTCGCGGCATTGCGGACCCGGAATTGACGCACGCCGCCACCAGGTCGAGGGCGAAGGGCACATCCATTTCTTCACCGGTAGCCGCGCCTTGCAACAGGCGTCGCATCCACCACATCCCCGCCACCTCAAACCCAATACCCAGCATGAACACCGCGAATCCTGCCGCAGAACCGAAGAAAAACCCGAAGGGATTGGCTCCTAGCATTATTCCCAACCCTAACGCTGCCGCAGGGAGGACGCCGAGCAGTCGAGCGCTAGCACCCGGACCAGCTAAAGCTATTTTCCGTTCAGATTCTGCCCTTTTAGCGTCCTCGATACCACCAATCAGGTGGTCTATTACGGGTGCGGGAGCGGCACCGGTCTGTGCGCAAATGGAAAGCGTTCGCTGCAAAAGTGGTCCGATGTGCGCCGAATTTTCCGGTGCCAGTCCTGCTTTTAGTAATGCGCTGGCGCGCATCAAGGCGGCAATTTCGTCGACTTCAGGAGCTTTTTTGAACAAACCTCGCAGTTTACATTTTATGCAGTTTAGCCCGTTTTTCGACCTTCGCGTAGCGTCCTGTTTCCCGCGCATTTTGCTTCTTTCTTCCTGCCTGAAACTGCTTTCCTGCAACCGAAATCATGCCCAATCGCCAAGGCTTACCACGGGGCTGGAGGCGCAACTGGCGCTTCGCCCTCGGGAAATCCCGCTGTAATACCCGACCACTCTGCGGCACAATTACCCGCCAAATCACCAAGCGAATTGTCGACCAAATCGCCAACATCCGCATCCGGGACCTCGAAGTTACCGACTTGTTCCCGTGCCAACGCCATAAATTCTGACCACGCCGCCATGCACCGCACCCGCCCGTCGGCACTGATGCGTGCCGCCGGTAGTACCTGGAAATCGGCACTGAGCAGCGCTATTTCCTCTACCCAGCGCCGCCCCCGCTCGCGACGCAAATGCAACAACAGCTGTATGGCAGAGCCGGCTTGCAGAAAAGTTTCCTGCTGGCTCATATGCGCGCTCGCCCCCAACGCGGCCAGTCGAGCTGGCACGTCTTGCGCACTATTCGCGTGAATAGTCGCCCACGCTCCGGCGTGCCCAGTGTTCATTGCCGCCAACATGTCGCGCACTTCGCGGCCCCGGCATTCCCCCACCACCAGCCGATCCGGTCTCATGCGCAATGCGGCGCGTACCAATTCCGCCAAGGTTACGGCACCAGCGCCTTCCAAGTTCGGTTTTCTTTCGCTCAGACTCACAACGTGGGGGTGGCGAGGACGCAACTCACTGACTTCCTCCACGCATATTATGCGTTGGTTCGGTGGGATTTCGCCCAGAAGAGCCCCCAGTAAAGTAGTTTTTCCGGTGCCAGTTGCGCCACTAATCAGCCCTGACACTCCGCCCAAAAACAGGCGGCGCAACAGCGGCGCGATACGCAAAGACACCATGCCCCCACACAGGTCCGCGTAAGAAAAGGCGTCCTCGGAAAACGCCCGCAAAGACACCGTCGGATAGGCGACTAGGGGCGGCAGTACAATATTTACGCGCGCCCCACCCGGCAATTTGCCGTCCATAATGGGGTTGGCGTCATCCAGGCGCCGCCCGCAGGCACTGGCAATTTTCATTGCCATTTCGCGCAAATCCGGCAGTTGCGCGGGCCTTCTTTCGAGCCCTTTCCCCCGGTCCACCCATATTTCGCCCGGTTTATTTACGAGGACGTCGCTTACTTTTGGGTCTTGCAGCAGGCGGTCGATTTCCAGGGGCAGTCCGCCCAGTTCCGCTGCTAGTTGCTGGTAGCGGATGGTGGCAAAATCTGCGGAAGCACCGTCAGGCAGCGTTTGTGCCAAGGCTTGCGCGGGAGTTTTTCCTTGCGCTACCAAGTGCCTGGCCCTCATTTTTCCCTCCGCAACCGCTGCATTTTATGCACTAAATATAGGGTTCGCAGAGTTGCGCGTTGGCGCGGCATTCCCACCTGCGGGTGCCACCAAAAACCGGGTTTGCGCCCTCCTACTATTATTTTGTAATCCGCTACTTCTGCTATTTGCCCAGCCACCACGCCACCGACAATGCCCGCATCAACCACCACGTAGTCGACGCGTTTCGCCACAGCCTGCACGTGTCGGACCGCACTTTCTTTTGCTAAAACCGCGCATAAAATGCGGTCAGCGGACCCAATTTTATTGCCGCGTCCCGCCTTTGACACCGTGCTTCGCCCTGAATGTATTGCGTGACTGGCGAGGACGCCCTGCCCGGTTTCGCCTTCGCCACCGTCCTCGGGAATGCCCACCCCCAAACGCGCAGAAAGTGCCGGCGGGTCGTTACCGTCAACTACTACCGCTCCTAGTTTTCGCGCCACCATGAGGGCGACACTGCTGGTCCCCACCCCACCCCGGCTGCCCACTACCGCAACTATTTTTCCGTTGCGCACGTGTAAGGCGGCGTCCACACACCGCAGAAATTCTGCGGCTTCTTGCGGTAATCGCAATCCGGGACCGCCCACTGTTATTACCTGGTTGGTACCCCCACGCAACCCGCACTCACCAGCCTCAGCGCTGCCTTCGCCCCCAACTACCTTTATTACTATCGGACTGGTATCGCAGTGCCCATGGCGTACCACCTGGGCTTCTTCACCAAGTAAGCGCACATATTTTTGGGCTAAACTCCCTAATTTTGCGTCATTTGCGCATATTACTACCTGGTTCATGCCCAAAATTGTGGCATTATTCCGGGACGGTCGTCCTCGAAAAAACCAGGCCCTGTGGAAAAAATCCAGTGGAAACCAAAACTAATTTATTTTCCGATCCGCCCCGCTAAAATTTCAGTCGCCATATCGTTACTGGCACGCGTCCCTCGCGTCAACTCTGAAACCCACCACTGCAAATAATGCGTCACCCCCGCTAAGGTGCCCTGACGATACTTCTTGAGGGCGCCGCGAAAGCCATACAAATCCGCCGTCATTCCTGCATAAAGCTGCCAGGTCCCGGTCGGTTCTGCCCCGCAGTTTGTCAAGTAATAGCGCGTAAAAGTTCCTGCTAACGCCGTCGAAAATGCCTGCTGTAGTTCCGCGAAAATAAACCCCGCTTTCACCCACGCCGTCCCCTGCGGTTCTTCCACTAACAACCCCACTCGCACCAATGCCGCCTGGTCCCGCGTTATCCCCACAGTTCCGCCACCTCGGTAAAACCGCTTTATTTCGCGGTCTATCCCGGTAATCACCTGCGCTAGTGGGACCTTAGGGGCCGGTGTGCGCCCATTCAGCGGTCCCATTTTTTGGTTCACGTACAGGTTGGCATTCACTATTCCCATCCCGAGGGCGATCCCCGCATCCACCGGTTCGCCCACCGTTCCAGGTGACACCGCAGCGGCTGCCGCCGCGCCTTTTGCTACGCCTTCTGCCGCTCTGCACGCGCCGCTCCACGTTTCCGCTGCACCTACTTTTCCCTGAGTTATCGCGCCTTTCGCCTTGCCTTCCGCATTACCCATATTCCCCGCATTTTCCCAACCGCCGCTACCGTCTGCGTCTCCCGCTTTCTCTGTTCCCCCAGCAACAATCGCACGCAGTTGGACGGCAGGTACGCGGGCGCCCTCGAGCCGAGCCAGATCAACCCCAATGCGAACGGCAGCTTCAGTGCGCGCGACCGCGTTTTTATGGCGAAAGGCTTCGTGAAATCGGTACTTACCCACCGCTTTTTCGAGATCGTGCAAGTCAGTTACAGATGTCCAAAAACGCACTGCTTCCGTAATTTTTTTCATTTTTATCTGCTCAATCTCACTTATTTACGGCTACTAATAATCCGCCTTTTTCTCACTAAAATAGTTATTATGCCACTTGTTTCCGCCCAGCGTTCGCGATATCGCGATTGGCGTTTTGGTGCGTTCCTGGGTCCGTTTGGAGTACTTTTTTGGCATTGGGTACGGGCATGCAAATGGTGTCCGTGTCTTTAGGTAAACCTTTTGGTTTACTCAGCGCCACAGTGCTGGCTATTGCGGGTTTATTTGCTTGGTGCTATGCACCTTGGCTGCGCACCGACGGCGGGTGGTGGGGTTGTATCTCAGTTCGGTGACGGCTTTTGCGCTTACGGATCTGACTCCGGTGCTGCCGCCAGATGGGCAGTTATTTGCGACACTGTCGGCAACTTGGTGGGCGGGATATTTGCCTGCTTTGGATTCTATTTTGGCAGGTTCTGTGACAGCGGCGGTGTTTGCAAAGTTACGTATTTTGGACTAATCAGACGAAGATTTGCTACAAATGGCTAAGGCAGATTTGTCCCCGCGGACGCCACTTCCAAATTTCCGTAACCGTGATTTGGTGGTGTCGTGGATGGTGTCGGCAGTGGCAGCAATTTTTATGTCAGCTTTAGTTGTGTGGCGTGCGGGCACTATCGATTTGCGAGGAGGCCCGCTGCACTTGTCTTCTTCGATGAATTCGCACCCAACTTTAACTTCACTGCTGGGTATTTTGTTGATGGCAGTTTTTATCACTATTGTTTCGACATACTCAGGGTGGGGTCCTATGCTTGTATCAGTATTTTTCCTGGTATTAGCCGGTTTTGGGGTGGCGGCTTTCCAAATTTTGACGGGCTTTTTTGTTACAGTTTCTGATTCGACTGGCAGTGTCTTAGGTATGGCGGCGGTGCCTTTGTGTACGTTGGGTGCAACTATTTTCGCTACTGCTCATGCGGCGCATTGGATGCGAATGGAGCCCACTATTTTCGAATTATCCCGACGCGGCTCGCATATCACCGATTAGTCTGCGGGCTTTTTATTGTTTTGTGGTAAAAATTTATGTTATTTGCGCGCGCCAAGGCTTTTTTGTCGGTGCTGGAGGTTATCTTTACACTAGATAGGAGGCTTTTATGAGCGAGCAAGACAATTTGGACAATCGCGCTGTCGAATCTGACGGGGCTAACCTGCGTTTCGAGGACGCCGAGGGACCCACTATTGATCCTGCGGAAGCCTCCAAGTTGGCGGCTTTAGTTGGCAGTGCCGAACCTGCTGGGGATAATTTCGAGGGCGATGCTGCGTTTTCGGTTTCTGCTCCGTTCCGTTTTGTGCAAGCAGCCCACCGCCAACCGGTAATTGCCCCTGAAGACGAAATCGGGTCAGCCGCCCTCGCCAATTCCACCCCGGCGTCAGCAATGGCGCCGCAAACTGCGAAAAATACTGCGGAAAACGAGGGTGGAGATGCCGTAAACACCGCAGTGGACGATGCGGATAGCCCAGTGGAAAATGCGGACGAGGACGCCGCCCCGGCTTCGCCCTCTGAGGAACCAGCCGCCCTCGAACCAAATACCGGAGCCCCCGAGTCTGCGACACCCCAGACGATTGATTCCTCATTCCCGGAACAATCCCCTGATGAACGATCCGAAGTGGAACGATTCCCTGCAGAAGCATCTCCGGTCACGCCATTCCAACCGTCCGAACCGTCCGAACCGTATCAAACGCCAGCCCCCACCGCGCCAAACCCTGCCGAGCCTGAGGAAACTCTAGCTGCTTCAGCCCCCAGCGCGGCACCTATGGGTGTCCCTACCGATCTTTCTACTGGCAACGCTCCCACCGATTACTCCGCCGACCGGTCCACCGCAGCCGACCCGGCAATACCGGCATCGCCCACGCAACGCGTATCGTTGGCGCAACGCTACCAAAGCCAAACAAACTTGCCGAAAGTCAGCGACGACCTGGAAAACACCATGATTCGCCGCCAATCCCTGATGGGCAACGACGCAGTCCTGCCCGGCGCAGCACCCGCAGGCGGTCCAGACTGGGTGGAACGCGCAGAACCAGAAATCACAGATTACGCGACACCTCCCACCGAAGACGAAGCAATATTTGCGGGAGCCACCGTAGTCCCCACAGTGAAAAAACGCGGTTGGAACCATTTTTGGAACATCGTACTGTCAGTCCTGGGTTACCCACTGGTACTGGTATTGTTCGCCGTCGGCATCCACCCCACCGCGCAATCCGTCTACGTCCTCCCGTCCTCGGCGCGCGTACCCGCGCTAATATTCGCCCTAATATTACTGTTCTTCGTGGCGTGGCATGCCCGCTACTCGTCCGTGGGGTCGTTCATAATGGGCTCCGTTTTGACAATACTGGGTCTAGTAGGACTGTTCACCACCAGCATTTACGAACGCGGCACCCTCACAGTAAACCCACTAGGTATAAAATACACGAACGTGCCCATGCGCATTGAAGGCGCCATAGTGAACGCAGCCAACTTCGGCACTACCGGGCTGTTAGCAGTGATAGGGCTGTTCGTCCTCGCAATCGCCTTCGTCAGCCACGGCGCGCGCCGCCAAGGACGTGCAGAAACCCGTACCCGCGAAACCGTAGAAGCGAGCCGATTTTAGGTGAAAATAGCCCCCAAAATTCCCACCCACATACTGCGCCCACCTGGTCCGTGGGAACACCTGGATGTGAATGCAAACGGGGCTAACTTTCATTGTGTGCGCTCCGGTCCTAAAAACGGACCGACAGTCATTTTGCTGCACGGCTTCCCCCAATTTTGGTGGGCTTGGCGAAACCAAATACCTGCGTTAGCACAAGCCGGATACCAAGTCATCGCCCTCGACCTGCGCGGATTCGGAGACTCAGACAAACAACCGCGCGGAAACGACCCCTGGACTATGGCTCACGACGTCGCGGGCATAATGACCACCCTCGGCACTGAAAACGCCACCATAGTAGGACACGGACTTGGCGGACAGATCGCATGGGCGCTACCGCACGTGGCGCCCTCGTTAGTAAACGCCATCGCCGTCATCGCATGCCCCCACCCCTTGGCCGTACGTTCCTTACACTCCCGTCTTCTCTCTGGGGCTGCCGCCCAACTATTATTCTTTCAACTGCCTTTCTTCCCCGAACGGGGGCTGCGCACAGGCAAACTGCTACGCCACATTTTCTCCACTTGGACTGGAACCAACAAAGCCGCCCTCGCCACCGCCGAACCCATCTACACCGCTACTTTCGCCACCTCTTTCGCGCGTACAGCCGCCTTCTATTTCATACGCCAAAACCGCCGCTTTCCCACGCGCCTAACCGCACTATTTCGCCAAAAAGTGAGCGTACCCGTGCTCTCCGTACAAGGGCAAAAAGACTCCGTCACTCCCGCCCAAGCCTACGCCCGCGACGCCCACTACGCAGACGTGACCCAAGTTTGCATTCCCGAGGTCGGACACTTCGTACCGGAAGAAGCTCCGTCCCGCCTTTCCCAAGTACTACTCGACTTCCTGGAGTCACTGCCGTCGCGTTAACGCCACTTTGCGCCACCGGGCAAGCAACAAGGCATTTGTCCTCGACAAAATCGTTACGCCTCAGCAAAATCATTCGCCCTCACGTACGACCTGCAGCTTGTCCCGCACGGTCCGCGTCACCGCACATATCCACAATTTCCCGAGGGCAGTTCGGCGTGGCGCTTTACGCTATCGTTCGAGGCACGTAGACGTTTTAGCATTCAAAACGCGGGGTTTGGTCGGATGTTCGAGATTAGATGGGCTCGAAACAACGGACAGTTTCCGAAATTACGTTGCGGGTGCGGGTTTGGGGCAGAGTGCGAGCGGTTCGGCGGGCATTGAGACGGACCACCAGTCCGGCGCACGGGCGCCGCACCCGCCCCAAATGCCTAGTTACCAGCATAATTGGCTGTTTTGTGAGCAGTGGCAATGCACAGTATTTAGCTTCCGCGACTAACACAATGCGCTTACGCCCCTACCTACCTGTCGTCCTCGCACACCCCAATTTGCGGACAGTACCGCAACAGTGGGCACCGCCCACATTCGGGGTTACGCGAATGACAACACCTGCGCCCGTGCCAAATCAGTTCGTGGCAAAGCTGTGTCCAGTCTGTTTCCAACAGCGCATCCAAGTCTTTTTCCACCTTCAGCGGGTCCTTGTTGGTGCTCCATCCCAGCCGCCGCACCACTCTGCCCACATGTACATCCACTGTTATGGCCGACTCGCCAAAACAATTACCTCGCACCACGTTCGCAGTTTTTCGTCCCACCCCCGGCAAACTAGTAAGCGCCTTTATAGTTTTGGGAACCTGCCCCCCAAAGTTTTCCACCAACAGTTCCGCTAGTTTCTGCAAAGCGGCGGCGCGGCGCCGAAACAGACCCAGCGGACGCACAATATCTTCCAGTTCACTAACGTCTGCGACCGCCATTTTTGCCGGTGTGGGGAATTTGTTAAACAACTGCGGCGTGACCGTGTTTACGCGCGCATCAGTAGTTTGGGCGCTGAGGACGGTTGCTACCAACAATTCAAAAGGTCCCGTGAAATTCAGTTCACAGTGCGCATCTGGGTATGCTTTAGCTAAGGCACGGGCTGCATCTACTACGGGCGCGGGTCCCGAATATTTTCGTTTCATGAAGACTCACTCTAATTTGTGACGTAGGTCGAAACCGTGACGATTCACTATTACACTAGAAGGAAGAAACGCTAGGCGCCAAGGGCGCAGAAATGGGAGGCATTGTGGACGCTAACATCATTCGCAAAGTACCACTTTTTGAAAGTTTAAACGAAGCTGATTCGGTCGAAATTTTCAGCAAAATGAGCGAGGTTTCGTTGCGTCGCGGAGAAGCTCTTTTCGAAGAGGGCGACGAAGCAAACAACCTGTTCATCGTCGCCGAAGGCAAAATCAAGTTAGGTCATACCACCAGTGACGGTCGCGAAAACCTGCTGGCAATTCTGGGTCCTGGCGACATTTTGGGCGAATTGACTCTATTCGACCAGGGTAAGCGCTCGGGTACTGCGACTGCTGTTTCCAGCACCAAGTTGCTTAGCTTGGACCACAAGGACCTGATGCAACTGATCGACACCCATCCCGGCATGTCCAAATCCATGCTGCGCGACCTGGCAGGCAGACTGCGCCGCACCAATACTGCCCTCGCGGACATGGTGTTCTCTGACGTGCCTGGGCGCGTCGCCAAAGCCCTGTTGGACCTGGCGGAACGTTTCGGTTCCCGTACCGAGGACGGTGTCCACGTCCCCCACGACCTTACTCAGGAAGAATTGGCACAGTTGGTTGGCGCTTCACGCGAAACCGTGAACAAGTCTTTGGCCGAATTTGGTTCCCGCGGCTGGATTCGTCTAGAAGGTCGCGCTGTCACCTTGCTAAACATTGAGCGCCTGTTGAACCGCGCCAAGTAACCACCATTCACTTCGCGCACTTACGTTTGCGCTTCGCGTATTCGCGGCACTGGTCGCAAAAAATTCCGGTCCAAGGACCGGAATTTTTTCTACTCTTTTGGTCGTTTCAAATATGCCACCAAGTTATCTGAACCATTTGGACCTGGAACGACTTGGACAAGTTCCCAACCGTCCTCGCCCCACTGGTCAAGAATTTGTTTCGTAGCGTGAATTAGCAGCGGTATTGTCGCGTATTCCCATTTCGTCATGCTTCCAGCCTACCTAAAGCCACCGGTCGCGAAAACTGCTCCTACCAAATTGTCCACTACTAAACCGCCCCGACTTATCCCCGCACTTTCGCCAGAACGCGCGGAATGGCAGGTGTGCGCAGCTCTTCGGCTAACGGATGGTCTGAAGTTCGCAACCATTGTTCCCAATTGGTAACTTCTGGTAAAGCCCGCAACATGGCACGGCGTTCGCGTTCCGTCAAACCGCCCCATACGCCAAAATTCGCTTCGGACTGCAAGGCGTCCGCAAGACACTGGATACGCACCGGGCAACCGTAGCACCTAGCCCTAACTTGGCGCTGCTGCGCCCCTTGAACAAATAACGCATCGGGTTGGTCCCCGGCGCACAAAGCTAGAGCAACCCAAGACTGATCAGTTGTTGCCTTCATGAAAGCCCCATTCTGTTGTACAGGCAGCATTGCCTGCGTGTCGGTACTTATATTTTGCCATTCTTAGATTTGTTTCCCAAATTTGCGCCCACTTTTGTGCTAAGCAGTTTTTGAGGACGTCCACCCGGAGGGTGGTATTGCCCACCTTGCTGCTTTTTGCACTCTGATCTCCCTACTAACCCAAAATGCCCCTAAGATTAAGGCATGTCGAAATCAAAAGTTCGTCCCGTTTCTAAACAGCAGTACAAAAGACTGGTGATGGTGTTTTTTGCCGCCATCGCTATCTGTTCGGTACTCCTGGCAGGTATGACTATCCCCATGGTGGGTCTTTTAGGAGTGACAGCTCGGGCGGGCACTAAAACTTTCGATGACATGCCCAGCGAATTTGAGGTCTTGCCTCCTTCGCAGCGGTCCACCATTTTGGCCGCAGATGGCTCGGAAATTGCCCGATTTTTCGCGGAAAACCGCATTGTAGTGCCGTTGGATAAAATGTCGCCGTGGATTCAAAAAGCAGCCGTAGCTATCGAAGACCGCCGGTATTGGGAACACCGGGGGGTGGACGCGCAAGGCGTGTTCCGCGCACTCATCAATAACGCTATTGGCGGGGATACCGAGGGCGCTTCGACACTTACCCAACAGTTCGTCAAGAACACACTCATCGAAACCGGGTTGCAAAAAAACGACCCCATTTTGGTGGCAAAAGCGAAAGAACATTCCATCAGCCGCAAGCTGCGAGAAGCAAAGTACGCGGTCGCCCTCGAAAAGAAAATCGGCAAAAAGAAGGTGCTGGAAGGGTACTTGAACATTGCTCCTTTCGGTCCGAATGTGTACGGCACCGAAGCGGCGGCGCGCCTGTACTTTTCTAAATCCGGCAAGGATCTGACTATTTCTGAGGCGGCACTGCTGGCCGGGCTGACTCAGAACCCGGTGGAACACGACCCCTTGTTGCACCCTGACCGCGCCGAAAGCCGCCGAAACCAGGTGCTAGTAGCCATGTTGGACACTAAAGCTATCACTCCCGCCCAGTTCGAGGACGCCAAGAAGCAGAAAGTGCAAGACATCCTGCACCCCTCTGCTGCCCAACAAGGCTGCTCGGCGGCTGGCATTTCGGCGTACTTTTGTGCCTACGTGTTGCACGAAATTTACACCAACCCGGCTTTCGGCAAAGACTTGGTAACGCGACGCAATCTGCTGATGCGTGGGGGTTTAACAATCAAAACCACTATGAATCCGACGGCGCAACAGGCTGCCACTAAGACGGTTTTTGACTCTATCCCTGCAACAGATCCTTCGGGGGCAAAGGTTGCCATTGCTTCGATCGAACCGGGCACCGGCAAAATTTTGGCGCTGGCTCAAAACACTAACTTTGGGAACCCCACTGCCAACGACAAGACGGCCACTGAACAAAGCTTCGCCGTTGACGAAGTCCACGGTGGCGGTGCCGGACACCAGACTGGTTCCAGTTTCAAGCCAGTTACCCTGGCGACCTGGTACAAATCCGGGCACAGCCCCTACGCGGTGGTGGGCGGTCGCACCCATTATTCCGAGGGCGACTGGAACGTTGGCAATTGTAAAAACGCCCGCCCGGGCGTCTGGGACGTCCACAACAACGACCACTATTCACCGGCACCCACTAACATTATTCGCGGCACGCAGATGTCTTTGAACACTACGTATGCAGGCATGGCCGCGCGCATGCCTCTGTGTGACATTTTAAAGACTTCCGAGGACTTGCGGGCAGTGCCCGGAGACAGTTCTACCCCACCGTTTGTGCCTTCTGATATTTTGGGTTCGCGTTCAGTACCACCACTTAATATGGCCAACATGTACGCTACATTCGCCAACAAGGGCGTGTACTGTTCGCCGATCGCAATTACTTCCGTAGTCAATTCGCAAGGCAAAGCGATTAAAGTTCCCCCAAGCAAATGCGAAAAGGTAATGGAAGCCGGACCAGCCGCCCTCACAATAAACACTTTAGAGAAAACTTACAATAGTTACGGTTACGTGAACATTGGCAGACCAGCCGCAACCAAGACCGGTACCACGTCCAATGCTACTGACGCGTGGCTGGTTGGCACGGTACCACAAATGGCTACCGCTGTGTGGGTGGGTCATAGTGAAGGCAACGTGCCCATGCTCGACACCGAAATTAACGGCAACATCTATCATGTTGTCTACGGTTCTACTATTCCGGCGCAAACGTTTGCGCGCTACATGAGGGCGGCGCTCACGAACGTCCCAATTCGCGGCTTTGATTATTCGCAAATGCCGGCGTTTACCCCACCAAAACCCGCTACCCCCAAGAAAGCGGACAAGAAGAAGGAAGAAAAGCCTCACGAACCGGAAAAGAACGACGAGGAAGAGGACGAATAGTAGATGCGGCGAAAAATGCTGACAAGAACGCTGGCTTGTCTAATAGCAAGCGGATTAGGGGCGCTAGGGTGGGCGCTCATTGAACGGCGTCTTCCCCGCGTTGTCGAGGTCGAAATCCCGGTTTTAGCCTCGGGGCATCTAACAGTTTTGCAAGTTGCCGATTCTCACATGCTGCGCACCCAAGACTGGTTGGAAACTTTTACTCAAAGCTTGGACCAACTAGACCCAGACCTGGTGGTGTGCACCGGTGACAACCTGGGGGAACGCGGTGCTTTGCCAACATTTTTGCGGTCCTTAGGGGGATTAGCTAAGCGACCTGGCGTGTTCACGTTTGGGTCTAACGACTACTACAGTCCGGTTCCCAAAAACCCGCTCATTTACTTCGGTGGACCTTCAATTGCGAAGCAACGGACCGTGCGGGATTTGCCGTACAAAAAAATGGCTCAGGAGCTACGCGAACGCGGCTGGACAGAGGCACGCAACCAGTCCGCCCTCATGAAAATACCCATGAAACCCAGCAAATACGGGGCTGGCAAGCAAGCGACCGTGGCCGTAATTGGGGTGGACGACCCGCATATCAACCGCGACCGTATGCCTGCCGTACCGGAAGGCTGGGATCAGGCTGACCTGCGCTTAGGCGTAACTCACGCCCCTTACCGACGGGTGTTGCAAAAATTTGCGGACTTGAGGTGCGACCTAGTGATTTGTGGGCACACTCACGGAGGGCAGGTGCGAGTGCCGTTTTTCGGCGCGCTAGTGACGAACACGGATCTGCCACGGCAGTGGGCTGATGGGTTACACCGCTGGTTTGAAAGCCAAACTTACGTTTATATTTCACGCGGACTGGGGGCGTCCAAGTATGCGCCCATCAGGTTCTTCTGCCGCCCTGAAGCGAATTTACTACGGCTGGTACCCAAACAGTAGTGGACGAGGACGGTGGCTTGCGACCCGCCTCAAAGCGGATGCACTGCCAACGAGCAAATCCCCGGCATATATGCATACGTCGAGGGCGATTGCAGTGGTCGGGGTGACAGGATTTGAACCTGCGACCTCTTCGTCCCGAACGAAGCGCGCTACCAAGCTGCGCCACACCCCGTAACATGACAACTATAACGGAAAAATATTGTTGAACAAAAATATATTTATTGTTCACTATTCATTCACCACCCGTTCGCCTACAATCACCAACCCTCATTACCTGTGTAATTATCAACGGTCAGGACCTTTATCCGCCGATTTGAAATTAGCTGTGACTTAGACCTTATTATGTAGTTATGAGTGTGAAGACACCCACTACCCCTAACTCGACCGCGAAAAAAGCGGGCGCCCTAAAAACAAAGAGGTCCGATAGACCTGACAGTTTCGAGGTGGCGCTGGCAGTTTTATTGTTGATACCAAATCTGATCTTTTTGGGGATTTTTACGTATCGTCCTCTGTTTGACAATATTCGCTTGTCTTTCATGGACTGGAATATTTCCTCACCCCAAGCCACTTTTATCGGTTTGGAAAACTACCGGGAATGGTTTCACAGCCCCGACACTTGGTGGGTACTGGGAAATACTGCCATTTTCACGTTTTGTACCGTGTTTGGGTCCATCGTAGTCGGGTTGTTCCTGGCCCTTATTTTGGACCAAAAACTGGTGGGAAGAAACGGCGTGCGCTCGGTAGTATTCGCACCCTACATTATTTCTGGCGCCGCAATTGGCGTTGCCTTCCAATTCGTTTTCGACCCCGCTGTCGGTCTAATTCACGACGTGCTGCACCGTTTGGGACTGCATACCCCCGATTTTTACCAACAACCGGGGTGGGCGCTACTCATGGTTACTGCCACCTACATTTGGAAAACGCTAGGATACACTTTCGTTATTTACCTAGCGGCATTACAAGGACGACGCAAAGATTTGGACGAAGCCGCCGAAATAGATGGTGCCAGCGCCTGGCGGAACCTTTGGAAGGTGCTGTTGCCGCAATTGCGTCCAACCACATTCTTCCTGTCCATAACCGTGTTATTAAATTCTATGCAAGTTTTTGACATTATTAACGTGATGACCAGGGGCGGTCCGCAAGGTCACGGTACTACCACTATGGTTTACCAGGTTTACCAGGAAACGTTCGTCAACTCCCGGGCTGGCTACGGTGCCACAGTTGCCACCATCTTGTTTTTAATCTTGCTAGTCATCACCCTGCTGCAAGTGCGATTCATGCAGAAAGGCGAAAAATGAGCATTTTCCGCATTAAAGAGCCGCAAACCGAATCGCTCAACTACGTGGGACAATCGCGTGCGTTCAAAATAATTGGGTACACCACCATGTTGCTGGCACTGCTAGGAATCTTGGTTCCCATCTACTGGATACTCTTAGCGTCCTTCAAAACTCAAGGGGACATTTACACTGCCCCCGCCACCTACTGGCCAAACCCTTTTACCACCCAGAACTACCATACGGTTTCTACCACCATTCCGCTGGCAATGTACCTGCGTAACTCCGTGATAATAACCATTATCTTGTCCAGCGTAAAGATACTCTTAGGCGTAATGTCCGCATACGCCCTCGCCCTATTACGCTTCCCCGGACGCAACCTGATATTCATGCTGGTAATCGCGTCACTTATGGTACCCAACCAGATAACTGTTATTTCTAACTATTCCCTGATCGCCAACCTGGGGTTGCGCAACACCTTCGCCGGAATAATCTTGCCACTCGCAGGTACTGCATTCGGCACGTTCCTCATGCGCAACCACTTCATGTCGCTACCCACCGAAGTGATCGAAGCTGCCCGCATGGACGGAGCCGGACCTTTCAAACTCTTGTGGAAAGTCGTCCTCCCCATGTCCTGGCCGACACTGAGCGCATTCGCCCTCATAACCATCGTCAACGACTGGAACGAATACTTGTGGCCATTCCTGATGTCCGACGACGAACACACCGCGCCCATACAAATTGGGCTCACCTTTCTTCAAAACAATGAAGGGCTCACGAACTGGGGACCAGTGATGGCAGGAACCGTCCTTGCCGTCATACCAGTATTAATCGTGTTCCTCATCTTGCAAAAGAACATGATTAAAGGTCTCACCTCAGGGGCTGTCAAAGGCTGACACCTCTTTTTCCAAGAAAGGAAAAACATGAAACGCACGCGACACATCCTCCTGGTGGGGGCCGCAATTACCAGTCTTGTGCTTGGCGGTTGTGCTGGCACCGGGGGCGGGAACGCCACCGCACAAAACGCTCCGAACGCCAAAGTAACCCTGGATTTTTGGTCAAACCACCCGGCTAACTCTCGCACCACTGAACAAGAAATTATCGCTGCTTTCGAAAAACAAAACCCCAATATCAAAATCAAACTAACCGATGCCGGTAAAGACTACGAAGAGGTCGCCCAAAAACTAAACGCCGCACTATCTGGTGGACAAGTCCCAGACATAGTCGTTGCTTCCGACGTGACCTGGCATAATTTCGCGCTCAACGGTAACTTTGCGCCCCTCGATGACCTGATGAAGAAAGCCGACGGGAAAACCGACGACTACGTAAAGTCCCTGTACGACGAATACACCATTGATGGCAAGCACTTTGCGGTCCCCTATGCGCGCTCCACACCGCTGTTCTATTACAACAAGGACCTGTGGGCGAAAGCTAGTTTACCCGAACGCGGCCCGCAGACCTGGCAAGAATGGAACACGGACTTTGCGCCCAAACTGGCGGCAATCGGGGTTACGCCCTTGTCTATTCCTGATGGCGCCAACTATATGGACTGGTACTTCCAAGGCATGATTTGGTCGATGGGCGGGGCCATGTCCAAGGGTCTGAACATTACCATTGACGACCCCAAGGGCATCACAGCAGGCAAATTCCTGCAAGACCAATTCAAGAACAAGTACTTCAAAGCGGCTAAGGATGCCACCGTCCCCTTCACTACTGGGCAAGCGGCAGCCATGCTGCAATCCACTGGTTCACTGTTAGGCGTTGAAAAAGACGGCAAAATCAAGGTAGGTACTGCCTTCCTACCTTCTCCCGAGGGCGTATCCGGGGTTTGCACTGGTGGTGCCGGTCTCGCCATTCCTGCCAAGTCCAAAAATCAGGCGGCTGCCGCGAAGTTCCTGGCTTTCCTCACCAACACCGAAAACACCGTGAAGTTCAGTCAAGCCACCGGTTACATGCCCGTGCGCACTTCCGCAGTTGAATCCGATGTGGTCAAGTCCTACATCAAGGAACACCCGAACTTCCAAACCGCCCTCGACCAACTGCCGCTCACCAAGCCGCAGGATGCCGCCCGCGCCTACGTGAATGGTGGCGGAGCCAAGATCGGGGCCGCCCTCGACAAGATCGCGCAAGGCGCAGACGTGGCTTCCACATTCAAAGCGCTGAAAGAAGACTTGCAAAAACAGGTCGACACCCAAATCAAACCAAAACTCAAGAAATAACTAAAAGCAGAACAATCTGCTAGGAGGACTTTCCGTGGCTAGTGTGATTTTTGAAAACGCAACCCGCCAATTCGCTGGCACCGAAGTGCCCGCCGTAGATTCACTAAACCTCACCATCGAGGACGGCGAATGCGTAGTATTGGTCGGTCCTTCTGGGTGCGGAAAGTCCACTTCACTGCGCATGGTGGCGGGTCTGGAGCCCACCACCGCTGGGCGCATCCTCATTGGCGACAAAGACATGACGGGGGTGCGCCCACGCGCGCGGGACGTCGCCATGGTGTTTCAGAGCTATGCGCTCTACCCCAACATGACGGTGGCGCAAAACATGGCGTTCGCCCTCGAAAACGCCAAAATGCCCAAGGCGAAAATTGCCGAACGTGTTCAGTGGGCGGCAAAAATCCTGGAACTAAACGGGCTGTTAGAGCGCAAGCCGGGCGCGCTTTCGGGTGGGCAACGCCAACGCGTCGCGATGGGGCGGGCGATCGTCCGCAAACCTACCGTGTTCTGTATGGATGAACCCCTTTCCAATTTGGACGCCAAGCTGCGGGTGTCTATGCGTGGCGAAATCGCGTCGTTGCAACGCGAACTGGGGGTCACAACGGTTTACGTCACGCACGACCAGGTCGAAGCCATGACTATGGGTGACCGGGTGGCGGTAATGCAAGGCGGGCGCTTACAGCAGGTGGACACCCCCACCGCGCTGTATCAGCGTCCTCTCAATACTTTCGTGGCGGGGTTCATTGGGTCTCCGGCGATTACGCTGTTCACTTGCCCGGTTACGGGCGAGGGCGATGCTCATTTGGGCGACTATCTGGTGCCTTTGTCCCCCGACGTGCGCGCTAGCGTTGCCGCACGTAGCGGCAAGATTATTATTGGTGTGCGTCCCGAATCTTGGCAGATTTGCGAGGGCGACCAGGCCGGTTTGGAAGTCACTACTACGATTGTGGAACAGCTCGGCAATCAGGCGTTCTTGTACGGTACTTTGCCCCCTGGTGTGCAAGCCCGTCCCGAACGCGTCGCCATTTTGTTGCCTCGCGGGCTGAACCCGTCCTTGGGTGAAAAACTGCGAGTGCGTCCTCTGCCCGAAGACCTGTACTTCTTCGATGCCGAAACCGAGGTCGCGATAGGGTTGGGGACCCATTCGCAAATGCCCCAGAACAGTTGATCTTGCGCACCGGGCGGCACGGTTACAAAGGTCTTGCCGCCACTTATTTTGGTGGTGCGGTGCAGTTTAGGACGAAGCGGTAGCCTGTCCCCGCTTTAGTGACCAAATATTTGGGGGCTGTGGGATCTGGTTCAATTTTGTGGCGTAGTTGCGACACGAAGAGCCGCAAATAGTTTTGTGGACTGAGATGACTGGAACCCGCTACCGCTTCGTAAAGGCACGCGTGCGACACCAAGCGACTGTAGTTGAGCGCTAAATGTTATAATATTGCCCATTATTTCGGGGTGAGCCGCACCGCTGCGCCGTCCCTTTCCACCAGTTGGTCGACAAAGTTTATGTGCTATCGACCGTCCAAGAAATATAACGAGGGCGCCACCTGAAATTTTCGCAAACGCAACGCCAGGTCGCGGGTGCGAGCGCTGGTATCGTCCTAGACAATTAACACTTTGGCACTGTCACTGTGCCCCACCTGTGCAGATCGCATAAATTTCTTAACTGTGGTGAGCTACCGGCAGCTCCAACGTGAAAGTGGCGCCGCCTCCGGGAGTGTCCGCTACCACTCCTAATAGGAGCAAGTTGGGGCAGAGTACGCACTCTGCCCCAACTTGCGCAACCATTTCACCTACTGTGAGTGTTATTTTGCGTGTTCCGGAAGTGCCGGTTTGTAGCTGGCAAAGAACAGTTCCAGCATTTGACAAATGTAGGGTTCTATTTTGCGTCCTTCCGAGATAGCTTCGAAGGCTGCCCCGTCAATTACTGCCAGTAACAGTTTCGGGGACACATGACTGTAACCTGCGGTACGTAACACAGTGCGGATAGCCAAGTCCAGATGGTAGCGTCCTTGCCCATAAGCGGTGGATACTTCGGGGGAATTAGCCGCCAGTAGCATTTGCGAAAAGTGCCGTTGCAATGTCGGATCCGCGATGGGCAAAGCTGCTTGAATCAGCAACTCGAATAGTTCCTTTTGGACCTGGTCGGGGCTAAGTTTTTCTGCTTTTTCAGCAATTTGACCTGCCCTATCAGCCCAGGTGCGCATGTTGTATCTGCCGGCTTCAGTTAGTAATTGTTCGATACTGGAAAAATAGTATCCCGATGCCGAGGTCGACATTTCCGCTTTTTTTGCAACGTTGCGGTAAGTTACTGCGGAGGGACCTTCCGTACGCAAAATGGAGGCTGCCGCAATCACTATTCGCGCCCGCGTCATTTCTGCTTTCATGCTTCTGGCAGTGCTCATATCAGCTCCTTTGTGAGCTTTCCTGTAATACTTCCGGGTCAATGTCAGCTTCGAGGTTACGACCTGTGCGGTCCTTACTAGCAATCATTGCACCAAGTGCCACAACCGCAATGACAATCAGATATATTGCTGGCGCCAACTTTGAACCGGTCGCCCCGATCAGCCAAGTGGCGATAAAAGGTGCGGTACCGCCAAACAGCGCATTCGCCGCGTTAAAGGACAAAGCGAAGCCCGTGTAACGAACGTTTGATGGGAAAAGCTCCACCAAGAAAGTGGCCAGAGTCCCGTCATTTAGGGTTAAGAGGACGCACAGTCCGACCTCGATTAACACCACAGTTACGAAACTGGCACCGTCGAGCCACCAAAACAGTGGAACGGTAAAAACAATGAATCCAATGCACGCCGTGATAAGTGCGCGCCGCCTGCCAATATGGTCCGAATAGTAACCCATAGCAAAAATCAGGAAAACGTAGACGAATAATGTGATGGTTGACGCCAGGAAGCTTTGCGTGTCATCAAAATTAAGCACTTCTTTTAGGTATGTAGGCGTGTACGTTAGCAACATGTAGAAACCGACTGCATTCAGACACGAAACTCCAAAACCAATGCACACTTCACGCCAATGGAACTTGAACAAATCCCTCACGGGAGTCTGTTCTTCCAAGTTTTTAATGCGCTCTTGCATTTGCCGGTATACCTCGGAATCTTCGAGGTGCACGCGAATGTAGCGCCCAATCATGCCCAACGGCAGCGCCAATAGGAATGGCACGCGCCACGCCCATGCTTCCATCGCACCTGGTGTCAACCAGTAATTCATGGCAGCGACCATCAACGAACCTATTAGCAGACCTGTAGCAGTAGATGCGGGCACCAAACTCGTGTACATGCCGCGCTTATGTTCCGGCGCATATTCACCCAAAAACGTGGCCGCGCCAGCATATTCACCCGATGCGGAAAAGCCCTGAACCAGCCGGCATAACAGCAACATAATAGGGGCCAGCACGCCAATTCTCGCATAACCCGGCAATATCCCAATCATAAAAGTAGCGCCAGACATGAACAGGATGGACCAGGACAATGCCCATCTTCGCCCGTACTTGTCCCCCCAAGTACCCCAGATCATGCCACCAATAGGGCGAATCAAAAACGACAGCGCAAACACTGCAAAAGTTTGCAACAACGCCAAATTCTTGTTCTCGTTCGGGAAAAATACTACCGAAATAGTAGTTGCCAAATATGCGTACGATGCGTAATCGAACCATTCAATAAAATTCCCGATAAAACTAGCAGTGGCCGCTTTTCGCAGCGCAGTCATTTCGGCTGCGCTAAGCCTATTCATACTGCCCATATTTATCAACCCTCGATATGCCGCAAAAAGCGACGAATCTAGCGTCCTCGAAAACGAAAAAGAATTACCAGGAAATTAGTCGAAGACGCTACCGAAAATGATCTTTCCCGATAAAAACAGACCGGCGGAACCCAACTAAGTGAGTCCCGCCGGCGTAAGGCTTACCTGATAGGTTCGCCCTCTTGCCAATGTTCCTCAGCTTTTGGCAGAGCTCGCCTCTTTACAAAGAATTCTACGATGATCGGACCGACACCGCCAGCTATGATGAGGAGTCCACCAATAGCCGCAGCAAACGTCATCGCTTCTTTGAAGAAGAAGGTACCAAAGAGCAGAGCAACCACGCATTCCCAGTAACTGATACAAGACATTTCCACAGCCGGCAAATTGCGCCCTGCGATTACTAAGAATCCCAGTGCAATCAAACCCGCAAAGAGGAAAAGTCCAGATGCCCAAGTCCAGTTAGTTGGGGTTAGCGCGCTAACTTGTGGACGTAGCATTATAGTAATAACGCCAGTGGCTACAGCCGCCCACAAGAAATTCCAAGTGCCCCGAATATCGGAATTCATGTCAGTTCGGTAACCGTAGAAGAACAAGGCGAGTCCATAGAACACGCCCGAAAGAAGACCCAACAAGTCACCGAGAGCCTTACTGGGAAATTCTGGAGTTGAGGCAGATGAGTCGAATCCGAATTGGAAACTACCACCACTAAACTTCAAAACTTCAATAGTAAAGAGCATCCCAACAAACACAAGCACAAGGAAGATTCCGTTGGAAAGTGATATTTTTTCTTTCCGAAAAATCCGTGCAAGAAGAGTGCAAAACAGTGGTCCCGTATAAATCAAGAACACTGCGTTTGCGATTGAGGTAAGCAATGTGGATGTGATGTATAGCGACAGTGAAGTGCCAATACACACCCCACCCATAATTACGGCAAACGACAGCCGCGAAGCCCGAAATGCAGCCCACCGTTTGGTCACTAGCAAGATTACGATAAACCCAATTAAACCGGTTGCCATACGTCCGAAAGCGAGCACGCCACCCATGTACTGCTTTATTTCCGGGCTGAGTCCTGCGATTGCTCCACGCGCGAAGAATCCGACCATACCCATACCGGTGGCCGAAATAATCATCGCTAGGAAACCCAGATTTTTGTTCATCACGTATGCGCTACCAGCGTTAGCGGTTCCTGGCGCAACTTCCGTTGACGTCATAGTTGTTCCTTCTGAGGACGCCACCACTGTTAGTTATTTTGGTTGCGTCGGTCTATAAGTATCGTAACCCCGCGTAAATTTAGTATTAAATAGGACCGGTCGTTGGCGCGCGCCGACGACCGACCCTTACGCAGGATTTACTGGGAGCGTGAAGCTACCTTATACCAAGGTCGGATCTTCAACCTGGTTCGGGAAGTAGTCTTCGCAATCGCCCTCACGCAAAACATCGGCGGTGGCGCAGTGCAGAGCACCGCCAAATGCGTAGGCGTCACGGAACGGAACTGGGATTACGTTCATGCCCAGTTTGTCCATTTGCTCCAGCTGGTTGTGTTCGGAAGCTTCACAAATAACCGTCTTGTGGTCCAGGACCAGACAGTTCATGGACAACCAGACCGAAGAGTAGCACAGTGGCGGCGGGGTTTCGTGCGCTGGCATTGCCGCATCCACGATCTGCCAGTCATTAGCTTCAAAGATCTTGCGTTGTTCTTCGGGCAGGCGACGCTGCGGGTTGTTAATAATCAAGCCCGGGCGCAATGGCACGAAGGTGGCGTCAATGTGAATCGGATATGGGTCGCCGGGGAAATTCACGGCGTGGACGCGGAAGTCTGGGTACTTGCGCTTGAACCATTCCATTGCCCGGCGGTTCGTGGTCAGACCGTGTTGGATGAATAAATCCTTGCCGAGACGCAGCACGTCAGCGGCGTCAAACAGGATTTCTTCTTCGGTGGTGACGAAGTCCTTGTTGGCGGTACGGACCAAGCGTTCTTCAAGGCTGATTTTTTCGTCGTAGTAGTTGTGCTTGTAAGAACGGTCAGTTAGACGTGGACGCGGTGCTTGGGACCAGATGAACTCCGGATCCTCGTCGAAATATTGCGAAAGAAGCGGCCAGTATGCCAAGTATTCCCAGTAGCGGCAACGGAAAGACATGGGTGCCGCAATGATTTCTTTACCAACGGTGAGCAGTACGTCACGCGGAGGCATACAGGTCATCATGGAGTCCGTGCGAAAATCTGGGGTGATAACTGGTTGGTTCCACTGCAACGGAGTGGGTCGGTCAACCTTGACGCCGTTTTCTTCTAGAACTTTTACCAGTCCGTCCAGCTGTTCGTTAGCCTTTTCTACGGTAGCCAGCGGGCGTGGTCCCCACATGCCTCGCATTTCGGAATCGACAGGCACTTTTTCCGAGGTGGCTGGCTCTTCCGGAGGAATAACCGAGTTGTCAGCACGACCTACGATAACGTGCTTTAGCGGATCAAAGTCGTTCCATGAACATACTTTGGTGGTCACTTGTTTCTCCTTCTCTTTGCGGCAAATTTGCCTTCATCTGCTCCCGTTTAGGGTTTGAGTTTTACCTCTTGGATGCAGTGCCCAAATTTTTGGGTTGGGGCGAGGCGCATCAGCCTAAGCGCCTCGCCCCACCTATGCCCCTGCTAATGGGATTGGCTCTGGTGACAGTTGGTGTCGCAGCGCCTATTTAGCGGTCCAAGCCTTCTCCTAAAGTGGCCACCATTACAGCCTTAATGGTGTGCATGCGGTTTTCGGCTTGATCGAACACGACGGAAGCTTCGGATTCGAAAACTTCGTTGGAAACTTCCATGGATTCCAGACCGGTCTTTTCGTAGATGTCTTCACCGACGACGGTGTTGCGGTCGTGGAATGCCGGCAAGCAGTGCAGGAATTTCACATTCGGGTTACCAGTGGCTTTCATCAGCTCACTGTTTACTTGGTAGTCTTTCAGAAGCGCGATGCGTTCGTCCCAAACTTCCTTGGGTTCACCCATGGATACCCATACGTCTGCGTACAGGAAGTCACAGCCTTTGACGCCCTCTTTCGGATCCGCAGTGTGGGTGATCTTGGCGCCGGTTTCCTTGGCGATTTCTTCGGCTTTCTTGATGATTTCAGCGTCGTTCCAGAGCTTCTCCGGACCGACAATGCGAACATCCATGCCCAGCATTACGCCGCTAATCAGCAGCGAGTTGCAGACGTTGTTGCGAGCATCGCCCAGGTATGCGAAGGAAATTTCTTCGTAGGGCTTGCCGGATTGTTCGTGCATAGTCAGCATGTCACAGAGCATCTGGGTGGGGTGCCATTCGTCGGTCAGACCGTTCCATACTGGCACGCCGGACAGTTCAGCAAGGGTTTCGACGTGTTCTTGCTTCTTGCCACGGAATTCGATGCCGTCGTAGTAGCGACCGAGAACGCGGGCCGTGTCAGCAACGGATTCCTTGTGACCCATTTGCGAGCCGGTGGGATCCAAGTAGGTGACGTGTGCGCCCTGGTCGTAAGCGGCGACTTCAAACGAACAACGAGTACGAGTGGAGGTCTTTTCGAAGATCAAAGCAATGTTCTTGCCTTTCAAGTATTGCTTTTCGCGACCTTCCTTCTTCGCCGCTTTCAGTTCGGCAGAAAAATCGAGCAGTTCACGCCATTCTGCAGGAGTGAAGTCGAGTTCTTTCAAGAAGTGACGTCCGTGGAAATTGGTCATTCTCAGTCTTCTTTCTAGTTCTTGGGACTGTTTTCTATTTTGTCGAGGGCGGTAGTCACGATCTACTGGACATTTGCATTCCGTGACGCTCGCCCGCCCGAGGTTCGCAATTGACCTCACTACTTTTTTACCTCATTTTTCGTTCATTCGTAATCGCTATGCGACAACCATTATTGAGGGCATATTTTCGTGTGGCTCTGCTACAAATCCAAGCAGATGTGGGGCGCGTGAAGTAATGGTGCTGATTGCATCAGTGTATCAGATTATTTTGGAGGTCGAACCCCGGATTTGTCCTATATGTTTGTGTTCTGCCTGAATTTGTGTGATTGTGAGAGTTACACGCAGGAACATGCTTGGACATTTGTCTAATTTTGTTCACACACGTCCTCGTCACTATTACCTCCGAATCACTTCATCGTGCTTCTACCATTATCTAGCATACAAAAAAATATAGCTAGGCCTAACATCCTTGAAATTAAAGTTTGCGCAGGTGGGAGCGCAAAAAAGACGAAAAATTCCCCTTGCGGTCTGGACACGAAACAGGTTGCGGGCGCCCCCAAAACGCTTTCGGACACGCATACAAAACTGTTCTGCACATACTTATGCGAACAGCGTGTCAGACACACCCAATCTGACCGCCCGAAAATGTTGAAACATTACTTAGATAACACTTTTTCTGAAACCGTATTGCATGTAATACCCAAATTTTATGCAAGCTTCCGAAAAACGTGCTTTTACGCTTCCGGCCCCAAACTGCCAAAGCATGCCAAGTGCCCCAAAAACGATACTGGCACGACCCCCGTCGACCCATTGCGGTGTTTCGCCACAATAATGTCAGCTTCACCCGCCCGGTCGTCCTCGTTATAAACTTCTGGCCGGTGCAACAACATAATCACGTCCGCATCCTGCTCCAATGACCCAGATTCGCGCAAATCCGCCATCATAGGGCGATGGTCAGTACGCTGCTCGGGACCCCGGTTCAGCTGCGCCACCGCAATAACCGGCAACTCTAATTCCTTCGCCAACAGCTTCAAGGCGCGCGAAAACTCCGACACTTCCTGTTGCCGACTTTCCACCGCGCGCCCCGAAGTCATGAGCTGCAAATAGTCGACTACCACCAACCCCAAATTGTGCTGCTGTTTGAGGCGCCGACACTTCGCCCGAATTTCCGTCATCGACATGTTTGGTGAATCGTCAATAAATAGTGGCGCCTGGTCTGCTCGCGACAACGCCTCCGCCACTTTCACCCAGTCACTCCGGTCCATTTCCCCCCGGCGCATTTTCGACATTTGCACGCGACCCTCTGCGGCCAACATGCGCATAGCAATTTCACTGCGGGACATTTCCAAACTAAAAATAACCGACGCAATACCGTGCTTTATGGACGCCGAACGGCAAAAGTCTAAAGCCAAAGTGGACTTACCCATTGCCGGGCGGGCCGCCACAATAATCATCTGCCCCTCGTGTAAGCCCCCAAGCAAACGGTCCAAGTCGTAAAACCCGGTAGGTACGCCCGTAATTTTACCTTTGTTGTTTTCTATTTCTTCCAGTTCTGCCACCAGCGGGTCCAACACTTCCCCGATGGCAACGTAATCTTCCGCCATACGGTTTTGGGTAACCGCATAGATCTCGGATTGGGCGGTATTAATTATTTCCGCAGGGTCGCCCCCATCAGCGGCATACCCCAATTGCACAATGCGGGTACCCACATCAACCAGCGCCCGCATTTGCGCCTTATCCCGCACAATTTTGGCGTAATAGTTAGCATTCGCCGCTGTTGGCACCATAGCTGTGAGGGTGTGCAAGTAGGGACCGCCCCCGATTTTGCCCAACTCGCCACGTTTTTCCAGTTCCGCTGCCACCGTGATGGCATCGGCTGGTTCTCCCCGCCCGTACAGGTCAATTATGGCGTTATGAATAGTTTCGTGCTTCGGCGCGTAGTAGTCCGACCCCTTTATCGCTTCCGTAACATCCGCAATGGCGTCCTTGGACAGCAGCATTGCGCCCAGCACAGACTGCTCGGCATCCATGTCATGTGGTGGTACTCGGTCGTAGTCAGCGCCTTCGGCCATGGTCCTCTTCCTAAAGTATCTTTACGCGCGCAACTATAGCGCCACTGTGTTATCTTAGCGAACACGCAAATGTGGACAACCCATTTACGCGTGTGGAAAAGTTGGGGAAGAAATGACAACACCTGTGGAAAATTGTGGATAAGCAAAATCGAATTACACCAGGGAAATTTCCCCTTCCCTTGCAATTCAGCCATTTCTTTCCACAATTTTTTCCACACCCTGTGGATAACAGATTGGGATAAGTAATAGTGGATAACCGTGCGGTCGACAAAGAAATCTTCGCCCTCGCCCTCCCCGCACTCGGCGCCCTCATCACCGAACCGCTCATGCGCCTGGCAGACTCTGCTATGGTCGGCCATCTGGGCACTGCCCAGCTCGCCGGACTCAGCATAGGTGTAGCATTCGTCGGGCTCATCACCGGCACCTGCATTTTCCTGGCATACACCACCACTGCTATCACTTCGCGGCGCCTCGGCGCAGGTCAGCCGGCACAAGCACTGCGCGGAGGAATAGACGGGATGTGGCTAGCCGCCATCTTAGGGATCGTCCTCGCAATAGCCCTGTACGCCCTGTCCCCCACCCTTGCTGCCACCTTAGGCGCCCGCGGTCAAGTACTCACTCACGCCGTGGCATACCTGCGCGCCTCCAGTCCCGGCCTAATTGCCATGCTGATAGTCTTGGCGGGCACCGGCACCTTGCGCGGCCTGTTAGACACGCGCACACCCCTGCTGGTTGCCACTAGCGGTTCCGTAGCGAACGTCATCTTCAACGCCGCCCTCATATACGGTCTTGGGCTGGGCGTCACCGGTGCCGGCCTGGGCACCTCCCTCGCCCAATTCGGCATGGCACTTGCCTACATCACCATCGTTTGGCGCGCCGCCACCACCCAAGGCGTACCCTGCGGCTTTGCCATCCACGGCGTATTTGCCTCCTCCCTGCAAGGCGCCCCCTTAGTAGTGCGGTCAGTCAGCCTCCAACTCCTTGGCGTACTCACCGTCGGCGCTGCCACCGCCCTGGGGCCCATAACCCTCGCCGCCCACCAAGTAATCAACTCCACCTGGTCACTTGCCGCGTTCACCCTCGACGCTATCGCCATTGCGGCCAGTGCCCTCACGGGACACCGCCTGGGGGTAGGCGACGTGGCGGTGGTGCGGCAAATCCTGCGTCGCTGCCTATTTTGGGGCGTAGTCACCGGCATGGCAATTGGGGTTCTCCTCATACTTGCTTCCCCCCTGCTCCCCCATATTTTCACCACTGACCCACACGTGGTCAGCGCGGCTAAGGTCGGACTAATAGTTGCTGCCTGCGCCATGCCCCTTGCCGGCATCGTCTTCATGTGGGACGGCGTCCTCATAGGCGCCAACGATTCCCGCTACCTGGCAGTAGCGTACGTATCCATCCTGGTCTGCTACGCGCCCCTAATCCTCGGCGTACGCCATTTTGGGCATGCCTGGACAGCACACTTCACCAACGGCGCTAACCAGTTCGTCCTCAACCTCCTTTGGGTGTGGTTGGTGTACGCCATATGGGCATACGTGTTACGCGGACTTTTCCTAACGCTGCGAGGGCGGGGCACCCAGTGGATGCAAAACGGCGCGTAAAAATCACCGTGAGCGGGCGCCCTCGTCCAATTTGCGAAGCCAACCGCCCGCAATAACACTGCCACCATACTGGCGGCACCCGGCATACACCCTCGCCAGCTAAAATAGCCAGGCCGCACCTCCCGCGCCCCGAATAACCTACTTGAAAGTGGCAGTGTCGATGACATACCGGTAGCGCACCTGCGAGTTCACTACCTTGTCGTACGCCTCATCTATGTCTGCACCGCCAATAATCTCTATCTGCGGGGCAATCCCCTTTTCGGCACAAAAGTCCAGCACTTCCTGGGTTTGCCCAATACCCCCAATTTGGGATCCGGTGACAATACGTTGGCGTCCCACAATCAGTGACAGGTGCGTTTGGGTCGGGTGCTCGGGCAACCCTACTATCACGAGGACGCCCCCCAGTTTCAGGCATTTTACTAACTGATCCAGCTCTACCCCATCGGAAAGTGTGGACAGTACCAGGTCGAACTTACCTTCCAGGCTTTCCCACACACCGTCCTCGCTGGTAGGATGCAGTTTCACCGCACCGAAACGGCGCGCGTCCGCCTCTTTGCTGCGGGTCCTGGAAATTACGTGGGTGGTGGCGCCGAGGGCGGCAGCGATCTGTACGCCCATATGGCCCAGCCCGCCCAAACCCACCACGGCAACTTCTTTGCCGGGACCGGCGCCCCAGCGTTTTAGTGGCGCATAGGTGGTGATGCCCGCACACATTATGGGAGCTGCCTGCGCCAGGGTTATGGCATCTGGAATGTGGCACACGAAGTCTTGCTCTACGGTAATTCCCGTCGAGTACCCACCCCGCGTAATTTTTCCGTCCCGCCCCATACTGTTGTAAGTCCAGATGGTGCCACCCGGACCAGAACAAAACTGTTCGGTGCCCGCCCTACAGTTTTCGCACTTTCCACACGAATCAACGAGGCACCCCACGCCTACGCGGTCCCCAACCTTGAATTTGGTCACCTGGCTGCCAATTTCGGTAACAATACCCGCAATTTCGTGCCCCGGCGTGCAGGGATAAGAAGTTCCCTTCCATTCATTGCGCGCAGTGTGAATATCGCTGTGACAAATGCCCGCATATTTGATCTCGAAATAAACCTCGGTTGGTCCCACTTCGCGACGTTCAATAGTCGTTTTTGCGAACTTGCCGGTAGGGGAATCGATCTCGTATGCAATTTCAGTTTTCATTCGTCCTCCTGATTAGACCCCGTTCTCTCACGGTACGCGACCAAGGCGAAAAATGGGTGACAATCGGCAGGTTTGTACCGTCCTCGGAAAATAATCGGGCACTTTTACAAACTGCCGCAAATATTGGCTACCTGCACCCGAAATGCGACAATGGTGCCGAAGGAGTGACCGTGAAACCAACGAACATTAACCAGATTCCCTCCAAGTTTTTTACCCAAGGTATAAAACTGGTGGCCGTGGACATGGACGGCACTTTGCTGACTCCCACTGGACAGTTTCCGCCGGGTCTTAGCCGCCTGATTGCGCGCTGTCAGCGCTTAGGCGTCGAATTTGTACCCGCGTCCGGGCGGCAACACCACATGCTGGCCGACATGTTCGCACCTTTTGGACACGACATGACCTTCGTGGGGGATAATGGCGGGACGATTATTGAAAAGGGAGTAACCAAGCTGACCGCTGCACTGCCAGCTGATGTGGTAACTGACGCGATCGATATTGTGCGCCAACTGCGCCAAAATGGGTGGCGTGGCGGCATGGAAATGGGCAGTGTTGACACGGCTTTTATTGAAGAGGACGACCCCGACTTTGTCAGTGAAACCCACATTTACAACGCCTCACTAACCTCTGTTCCCGACCTCCACCAAGTCACCTCACCCATCAACAAAATAGGCATTTTTGATTTCACAAACCCCACCGAAAAATTGGTGGGCGCCCTCACAAAAATCGGGGAGCGTGCCAGTATCGTCCTCGCCGGACCCCACTGGGTAGACATTGTGCCAGGTGATTCCAACAAAGGGGTGGCGCTGCGCTGCCTACAAGCAGATTTGGGCGCCACTACTGCGCAAACTGTGGCTTTTGGCGATTTTGAAAATGATATTGAAATGCTGCAGGCCGCCGATTTGTCGTTTGCAATGGCGAACGCCCACCCGCACGTTATCGAGGTGGCACGTTTCGGCGCCCCTTCAAACAGCGCCTATGGCGTAATTTCCACAACTAACGCGCTGCTGGACCGTGTGGAAGGGCACAATTTTGCCTGACTGGTCGCACTTGTAGACTAGGCTGGTGCGTTCATATACAAAGCGGCGTCGGTTTGCATCATTCAGACCGGCACGCAATTCAGCCATCGGGCTGGTCGGCATCATATTGGTAGGTACGTTTTTGCTGGCACTGCCCATTTCACGCACCGGCGCGCCTGCATGGTCCGACGCCACTGCGGTTACGGCCGGATGGCATTTTGCCGGTGGCGCCCCGCTGTCAGTGGCATTTTTTACCGCCGTTTCTGCCACCACCGTAACTGGGCTGATAGTTGTTGATACCGCCACGTACTGGTCCCATTTTGGCCAGGGTGTGCTGTGCATATTGTTTGAATTTGGCGGCATCGGCACCATGACCATCGCGGCATTGTTGGCAATTATGGTGGCGAAACGATTGAATTTACGCCAACGAATTGACGTAGCCACCACTACCGGGGTTATTTCAACTGCCGAAATTCGCCACGTTGCCCGACGTATTGTGAATTATTCACTACTATGCCAGCTGGTTTTCGCCGTCCCTATTGTGGCGGCATTAATGTACCATGGTGAACCTCCAAAGCGTGCGCTTAAGAATGGGGTTTTCATTGCAATATCAGCATTTAATAATGCTGGGTTTGCCCCCTATACCGACAATTTGACTGCGCACGCAATTTTGCCACTAATAACCGTTCCAGTTTGTCTTTTGATAGTTATTGGTGGCATAGGTTTTCCAGTTATTTTGGAATTGCGCAAGGCATTCTTTTCGTCTTTGCGCCAGCGGCATCCGCACATTCCCTTCCGGTACCGTTTGAATACTAAACTGATGATTTTCGGTAGTATCGCCCTCATTATAGTAGGGTGGGTACTGACTGCTCTGTCAGAATGGAACAATCCTAAAACTATCGGTCACTACACGGTTGCACAAAAGCTGTTGACCACGTTATTTGCCTCTATTACCCCGCGCACCGCTGGTTTTAACGCTATGGACGTGGCAGGTCAAAGTGACGTTACATGGCTAATTACTGACGTTTTGATGTTTATTGGGGGTGGTCCTGCCGGTACTGCTGGCGGTATTAAAGTAACGACGTTTCTCATCATATTTTTCATTATTGTTACAGAGGTTCGCATGGGACGCGCAGTGCAAATGTTCGATTCACGTATTGGTCGTTCTACACAGCGTCAAGCTATTACCGTATTCGGGTTACAAACCACATTTATTGTGTTGGCAACCGGGGCGATGCTCGCGCTTACCCCGTACGGTTTAGACCGCGTTCTTTTCGAGGTAGTATCGGCAGTTAATACTGTCGGTCTCAGTACCGGCATCACCCAATTTTTACCAATTTCTGCGCAAATGGTTATATGCGTTCTCATGTTTTTCGGGCGACTCGGACCGGTAACTATAGCTTCAATTATTGCTGTAAAACCGGCACCACGCCTTTACGAGGCTCCAAAAGAAAGGCCCTTAATTGGCTAACTTCATTGACAGATTACAAAGACGTGACACCCTCGAGGGCGGCGTGGCAGTTATCGGCCTAGGGCGCTTTGGTGTTGCCATGGCAGAGGAATTGACTGCTTCCGGAGTAGAAGTACTGGCAATCGACACTGACCCAGACGTAGTCCAACAGTACGATGGACAATTTGCGCACGTGGTCCGCGCCGACGCCTCGAACATTGAGGCCCTTTTTCAATTAGGCGTGCAAGACTTTCCTAACGCAGTAGTGGCAATTGGTCAGGACCTGGCTGCCTCTATTTTGGTGGCATCCGCCCTCATAAAATTGGACGGACCCGAAATTTGGGCGAAGGCTTCTACCAGCCAGCAGGGCGAAATCCTGACGCAAATGGGGATACGCCACGTATTTCACCCCGAACAGGACATGGGAAGGCGGGCAGCCCACCTGCTCACCCACTCCTTGTCGGACTACTTCGATTTGGGTCATGGTTTCGCAATGGCCACAGCCGAGGTGCCAGCAAATATGGATGGTCGTTCCATTGCCGAACTAAAGGTTCGGCGCGTTCACGGCGTAACCGTGGTGGGTGTGCGCGTCGGTCCCCAAGAGTGGGTTCCCGCTAAACCCGACACCGTGCTGCGCCAAGGTCAAACTGTACTGGTAGCAGGCATGTCGCACAAGCTTGACCTGGTATTCAAAGAGTTCTAAAACCCTTAACGCGGTTTGTGGACAAAAAATTCCCGGCGATGTGCCGGGAATTTTTCACTTCCAGTTAGCGTTCGCGCACAACCGTCATGTTCAATGTAGCTTCGACTTCGGGGTGAAGGTGCAACTTCACTTTGAAGTCCCCAGTAGTCTTAACTGGCGTTTGCCACACCACGGTGCGACGGTCCAGTTTTTGTCCCAACTGGCTTTGTACCGCATCGGTCACGTCTGCGCTGGAAACCGCTGCAAACAAACGACCAGTCGCAGTTGCCTTCTTGAATACGCGTACACCGTGCGAACTTTGGATGGCGTCGCGAATGGCGCGGGCGTCCTCGACGGAAGCAATTTCGCGCTTACGACGCGCAGCCTGCATCAAGTCAATTTGTTTTTGCGCACCAGCAGTCCACTTGGTTGCCAAGTTACGTGGGAACAAGTAGTTACGTGCGTAGCCGTCTTTGACGGTAACAACGTCGCCGACCTCGCCAAGGTTCGGAACATTGTGAATCAGAACGATTTTTGCCATTATTCCTTACCTTTCTTTACCGGCCAGTGGACGAGTAGGGTAGCAGCGCCATTTCGCGAGCGTTCTTAACTGCGCGCGCAATCTGGCGTTGTTGCTGGACGCTGACACCAGTAACGCGACGGGCGCGAATCTTGCCACGGTCAGAAATAAACTTGCGCAGCATGGCAGTGTCCTTGTAATCAATTCCCTGTGCACTCTTCAGGGGGTTAGCCTTCTTTTTGATCGGCTTTACAGTGCGAGTCTGTTGCCTCGCCATTTTTTCTCCTTATGGTCTTCCGGCTGCGACCGGCCGCCGAATAGTCTGTTTAGAATGGGGGTTCGTCGTCAAAGCTGGAACCACCTTGGGCCCCACCTGTCGCCCATGGGTCTTCATGGGGACCCCCACTAGGCGCATTGAAATTCCCTTGCCCGTATCCGCCGCGACCGCCGCCTTGGGCGGGTGCGCCGGAATCGTAGCCACCACCGTTGCCGTAACCGCCACCCCTGGGTGCGCGTTCCACTTTCGCACTCGCCCATTTCAAGGACGGGCCAATTTCGTCAACGCGCAGGTCAATAGCGGTGCGACGTTCGCCCTGTTGGGTTTCCCACGAACGTTGCGTAAGGCGCCCTTGAGCAATCACGCGCATGCCCTTTTTCAGACTGTCGGCCACGTTTTCTGCGGCTTCATTCCAGATGCTGGCGCGCAGGAACAGCGCCTCACCATCTTCCCATTTGCCGCTTTGTCGGTTGTAGCTGCGGGGCGTGGACGCAATGGTGAAGCTTGCGTACGGAACGCCCGCATTTGAAAATCGAAGTTCCGGATCTGCAGTGAGGTTACCCACCACAGTGATTACAGTTTCTCCAGCCATTGGTCCCTCGGTTTCAACTAGTTGTCGATATGCAGCAACTTGGTGCGCAGCACAGATTCGTTAAGACCCAGCTGGCGGTCAAGTTCTTTTGCGGTGTCTGGGGTTGCGCTAAACTTCGCAACAAAGTAAATACCTTCGGTGTTTTTGTTAATTTCGTAGGCCAGGCGACGCTTGCCCCACACGTCCAGTTCGTTTACTTTGCCACCTTCAGCGGAAACTACTTGCAGCAGTTTTTCGGCGCCCGCTTGGACATTCCGTTCGTCCGTCTGCGGGTCCAGGATGACCATGATTTCATAGTCACGCATCAATAACCCACCTCCTTTGGTCTGATGGTCACGGTCCGTCCGTGACAGGAGAGTATATGCGTGGTGCATTTGTACACCAATTCCTTATAATAGCAGTTCCCCGCCCCTTTTCTAAGGGGCGGGGGTTGTGCTTTGACTTACGCCTTTTCCTTCACTTTCGCATTTTCCGAGGACGCCGCTAACTACCCGGCAGAGCTGTCAGGTGGTGGTCCAGGTTGTGGTGACGGCGGAGTTGGGCTCGGTTCTGGTGTCGGGCTTGGATGCGGCGTTGGAGCTGGTTCGGGCTCTTCTGGGGTCTCAGTTTCCGGCGGTTGCTGTTCGTCCTCTTCAGGAGCACCAGTTTCCGGCGGTTGCTGTTCGTCCTCTTCCGGATTGCGTGGGGTTGAGGGCGATGGGGAGTAGCCTTTGTCCCGTTTGGTTGTGCCCGCGTCACTGTAGTTGGAGAAGTTTTGCACGGGCAGGTTTGCTACTGCAGATTTCATGTACCACGCCCAAACCTGTGCCGGCCAGGTACCACCGGTTATTTCGTTGTAACCACCGAAGGGACTGATGGATTCTTCACTGCCGTCTTTGCCCACTTGGTACATACTGATAACAGTGGTTATTTGGGGAACAAATCCAGCAAATTGCGCGGATCTGTTATTTTCAGAGGAGCCTGTTTTGGCGGCGGCCGGTCTGCCGATAGCTTGGGCTTTGGTACCGGACCCGTTTCGCACTACGGCTTGCATGGCTTTGGTGGCTCCGGCGGTAACATTGGCGTCAAATACGCGTTTGCCCGTGTTGTCAGGCTTGTATATTTTTTCCCCACCAGCGTCTTTGACTAGCGCAACGATATGCACGTCGCGTTTTACGCCCTCGTTAGCAATAGTCGAGTACGCCTGCGCCAAGTCGATAGTGTGCGGAGATGCCGTCCCCAGTGCGTTTGTCAAGTTCAGGTCCAGACCGGGCGTATTCTTGGGAATTCCCGCTTTTATCGCTATTTCTTTGGTTTTTTCGGCGCCGATCTTTTGGTTTATGCGCACGTACGCGGTGTTTACCGAGTCCTGGGTGGCCTGGATGTAGTTTATCCGCCCAAAGTTTTCGTCCCGGAAGTTACTAATTTTGGCGTCTCCTACGCGCATTGGCGTGCTGCCGTCAACGGTGCTGTACAGGCTGTCGCCTTTTTCGAGGGCGCCCATCAGAGTGAAAATTTTAAAGGTAGATCCCGCCATGGCATTGTCTTGGTAGGCGGCGGAGCGTTGGATTTTTTGAAATTCCGCACCACCATATTCGGCAATTATCCCCCCGGTTTTGTTATCTACGGATACTGCCCCCACCCGCAAGTTGGCGGGGTGATCAGAGGGCAGGCGGTTGACTGCGTCTACCAGGTTATTTTGTTGGTCTTTGTTGATAGTGGTAACTATTTGGAACCCAGCAGTGTCTATTTGTTGGTCCGAGTATCCGGCTTTGTTCTTCAGCTCCGAACGCACGTGTTCTAGCAGGTAACCGCCGGTGCCCGCCATTGAGCTGGACTTTCCTTTGGGCGGGACCCACTTGGGGAATTGGGCTTGGGCGGCTTCGTCCTTGGACAACCACTTGTCTTCTACCATGTTGTTGATTACGCGCTGCCATCGTTGCTGCGCAATGTTGAGGGAGGTCGCGGGGTCCCAGGCGGAAGGGGCGGGAATAATACCTGCGAGCATGGCTGCTTCAGAGACCGACAGTTCCTTGGCCGATTTATTGAAGTAGGCTTGGGCGGCGGCTTCTATGCCATAGGCGCCGCGTCCCCAATAAATAGTATTCAGGTAGTTGCCCAAGATTTCGTCCTTGGACTGTTGCCGGTTAATTTTCAGTGCCAAAATGGTTTCTTTGAATTTCAGCGTATACGCTTTTATGCCTTTGGCTGGCTGAGTGGTGCCGGTGTAATAGTTTTCCACATACTGTTGTGACAGCGTGGAACCACCTTGTCGAGGACGCCCTAACAGGTTGTTTATTAAGGCGCGCGCAATACCTTTGATGTCAATACCGTTATTTTCAAAGAATGTGCGGTCTTCGGAAGCAACTACGGCTTGCCCCACATATTCAGGAATTTCCGTGCGCTTAATAATTTGCCGGTCTTGTTCCTGGAAGGTGCCCATTTTGGTTTTCCCGTCAGCATAGTAGACGGTTGTGGTTTGGGATTGCGCAATTTTGTCCGGACTGGGAATTTCTACGCCGGCGTATGCCAGCAGGAAGGTGCCGCAGACTGCGATGACTCCCGCAAGGAATAATCCCAACATCCACCCGGCAACCTTGCGTCCCCACCCGCGTTTCTTCGGTGTGGGACGTTTCCCGGAACCGCTGGGGGTTTTTTTACGGTTTTTGGGTGGGGAGTAGCTGGGTCTGCTGCCGGTTCCTGCGTTATGCGACCCTTTCGAGGACGCCGCTACCGTCTGTCTGGCAGGCTTACGCGGGGAGCTGGAACTGGTCCTTGCAGCAGCGCCCATTGGTTGACCTTGGTCATCCAGTCGCTTGTGCCAAGGGAGTCCCGAGCTGTTACCTGTTCCGGTCATTTCGCCCTCTCTGTTGATAATGATCCTTTAACGGTAGTCGTTTAGCCATGTCAGAGGCTAACGTTTAGTGCTTTTTTGACCATTATCAAATATTTGTGCCCACCAGAATGGGAGTGGTGGGCACAAATGTGGCAGTGATTACATGCCCATTGTTTGATGGATCCACTGCAAGTGCGGTGTGAGCTGCAAGGATCCAGAGTTTTCATGAATGTAGTAGTCAGCGGTGTGTGAACCTGTGACGTTAATACCAACCAGTTCGTCGCCTATAAGGAATGGACCACCAGAATCGCCGTGGTTGGAGGTTCCGTCGAGTCCCTTCAGGCGGTAGGTGTCTTGCCAGTAAGAATCCGTGCCTTCACCGATGACGCGCACGTGGGCACGTCGCAGCCAGGTCACATCCTTACCTTCAAAACCACGCCCGAAGCCGTAAATGTAGCCTTCTTCGCCCTCTTTGAATTGGTGACCGGCGGTCAGGTGGGCGTATTCGCTGACTTGTTTCGGGGTTGATAGGTGTAACAGGGCGAGGTCGGCGCTCGGGGATAGTTCTATGCGGTCAGTTAGTACTTTCTCGCCTGGGTTGGCTTTGTTGTTGGAGACGTAAACTTCGATGCCGTCCTGGTTTGTGTTTTCGGCGCAGTGGGCGGCGGTTACTACCCAGCTGTCGTTGAGGAGGCTACCGGTACACTTATTTTGTTTCTCCTGACCGGGGTGGTTAATGCGCAGTTGCACAATGTAAGGACTGGAGGCTTCCTCACCGCCGGAAATGGCGTGCGCCTGGGGAGTCATGGCGGGAATACCCAACGCGCATGCAGCTGCGAGGGCGGCACAAGCTTTGCGGAAGATGTTCATATGTTTCTTTCTCTAGCTGTTAACGATAATGATTATCAATAGCAGATGATGCTGGGAAAGCTCTGGAAGTTAGGATCACATAAGCTTTCAAAATTGCCGGGGTGGCGTCCTCGAAAAACGAGGACGAAGCCACCGTTAAACAGCAAAAGCGCTACACGACAATCTGATTTTGAGCCAATATTTAGCAGTTTCAGAAAAACACCCGCCCGCGCAGAGGGATGCCGCCAAACCGACAGACACCCACCCTGCCGGAAAGATTGTGATTATAGTTACTGTCGGTAGTGTAGAGAGGAACGAGGAGGTTCGTATTAGTGAACTAGTTATTGCTATTGATTCATCCACAACCAGTACTAAAGCGATAGTTGTGGACGCGCAGGGGCAAGTTTTGGCAGACGCCAAGGTCGAATTTCCCATGACTACGCCGCAACTCAGCCATTATGAACAAGATCCTGCCGACTGGTGGAACAGTACTAAGGCGGCCGTGGGGCAGGCAGTATCTCAGCTTTCAGCTACAGACCGAGGGCGCTTCCGCTACGTTTGCGCCACTGTCCAACGTCAATATTTCGCCCTCGTAGACGACCAGGGGAAGGCGCTGCGCCCCGGAATTTTGTGGCTCGATGGCAGGGCAGCTAAGCAAGTGCAAGATATTGGTTCGCGGCGCGTCCACGAACTGTCGGGGTTCCAACCGGACGCAACGCCCTCGATATACAAGATCGCGTGGCTGAAACAGCACGAACCAGAAACGCTGCAAGAAGCCGCCGAAGTGGTAGGTATGCACGAATATTTAACTCACGCAATGACCGGGCGCCGGGCGGATTCTGTGGCGACCGCTGATTCCCTCGGGTTACTGGATTCAGCAGGGCTAACGTATGCTGAGGAATTATTGGACCTTGCCGGAATAGAGCGGCTACAACTGGCCGAATTGGTGCCGCCGCTCACGGCGTGCGAGACGGATGAAATTTCTGCGCTGGGGACTGCGGTTATGGCTATGCCGCAGACTAGGGCTTACCGAACTGTCGAGGACGCCGCGCATGCAATGATGCGACTGGGGGATAGACTACTCCGGACATGCGATTGCACGAAACTTACCGCGAGTTGACCAAATTGCAAGAGCAGGTTTACCCGGCGTTGCGCGAAGTTATGCAAAAACAACACGCTTTCGCCCAGCGACACCCGCTGGTGTGAACGCCACAGTTGCTCACGCTCCGGAAGTGTGTTGGAAAACTATCTGATTTTGCCGAGGACGAATGGTTGCGTTTTGGGGTTAGGGGAGGCGCACTGTGGCGGTGCCCCCGCTGCCTGTGCGCCGCCCCCAACCCCTGAATAGTTTATTTATTGGAATTAAAGACGCGCGCTAGTCGCGAATTTTATATTTTCCTTCGAATGCCATGATCGCGAGCGTTAGCGCGAAAACGAAGGCAACCAGAAAGCAGACCCCACCAATTGGGGTGAACCCTACGGCTATCAACAGTAAGCCAAGACCCACAAAAACCATCATCACGGTTGAAATAAATGATTGAGATTTAAAGAGTTTTCCTGCATTCACGGGCGGATCATTTTGCTGCTTCATAAGATACCCCTAAGCTTGTACCTGGATAAAACGTCTCACCATACCATATCGGCTGCAACGCATATTAGCCTGGATCTGGGGATTTTGCGTGGGAAATGTAAACCCAAACCTGGAAGCCATCGACCACTAAAAATCCCCAATTGCATATGGCAATAGCGCACCATTTTTAGTACCAAATTGGAATGAACCCTTGTGATTGGACAGTTTTGATATGGAAGGACTGTGATGAGTCAGAAGACTAAGGATCGGCGTTTGAAGGTTTTGCGTTTGTATGCCAGGGGTTTTTATTAGTGATTGCGCGCGTTTGGCTGGTGTTACGTATGAGAGTGCGCGCCGGTATTGCCGATACGTGGGCTACTTGTCCGCTAAGCCCATATTCTTCATCTAAATAACACTTGTGCTAAGGAAATAACTCGCAACAAAGGGGGGTCTACCGCCTATTTGGTAGACCCCCTTTGTTAATACTTCAGTTAGGCATTCCTCCTATTACCGATGAGGTCGACAGCCACTGCGAGTAAGACTACTAGACCCTTGATAGCTTGCTGCCATGCGGAGTCAACACTCATGATTGATAGCCCCATATTCAAAACACCCATGACTAGTGCGCCAACTATAGCACCAGAGATCTTACCCTTGCCACCGCTCACAGCTGTACCCCCAATAAATGCAGCTGCGATAGCGTCGAGTTCGTACATGTTACCCGCCGTTGCAACGGCGGCGTCGGCTCGAGAGGTAGTGATAATACCCGCCAATGACGCGAGGACGCCCATGTTGACAAATACCAAGAAGTCCACTCTCCGGGTATTGATACCAGACAAGCGGGCTGCTGCAAGGTTGCCACCCACTGCATAAATGTGACGACCAAACACGGTCTTGTTCATCACAAAAGTGTAGAGCAAAACAAGTATCCCGATGATAACCAACACAATCGGAGTTCCTCCGGCTGAAAGTGATAGTAGGACAGTGACAAGACCCACGGCAGCCGCGATAACGACCGTCTTTATGAGGAATCCTGCAAAGGGTTCCACATAACGCCCGGCCATCTTCGCTCTACATCGCATCTTCAACGCAGACCACGTGATACCCACTATTGCAATCAGTCCGATCACCAGAGTCACAACATCGTAATAGTCGATGAAACCTAAAAAGTTAGGCACGGATCCATTGGCAATGGCGACAAAACCGTAGGGAAGTCCCGACACAGTGCGCTCAACCAGCACAATTGCTAAACCACGAAAGAGCAACATACCAGCCAAGGTCACAATAAAAGCTGGAACTCCAACATATGCGACCCAAAACCCTTGCCAGCAACCAATCAATACGCCGATAACAAGACCCGCAACAATAGCAACTGGCCAAGACAAATGGTAGTCGAAGATGAGAATCGCAACAACGCCACCAACAAACGCTACTACAGACCCGACCGACAAGTCGATGTGCCGCGCAATAATTACCATCGTCATCCCGATAGCGAGCACCATCACGTAGGCATTCTGCTGGATCAAACTGGCTACATTGTTAGGAGCAAGCAAGAGACCCTTTGTCAGGATTTGAAACAGTATGACGATAGCGATTAACGCGACCAGAATTCCGTACTGTCTAATATCAAAATGTATTTTAGTCTTTCCACTCATAGGGCGTCATTCCCCTCGTCCATCGTCATAAGTTGCATGAGTTTTTCTTGCGATGCCTCCTCTTTGGGAACGCATCCCGTAATACGACCTTCACAGAGTGTATAAATTCGGTCACACATTCCAAGGAGCTCTGGAAGCTCGGAAGAGATCATTAGTATCGCCTTACCCTTATCAGCTAGCTGCTGAATAATCTGATAGATCTCGTACTTCGCTCCTACATCTATTCCGCGTGTCGGCTCGTCCAAGATGAGCACTTCCGGATCGGTAAACATCCATTTAGCGAGAACGACCTTTTGCTGGTTTCCGCCCGAAAGCGAACTGACCGTGCTGGCAATACCCGAAGTTTTTATCTTAAGTTCCTCACGATACTGCTCAACAACGTCGGTCTCCAAGTGCTCATCTACCATTCCACCTCGAGATACCTTGCGCAGTGCGGCCGCTGTAACATTACGGCGAATATCTTGGATTAGATTCAATCCTAAAGACTTCCGATCCTCCGGTACATACGCTAAACCTGCAGCGATCGCCTTAGGCACTGTCGAGGTATCTACTATTTTCCCACGTATCTTCACAGTCCCGGAAGAATTGGTGCCATAGGAATGCCCAAACACACTCATTGCAAGCTCAGTGCGACCAGCACCCATCAGTCCTGCAAGACCTACGATCTCTCCAGCGTGGACAGTGAGGCTAACGTTCTTCGCCATAGCGCGTGCAGTGTCAATAGGATTGAAGGTGTTCCACTCTTCAATTTCGATCACAGGTTTGCCTATTGTCGGCTCGTGCATGGGGTAGCGATTCGTAAGATCACGCCCCACCATCAGTCTGATGATCTCATCCTCAGTTACAGGATTGTCTCCCTTCATCTTTCTGGTAGCAACCGTCTGTCCATCGCGAATTACTGTTATAGAGTCAGCGATTTCCTCGATCTCATTTAGCTTATGGGAGATAACAATCATAGTTACCCCTTCGTCCCGCAGCTGGCGCATGAGATTAAGAAGGTGCGCCGAATCATCGTCGTTAAGTGCCGCTGTAGGCTCGTCAAGAATCAGGAGCTTGACCTCCTTGGACAGCACCTTGGCAATTTCAACCAGTTGCTGCCGTCCTACCCCGAGATCCACGATCAGAGTGCTAGGTTCTACATCTAGTCCGACCTTATCCAACAGTTCCGCAGCCCTAGACTCCGTGGCATGCCAGTCGATAATTCCACTCCGGGCGATTTCGGATCCTAAGAAAATATTTTCAGCAACGGACAGAAATGGGGAGAGAGCCAGTTCTTGATGGATGATGGCGATTCCAACATGTTCAGAATCTTTGATGGTCTTGAACTGACATAAATTCCCGAGATACTCAATTTTCCCCTCATAGGAACCATAGGGATAGATCCCGGAAAGTACATTCATAAGGGTGGATTTACCAGCACCATTTTCGCCACAAATCACATGAATCTCGCCTCGTCGGACTTCCAGGTTCACATCATCTAGCGCACGTACCCCCGAGAACTCCTTAATAATTCCGGACATCCTAAGGATAATCTCGTTTGAAAGCATCATGAGCACCTATAGCCCAAGATCTGCGGCCGAGTAGTAACCGCTGTCGACGAGCTTTTCCTTCACGTTATCTTTGGTGATTACATGAGGCGCAATCAAATAGGCGGGTACAACTTTTCTACCATTGTTGTAAGTCTTGGTGTCGTTTACCTCAACCTTCTTGCCTTTTACGATCTGGTCGACCATCTTTGCGACTTGATCGCCCAATTCCCTGGTATCTTTCCATACTGTCGTAGCCTGCTTACCCCGCACAATGTTGCGAACGTTAGCTTGGTCTGCGTCTTGTCCAGTGATAATCGGCCATCCATCTCCTGCACTGTATCCGTTAGCGTCCAACGCCTGAGTAATACCTAGCGCAAGAGCATCGTTTGGGGCAAGCACCGCCTGGACTTTCTTATCTCGGTAGAAGGAATTGAGACGGTTTTCCATTTCAGATTGCGCGGCGGGAGCCATCCATGCCTGAATTCCGATCGACTGCCACTTATCAACTGATTTTGGCGCCTTGCCCGAAGGAACTACTAATTTCCCAGAATCGAGGTACGGCTTAAGCTGATCCCAGGCGCCCTCGAAGAAATAGCGAGCGTTGTTATCATCCGGCGATCCCGAGAATGGCTCAAAGTTGAATGGACCTTCTGAATTCTTAAGATCTAAAGCATCGACGATAAACTTGCCTTGCAACTGACCCACTCGATAGTTATCGAAAGTTGCATAGTAGTCCACTGATTTCGTGTCTCGAATCAAGCGATCGTAGGCGATAACCTTAATGCCCTTGCTTGCGGCCTGGTCCAAAACGGGGGTCAATGCTGAGCCATCGATAGACGCAACAACTAGAACCGCTGGTCTCTCGTTAACCAAATTCTGAATCTGCGAGATTTGCTGCTCAACTTTGTTATCAGCATATTGTAAAGAGATATGATAGCCCATCTTCTTTAGGTTCTTAGAAAGATGGGCACCATCCCGCGACCATCTCTCCAGCGACTTTGTTGGCATAGAAATACCGATTAGGGCGCCGCCGCTCCCATTACCTCCAGTCGCTGTGCCTCCGCCACGCTCACTTGAACATGCCCCAAGAGAGAATACAGAGCACCATGCCAACCAGCGTAGTGAGAAGGATCCTAGTTTTCTTATTCATTGAGCCTCCTTGCTCATGTCCTTTCGGACGCTTAGTTTGCTTTTTAGGCGCGCAATTGGTAGCGCTAAAGTAAATGCGCGGCTTGCTTAGCCGCCCCGAGTGCGACGTATTCCGCAGGGGCGGGGAAGTCTACATCTATACCCAGTACCTCCGGGAAGATATGTTGTACAGCTCGCGAACGAGCTCCACCTCCGATTAGACTAACCCGGGTGACGGGAGTGCCGCACCGGCTCACTGCCTGTACGGCTCCGACCATCAATTCAGCCAAGCTCTGCACAGCAACGTGTGCAATATGCTCCGGATCCCAATTCTCGAAAGTAATTCCACTTAACGATGCGGTCGCGTTCGGCAAGTTGGGAGTTCGCTCTCCCTCGAAATAGGGCACCAATTCCAGTCCGGCACTGTCTGACACGGAAAGTGCAAGATCGTCGAAGCGGTCAAAATCCACTCCGAGAAGATCCGCAGTGCGCGAGATTACGGGCGCCCCATTCAGAGTACATGCGAGTGGCAACCAGTTTCCCGTAGCATCCATGAAACCCGTGACTACTCCAGTACGATCCCATACAGGTTGGTCACTCACCACCGCAACCGCTCCAGAAGTTCCCAGAGACATCGAAGCTTCGCCAGTTTTAAGACCTAATCCAAGTGCAGCTCCAGCATTATCACCGCAACCTGCTCCAATGATGGTGCCAGCTTTGAGACCTATTTCCTCGATAGAGCGCATAACCTCGGCAGCAGCCTCGAAAGGCGCCACTACGCGAGGACGGTAGATTCGTTGCGCTTCGTCCCGGCTTACACGCAGAGCATACGCGAAAAGGTCATCATGGTATTCGGCAGTGCGCAGATCCAAATAACCTGTACCCGATGCATCCGAACGGTCAGTAGTTAGCGAGCTAATATCACTACTGCCTGAAATTCGCCAGCTCAGGTAATCGTGAGGCAAACAAATTGCCGCAGTGCGACGCAGTGACTCCGGTTCGTTATCAGCCATCCAACGCACCTTTGATACCGTGAGTGATGCTACCGGAACCGAACCGCATGCCTCAGCCCAGACTTGTGCCCCAAGTTCTTCGGTCAACTTCGATGCCGCAGTGGCGCTTCGCGTGTCGTTCCAAAGCAACGCATCTCGCACCAAATTACCGTCAGTATCCAATGTGACCATGCCGTGTTGCTGTCCGCCGACTGAGATCGCATCAACGTCCCCCAAGCCCCCAGCCTTGCCGGAGGCCTCGCAGAAGGCCTGCCACCAAGCATCGGCACTAACCTCTGTACCCCTGGGATGACCCGCTGAACCTGAGCGAACAATATTGCCAGATTCGGGATCATAGATAATCACTTTGCACGATTGCGTAGATGAATCCACACCTGCTACAAGCTGCCCCATGTTTAGCCAACCAGATGCCGCATGGCGTTGTGATAGAGCTCTACGTAGTGGTATTCGCGAGACGCAACTACGTCTGGGTCTATCTCTTCAGAAGAAAGTAGGTCGGCATAGCTTTCACCTGGACTCATCGTAGGTACGGCCAGTTCGGGAACAGAGGCGGCTTCCATGAGTTCCTTTGTGCGCGGGTCTTCTCGGAATGCCTTCGCCTTCTCTGCAAACATAAGGTACATTTCCATATTTGCGGCAGCAGACTCCCACACACCCTCCATCCCCTCTGTACGGGTAGGCTTGAAATCGAAATGGCGCGGTCCCTCATAGCGAGGACCACCACCTGGGAAGCCATTCTCTAACAAATCAACGGTGAAAAAAGCAGCGGCCAAATCACCATGACCGAAGCATTTGTCCTGGTCGTACTTCACGCCAGACTGTCCGTTGAGGTCAATATGGAAGAGCTTGCCTGCATTAAGTGCCTGCGCAATGCCGTGGTTGAAGTTCAGATTAGCCATCTGCTCATGCCCCGTTTCCGGGTTTAGACCAACGATGTCCCCGTTATCAAGTTCAGCTATCAAAGCTAAAGCATGACCGATGGTGGGAAGGAAAATATCGCCACGGGGCTCATTCGGCTTCGGCTCGAGACCGATACGCAGGTTGTACCCCTGTTCTTTGATATAGCCTGCCACCGCATCCAATCCCTCCTTGTAACGTTCGTAAGCTGCATTAAGATCTTTCGAGGAATCATATTCAGCGCCCTCGCGCCCACCCCACATTACGAAGGTTTCGGCTCCGAGAGAAGCAGCCAGATCTACGTTACGCAGAATCTTTTTTAGACCGAAGCGACGAATCGAACGATCATTATTCGTGAGTCCACCATCCTTGAAAATCGGGTGTGAGAAGGTGTTGGTCGTTACCATCGGTATGCAAATACCGGCATCATCTACTGCATCCTTGAGCTTACCGACGAACTCATCTCGTTCAGTTTCGCTGGCATCAAATGGGAATACGTCATTGTCATGAAAAGTTATGCCGTATGCACCGAGTTCCGCAAGTTTTGTAGCATACTCCCACGGATCTAACCCACTACGTGTAGCGTCACCGAAGGGATCGACGCCCTGCCATCCGACAGTCCAGATTCCAAAAGTGAATTTGTCGTCTTTTATTGGGATTCGCATTCCTCACTCCTTTGAGAAGATATGACATTTTGTTTAGTTCCGATACTAATTACGGTTTCTAGATAAGTCAAGTGTTTTTTCAGCTAAAATAACAATGGTGCATAACTCATCACTCCGCCCGGAACACATTAGAGAAAGCAATATTAGACTTGTCCTCGCTGCTGCACTCGGCGCAAACGAACCGGCATCCCGTGCGAAAATTTCATCCACCACGGGGATAACTCGAGCGACCGTGTCCCGACTCGCGGATGAGCTAGTCGACGCTGGAATTCTCGACGAATTGCCCCCTCCACCAGCTACAGGTCCAGGTCGACCAGCGCTCGGATTAGTGGGATCCTCGCGTGTTATTGGGATCGGCGCTGACATAGACGTAGACGCTTTACGCGTCCGGGCGATCGATCTCGGTGGGAACCACATTGCTCTTCAGTCCCACTTCGATAATTTCTCTGGGTCAAATCCAGAAAAAGTTATCCAAATTTTGATCAAGATGCTAAACAAGATCGTTCGGGAATTACCGTCAAACACCCGCATTTTCGGACCGGTAGTTGCAGTTCCAGGGCTTGTCGAGCAAAATTCCAATTTACTTCTGGATGCACCCAACCTTGGGTGGCAAGACGTGGACGTTTGCACTCCAATCAAAGAAGCCTTTAGTGACACACATCATAGGAGTGTCCTTTCGCAACCAGTTCTGCATAACGAAGCAAACTTGTCGGCACTAACCGCAGCTTTCTCCAGACCCGGAGCCCCCACAAAGTTTCGACATTTTGTTTACATTTCAGGTGGCACTGGTATTGGTGCCGCGATCTTCAATGAGGGCAAGCTTTGGGGCGGCGCCAATGGGTGGTCTGGGGAAATCGGTCATTTAACGATAGATCCCAACGGACCCGTTTGTCGCTGCGGTTCCACAGGCTGCCTAGAACGCTATATCGGTCGGGAGGCGCTAACTTACGCGTTCAAGGTCGACCATACAAACCCCGCCCAGCTAGATGCGAGTGCGCGCGCACTAGGCATATCCATTGCAGCACTAGTAAACCTTCTCGACATCCCCCAATTCGTTCTAGGAGGTCAACTTTCAGAGCTACTGGCGCGACGCCGACAACTTATAGAGACCGAACTTCAAAGACGTTCTATGGCCGCTCGTAGAACCTCAATAGCGATTCAATCCGCAAAATTAGGTGAAGATGCCGCTTCATTAGGAGCTGCTTACGCTAGTCTCACTAAACTAATCGCAGAACCAGCGGCTTACTTGTGAAAATAAGAATTATAGGACAAAAGAGGGCGCGGACTCTTTTTTGGAGTGGGGTTGCCCGTAAGTCGTGGGCATTTAGTTAAGCGGCTTTTGTATTGGCCGCGCTGGTTGAGGTCTTTTCTGTAAGGGCCTGGTTTTCGAGGAATACGGGTGGGACCATCCCGATCGCCGAGTGCCTGCGGCGCCGGTTACAGACTGCTTCAATCCAATTAGCTACTGCTGCGTGCTTGGCTCCTTGTGACCCAGATTCTCCGGTCGTAGAACTCGGTTTTCAGCGTGGACCAAAAGGATTCGCTCATCGCGTTATCAAAGCACACCCCGGTTCGCCCTACAGACTGAAAGACCCCCAATCCCTGGCAGACGTTCCACCTCTGAGCGCTGGTGAACTGACATCCACGATCGCATGGAAAACCAAACCTTCAAGAACGTGACCACACAGCGTGTAGACCATAGGCAGGGCACACTCAACCAAGCTAGTCGTTTGGGAAGAATCCATTACCCACCCCAGCACCCGTCGACAATGCCCATCACGAATTACACACAAGAACAGCCAGCCTCCTTGGATTCGCAAATAAGTAATATCAGACAGCCACACGCGGTTAAACTCACCGGCGTCAAATAGCCGCCCAACCAAGTCCGGAAGATTAGACACGACCATCGACTAGGCTGCGCTCACCGGAATGAACTTCCTCGGTAAGATACCCTCAATGCCCATCAGGCGCATTCTTTTAGCAACAGTTTTACGGCCAACACAATAACCGAGAGCCGCAAGCTCTGCCATAATCCGCGGCGAACCGTAAACCTCGTCTGATTCATCCCAAATGCGCATAAACTGCTTGCCCAGACCGTCCAGATAATGCCGACCAGGGCCTTGACCAAAGAGCCGTCACTGCTGCCCTTTAGCCCATTTATAGTAGCCCAACCCACAGACCTTCAACACCCTGACCATACGTTTAATGCTGTAATTCGCATCTGCAGCCACATGAACTCGAACATCTCTACGGTCGTTGCTTCCAGCAAAGAAGGCTGTTACTTTTGACAAGAACTCCTTACCCATCCGAGCTTCAGCCAGCCCCCAGCGTAACCTTGCGTTTTCAACGCGCAGCTCAGCCTAACTCATCCCATCAGTACTACCCTGGCATTCACCTTCGCCCCTAACCCACCTGCCAAACAAACCGGTCCCAACGCCGATTTCCTCAACAACGTGAGCAATAAGCCGACCAGTTCCAATGACTAAACGAGCCGCCTCAACACGATACCCCGGCGCGTACTTCCAGCGTGATTAACTCATAAGAAACACCCTTCCGTACAAACACAAGATCCACACTTATCAACTATCCACTACCCGAGAGTAACCCCAGAAGCCGATGCCTCCGGTGAGGGCGAAAGTTTCTTTTAGGGTTTTGAGGGTGCTTGGCCCGAATTCGAAGATACGCAGATGTTTAGGGTTGAGTAGCGCGATTGTCAAGTTACCCGTGGTGGCTTACGGCATGGTGGGTGTGAAGGTGACGGGTCTGCCAAGCATGGTCATCGTGTCAAGGTTTAGCAAGGGTTGTCCGCCTGGCAGGTTGAGTGCGGCTAGTTGGAGGTCGGTGACATCGGAGAGTATCCAGGTGGCGTGTAGGCGTGGAATGGCGGGCATGTTGAAGTAGGTAGCTGCGATTGTTTCAGCACTCAAGTTACCGGTGGTGACGTGCTCGGTGTGTTCGATCAGACCGGTGATGCCGATTGCCTGATTGCCGTTGATGATGGTGGTATCAAGCACGGCGGTCATGCCGGTAGCGATATCGGTGGCGATGTGGGGGTACATGTTGGCGTACTGGTCGGCTACGAGCGTGTTATCGATGACGACGAGGGAGCGTAGCCGGTGAGAGCTAAGCCGGTACTTTTTGTGATCGTTGGTGCTGTCAATGATGGGCTTTGGGTGAATTGTTCCATCCAGTAGGTCTGGTTTGATGGCACGAGTACGTGCAGGTTGGTGGCACTGGTTTTCACTGTGTCTTTCATGGCAAGTTCGTAGAGGGGCATTGTTTGGCGAGCTGGCCACGATAGATTGCTTCAAAATCAGCTGGCACATATAGGCCGTCCGGTGCTTGCCCGGCAGCGAGTTTTGTTTGATCGAACGCGCGGGCGGTGATGTATTTTTTGAACTGCTGCTTGTAATCACTGGATACTACAGCGGCTAAATATTTTTCGGTTTCATTCTGGGTGGACATGAGGTGATCATACTTTCGTGTAGTGGCACCGGCAGCTTGGGGTGCTGGTGATGGTCGGTGACATTTTGGTGACGGTTGCACGGGTCTAGTGTCATCACGGTTTTCCCTTGCAGGGCGCGGTTTCGTGGAGCTTGGTGACAGTAGTGACAGTATTTTTGACTCTATCTGCGCCATTTTTAGGGTGTTGTTTGCACAGGCTGCTGGTATTTCTATCATCCTGTTTTGTTCTTCCCAGAAGTGCGGGCAAGTGTCACTACTGTCACCCGTGGCTGGTTTTCGCTGTAATATCAGACCTTTTGTGGTGACAGTTGGGTGATAGTTGGTGACAAAACTCGGAATATAGGTGACAGTTTCACCCTCTAGATGCTTAGTATTCATAGGAATTCTCCTTTCAGGGTGTAGTGACCGTAGTCTTCACGGGTTTGAGTATTCAGACCGAGGCCTAGGTAGGTGGTGCCGTATTTGGTGTGGGTGGTAAACGCGCTATGGCTGGTGCCATGCAGAGCGGCTAGACCGTCGCGGAAGTGGCGGGCGGTTTTCGCGTACCCGTTGTTGTTATCGGTGCACCATTGTTTGTAGATGCGATACAGCACGCTGGTGGTCAGCGGTCCAGTGCCTGCACGTCTGTTTGCTCGAAGCTGAGGCATTCGGTGTTGAATGCGACGATAGTGTTGTTTTGGGCGTGGTAGGTGTTGCGGGCTTCAACAACTATTTGCGGTTCGTTGAAGCGGTAGCCGCGCTTAATGAGGTCTTGTAGGGCGGTGATGGCTTTGGTGATGATACCTTCGCGCTCGGGGCGGTCTCGTGTCTCTAGCCTGGCGATTACACTGCAAGATACCTTGTAAGAAGGGATAGTACCCCTAATCACGTTGTACAACACCTTTTTCACTCAGGTAAAACAACGCACGCATATAGTTTCGGGAAAACTACATGCGCCCCTGCCTGCTCAGGTCAATGGGCTAACTAAGCGAGGGCGACCCGAGCGATCACCTCTATAGCTGCTCTCCATTACTACTAGAGAAATGGGAGGTAAACCAGCCGATGGCAGAATCTGAATACTCGCCACCCTTACAACGTGTCCGCTATCGTCAATCCACGCATTATGATACATTCGTAAATGTGGGCACTGATTACGGAACGATGGATGCGGCTCTAATAGCCTCGCCCAACACCCCATACGCGCGCATCCAAAGTCAACTGATTCCGGACACTTAGAAAGGGTCTATTCATGTCACACACACCAACGAAGCCTGCATGAGCCTTTCATCTGTCGAAATTTGTACCGGCGCTGGCGGGCAGGCGCTTGGCTTAGAACAGGCTGGTTTTGATCATCTGGTGACTGTGGAACTGGACCCTTGGGCATGTAAGACATTACGCCAGAACCGAGGCTCCTCGTGGAATGTCACCGAGACAGACTTATTGCAATGGTCCGCAGGTGAGTTTGTTGGAGCCGATCTGGTTGCAGGAGGTGTGCCTTGCCCTCCCTTTTCCAGAGCAGGTAAACAACTGGGCGAAAATGACGAACGCGATCTATTTCCGACTGCAATACGTATTGTCGATGAGGTTCGCCCGAAGGCCGTAATGCTGGAAAATGTGCGTGGTCTATTGGATGCGGTATTCGATGACTACCGCAACAAAGTTGAAAAGCAACTCATAAAACTCGGCTACGTTCCCGGATGGCGCTTGCTCAATGCGAGCTCTTTCGGCGTCTCTCAACTCCGCCCTAGAGTCGTTTTTGTTGCATTGCGTAAAGAGTTTGCAGACCATTTTTCCTGGCCAACAGAACACATGTACGCTCCGCTCACCGTAGGTGAGCTTCTGTACGATCTCATGGCTGAACGCGGATGGGAAGGTGCTGCTGAATGGGCTCGACGTGCAAATGCAATTGCGCCAACTATCGTCGGTGGATCGAAGAAACATGGGGGACCCGACCTTGGGCCGACTCGCGCAAAACGAGCATGGGCCGCACTTGGAGTAAACGGGAACACCATCGCTGACCTTGCACCTGAACCGGGTTTTGGTGGTGACCCTCGACTAACCGTCCGAATGGCTGCTCGCATCCAGGGGTTCCCTGATGAGTGGGAGTTTGTCGGACGAAAGACCAATGCATATCGCCAAGTCGGAAATGCGTTTCCGCCACCAGTAGCGAAAGCGGTTGGTCACGAAATTTTCAAGGCAATTACCAAACAGCAGCTGATAGCGGTGGCATCATGAAGGCACTGTTGACCGTTGCAAGGTCGAGATTTCACGCTAATCTTGTGACCTATAAGACGCTAATGATCGACTCGCATGGCGTTGCATCAAATGCCGATAGCTCGCAAAACACTTCGCGTGATATCGCCTTGTACATTGCCAACACTCTAGGAGCTCAAACTGGTGGCGTAAAATTGGCGGGCCAGAAGGCTGGTCGCCAATTTGAAGCTGACGTATGTGAGTTCATCAGGGACACCTTCCCTCATTTCACGACTCTCCGCCCTGGAAACTGGAGCGTCGAAAACGTCGGTGACAGTCGAGCGGAATATCATCTTGCCCATTTCGAGCCCTATACACACTTGGATGAGTTGGCAAGGGCTATTGAAAATTCTCCAACTCTTTCGACGGTATTGGGAAATAGTTACGATATTAGTCCTGACGTCTTCATCACCCGAGCTCCTGAGCTGGACTCCTATATTAACCAGCAGAAGAACTTGGTAGATGAGTGCTCTGGCAGGTACGGCATTATTCGTCGCGCCAATCAATCTCGTCCAATCGTCCATGCCGTGGTGAGTTGCAAATGGACCCTTCGTAGTGATCGTGCACAGAACGCGCGGTCAGAAGCTCTTAACATCATCAGGAATCGAAAAGGGCAGACGCCACACATCATAGTTGTAACTGGTGAACCCTCACCGTCCCGTCTGGCTTCACTCGCTCTTGGCACAGGCGATATTGATATGGTCTATCACTTTGCACTTCCTGAACTAATCCAGGGAGTGCAGCAGACAGGAAATGACGAAGCCATCATGACATTAGAAAACCTCATCAGTGGGAAACGGCTACGAGATATTGCTGATCTACCTCTTGACCTTGCCATATAGGAGGTGTCGAAAGTGCGAATTGGATACGCGAGGGTTTCAACCGCCCGCCAAGGGCAGTCTCTCGGTACCCAACGTGAGGCTCTGATCGACGCTGGCTGTGACCCCAACCATCTGTACTCGGACACCATCAGCGGTACGAAATGGAGCCGTCCAGGGCTTAATGACGCGCTGGACTACATGCGACCAGGGGACACCCTCGTAGTAACCCGCCTAGACCGTCTGGGACGAAACCTGTACGAGACCGTCACCACCATCGCTGACCTTGCCGAGCGAGAGATCAACATCCAAGTCCTTGACCCTGCGCTAGATACCTCCCGCCCCGCCGACAAGGTAGTCATGCACGTCATGACCTCCCTAGCCGAGTGGGAGCGAGAACTACTAGTGGAGCGTACCCGCGAAGGCGTCGCCCACGCCCGCGCACAAGGACGCGTAGCAGGCCCCAAACCCAAGCTCACCAACAAACAAGCCCAGCAGGCCCGCCAACTCATCAACAACGGCGAAAGCGTCACATCCGTAGCTAGATCATTCGGAGTCTCACGCCAGACCCTCTACCGAGCGCTAAAACGCGAGACTACCGCCTAAAACCACCCCAGACACGCGAGAAAAAAGGCACCCCCCTCATGGACAGTGCCTTCTTTCTGGTCTAAGCCAGTAGTACATCAAGCACGAAGTATCTCCGCGTGAAGCGGAGTTCAAGCCTGCGTACTCGAGTGGAGCTAACGGGACTCGAACCCGTAACCCCCTGCTTGCAAAGCAGGTGCGCTACCAATTGCGCCATAGCCCCGAAGGTTATGAATTTTGGGAGTGGGCTTAGCTGGACTCGAACCAGCGACCTCTTCCTTATCAGGGAAGCGCTCTAACCGACTGAGCTATAAGCCCCCGCGCCATTGGCGCTCTACGAGTTTACGCGAAAACCTTTACTAAATTCAAACCATTATTCTTCTTCGTGTCTCGTCTCACTGCCGAAGGTAAGAAGACCGGTGTTCGAGGACAAACCGAGAATTCGTTCTCGCCCCGTTATTCGTCTATGAGAGTCAGGCGGATGCCACCAACCAGGGACGCGGCAACATTGTAAAGAAACGCGCTGACCGTGGCGAAGGCAGTCAACAACAGACAGTTACAGACCGCAATAACCGTGGTTATGCCCAATACGCGCGGCAAACGCATCAGATCAACCAGGATATTCATACCGCCACCTCCACCGTCAATAGTGTCCATGAAGTTCCTAATGGAACTGAAAACCTGCATCCCGTTCAGCAGCATCCACAAGATCACGGAAGCAAAAATCAGAATAATACCGAGGGCGAAAGACAACAGGAAGGTCATTTTCATGACCGACCACGGATCCAGGCGAGCCACGGCAAGGTCTACTTGGCGGGGGCCGTCCTCGTGGGTTTCTTTCATTAGGTCTCCTCCACAGTGTCCTATTGCGCTTAGTTATTATTTTCTGCTTCTAAACGGCTTTGTGCCACCTGTGCGGGCGTGTCGCCGTCTGATCTGGGGATAGTTACCGAAGCCTGGGATTTTTCCAAGACGGTGCTTGGTTCGGATTGCTCGGCATTATAGCCACCTTCCGCGCGTTCTTCGTCAGTTTCGCCCGCGAACCCAATTTCTTCAGCTTCATCTTCAGCTTCAGTTTCCGTGTTACGAGTTATCGCAATGACGTGGTCGCCTTTGTCCGGACGGCTAAAGATTACGCCTTGAGTAGTGCGCCCAGTTTTGCTGACTTCATCCACGCGAGTACGCACCACCTTACCGCCATGCATGATAACCAGCACTTCGTCCTCGTCAGTAACGACGAGGGCGCCTGCTAGCTCCCCGCGTTCTTCCACCAGGTTCGCTACCTTAATTCCCAAACCGCCCCGGCCCTGTACGCGGTATTCAGCGAGGTCAGTGCGTTTCGCGTACCCGCCTTCGGTAACCACCAACAGGTCAGAGCTGTCTTCGACACGGTGCATATCCAACAAGGAGTCGCCTTCACGGAACTTCATGCCCGTAACACCACTGGTGGCACGCCCAGTGGGACGCAGCGCTTCGTCCGATGCGGTAAATCGCAACGACTGCCCCTTCCGCGACACCAAAATGAGGTCGTCGTCCCCGTCAGCTAGCACTGCTGAAACCAGTTGATCACTGTTGCCGTCTTCGTCCTCGCGCAAATTGATGGCGATAATGCCACCGGTGCGGTTAGAGTCGTATTCGCTAAGGCGCGTCTTTTTTACCAGACCGCGCGCGGTCGCCAACACCAAGTATTCGGCTTGTTCATAACTATCTAACACCAGTACTTGGCTAATGTGTTCGTCAGGTTGGAACGCCAGCAGATTGGCGACGTGCTGCCCCTTCGCGTCCCGACCGCCCTCGGGCATTTCGTAAGCCTTTGCCCGGTAGACGCGCCCAAAATTGGTAAAGAACAACAACCACGCGTGCGTAGTCGTAGTAAAGAAGTGCTCCACCACGTCATCGGTGCGTAGTTGGGCGCCGCGCACGCCCTTGCCACCGCGCCGTTGGCTGCGGTAAAGGTCAACTTTTGTGCGTTTTACGTAACCGCCACGCGTAATAGTTACCACCACGTCTTCTTGCGGAATCAGGTCTTCCATAGACATTTCACCGTCAAAAGGCAGGATAGTGGTGCGGCGTTCGTCTCCGAACTTTTCCACAATGCCCGCCAATTCTTCAGACACAATGTCGCGTTGACGACCTTCGTTTGCCAAAATGTCACGGTAGTCGGCACATTTAGCGGTAAGTTCTGCGTGTTCGTCAATGATTTTTTGGCGTTCCAACGCTGCCAGACGGCGCAATTGCAGTGCCAAGATGGCGTCGGCTTGAATTTCGTCGACGCTCAGTAATTCCATTAGCCCCGTGCGGGCTTCGTCCACCGTGGGGGAGCGGCGAATCAGCGCAATGACCTCGTCTAACATGTCGAGAGCGGCCAGGTACCCTTGCAAAATATGCAAGCGTTCCAATGCCTTGTTCAGGCGGAACTGGGTGCGCCTGCGAATGACTTCCATCTGGTGGTCCACCCAGTGTTTGATGAACCCATCCAAGCTAAGCGTGCGCGGCACTCCATCCACCAGCGCCAACATGTTCGCGGGGAAGGAATCTTGCAACTGCGTGCGCTTGTACAAGTTATTTAGTACCACTTTGGCTACTGCGTCCCGTTTGAGGACGATTACCAGGCGTTGCCCACTGCGACCGGAAGTTTCGTCGCGAATGTCCGCCACCCCACTAATTTGCCCGTCTTTTACCAGGCTGGCAATCTTGGCTGCCAAGTTATCCGGGTTTACCTGATAGGGCAGTTCGGTCACCACTAGGCATTGGCGTCCGTGAATTTCTTCGACATTTACCACGGCGCGTTGCACTATAGATCCACGTCCAGTGCGGTAGGCGTCCTCGATACCGCGCCTCCCCAAAATGGTGGCACCGGTGGGGAAGTCCGGTCCTTTAATCCGGGCCATCAACCCGTCCAACAGTTCTTCGCGACTCACCTCGGGGTTTTTCAAGTACCACTGAATACCGTCGTTTAGTTCCCGTAAGTTGTGCGGCGGAATGCGCGTGGCCATGCCCACCGCAATACCTTCAGAACCATTGGCTAAAAGCGCTGGGAAGCGCGCGGGCAACACCACGGGTTCGCGCATGCGCCCATCGTAGTTGTCCATAAAATCGACGGTGTCTTCGTCAATATCCCGCACCATTTCCATGGCCAGAGGCGCCATTTTACATTCGGTATAACGCGGCGCCGCCGGCCCGAGGTTACCAGGTGAACCAAAATTACCCTGCCCTGCCACCAACGGGTAGCGCATAGACCAGGGCTGTACCAAACGCGCCAAAGCATCGTATACGGCAGCGTCCCCGTGCGGGTGGTAGTGCCCCATGACATCCCCAACCACGCGCATGCATTTGGAAAAGACAGAATTGGGGCGGTACCCGCCGTCGTACATGGTGTACAAAATGCGACGGTGAACCGGTTTGAAGCCGTCACGAACATCCGGCAAGGCGCGCCCCACAATAACGGACATTGCGTAATCCAGATAGGATTTTTGCATTTCGTTTTCGAGGTCGACGCCCAGGATGCGCCCTCCGGCTTCGGTTTCCCTCATATCACCGGTGTACAGGTCTTTTTCAAAGTTTTCAGCCATGATTTCCTTTTAGATATCCAGGAAGCGGACGTCTGTTGCGTTGCGTTGGATGAAGGCGCGACGGGACTCTACGTCCTCGCCCATCAGCATAGAGAAAATTTCGTCAGCGGCAGCAGCTTCTTGCATTTCCACTTGTTTAAGAATGCGTTTAGAGGGGTCCATGGTGGTTTCCCACAGTTCTTGGTCGCTCATTTCGCCCAGACCCTTGTAACGCTGAATGCCACCTTCTTTGGGCAGGCGCCGCCCGGCTGCAAGTCCGGATTGTACTTTGTCATCGCGTTCTTTGTCGCTGTACACGTAGTCGTGGTTGGCGTTAGACCACTTTATACGGTAGAGCGGCGGGGTGGCCAAATAGACGTGTCCGTTTTCGATGAGTGGACGCATGTACCTAAACAACAATGTCAACAGCAACGTGGTGATGTGTTGCCCATCCACGTCCGCGTCTGCCATCAGCACAATTGTGTGGTAACGCAGTTTGTCGAGGGCGAAGTCCTCGCTGACGCCTGTGCCTAACGCGGTTATTACTGACTGAATAGTTTCGCTGCTCATGGCGCGGTCCACGCGGGCTTTTTCGACGTTCAATATTTTGCCGCGCAGCGGCAGTATTGCTTGGGTTTCGGGGTCGCGTCCGTTCACGGCACTGCCCCCTGCGCTGTCGCCCTCGACAATGAAAATTTCGGAAATACTGGCGTCCCGGCTGCTGCAATCGCGCAGTTTGCCGGGCATTGAGGCACTTTCGAGGACGCCTTTGCGGCGGGTGGCTTCACGGGCTTTGCGGGCGGCCACACGCGCTGCCGCAGCCGCTTGCGCTTTAATAACTATTGCTTTGCCCTCGGCGGGGTTGCGTTCAAACCAGTCCGTCAGCTCGGAATTGACGGTTTGTTGCACGAAAGTGCGTGCCGCAGTGTTGCCCAGCTTGGTTTTAGTTTGCCCCTCAAATTGGGGTTCGGTCAGTTTTATAGAAATGACTGCCGTCAAACCTTCACGCACGTCATCGCCTGTCAGGTTGGCGTCTTTCTCTTTCAGCAACCCCATTTGGCGTGCGCGCCGGTTTACCACGGAGGTGAGGGCGGAACGGAAACCTTCTTCGTGAGTGCCGCCCTCGGTAGTGTTAATCGTGTTCGCGAACGTGTGTACCGATTCGTTGTACGCGCCCGTCCATTGCATCGCAATTTCCAGGGACATACTGCCCTTTTCGTCCTCGGCTTCAAAATCGATTACTTCGTTATTTACGAGGTCGGTTTTCTTTCGAAAATTGAGGAATTGGACGTAGTCACGTAACCCCTGTTCGTACATGTAGGACACGCGTTTGACCTGTTTTTGTTGCGGTTCTGGCGCGCCCGCAGTGTCTGCTTTGTCCGCACTGCCCGTGGTGACACCGGTGATCTCGTCGCCCTCGATGCTGACGCCTTCGCGTTCATCAGTCAGGGTGATACGCAGACCCTTGTTCAAGAACGCCATTTGTTGGAAGCGGGTACGCAGCGTCTCAAAATCAAATTTGACGGTTTCAAAAATGCTGGGATCTGGCCAGAATGTTTGCGTAGTCCCCGTTTCGTCTGTAGCTTCACCCTTTTCGAGCGTGCCCACGGGGTGACCACCGTTGGCAAATTTTTGCCGCCACACATGCCCTTGCCGGCGAATTTCGGTTTCCACGCGCACAGACAGCGCATTTACCACGGAAATACCAACACCGTGCAGACCGCCGGAAACCGCGTAACCGCCGCCCCCGAATTTGCCACCAGCGTGCAAAATAGTCATAACTACTTCGACGGTGGGTCGACCTTCGGTGGGGTGAATATCCACTGGGATACCGCGTCCGTTATCGACTACAGTCAGTCCCCCGTCCTGGCGAATTATCACTTCAATGTGGTCACAATACCCCGCCAAGGCTTCGTCTACAGCATTATCTACTACTTCGTAAACCAGGTGGTGAAGACCGCGTTCGCCGGTTGACCCGATGTACATGCCGGGGCGTTTGCGAACTGCTTCTAGTCCTTCTAGGACGGTAATGTCACTTGCGCCATATTCAGTTTGGTTACTGCGCGGTGTCTCCACAGATTATCCCTCACTTGTTGGTAAATTGCCTTACCATTCTACCGCGTTTTCGCCTTTTCATTGGGCGCCCGTAGCCCCCTACTCAAAAGGGGAGCGAACCGTCTCTATGCGGGTTTTTCCACGTCTCACCCGTAAGTGTCGCGCGGTCCACGTCCTGGAACTGATCGCGGTCCTTTTTTCCATGAGGGCGCCGCCGGGGCCAGCACTGTCACTTCCGTTATTATTCCCGCCCCCACGTGGTCGTCGATTTTATTTAGTAGCAGGGGAATTTCCATTCGCAGGGCAGTGGCCCACGCCGTCGAGGTAGCGCGCAGTATCAGCCGGGGTGGGTCGACCGTTTCCACGTGGGCGTGCGCGCATATGTGGGGCCCGGCAATTTGTGGCCATTTGGCTTCTACCATGGCACTTTGCAGGTTTGCGGACCAAGCCTGGGCCAATATTCGGGTTATCCCGCCAATTTTTTGGGGATCGCGCGAACTGGGGTAGGGGCTGGATCCGCCGCGTCTGTCGGTGGGATGGGCGCGTTTTTCGCGTAGTTTTTTGAGGGTGGCGGCAGACACGCGCGCGTCCCCCCGGTCCCAGGCGTCTTGCTGGGCGCGGGCGAGGGCTTCTTTGGCTATGCGGGCGCCCTCGCTAGTCATGGTTAATCACCGTGCCGCCCTCGGTCTTGGTAACAGTGAAAATGGTGACTTCATTGAGGGGCGGCAGATCGTCGGTTACGGCCGCAGTAATTACTACTTGTTCGCAGGCGGTTATCACTTTCGCTAGGGCGCCACGCCGGTCGGCGTCTAGTTCGGCAAAAACATCGTCTAAAATTAATATCGGTTCCCCAATTTCTTCTTTAAGGTAAGCAAATTCTGCAAGACGAAGGGCGAGGGCGCAAGACCAGGTTTCCCCGTGCGATGCGTATCCGCGTACCGGCATTTGTCCCAGATATATTCCCATTTCGTCGCGGTGGGCACCAACCAGATTGCGTCCTCGGATTAATTCTTCACTACGTACAGCGCGTAAAGTTCGAGTAAGTTTTTTGTAAGTTTCGTCCTCGTCGTATAGGTCTGCGCGGTCGTAAGCGACAGCGGTGTCGGCGGGGCGCGGCGGCGGAAAGTATTTGTCCAGGCTACTTTCGTAGGCGATGAAGGCAGGTGCGCTTTCGGGGGCGACTGACTGGTAAGCGCCAGAGAGCAGGGGGCGCAGCTGGTCAATCAGGCGGGCGCGAGCGCATATTATGCGACTGGCGGCGCGGGCCAAGTGTTGGTCCCACACGTCCAGCGTGGTCAAGTCGGTGGCGCGTCCCATTTTGAGGACGGCGGCGCGCTGGCGTAACAATTTCTCGTGTTCCGCCATGACCCCCGCCAATACGGGTTGTAATTGCACCAAGATTCGGTCCAGAAAGCGGCGCCGACCGCCCGGTTCACCCTTGACAATTTGCAGGTCTTCAGGGGCAAAAACAACGGTTTTGACAATGCCCAGGATTTCACGCGGCACAACTTTACCCCGGTTCAGGCGCGCCCGGTTGGCTTTGCCGCGCACTATTTCTAGCTCTAGCAGACGGTCGCGTTCGCCCTCGACAGCGCGGGCACGAATTACGGCTGCACCCGCAACTTTTTCCCCTGGGTTCCCCAGGCGCACCAAGGCGGTCGCGGCGCCCACCCGATGCGACGTAAAAGTGGACAAGTAAGCCAGGGCTTCCACCAGATTGGTTTTTCCCTGACCGTTTGCGCCCAAAAAAACGTTTATTCCCGTTTTCAACTGGACTACGGCATGTTTGTAAGACCGGTAGTCGTCGAGGGCGAAGTCCGTTACATGCACCTAAATCCCGTACCGGATGGGCATCAGCAAGTACCGGTAGTCGCCTTGTTCGGCGCCGGCTGGTTCTTCTTGTCCTGTCATAACTGCAGGTTTTGCCGAATGTGTGAATGCCATGCGCACATAGGGAGTGTCCAGGGCGGTCAAACCGTCCAATAGGTAGTGGGGGTTGAAGGCGGTCTGAATGGTTTCGCCCTCTAAATGAGCGGGCAGGTCTTCGCGGGCGCGCGCGTCCTCACCGCGACCGGCTTCTAAAGTTAGCCGCCCCATCTCGAAAGTAAGACGCACCGCCGTGTTGCGGTCGGTTACCAAGGACACGCGTTTTAAGGCGGACTGCATGGCGGCGCGGTCCACCACCGCATGGGTGGAAGTTTCTTCAGGAAACAGGCGTTTTACCGGCGGGTAGTCGCCTTCGGTGACTTGGCTGGTCATGCGACGTCCGCCCTGTTCCAGCCCGATCAGTTGCCCTTCGCCGAGGGCGATGCGGGCTTCGCCGCCTCCCGCCAAGGATTTTGTCATCTCGCTGAGCATTTTTGAACGCACGAGGGCGCCCGCCTGGTATTCGTCACTGGCTGGCTGCCACGGTATGTCCCGTTGCGCCAGACGGTAGCGGTCAGTTGCCAGCAAAGTCAAAGTGTTGCCGTTAAATTCGCAGTTGATGGTGGAAAGCATAGGCAAAGTGTCGTCGCGGGAGGCAGCCAGGGAAACTTGGGCTACTGCGCGCGCCAGCTCAGCGGAATCAATAGTGCCAACTGTTTGGGGTACGTCTGGTAGTGCCGGATAGTCGTCCAACGGCATGGTTATCAGTGAGAAATCGGCAGAACCGCAGCGAATCCGTACGTTTTGTTCGTCTAAAGTAACGTCCACTGGTTTGGCGGGCAGCGACTTACAAATATCAGCTAAAAGTCGCCCGGAAACTAACGCTTCACCGGTCTGCTCAACACTGACTTCAATTACGGCCCGCGCCGAAGTTTCGTAATCAAACGAAGACAACACCAAAGTAGAATTTTCGGCACAAAGACGTACCCCTGCCAGTACTGGTACGGCGGGGCGTTGCGGCAGCGTCCTTGCAGTCCAAGTTACTGCGTCAGCTAACACATCGCGATCTACCCGAAATTTCACTTTGTTCCCCCTTGGCGAGTCGGCTTGACGCCTCTACTCTATTTGACCTACGGGCTATCTCACAAAAGAACCACAGTTTTGCCACGCCCGTTTTGTAATTCGTTCGCCCTGCTTAACTATAGAGATTTAATTTAATCATCATCATAGGTCCTGTGAATACTGTGGAAAACCCAACTTTTCGTTGCTATTTCGCCATTTTATTTGAGGACGAAAAGGTGGACCGCACTGTGGACCGAGCTGCGTCCTTGTGAATTGAAAACTTTTAGTATTTTCTTCTCCCCAACGCCCACAAAGTTATCCACATATTTGGATAAACGGCCCACAGTTTTCCACAAGAGTTTCCACAATTGGGGATAATGTGCATTATATTCAGCAAAAGTGTGCCGAAACCTACCCTCTTCGAGCCTTTAATTTCACCCGATTAGTTAGTTCTGTCACGTGGTTGTAAACGTGCGGTTTTGATTTCATTTGGTCAGTTATTTTTCGCTGTGCGTGCATAACCGTAGTGTGATCCCTGCCCCCAAATTCCGCGCCAATCTTTGGCAGCGACAAAGTGGTTAATTCGCGACACAGATACATTGCGATTTGTCTGGCTTCAGTAATGGTACGGGATCGGTCCGAGCTGCATAATTGTTCAACCGTTACGTTAAAGTAATCCGCAGTTTGCACTTTTATTAGCGCCGGTGTTACTTCGTTATCTTCGGTATCGGAAACAATATCTTTCAAAACCATCTGGGCTAAAGACACGTTAACTGGGGAATCCGAAAGTGAAGCAAAAGCGGTAACACGTAAGAGGGCGCCCTCAAGTTCGCGAATATTCATGGCGAAACGCGAAGCAATGTAAGCCAAAGTTTCATCATCAACCAGCAAGTGTTCTGCCTGCGCTTTCTTGCGCAAAATGGCGATGCGTGTTTCTAAATCTGGCGGCTGAACATCGGTCATCAAACCCATTTCAAAGCGGGACCGCATCCGTTCTTCGAATCCGTCCAAGTTTTTGGGCGGTACATCCGAAGTGATAACCACTTGTTTGTCGGCGTTATATAAGGTGTTGAAGGTATGAAAGAACTCTTCTACAGTTTGTTCCTTGCCTTGCAAAAACTGGATGTCGTCTACTAGCAGTACGTCAATGTTGCGGTAGCGTTTTTGGAATTCTTCGGCGCGACCTGCAGAAATGGAATTAATGAAGTCGTTAGTAAATTCTTCGGAATTGACGTAACGCACCTTTATAGCGGGAAACAGGTTCAAAGCGTAGTGCCCAATGGCGTGCAACAAGTGGGTTTTGCCCAGCCCGCTGCCACCGTAAATAAACAGGGGATTGTAGGCTTTCGCCGGAGTTTCGGCGGCGGCTGTGGCGGCTGCGTGAGCGAAACGGTTGGAGGAACCAATAACGAAAGTGTCGAAAGTGTACTTGGCATTCAGGCGTGTCTCGAAGTTCGCGTTGGGATTGGGTACCAACTGAAGTTTTGGTGGTTCCGAGGGCGCCCGCTCAATTTCGTCCAAAAGGTTGGGGTCGTCCTCGGGATCCGGGGTAGTAGGGGCACCTAAAGGCGGCAAAATATTGTCCGAAACTTCGGTGGCGGGACGCACAGAAACCGCAAACTTCATGGGTTTACGCAATTTCAGCGAGAGCGCGGATTCGATGGTTTCCGCCAGCATGTTTTCGATGACGGCTTTGGTGTACTCGTTTGGAACAGCCAAAAGGACAGTTTCGCTGACAACCCCAAGGGGTTCTGTCATACCCAAAAATCCAATTTGGGACCTGCTGAAAGTGGGGTCTGAAGCTAAAGAATCTACGATTTCGGCCCACGCTTTTTCGAGGTCGTCTGGTTCCATTACTACTGCTCCGATTGAGTTTTGTGTCACGCGCAGGTGTGCTGGCGACTGTTAGATTATGCCTTAAAGTATGCCCCGCCCACAGGGTTATCCACAATTGGGGAAAAGTTACACACATGTAAGACGCCCATAATAATAAAGGCGAAATTTCCGCCTGTTTAGGAAAAACAGCTCCAAAATTATCCACAGCTGGGGATAAAGGTGTGGATAAATTACACAGCTGTGTGTAAATTAAATTCACAGGCTGTGGATCGTGTGATTGCCCACGGCAGCCCGCGTTTTCGCTGTTCAATGTTGAAAGTGAACGCCCAAGTACGTAACCTAGATAGTTGCTTATGCCTTTTGGAACCACGCTCACTGTGGTTACAAGAAAACGTCTTAGGAGAACTTATGTCCAAGCGCACATATCAGCCGAATAACCGCCGTCGCCACAAGAAGCACGGTTTCCGCCTGCGTATGCGCACCCGCGCCGGACGCGCCATTATGGCTGCGCGTCGCCGCAAGGGTCGTAGGTCGCTGTCGGTCTAAGGTGTTGCCGCAGCGGCACCGCATGGTCAAATCCGCCGACTTTTCCGCCGTATGCCGCAGTGGGAAAGCCGCCTCTAAATACCTGGTGGTGCATCGCTTAGACCAGGGTGGGGATGCTCCCGCTCTGGTCGGTTTTGTTGTATCTAAAAGAGTTTTCCCAAACGCGACAGACCGCAACAGAACAAAGAGGCGGCTCCGCCACCTCATGCGCGAAAGGGTGGGCGAATTGGACGGCTGTAAACTGGTCATCCGTGCCCTTCCCGCAATTAGGCAGGCGGAACACAAAGATATAGAACGTAGCCTAGACATCGCCCTCGAAAAATCAGGACGAAAAGCGCCATGAAAGCCCTGTTTCTGCTGCTGATAAACGGATACCGCCGGTGGATATCCCCACTGGTAGGTCCTCGGTGCAAGTACTATCCGACTTGTTCCACCTACGCAGTAGAAGCAATAGAAACCCACGGCGCCCTCAAAGGACTGGTACTAACCCTGTGGCGACTAGCCAGATGCAACCCGTGGAGTACAGGAGGCATCGACCACGTGCCACTTGTGGGACACTGGGAAGCAGGTCCTTCACGGATCTTTAGCGACGACGATTTGCGTGCCTACTGGCGCGCCCTCGATAACGGGGACGAAACAGGTGCCGAAGAAATTGCCAAACAAGCACTGCGCCGGGCGCAAAGCAACAGATAAGGAGCGAAAGTGGGCTGGTACGACACAGTTCTCTTCCCATTCAAATGGCTGACCGCCTGGATTATGTATGGGGTACACGAAGGACTCACGAGCATTGGATTTGCTGACGGACCCGGACTGGCTTGGGTACTGGCAATTGTAGGGCTCACCATCGTTATTCGCGTGCTCATTTGGCCCCTGTACATTAAACAAATTAAATCTTCCCGTGCCGGTCAAGTAATTCAGCCGGAAATGACGGCGATTCGCAACAAATACAAGGGACGCAAAGACACTGTTTCCCAACAGCAAATGCAACAGGAAATGATGGCGCTTTACAAGAAGCACAACTTTTCCCCCATGGCATCGTGCTGGCCCATCCTGGTGCAACTGCCCATTTTCGCCGCTCTGTTCCGTATGCTGTGGGCAATGAAGGACGTTGCGGCTGGGAAATACGCGTTCCCCTCAATTGGGCCAATCGGGGCGAAATTGGCTTCCGATATCGAACACTCCATGCTTTTTGGCGCCCCCCTTTCTACCTCCATGGTTAACTCCACTGACTGGAGTACAAAAGTAGTCGCCCTCGTCCTGATTATCTTCATGATGGTCACCCAATTTTTGACCATGCGACAACTGACCATGAAGAACATGCCCGCCTCTGCGTTGTCTGGTGACAACCCGATGGCACGCATGAACAAGTCCATGATGTACACAATGCCGCTGATCATGGCGTTTTCCGGGTGGGCGCTGCAAATTGGTGTGCTAGTGTACTGGGCAACCACTAACCTGTTCACAACGTTCCAGCAAGCGTGGGCAATCTGGCGGATGCCCACCCCCGGTTCTACTGCACACGACCGGTTAGTTGCGAAAAACAAGGTCAAATATGCCGCGTTGAAAGAACAACGGGACGCTGTCTACCTGGCTGAACTTGAAACCCTGGGTGTTACCGACCAAGAGGTTAAGAACGCAGCCGCGAAAATAGCGAAAGCTGGCGCGGATGCAGATGTGAGCGACGTCCTCGGAAATGAAGAAAAGGCAGAAGCACTTAAAGCTGGTGTGGAAAAACGTGCAAAACTGCAAGAAGAATTGCAAAACTTGCGGATTAAAATGCACTTGGAAATTGCCAAACCAAAACCTCGCACCCGCGAAACTTTCACCGAAAAAATATTGCGTAAAGCCGACGAACAAAACCGCTTGCAACAACAAGCCCAACGCGTATCCGGACCTGTGCGCAGTGAACGTTGGCAGCCCAGCCGCAAAAAATCTAAAGCGCAAAGGAAAGCTGAAGCCGCTAAACGCCGCGAAGCCGCCCGAAAGAGCGATAAGTTTGGTATGAGCCAAGACGAAATTGAGCGTAGGCGTGCTCAGCGACAACGTGATGCTCGCGCAGCCCGGAAAAAGAACCGCAAACGGAAATAAGGTAAAAATGAGCGAAGAAGTAGAAAAGTCCCGCATTGAACAACTCGAGGACGAAGGCGACATTGCCGCCGACTATTTAGAAGAACTCTTGGATATTGCCGACCTGGGTGGAGACATCGAAATTGATGTTGAAAACGATCGCGCCAGCGTGGAAATAATCGGGGAAGGCAAAGACAAAAAAGACCTGAAACGCTTGGTCGGGCGCGATGGGCAGACATTAGAGGCTTTGCAAGACCTCACCCGTTTAGCTGTGCAGGCGAAAACCGGGGGACGCTCCCGACTCATGTTGGATGTTGCCGGGTACCGCGCTGACCGCAAGGCGGCGCTGCGCGAAATTACCGAGGAAGCGATAACGAAAGTCAAGGAAAGCGGGGAAGCCCTCGCCCTCGCCCCAATGAATCCTTTCGAACGAAAGGTGTGCCACGACGTCGTATCTGCGGCAGGCTTGATGTCTGAATCCGAAGGCGCGGAACCGAACCGGCGGGTTGTTATTCGTCTGAGTGAAGATGAATAACAACTTGGGGACCAGCGGCGACGCGGGTCGAGTTGGCGGCAACGGCGTCTTCGGGGATGCCGATGGCGGGCTCAACCAAAGTGGTGAGGTCGAACGTCCAGGCGAGATATGCCGCCAGTTTTTCGGTGACGCTTTCGGTACAATGGAATATTTTGCGAAAATGCTGGAAGACGAGGGCGAAATACGTGGGCTGATTGGTCCGCGCGAATTGCCCCGGCTGTGGACTAGGCATATTGTGAACTCCGGCCAGGTGGCGGCGTATCTTCCCGAGGGCGAATTTCGGCTGGCGGATGTCGGTTCCGGTGCTGGTTTCCCCGGTATCGTGCTGGCCATAATGCGACCAGACGTTCAGGTGACCTTGATAGAACCCATGGAACGTAGGTGCGAATGGCTGGACGAATGCGTCACCGAAATGGGTTTGGAAAACGTGGCTATCTTTAATGGTCGCGCCGAAGAAGCTTTGCAACCTAAAGGCGCCAGAAAGTTTCACGTGGTAACCGCTCGTGCCGTCGCACACACCAAAAAATTAGCTCCCATGGTGGCACCCTTGCTGTACATCGGCGGAAAAATGCTGGCACTGAAAGGGCGGCGCGTCGACGACGAAGTTATCGAGGCACGGCAAATCCTGAAAAAATGCCGTTTCAGTCACGTGCGCATTCGTAAAGTTCCTTCGCCAATAGTCCCGAATGACCCTGAAGAAACTACTCGTATTTTAGAAGCGGTACGCCGGTAAAACGGTTTAGAGGGCGAAATACTTACGCAATAACGTTATGTCAGATCGATTCTGAGCATAGAAATCGCTTTCGCTTAACCACTTGCGGGGCAGACGTCCTCGAAAATGCCCACGCTCCCCGCCTGAAATGCGAAGTATAGGCAGAGTAGGGGCGGTAAGTGTCGGCTACTTCAGTAAATCCTGAATTCTGGCAAGGTCTTCGGCACCGGCAAATTCGATGACGATTTTGCCTTTCTTTTTGCCTTCAGTAATAGTTACCCGGGTGTCTAGTTTGCTTTCCAGGCTATTCAGCATGTTAGTGGCAAGCTCGCTCAGAGGGCGCGCTTCTCGAAGTTTTTTCTTTTCCGTTAGTTTTTTCCCACCGGTCAGGTAAACCTGGATTTGTTCCTCGGTCGACCTTACGGACCAGCCTTCGGCGACAATGCGTTCCGCGAACTTGTCCATGTCTTCTGTGTTTTCCAAACCGAGTAATGCGCGCGCATGCCCTGCAGAAATGACGCCCGCAGCAACCCGTTTTTGCACCGCCGGAGGCAGCTTTAGTAAACGGATAGTATTTGCAATCTGCGGTCTAGACCTTTTGATGCGATCAGCTAGTTCAGCTTGTGTACAATTGAAATCTTCAAGTAATTGCTGATATGCCGAAGCTTCTTCCAACGGGTTCAAGTCGGCGCGGTGCAGGTTCTCCAATAGCGCGTCACGCAGCATGTCGCCGTCGTCGGTACGCCGAATTATTGCGGGAATGCGCTTTAGTTTCGCTAATTTTGATGCTTGCCACCGACGCTCACCCATAACAATTTCGTAATGCGCACCAGAAATATCCACTTTTTTCAGAGGACGAATCACGATTGGCTGCAGCAAGCCAACTTCTACGATTGACTCACTGAGTTCCCGCAGATCGTCCTCGTCGAAATTTTTACGCGGCTGGTCCGGATTGGGAATAATGTCGCTAAGAGCAATGTTGCCGAAGGTAGCCCCTGGGACTGTTACCAAGCCCGATGTTTCACGTGAAACATTTCCTTCAGTTTTTTTCGAAGATGCCTTCAGTTTTGTGTTTGCGGTGTGCTTTTTTCCATCGCGTTTGCGTGGTGCCAGCAGATCTGCCGCTGACCCGCCACGAACGGAAGGCTTGGAACCAGAAGGGAAGAAGACATCGACCGGTCTTTCGGGCACGGCTGGCGGCTCTTCTTGAGCGGGTGGAATAAGCGCTGAAAGTCCTTTTCCTAAACCACCTTTGCGCGCTTTCATCTACATTCTCCTTCCAATTTCGAGGGCTGCTTCCATGTAAGAAATAGCTCCCACGCCAGCGGGGTCGTGAGAAAAAATTGTCGTATTAAAACTGGGTGCTTCAGCTAATTTCACCGATCTGGGAATAACGGTTTCTAAAACCGCGTCAGGGAAGTGTTTTTTCACTTCTTCGTGAACCTCGCTGGATAACAAGGTGCGCGCATCAAACATGGTGAGCAATATTGCGGACAAGTGTAAGCGCGGGTTAAACGCCCTCGTAATCCCGTCAATAGATTGAGTTAGTTGCGAAAGTCCTTCAAGTGCGTAATATTCCGCCTGGATTGGCATCACGACTTCAGTGGCTGCTACGCATGCATTTAATGTGAGTAATCCGAGGCTGGGTGGGCAGTCGATCAAGATGTAATCGGTCGGGTTGTTAGCAAGGTATGTGTCGATAGCACGGCGGAGGCGCGCCTCGCGAGCAACTTGAGTAACTAGTTCAATTTCAGCGCCAGACAAATCAATTGTGGCTGGCAGAACTTTCAGATTGGGGTGTTCCGGTGACGCCTGTATTGCCTGCTCGATAGTGCATTCACCCATCAAAACTTGGTACGTGTCAGGAGTCCCTACAGTATGGGGGATGCTTAGCGCAGTTGAAGCGTTACCTTGCGGATCCGCGTCGATAACTAGAACGCGCATGCCCATACGGGCGAACGCGGTCGCCAAATTTACTGTGGTAGTTGTTTTACCGACGCCGCCTTTCTGGTTCGCAACTACCAGTACACGCGGCGCGTCCGGAACCGGCAGCTTTTGTCCAGACAATAAGCGTTGCTTTGTTAAATTTTTCGCGATGCGGTCGGCTATCGGCGTTTCAGAAGTCACTTAAGTCCTTTCCGTGTTCGTATGCTTCAAGTTTAGTAGCAACTGCCCCGAAAGTTTCACGTGAAACACCGACGATTTGTTTCACGTGAACCAGTGGGCAATTTTAGGAAAGATTAAAGCGAAAACGTGTGAATGCTGCCGCTTATGATATGCGTTTTTGATTGTTCGAGGACGCCGCCCAGGAACCTTGAATACTTGTGGTATGCGGTGGGCTGACCGCCTTGTTTGTGTAAAAGTGGACGTGGATCCTGTTCGTCTTGCGAAGAATGGAAGTGAGGGGAAAGGGATGCCGATAGCTAGCTCCTACCGTCGCACCGTAGGTGAGTATCAGGGCTACGTATCTGCCTGTAATAGCTTTCCTAAATAAAAATGTTTCACGTGAAACACATCGGAAATGTTTCACGTGAAACAAAGAAGAGAAACTGACTTCGTGGCATGCCTGCGCTTCGCGTGCGTGGTTGAACGTTTTGCGCACGAAGCGTCCACTTTTACTGGTTCGGGTCCGTAGCTTCTGCGGGCCCCTTCGCGTCAACTAATGAAACCAGGTGCATCACTTCGTCTTGAAAGCTGCGTCCCTCCTGTGCGTCGGCGGCAGCGGGGAACAGTGAGGTGTCTGTCATGCCAGGCGCAACGTTAGCGTCAATGAACCAGGGAGTGTCGCCCTCGTCCAAAATGATGTCAATACGCGAATACTGGTCAAGTTCTAATACGCGGTGGCAAGACACGGCCAAGTTTTCCACAGCATCCAATTGGTCAGCGGTTAGCTGCGCGGGCGCTTGCAGGCGGCTGCGTCCGATGGTGTAGCGCGCCTCGTAGTCGTAGTTCCCGGAATCCATGTGAATTTCGACGACAGGCAGCGCTTTGGGGATGTCATCATATTCAATAATGCTGACAGCCAGTTCGCGACCGGGGATGAATCTTTCTACTAATACCGTAGTGTCGTACGCAAACGCGTTCACCATGGCACGTCCCAGGTTTTCGCGGGTGTCGACTTTGGATATGCCGAGGGCGCTGCCTCCGGTTTGTGGTTTAACCATTACGGGAAAACCGAGTTCGGTTTCGACCCGGTCGAGAATTTTTTCGGTGCCCAATTGACGGAATAGTTCCTGGGGGAGCGTGACAGCCGCCGGAGTGTTCAGACCGTTTTTAGCCACAACTGCTTTGGCTACGCTCTTTGATGCGGAGAGGCGACAGCCTTGCGGACCCGTGCCAAGGTAGGCGAGGCCGCAAAGCTTCAGAAGCTCCTGTAAGGTGCCGTCCTCGCCGAAAGAACCGTGAACCAGCGGCCAAACAACGGTAGGCTGCCAATCCAGCAACTGCTGCAGCATAGATGAACCAAGTTCAAAAACTTTTACATCTATTCCAGCGCGTTGCAAGCGATTAGCCACGCGGGTTCCAGATGCGATAGAGACGTCATGCTCAGGGGTTAAACCTCCGGAAATTACCGCAACTTTCATGGTTTTAGCAGTGCCTTTCTTGGCGATTTTTCCCGCATTGGCGTTCGCAGATTTTGGGGTCTGTGCGGCTGGCTCAGTGTTTTTAGCGTTCATGGCGTTACTTCTTTTCTGGGCTGGTTTTGGGGCTGGGACCGAACAATTCGACCAGTTCCTTTTCGCGGTTCATTACTATGCTCAGGCGGCGAACCCCTTCACGGATCACGTCCGGTTCCGGGTAACAGTAGGAGAGGCGAATGTTTTGCCGCCCCTGACCATCAGCATAAAATGCCGTCCCTGAAGTGTAAGCGACCTGTCCGGTGACTGCGCGCGGCAGCATTTCTTTGGTGTCGATGCCTTCAGGGACAGTAACCCACGTGTAGAAACCGCCAGTGGGTTTTGTCCAGGTGCAGTCAGGCAGGTATTCCTGGAGGGCGTCCATCATAGCTTGGCAGCGTTCTTCGTACATGCCCTGGAACGCTTTCACTTGCCCATACCAGTTGTAGTCGGACAAGTATCCGCTGATCGCCATTTGTCCTACCATCGAGGGCGACAGTAAAGCACTTTCCGAGGCGAGCACCAGTTTTTGCCGAATCGCGGGTGGCGCCACTGCCCATCCAATCCGGAAGCCAGGCGCGAACATTTTCGAAAAAGATCCCAGATAAATGACAGTATCCGGCGCCAGAGAGTGTAGTGACGGTATGGGTTCGCTGTGGAACCCGAGCAACCCGTATGGATTGTCTTCCAACACGAGGACGTGGTGGCGGCGGCAAATCTCGACGATTTGGGGACGGCGCTCCAAGCTCATCGTGACCCCGCCAGGGTTGTGGAAGTTAGGAACAGTGTAAAGAAACTTCACGCGTTTGCCGACCTTCTTTAGGTCTGCCAACGTTTCCTCTAGGGCTTGCGGAATCAGACCGTCCTCGTCAAGAGGCACATGAACGACATCAGCCTGGTAGGCGGCAAACACCCCGAGGGCGCCTACGTACGAGGGCGCTTCGGCCACTATAACGTCTCCGGGATTAATAAATATTTGGGTTACGTAGTCAAGTGCTTGTTGGGAGCCGGTAGATATTACGACGTTGTCAGGGTTAGGGTTAGATCCCTCGTAAGACATGACGTTTCCGATTTGTTCCCGCAGGGGACCCCAGCCTTGGCCGGAACCGTATTGCATGGCTTGCGGCCCGTGGCTGAGTATTAGTTGTTTGGCGGATTCTGCCAAGCGTGCGATTGGTAGGTCTTTAATATTGGGCATGCCGCCCGCCAGTGACACTACTTCAGGTCGTGATACTACCGCGAATAGGGCGCGGATTTCGCTTTCACGCAAGTGGGTTGCGCGTTGCGAGTACATGTCCGCCCACTGGTCCATTCCTGTTACTTGTCTGCCCATTGAATCCTCCTCGAAAGCGCGTGTGCGCACCTAATTGATGGTATCAACCACAGGCAGCAAGGATCGCATCTGTTCACGATAAACAGTTTTTTGCGAGAAAGTGTAGGCGGAATACGCCCCGATTTGGATAATCGCGCCGGCTGTGTAGGCGTGACCGGAGCGTGGGGCGTCCTCGAAAAAATCCCGGCGGAAACCCGCCGGGACCAACATTTCAGGATTTGCCAGGATTGCTTTAGAGGGCGTCCTCTACCTGCTTTACCAAAGCTTTCTTCGGTACTGCGCCCACGTTAGACGAAACCAGTTTGCCGTCTTTAAACGTGAGGAAACTGGGGATAGACACAATACCGAACTTTGCGGCGGTTGCCGGGGACTGATCCACGTCCACCGCGGCCACAACAATATCGTCACGTTCGGACGCCAGTTCGTGAACAATAGGGGTCATTTGGCGGCACGGTGGGCACCAAGTCGCCCAAAAGTCGACCAGGACGGGCTTGTCGGCTTTCAATACCACGTCCTCGAAAGTTTCATCGGTTACTGCGATAGGTTCAGACATTCTAGTTCCTTTCAGTGCTGAGCAAGTAATGTTCCGCGTCCAAAGCAGCGCGGCAACCTGAAGCTGCCGCAGTAATGGCCTGTTGATAATGGGGGTCTGCCACGTCACCGCACACAAATACGCCCGGAATGTTGGTTTTTTGCGAGAAAGGCTCGGTCAACACGTACCCGGCGGCGTCCGTGCGCAACTTTCCCGCAAACAATTCAGTGCGCGGATCCTGACCAATAGCCACGAAAACGCCCGCAGCCTCCAACTTCGATTCCTGCCCAGTTTGGGTATCGCGCAACACCACATGCGAAACCTGTATATCGCCCTCAATACGCACCACCTGTTGGTGCCACGCAAAATCTATCTTCGGATCCGCAAACGCCCGCTGTTGCATAGCCTGCGACGCGCGCAACTGGTCGCGCCGGTGGACAACCGTCACTTTCGATCCAAAACGGGACAAGAACGTGGCTTCCTCGATGGCGCTGTCGCCACCACCAACCACAACAATCGGCTTATCTTTAAAGAAGAAACCATCACAAGTGGCACAGTAGCTGACACCGCGACCCGCAAATGCGTCCTCGCCTGGAACCCCCAATTTACGGTGGGCAGAACCAGTCGCCACAATGACCGTTCTGGCCTGGTATTCGCCCTCGTCGGTAACCACTTTCTTAACGTCACCTTCAAGGTGAAGTTCCTCGGCGTCCTCCAGGCGAATATCCGCCCCGAAACGCTGCGCCTGCGCCTGCATATTTTCCATCAAATCTGGACCCATAATGCCTTCCGGAAAACCCGGAAAATTCTCCACTTCCGTGGTTTGCATGAGGGCGCCCCCCGCGCTGACAGAACCCGCAACAACCAAGGGTTTCAGCGATGCGCGCGCAGCATAAATAGCGGCCGTGTAGCCGGCAGGACCCGAACCCACAATAATGACGTCAAGCATGCAACTCCTTCTTTCTTAACCTGTAACCGCAGCAGTCCGACTAATATTCCCTTACTGGACGGACAGTTCGCTGACAACTACGCGATTCTTGCCCTCATCGTCCACGGGCAGCTCGGGAATCCACAAAACTAACGAGTCCGTTTGTGCGCCTGCAGGCAGCTTAATAACCGTCTCTGGCTTCTTAAAAGTGGTCTTGACCAGCGGAGATCCTTCCTTTGCGTGCGAAGCGTCCACTGCGCGCACCTCTATAATGCCGCCCTCTGCCGGAGTATGTAGTGTGATTTGACTCACTGCTGTTTTTGCTTTCAACAGAATCTGAATGCCAATACCCGACTTCACCCCAAACTTCGGGTTTGCGTAAAAACGCGAATACCATATCGAGGACGGATTCCCGTCATACATACGCTCCTGCAGTTCCGGGTGTTCGTTGTGGTCGCCCTCGGGATCTAAAGCGGCGACTGCCGCAATTTCGGGAGGTGTCGCCTTCGCTTTAGTTTTCCCTGAAGGCTCGCTGTTTTTCCCGCCTTTTGAGGGGGTCTTAACCGGGGTGGGTGTCGCGCTAGAGGACGCCGCACTGGCATGACTGCCAGGCAGTGGTATAGCAATGCCTACAATTCCGAGGACGAACAGCACCACTAATGTGACCCCGGCACCAATCAGCGAAGTCTTCTGTGGGTCAATCAGGTACTTACCGGCATCTGCTGCGGCTGTGGCATCGTCCTCGTCAATTGTTTCCGCATGCGACTGCGTTTCAGGAGCAGCCAGGAACGACGCAGATTGCGGCGAAACCGGAGGGGCGTCCTCGCCCATCAAAATGGCTTGGAAAGCCGCAGTATTGGCTTCCGTGGAATCCTGCCGGTTTTCCATTCCGGACATCAGGCGGGTGACGAAAGTTTTGAAATTTGACGAGGGCGGCACTGCCGGAATTTGTGCCGTGTTAGAAGTGGTGGGTTCAGGCGGTACAGTCGCTACCAGGGGAGTATGCGGAATAGTCGTGGAAATATGACCTGTCGTGTCAGGATCAGCAGCAGTGTTTTCGTCAGGCTTAGAGGCGTCCTGTACTTGGTCAGTGGCGGTGTCGGCGGTGTCGGCGTCAGCGGGAATACGTGCGTTTTCTTTAGTTTCTGTTGTGGCGTCCTCGGGAAAATCAGAAGGCGTCGCATTCGGGACTTCCTGCGAAAGCTGTGGCGTCGACGCTGCTGCTTCTGCCACTTCAGCAGACGCCACCACTTCGGATTCTTCGGTAGTTGCTTCCGCTGGTTTATCCGCTGCTTCCGTCTGCGTTATTTGCGGGACTTCCGGTGTTTCACCTGCCGCAGCTGCAGACGTGACTTCTGTAGTTTCCCCGCGCAATTTGCCGGGCAGCCCGTCTAACTTCTCGGTCGCCGTGTCTGCGTCCTCGCTAGGAACGTTCGTGTCTGAGGTTCCGTCTGCGCTTTTCAACGCCGACACGTCCGGTAAATTGCCAATCAGAGACGAACGCAACTTGCTCCACCGACGCGTGTCTGCGTCCTCGGACATCTGGACCTCCTAAAACCGCTTATTCTTCAATGCTAACTGGTTCGCCCGCATCTTTGCGGCCCAGACCCAAGCGACGCCGAATCGGAACAGAAACAATAGCTAAACCGGAGGACCGCAACGCCACCAGCATACCCACATAAATACTGAGCATTACGGTTCCGACGAGGACGATACGCCCGAAAGCACCCAATAGGTTCAGTGCCGTGTGCGCTCCGGTGGGAAATTGCCCCCAATAGTGCAAGATCAGCAGCCCAGCGACGGTAGCAGGCAAAATGGCTACTGCGTATTTTAGGTAGTCCACAAAAATGCGGCTGCCTGTGCTGGACGGCCAGACCCGCGAAACCACGATATGTCCGGCAAAGCACGCAAAAATCCACCCAGACAGTTCTGCAACCGCTATGCCGCGCACCCAATATGCGGGGTGCAACAGCATCCACCCTCCCAGGGCAATCAAAGACACCATTATGGTCATGGGCAACTGTATGAAGAAGCTGGTTTTGGTGCGTTCTTGCGCCAGCAGCAGGGTTTGCGCCGTGTTCCACACGCCCGTGAACGGCAGGTATAACGCCATAATTGCAACGACGCTGCCGTACAGACCCACAAATTCGGGGTCGGCGCCGGGAATAATGAGGCGCACCACAGGGAACGCGGCAACAAACAGTGCCGCAGAACAAAACACGGTTACCAGACCAATACCCCGCACGGTTTGCGTGTACGAATCCCGCATTGCGGCTAGGTCCCCGTCCGCAACGTATTGGGATAGTTTGGTAAACAAGGCAGTAATTAAGGAAACTACCACCAGGGCGACGGGAATATGGTAAATCATGAATGCCGTGTTGTAAGTGGCGAGGGATGCATAATTTGCACCATCGGTTTCGGCGCGACCGTTCGCCGCGGCTGCAACATTAGAAATTACAACGAAACCGACCTGTCCCACCAGCAATGCATAAAATGCCCAACTGGCGGTACGCGACACCCGTCCTAAACCGTAGCCCCGAAAACCCCATACGAAGCGTAGGCGAAAATTCGCCTTCTTTAAAAACGGCAGCAATATTAGAGCTTGCGCAACAATACCTAGGGTGGTGGTAAATCCGAGGACGGCAATTACCGTGGGAGTCCATACTTCCGGGTTTTGCTCCCAGTTAGTTTGGCGCCCAAACACCCCGATAAACAGCAGTAGCCCGGCAATACCAACCACATTGTTAACAACCGGTGCCCACATGTACGGACCAAACCGTCCCATAGCGTTCAACAATTGTCCCCACAGTGAATACATGCCGTAAAAGAAGATTTGTGGCAAACACCAGAACGCCAACGCCAACGCTAACTTCCACCATGCTGGCGCCAGCTTCACCGCAAACAGGTCCACCAGCAAAGGAGCCAACGCCACTGCCACCACGGTGATACCCAGCAAGATAACCGTAAATAAAGTCAATAGGCGATTTATGTAGTCGTCCTCGTCCCCGTGTTTTAGAGCGCGAACTATCTGCGGCACTAAAACGGCAGACAGTACCGAGGACGCAATCAGATTGTAAACCAGGTTCGGCAACGTGTTGGCAACCTGGAAGGCATCGCCCGCGCCAACCTTGCCGATGACGGCCAGCAGTAGGGCAGTACGCACAAAACCCAGAATGCGCGAGACGGCAGTTCCAGCCGCCATAATTCCCGCCGAACGCACCACGTTTACGGCTTTAGACGTTGGCTTTTCCAATTCTCCTCCTGATACTGGGTCGCCCTTTGCGGAAGGCTTTAACGAGCCCAATTATAAAGACGATCCCACTGATAACCCCTAAGGTCAGCAGAAAATTGTCCTCAATTCCGGCGCGAATCCGTATTTGAAACACCGATTTATCACCGAAATATGTGCCCTGCTGTGAACTAAGACCTACCTGCAGGTCGGCATTCCCATTACCAATTGTTTCCAACGTCATATTGGCGTGCCGTACCGAATTTCCTTGCATGGACAGTTTCAATGGCTTTGGGGTTTTCAGGCGCGAATGCGAGGGTTTGCCAGAAAGCACCACGGTAACTGGGGTTTGTAGTTCGTTAGTTACCCGCACCGGCAAATTGGCGGTGGGGCTGATGAGGTTAATTGTCGAAGACGGTCCGAAGTGGACGGCGTGCGTCAGTAAGTAGGCATCCTTGCGCAACTGTGCCAATGAGGTCGTTGAATGCGACAACAAAATTTGGGACGCAAACGGGTAGATAAGATTTTCGGATGTCAGCTGGCTTAACAATTGCAAAGACTTTTGCGCCTCCGCAGTAATTCCGCTGTTACTACCCGCAGTCTGCCCGTTTTCCGATCCAGTGCCCTTAGCTAGGGTACCTTCTGCCTCGGAAAAAGCCTGATACTCGGGGGATTGCAGCAAGTGGGCGTCCTCGTTTATACGCGGAAATTCGCGGGCCACCGCTAAATCCGTGGGTGCAGCCCACCGGGATCGTTGCATTTTTTGGGCGCGCAACAACTGTTGGCGGGTAGGGTTGGGCGGCAGTTGCGCCACCATTAGCCGACTATCGTAGGGGCGTTCGCTGGTGATTATTGCCGGAATTGCCACCGCTAACTGGTCCAAATCAAAATCTGTGGTGGACTCGGTTGGAGTCAGACGCAACGCGGAAGTGGCAGCCGTGTTCACCGCAAAAGCGCCCAATTTTCCGGTGACGTCCGCCAAAGATAACCTTGCCGAGGGCGTATAGGTAGAAAAATCCGGGACTGCCAGGGCGTCCTCGGGTAAGAAAACGGTAGCGCCCGACGGCAAGCCAGAAAGTTCGGCGGCAGTGGGGTAACGGTCAAACACCTTAATGTTAGTTTCTGCCAACACCCCGGCATTGGACAGCGCTAAACCGGTATCTAGCTGGCGTTTTTCCGCCAGTGGACGCAAACTCGCGTCCTGACCACCTGGTAAGGCGCCCCATGGGCTGATAGCCACATCCGCACCCTGCTTGTTAGCCTGTGCTAATGCGGTAGTTGCCAACGTAGCCGGCAGTGGCATTTTCGTGCCGGAAATCGGGTATGTGCCTCCGGTCAACAACGGGGAAGTAGAATCCACCACCGCCGGGTCCACATACAACAACGTGCCTTTAGTGGCAGTGGCTGAAAGGCGAGTCAAAATTGCCGAGGACGCATTAGCCGGAAGCGTCCGGGTGGTGTCGGTGACTTTGGCCTGTTCATAAACGGGTGGATTAGAGCGCGAACCCGGTCCCATTCCCGTCTGTCCCAGCGTGTTAGTTTGGGTGGCAGTAACAAAATCCGATTCTGCCCCGGTAACTGGCAGCAAGTTCAACACCGCAGTTTTGTGTACGTCCTCGCCATTATCGAACATGACCAGGGACTGATCCGACGCGTTTTCGCTATCCAGACCACTATCGCTACGGAAAGTAAAGGACAATCCGCGCGGTCCCCACGTGCCAGTATTGGGCAGTTTTGCGCGCGGAACCACAATTTTCAGTTCTTTCGAGGACGCCGCTGACAGTTCCACCCGCTGTTCGTCAATAGTGTCGAAATAAGTGAATGCCCGACCGTCACCGAGCAGCCACTTGATCAGGTTCTGTGGGGACAGTGTAGAACCCGTGGAAATGAACAAAAGTCCAGTTCCAGACTGTTTTGTGCGACTGGGATTGGTGATGCGTACGGTCACAGTCAGTTTGTCTTCGTTGGTGAAAGTAGCAGGAGCCGCGTCGACGATAGTGACCTGGACAGGCGAAGAGACGTTTTTTGGGTCTACCGTCCAACCTGGGAGTGGCACAATAATGCCAACTACGAGGACGCACAGGGTAGTAATGCTGGCGAAGATAGTTGACAATTGGCGCATCAGGATTCCGCCCACAGAAGGTCCCGTGCCTTGCGCACTACCCGTCTTTCGTTGGCATAGGCGAGCAACGTTTGGGCGGTAAGTAAGGGTATCCATGCTGCGTCTACTGCTTCTTGGTCGGGGTCTCCCGCTACGGATATTTCTCCGCCCAGGGCTTCCAGTAAGAAGTGGTACACCATTTTGTTGACGCGCCGGTGTGGGGACGAAAAAGAATAGGTGATGGTGGCGAGGTGCGCCAGGACCTGCCCGTGAATGCCAGTTTCTTCGAAGACTTCGCGCACAGCAGTTTGGGTGGGGGTTTCTGAACCTTCAATATGACCTTTCGGTAGGCACCATTCGATGCGTCCGGCGCGGTTGCGTCGGGCAATCAGCGCTACGAAGGCTTCCCCGTCTTGAACAGCTACCACAACTCCGCCGGCGGAAGTTTCGTGAACCAGCGGCAAATCTTGGGCACGCAGACGCGGTGTCGCGCCCGCGACTATCGGAGTGTGCCCAGGAACCATATTCACAATACTATTAGGAACGTCAGCGAAAACATCATTTTCACCCACCAGCTAAGGCACATCGGTTTTGTTGCCGGGGCTTTGCCGAGGGCGAAGGGGCTAGCCACTAAAGGAGCACGTCTTGTTCTTGTCGAACGGTTTGATCGATTACCTGCACAACCCGGAAGCGTTACTGTTGGCGCTGGGTCCATACGTGCTGGTGGGCGTCGCTTTGATAGTTTTCGTTGAGTCGGGTTTGTTGTTCCCGTTTTTGCCTGGCGACTCGCTGTTGTTTACGGCGGGATTGTTGCACGTCCAGTTGGGGCTTAATCTGGGGGTGTTAATTGGCGTGGTTATTGTGGCGGCTGTTGGGGGTGACCAGGCAGGATATTGGATAGGGCGACGTTTCGGACGTCATCTTTTCAAACCGGACGCGCGCGTGTTGAAAACAGAATATTTACAAGAAGCAGAGGAATTTTTTACCAAGTGGGGTGGTCCGGCCCTGACTTTGGCGCGATTTGTACCAATTGTACGCACTTTCATACCGGTCGCAGCCGGGATAGCGAAAATGCATTACAACCAGTTTTTCCGGTGGAACGTGTTTGGAGGTGTGCTGTGGGGTGGTGGCATGACCATTTTGGGAGTATGGCTCGGACAAATCCCATTCGTGCGCAACAACATTGAAATAATGGCAATTTTAGTGGTGCTAATTTCTGTGGTGCCGATAGCTATTGGGGCGTTACGCTCGTATTTGAAGAAGCGCGCCGCCTAGTTACTGATTGCAACCTGTTATCCGGTACAGGCTGGCGCCGGAGTCGCGGTCTTGCCATAGTAGTTTGAGGGCGGAATCTGGCACTTTTTTTAGCTTGCGCAGCGTCGGGGTGAATTTGTTACCAAATAGCGCCCCGGCTGCGCCCCGACCGTTGTCCCGGTAGTAGTAGTTGACGTGGTTTTTCACTACTAGCTGACACACTTTCGGATCGGTTTCGATGTCTTGTAAGTGAGTTGCCAAGTACATCATTTGCGAATTCGGAGAATCGCTGCTGAGCTGCTTATACACACTGTCCACGCCCGAAATTGTCCACGCCAAGGTAATGCCACTGGTCGGGGTTCCAATCAGTTTGTCGCGCCCCACAATGTCGCGGATTCGCGTTTCAAAGAAGTCCAGCTCGCCGCGACTGGCCTGGGTACCCCATCCAATTTTGTTGGGTTTGAACGTTAGTTCCGCAAAGTAGGCGCGATCCCCGGCGCGCATGAAAGCTATAGGCACTAATGCCAGGATGACGAGGACGCCCACAACCTGCCGCCCTCGTAAATTCGCCAACTTCGCCACAGCAACCGCCGCCAATGCCACCATGATGACTGCCAGGGGGGTTTGGAGGCGTTCGACCTGGGAATACCAGGGGGTGCAGGCGAAGGCGAAACACGAGCCCGCGCAACCTGACAGCGCCAACAACGTGAGTGCAAGCGAACCATTCATCCACGACCAGCCCAAATACGCCGCGCCGATGAGTGCCAATGCGGGCAACACGATTCCAATTGTGGGGGCGGGACCGATGCGGTAGAAGCTCGGCCAGTCAAAAACTAGGCTGGAAATCAGCTTAAAACCGTGCAAGGGAGTGCGTGGATAATTGGTAACAGTGGCAATCTGCGGGGAAAAGAAGTAGGCGCCCACCGCTAACAGCAGGCTCGCCGCCCCCAAAAACGTGAAAAAACGTCGTCTGGGCATACGCGCGAAACCATTGAATAGTAGCGGCACCAGAAATAGGAAAAACGAAAACACGCCAATGGGGTGAGCAGCCACCATACCTGCGGCGGCGAACACGCTCCCTGCTAAGGTCGGCCATGTTTTCTCTGGTAACGCCACCACAGCTACCAATGCGGGCAAACACGCCATTGCCGCCAAATACGGGAAAGTTGACAAAATCGTACCCAACGTGGTGAAGGAATAAGTGAGCGACACCAACAGTGGAGTTGCCACCACCGCCCACCGTGCCCCTGGCATGTCACGCGTCAATACCAATGTCAACGCCGAAGACGTGACAACCGGTAACGCCATTAATACGAGGACGCCCACCTGGTAGGCCATCGTGGGTGGGCACGGAAGCAAAGCTGCCAAACCATGAATAGTAGTTGGATAAAACGTTTTCTGTCCGCCATAAAGCGTCGCTAAGCCTCCGAACGGACTAGCATTACCGTGCGAAATAGCACGCAACGCGCTGGCATGAAAAGTGCCATCCCACGTTTGCGCCGGGTCAGTAATACGTTCAATACCGCGCCGCGTTGGCACTATTAACAGCCACACTGATACCAGTGCGGAAGCCGACCACCAAAGTCTTGGAAAAGACGGCAGCGGCGTCCTCGAAATAGGGATAGCAGAAGGGAAAAAACGGCGCGAAAACGCGAACACGCACGCCAATAACACCAGCATTGCCAGCGCCCAGCTGCCAAACCGCCACCGCACGCCCAGCGCAGCAAACAAAATGGCGGTAAAACAGCTGGCGCCCAGCGTTAAGGCGGGCGCCAAACTCCATGCGAAAATTGACCGGAAGTGAAACAGCCGGGCTGCCACATAACCCGGCAAAAATAAGAGGGCACTAAAGCACAAAAGTAACCACAGCAAAAGTACCCCCTTAGCGTTATTGAGCGCGGCGCAGCCGCAATGAGTTAGTAACCACAATAATGCTACTGCAAGCCATGGCAGCCCCTGCAACTACGGGGTTCAACAAACCCGCTACCGCTAACGGTATTGCCGCAATATTGTAGGCAAAAGCCCAGAAAAGATTCTGCTTAATGATGCGCAAGGTCGCGCGCGAAATGCGAATAGCGCTAACGGCCGCCTCTAAGTCTGGACGCACTAACGTGATATCGGCGGCCTCGATGGCAGCATCCGTACCCGTACCCATTGCCATACCTAACCCGAATTGCCCCGCCTGAGCCAAGGCAGCGGCATCGTTTACGCCATCACCTACCATCGCCACGCGTTTACCCTCCTGCTGTAAACTGGCTACGACCTGCTGTTTTTCTTGCGGTAACACTTGGGCGCGCACTTGCGTTATGCCGGCGGCATTCGCGATGGCGCGGGCGGTTTCCTGGTTGTCCCCAGTCAGCAGTATGGGTTCGATACCGAGGGCGCGCACTTGCGCTATGGCCTGCTTGGAAGTGGCGCGCAGTTGGTCCCGCAGTGAAATTACCGCCAGGGCACGACCTCCCTGAAGTGAACGCTCGGTAACTTTTAGGGTTTGTTGTTTCCCGCCCGCGTTCTGGGATGTGATAGTGGCTCCGTAGCCGGCCTTTTCCACAGCTGCCACCAGTTCGGCAGGGTCGACAGGGTGGGCGAGGGCGATGTGCGCACTTTCTGTAGCTAAGTTTACGGTGGCGGTGGCGCCCTCGACCTTGTTCAGCTTACGTTGGACGCGGTTCACACAGGCGGCGCAGCTCATGCCGGAAATGGCGAGGTCTACACTGGCGTCAACCGTGTTGCTGACGGTGGCGGTGGCGTCGCTAGCACGAGCGGCGTCGGTCGCGGCTTCCGCCAGCATAACGGTGGTTGTGCCCGGTGTTTCCGCCTGCAATGCTGCCGGAATATTCACCCCGATGTCTTGCAGCCAAGAAGGTCTACCTAAAGCGAAAGTGCGGGGGTGAGCGACGTCCTCGACAATTGCCAAAATGCCGTTACCTGGAACATTGGTGAAGGCAACCAGTTTGGGGGGCAGCGCAGGACCGGCTTCCCGAATGGCGCGGGCGACTGGGTGTTCCGACCCGGTTTCCGCCGCAGCTGCCAAGGCGAGGGCGTCCTTGCGCGAAATTCCGTCAGTGGCGATGTTTTCTACCCGCATTTTGCCTTCGGTGACAGTACCGGTTTTGTCCAGTACCATGACGTCAATGCGCCTGGTGGTTTCCAGGATTTCCGGACCTTTGATGACGATTCCCAGGCGTGCCGCCCGTCCCGAACCCACCAGCAGGGCGGTGGGGGTTGCCAGTCCGAGGGCGCATGGGCAGGCTATGACCAGGACGGCCACGGCGGCAGTGAACGCGGTGGTAGCGTTCGTGCCAGAGGATCCGGACTCTGTGCCGCCCAGCAGCATCCACCCTACGGCAGTAGCTACGGAGATAGTGACCACTATGGGTACGAAAACGCCGGCGATTTGGTCGGCAAGACGTTGGATGGGGGCCTTGCCCGCTTGGGCTTTTTGGACGGCTTGGGCGATTTGGCTGAGCGTCGTATGTTCGCCTACGCGAGTGGCGCGCACCGTCAACGCCCCCGAAGTGTTAATGGTGGCGCCGGTAACCGACGCGCCTGGTCCTACGGGAACGGGCAAGGATTCGCCGGTTAGCAGCGACGCGTCAATTTCGCTGTGCCCTGACACCACAATGCCATCGGTGGGCACTTTTTCGCCTGGGCGCACCAAAAACTGGTCGTCGACTTGCAGGTCGGAGGCGGGAATTTCGCGGGTGCCTTGCGGGGTTATGAGGGTTGCATTTTTCGCACCCATGGTCAAAATTGCCCGTAGGCTGTCCCCGGCCTGATGGCGTGCGCGTGCCTCCAAGTACCTTCCTATCAGCAGGAAGGTGGTAACCATGGCAGCTGCCTCGAAATAAATGTGGGCTTCGGCAGGACCAGTGGTGGCGCGCGGGAACAATTCCCACGACATTTTCATGCCGAACCGTCCGGCGCCCCCAAAGCACATTGCCCACAGTGACCACAAGGTAGAGGCCAGAACACCCAAAGACACCAACGTGTCCATAGTGGAGGTGCCGTGGCGTGCAGCCCGGGCGGCGGCCTTGTGGAAAGGCCACGCCCCCCAAGTAACAACAGGCAACGCGAACACCATCTGTACCCACTGCCAGCCCGCAAATTGGAAAAACATTAGCCCCATTATGGGTACAGCCAGCACCGCACACCAGAGGGCGCGGCGTCGCAAAACTTCGGTGCGGTAGTTTTGGGGCACTTGCGCGCTAATGCTATTCCTCCACTTCGTAACCGGCTTCGTGAATAGCTTCGCGCAGTGCCGCAATTTCCAGTTCTTGGTCGGAAGTGACGGTAACGTGCGAAACGTCCTCGGGATTCAAAACCACCGAAACGTCCTTAACGCCCTTTATGGCGTTCAGTTCGTCAGTCACATGCTGCACGCAATGACCGCATGTCATGCCGGAAACTTTCAGTTGTTGAGTATGCATTTTCTCCCCTAAATCTGGTTCTTTGCCTGCTGCGGTGCGTAACCAATGTAGGTATCTGGTCGCAGTTGCAGCAGCCGGGCTTCGACCTCGGAGGGTAGCCCGAGGGCGCTAATAAAGTTGCGCATGGTCTGCCCGGTAACTTTGTGACCGCGCGTAAGTTCTTTGAGTCTTTCGTAAGGATCCTCCATGCCGGTGGCGCCCGTAATTGAGGCGGCGCGCATGGCCTGTTGGACGGCTTCGCCTAACACTTCCCAATTGTTGTCGAGGTCGACCAACATGCGTTCCCGGTCCACGTCCAGCCCCGCCAGTCCGCGCGAAATATTGTCGAGGGCGATCAGACTATGACCGAATGCCACTCCGATGTTGCGCTGCGTGGTGGAGTCAGTAAGGTCGCGTTGCAAGCGGGAGGTAACCAGGGTTTGCCCCAAAGTATCGAACAAAGCACTACTGATTTCCAGGTTGGCTTCGGCGTTTTCAAAACGAATGGGATTGACTTTGTGCGGCATTGTGGAGGAACCTGTGGACCCTTGGGCCGCCAGGTTCTGCCGGAAATACCCTAAGGAAATGTACGTCCACACGTCCGTTGCCAGGTTGTGCAAAATCCGTCCAGTGCGCGCCACGTCCGCAAAGAGTTCCGCCATCCAGTCGTGTGATTCGATCTGGGTTGTGAGCGGATTATAAGTCAAGCCCAAATGTTCCACGAAAGCTTTGGCGAGGGCGGGCCAATCTGCGTCAGGAACCGCAACCTTGTGGGCAGCCCAAGTGCCGGTCGCCCCGTTGATTTTGCCTAAATATTCTTGAGCAGTAATGCGCCGAAGTTGCCGGGAAAGCCGGTGGGCGAATACAGCCAATTCGCGCCCCAATGTGACCGGAGTGGCGGGCTGACCGTGGGTGCGCGCCAACATGGGCGCATCAGCTGCGTCCGCTGCCATCTGGGTCAATTGGTCGACTACTTTTTGCGCTGCCGGCAACCACACGTTTTGCACTGCCGCTTTTACCGTGAGCGCATATGACAGGTTATTAATGTCTTCGGAAGTGCAGAAAATATGCACAATTTCGTGCATTTGTGGCAGCGCACCGGCTGGGGCTGCATCCAAAACTTGCTTTAGTAAATATTCGACGGCTTTCACGTCGTGACGGGTTGTCGCCTCAATTTCTGCTAATCTCGCCACCTCGTTGGGGCCGAATTTTTCGAGGGCGCCCCGCAAGTATTCGCGGTCTTCTTCAGTTAGCTTTGGTGCGCCAGGCAAAACCCCACGGTCGGACAAAAAAATCAGCCATTCGACCTCGACATGAAAACGAGCTCGATTCAAGGCTGCTTCAGAAAAAAAATTAACCAAAGGAGCTACGACTGCGCGATAGCGCCCATCTAAAGGCGTTAACGCAATCGGAGGAGTAGCCAAGGACAAATCAACAAAATTATCACCAAAGCCCATACCTACAATCTACGTTGAAAGGAGCTGGAAAAAAAGCGGAGGTCCTACGCTAAGGGCGTACGAAGGTGCGTGCTGCTGGGGTAGGCGTTGGACGTTGAGTGGCGATTTGGGGCAGAATGCGGGTGGAATTCTGCGTAAGCGCAACCGCGTGACTGCCAATTTTTCGATCCCCCGCACCTTCCTAGGTTTTGATTTCGGCGCGCATCTCCGTGTAAATTCTCGTATGCTGAGGTAGCACGAAGCTGCGCGAAGGAGCCAAATTGTCTATGAACGCAAAATATGTCGCATTTTCTTTGCTAATTTTATTCGGATTTTTGCTGGTAGGAAAAATCTTGCGGGTAAAAGTGAAGTGGATGCAAAGCCTGTTTTTACCGTCTTCAATTATTGGTGGTTTTATTGCCCTATTTTTAGGACCAGGGGTGTTTGGTGCGATAGCAGCAAAACTCGGCTACCATTCCTTCGCTGAGGGCGGTCTGATAGGCGCCGACATGTTGAGCGTCTGGTCTACGTTGCCGGGGCTGCTGATCTCTGTTGTGTTCGCAACCCTCTTCCTGGGACAAGATCTTCCCGGACCTAAACGTGTCATCAAAGTTGCCGGTCCGCAGCTGTCTGTCGGCGTTGCTTTCGCATCCGGACAGTATGTGGCCGGAATGGTAATCGCCCTCGCAATATTGGTACCTTTCTTCGGAATGACGCCGATGGCGGGTGCCCTCATAGAAATAGGGTTCGAGGGCGGACACGGTACTGCCGCTGGCATGATCCCCGTTTTCAAAGAGGTTGGTTGGCCTGCGGGCGGGGACCTGTCCATCGGTACTGCTACCGTCGGTCTGGTACTTGGCATAGTCATGGGTGTGGGGCTGATTAACTGGGCGGTGCGCACCGGACGTACTCAGGTGGTTACGGAAACAGCAGGACGTTCCTTGGAGGAACAAAAAGGTCTTTTTCGCGAGGACGAAAACTACATGGCAGCAAAAATGACGTCGCGACCGTCCTCGATAGAACCCCTGTCTTTGCACGTAGCAATAGTTGCAATTGCAGTGCTGTTGGGGTTGGGTATCCTCACAGGATTACAGTGGGTTGAAACTCAACTGTGGGCAGACAAAGTCAAGCTGTTAGCCTACGTGCCCCTGTTCCCGTTAGCAATGATAGGCGGCATGATAGTGCAATTGCTGGCCCGCAAACTGGGGTTCGCCTACATTATTGATGCGCAAATGATGCTGCGCATTCAAGGGTTAGCGTTGGACGCATTAATAGTGTCCGCAATGGCCACGATTTCACTAAAAGCTATCGGCGAGAACCTGATACCGTTTGTGCTGCTGTGCGTGGGAGGGGTGCTCATAAACCTGTTCGTATTGCTGTGGTTGACCCCACGTACCATCCCGCAATACTGGTTTGAACGCGGCATTGGCGACTTCGGTCAAGGCATGGGCGTCACCGCCACCGGTTTGATCCTCATGCGTATCGTCGATCCTGAAGGAAAATCGCCCTGTTTCGAGGCTTTTGGCTACAAACAACTAGTATTCGAACCCTTCTTTGGTGGCGGCCTGATAACCGCCCTCGTCGTGCCCGTAATCTACCAATTCGGTCCCTGGCCGGTCATGATCGGGATGGCCGCGCTATTCCTAATTTCTTGCGGCACTGGTCTGTACTATTGGGGACGAAATGGTCGTTCCTTCGTGAAACCTAACCCGAAAGCCGACGTGCCTATTGCGTAGCAGGCGCATTACGAGGATGGTGGGTGGCTCTGCAGCTTTCGTGCTGATTTAGGACAGATGCAGGTCAGTCGCGCTCATTTCGCAGGCACGGGATGCTTATTCGGGAATGGTAGGGGCAGTACTTCGTCACTCCACCCTTCCGGCATCGGACCGTCGTATTCTTTCGGGACGTGCAAGCAAGTTGGGTCAGCGGCCAACGCGTCGTGAAAGAGGGCGTAAGCGGTCGACCTCGAACCACCACAAAAATGGTTATATTCGCAAGCCCCGCATTTGCCGCCCAGTTTCGCGGGCGTCCGCAAGTCCCGCATAATCTGCGAATTTTCGTACAAGTCTGGCAGTGACCGTTCTTTCACGGACCCCACATGAATCGGCAGGAAACCGGACGGGTACACGTCCCCCACGTGGTCAATAAAAACAAAACCGCTGCCAGAATTAATTGCCAGTGGGGTGCGAGGACGACGCGGGTGTACAGGGTGTTCCCCCAGTATGCGCACGGTTTCTTCGGTGAGCCACTGGTACAGTTCGCCGGGGTTGAAAGGTTCACCATTTGCCCTCTGGAAAGCTACCCGCCGGTACTGTGGTCCTTCCGTCGTCTTAATCGCAATCCGGTCGGAAACATCGTGCAACCAGTGCAAAACGTCCTCGCGTTCGCGCGGTGTCATGCCTTTCAAGGCTTGTCCGCGCCCGGTCGGTACCAAGAAAAACACGTACCACATGAAGGCTTTCAGGTCGATAGCCCGCTTCAACATGGCTGGCGCTTCATGAATATTATCCCTGGTAAGCACCGTATTTATTTGCAAGCGGAAGCCAACCTCGTTGATGATTTTTGTCGCCTCTAAAGTTTTTGCGAAGGTGCCCGGAATACCTCTAAATGCGTCGTGAGTTTGTGCTGACGCCCCATCCATTGACACGGACATTGCCTTGCCGCCAGCGTCCCGCAGCGCCTGCACCCGCTCACGCGTGAACTTCGGTGTTACCGACGGGCTAATCGATATTGACAGCCCTAAATCCGTTCCGAATTGCACCAATTCCACCAGGTCTGGGCGTTCAAAACAGTCACCGCCCGTCAGCACTACCAGCGGTCGGGGCGGCTCATACCCTGCCAACTGCCGTAACAGTTCTTTGCCTTGCTGCGTAGTCAACTGCCCTGGTGCGGCCTTCTTTTGCGCCTCTGCGCGACAGTGCTTACATACGAGGGCGCACGCGCGCGTCACTTCCCAAATGGCAATAAACGGTTTCTTGCTGAGGTCGTGGCGAATCTGGCGCACTACTGGAAAGTTGCGCCCCGCATGGGAACCGGGGTGTCCGCCGGGATGTCCGGCAGCGTGACCGTAGTCTTGCTTTTGCGTATGTCCACTTGAGGGCCCGCCAGCATGCGCGTCACCACCGTGACCGTCACTACCGTCACCACTATTTCCACTGTTTCCACCGTCGTCTGGCGTGCCCGCCTGCTCTTTGGAGTCAGTGTCAGCGGAAGTGTACGTATTGCCGGTGCTGCGCCCTCGTAATCCAGATACTGATACGCCGTCGGTGGCGTTCATTCCGTAAGGGTCCGCAGCGCGGCTTGCAGAAACTGCGTCGGCAGAATCGCGTTTAAATGCAGGGTCAAGACCAGAATTGGTGGCATCGCTCATGTTTTTACAGTAGACTTTTCTGACTGATTATCAAAATCTGTCAGTAGACACCTTGGCGACCGCTCGCACCCAGGTAGCATGAAAACATGACTGAGAAGCTTTTTGATCTGGCCCAGACCGCCATTCCTGGCGGGGTAAATTCGCCCGTGCGCGCGTTCGGTTCGGTGGGTGGGGACCCTATTTTCGTGCAGCGTGCCCAGGGCGCCTACATTTACGACACCGACGGTCGCCAGTACGTGGACTTGGTGTGTACGTGGGGTCCGTCCCTGCTGGGGCACGCCCACCCCCAAGTTGTCGAGGACGTCACGAAAGCCGCCCAAAAAGGTCTCAGTTTTGGTGCCCCCACGCTAATGGAGACGCGCCTGGCAAACGCCATCACCGCGCGCGTCCCAGCCGCCCAAAAGGTGCGGATGGTTTCCACAGGCACTGAAGCCACAATGACTGCGATTCGGCTTGCGCGCGGGTTCACTGGGCGCAACCTAATTGTGAAGTTCGCTGGCTGCTACCACGGGCACTCTGACGCCTTGCTCGCCGCCGCCGGGTCGGGTCTTGCCACCCAAGGTTTGCCTGGTTCCGCCGGGGTTACCGCTTCTACCGCCGCTGACACGTTAGTTTTGCCGTATAACGACGCCGCCGCCCTCGAAAAAACCTTCCAAATGCGCGGTACGGAAATTGCCGCAGTTATCACCGAGGCGGCCCCCGCAAACATGGGCATAGTCCCGCCGCGCGCCGACTTTAACCAAACTATTCGCACTGTTACGGCAAAATACAGGGCTTTAATGATCAGCGATGAGGTGCTGACGGGGTTCCGCTGTTCGCCCTCGGGGTTCTGGGGCATTGACGGCGGCTACCGGGTGGGCGCGCTTCCCGCCGAACTGCCGCCGCGCGCCGAAACTTCTGCCGTTGCCCGGCAAAAATGGTGTGAGGACGCCACTGCTGGTGCTGCCTACGTTCCCGACATTTTCACTTTCGGCAAGGTGGTCGGTGGTGGCATGCCCCTGGCTGCGCTGGGAGGTCGCGCCGAAATAATGGATTACCTGGCGCCGGTGGGTCCGGTGTATCAGGCCGGCACCCTGTCGGGTAACCCGCTGGCGACCGCCGCCGGTTACGCCACTTTGCGTTTGGCGGACGCAGAAGTTTACGCGCGGGTGGACGCCGCTTCTGCCGCCTTGCAAACCGAATTGCGCACCGCCCTCGACCATGCTGGTTTGCCGTATTGCCTGAATACTGCGGGAAACCTGTTCAGTGTTTTCTTTGGTGAAGTGCCTGCCTGTCACGGTGTTTCCAATTACGAGGATGCTGGGCAGCAGAACGCCTCCATGTACCGTGCCTTCTTTCACGCCATGTTGAAAGGTGGGGTAGCGTTGCCGCCCAGTTGTTTCGAGGCGTGGTTTGTGTCGGCTGCCCACGATGAGGACGCCTTGAACCGGATTATGGCAGCGCTGCCAGATGCTGTTACTGCAGCAGGGAACGCCGCGACCGAAAAGTAAACCGCGCGGAAACAGACCGCCGCGCGGGAAAAGAACAGGGCAGTAGTGGCATGCGCCGCCTCGCCAGGGCGGCGCGGGCGACGCGCCCGCCCCTGCCGGTACCGTCCCTATTTTTCGGGGAAAAAATCAGGGTTTTACCCGATGGCTGCGGCACTTCCAGTGGTGAATAATTAGGTTATGAGCACAAACAATTACCAATTTTCGCCAAACGTGTTGTGGCGGTCGTCCTCGAACAAAGTGTTAGGTGGCGTACTCGGTGGCATCTGCGAAAAAATTGGTTGGGACCCAACTATTTTGCGCATTCTGTACGTTTTATTAACGCTGTCACCGTTCCCAGGCATAATAATTTACTTATTGGCATGGCTGCTAATTCCAGAACGCTAATTCCGAAACAGTAATATCCGAACGCCAGTTCCGCCCGCTACTGCGGCACAGGTTACTTCGGCGCTACTTCCGCTGAAGTACCTGCCTAACCGATAGGTCTAAACCGCGTTGTCGTCCTCGGGCAACATGTCTGCAACCCACAGGTGGGTGCGGTAGGGCAGCCGCACCACCGAGGCGGCGGCAAACCCCATATGTTGAAACAAATACCAGCGCAGGTTACCCTGCATTTTTTCGCGGCAGTCGGCGTGGGCGCGCAAGTAGCTGGCGTGGGTGCGCCCCAGTTCGAGGACGTCCGTAGCACGCAATTCCCTGTCCCACGAAAACGAGATCAGTGCGGGTTCAGCAAAGCCGGGAACCTGCGGAGCCGACAATACCGACCGAACGTCGCCACTGCGCATTATGCGGGAAAGCCGCCAAATCCAGGGCCTTTCGACGTCCAACTGGTTGTAAATTATGGCAATTTTGCCGCCGGGTCGCAGTAGGCGGCGTGCTTCGGCGGCGGCAGCTGGCGCGTTCACCCAATGCCAGGATTGCGAAAAAACCGCCAAATCGTAGGCGCCCTCGGGCAGCCCAGTGTCTTCCGCAGGTGCTTGCACTAACTGAAAATGGGGGTGTTCGGCACGAAACTGCTGGCACATGGCGGCGGCAGGTTCCACAGCGGTAACGGTAGCACCGCCCTCGACCAATGCCGCAGTCAAGATTCCGCTGCCCGCACCCAGTTCGACAATGTTTTTCCCTAAGTTCAGCAGCGCTTCTGTAGCTCCCTGCGGGTAGCGCGGACGCGCCTGCGAGTATCCCTGCTGCACGTCGTCAAACGGATTGCAAGGGGTCTTGACCTGCGTCCATTCTTTATGTTCACGTCTGCGATTTAGCACGCCGAAAAGTCTAGGTGACCGTTAGTATCTTTGGAAAGTTTAGGCGCAAAAAAACCTTGGAAATGTGACAAAACAGCAATAGTTTTAGGGGTTTGTAAAATTTCCCGAGGACGCCGCCCCGGCGCTTCGCGCCCCTCAAACTGCCAGGTCATGCCCACTTTTGAGCGTATTCGTGGGCCCAATATGTCAGTACAATATCGGCTCCGGCGCGCGCAATAGCGGTGATACTTTCAGGGATTATGCGTTCGCGTTCCACCCATCCGTTTGCGGCGGCGGCTTCTACCATCGCGTATTCGCCACTGACTTGGTAAGCAGCTACGGGCACTGGGCTAGCGGCGGCCACGTCAGCTAACACATCCAAATAGTAACCTGCGGGTTTTACCATAACTATGTCGGCGCCCTCGTCAATGTCTAGTAGGGCTTCACGCAACCCTTCGCGACGGTTTGCTGGGTCCTGCTGATAGGTTTTGCGGTCGCCTTGCAACGAGCAGTCTACGGCTTCGCGGAAAGGTCCGTAGAACGCGGACGCATACTTGGCGGAATACGCCATTATCGCCACGTCTGTGTACCCGTTCGCGTCCAGGGCGGCGCGAATTTCGGCTATCTGCCCGTCCATCATGCCCGAGGGCGATACCATGTGTGCGCCTGCCGCTGCCTGCGCCACTGCCATGCGGGCGTACAACGGTAAGGTGGCGTCATTATCCACAGTGCCGGTCTTTGTCAGTACCCCACAGTGCCCGTGGTCGGTGAATTCGTCCAAACAAGTATCGGCGCAAATTACCAGGTCAGTGCCCACTTCGGCGCGTATGGCGGCAATGCCACGGGACATTATGCCGTCCTCGGCCCAGGCTTGCGAGCCTTCCGCATCCTTCCGTTCCGGTATTGCAAACAGGTCAATCCCACCCACACCGGCTGCCGCAATTTCGGACGCCAGGCGACGCAAAGTGTCTAAAGTGTGTTGGGATTGCCCCGGCATTGACGCGATTGGTGTGGGCGCAGTAATGTCTTCGCGCACGAACACGGGCATCATCAGTTGCGCTGGATGTACCCGCGTTTCGGACACCATGGCGCGCATGGCAGCACTGGTGCGCAGACGGCGAGGACGGATGGGCAGGCTCATTTTTTCTCCTATCGATGGTTCTTTTATGCAGTAAAGTGTGAATAATTATGCGGGTGGGGCAGTGGGGGTGGCAGCAGTATTGGTGGAGGTAATAGTAGAAGCAGTATTGGTGCCGCTTTTGGTGGGTGTGGGCGTAGGTGCGAGCAGGGCGTCCTCGTCGCCCAAATTAGGCGACACCATTTTTATGCATTCAGCCAGGGCGCGGGCAGTCGGCTCGGACGCCACTGCCACTACGGTCAGTCCGGCAGTACGAGCGGTCGTGGCGGAAGGCTCGCCAATGGTTACCACCGGTATCGGGCAGGCGGACCACAGCTTTGCCAGGGCGCGGGCGGCACTGCCAGCTGTAACAACTATCAGCGCGGCGTCCTCGTAAACCCCTGGCAATGTGTCCAGGGCTACGGTGCGATACACCGGCGTATACGCGACCTGCCACTTTGCCAGTCGCAATTGTTCCACCAGCACCCCACTGGCACCAGCAGAACCGGGAAACCACAATTTTGCGGGCGCATATTTTTCCGTCAGAGCTGCCGCCAAGCCTGCGGCACTACTATGCGTGGGAATTTCCCGAGGACGCACCCCGATTTGCGTCAAAGCGCGCGCGGTTGCCGGACCGGTACACGCAAACTGAGTGCCGTCTTCGTACCAATCCCGTACAACTGCCGCGGGCAGAAACTGGGGGGTGCGCGGGGAAGTAATGGCAACCCACTGTGGGGGCGCGCCGGGCAGCTGGTGGGGCACGGCAATTTGTCTGGTCAGAGCCGCTGCCGTGACGCGACTTGGTGTCACTAACGCGGCCAGTTCACGAACCAGTGGGCTGTCGGGGCGGGTCAGGACTATTTGCATGCGCTCACGTCAGCTCCGGGAGCGGTGGGACCGGCTATGCCGGGCGCCCACAAGGCCGTCCGCTCGTGGGCATTTTTGGTGGCCGCCAAGTCGGTTATTTGCGCGGCACCTTGGGCTAAAAGTGCGGTGCCGACCGCGTCCCCGGCGGCAGTGGCGTCCTCGTCGGAACCCACCGGTACGGCGCCGCTGGCGGTAACCTCGCGCGTGCCGTCGACCGAAATTACGCGGGTCCGCAACCGCAAAGTGGTGGGTTCGTTTTCGGGGTCATCCGTAGGTTCGCAAGAAAGATGCGACCTGCCGTCACGGCTGAGCGCAGTGGCGTCCTCGAAATCTGCCCCACAAACTGCGTGCCAATCCGTACGGGCGTACGCGCCTACAGGAGCTGCGCATCCCGCCCGCAATTGCGCCAAAATCTGCCGTTCCGCCAGGGCTGCCGCCCGGCTGGCGGGGTGGTTTATGCGGGCGAGGGCGGCACGCAGCTGGGTGGGCGCGTCATTTCGTATTTCTACGGCGAGGGCGCCTTGGGCCGGTGCCGGTAGCACTTGCGTCAATACCTGGGTTATGGCGTCTGTGCGACCCAGGCGTGCTAACCCGGCGGCCGCTAACACTACCGCATCTAGGTCTGCGTCCGGTCCTTGCGCGCGTGCCAGGCGCGTGCCTACATTGCCGCGGATGTCCACAAAATTCAGGTCGGGTCGCAGTGCGCGCAACTGCGCAACCCGGCGGGGAGAACCGGTGCCCACGGTGGCCCCAGACGGCAATTCCTCCAAAGTCAGACCATACCTGGCGCAAAGCGCGTCGAAAGCTGGGGCGCGCGTCGGAACCGCCCCAATTTCTAGTCCCGGCACGACCTTAGTAGGCAAGTCTTTAAAACTGTGGACCGCCAAATCGCACTGCCCGTCTAACAGTGCTAGGCGCAGCGCGGCCGCAAAAACTCCCACACCGCCCAAGCGCGACAAAGAACCAGCGGTGACATCGCCCTCGGTGCGAATGGTTTGCAAACGGACTCGTACGCCTAATTCATTCAAGGCGTCCGCCACCATCTGGGACTGGGTGCGTGCCAATTCGCTACCGCGCGTACCCAGGACAAATTCCCGGTGACTTGCAGAGTAAGCCGCCGCCCCGTTTTGGGTTACGTTTCTAGTTGCGTTTTCTGCGGGGGGCTCTGATGCCTTCTTGGGCGCATTCCTCACCGCATTCTTCGCCCATTTTTCAGCCAAAGCGTTTCGCCTCTTTCAAAGCGTCAGGAACTACCGCGGCCAGCCCTGTCCCCGCAACCCAGGCGCCAACTACCGCCAAACCGGGAATGCCTGCAACCGCCCTCCGCAATTCTTGGGTACGTTGGCGATGCTCCAGAGTGTGTGGCAGCAAGGATGCCCCCCAATGCGTGACCCGCGCTTCCAAAACCTGGTCTGGGGTCAGTTCCACCCCTAACAATTTGGAGGCATCAACCAAAGCGCCCTCAACGGTAGGGGACGGTATTTCCCCAGCCCGCCCGTAGGACACGCGCAGCAGGTGCGCGCCCGGTCCGTTGGCTTCCACTAGCGCTTGCCCGCACCACGGCCATTTAGCGGAATAGTGCGTCAAAGCCTTCGCTTCTACGCCGGTTCCCGCCGCCACTAGCATGCCCGAACCGCGCGGCGCATTGTCCAAGGCTTCGTTTTGCACGCACAAACTGACGTGCGCAATAGGATTACCGGTCGGTAAGTTCCAGGTGGCGGCATCCCGCAAATCCGGCACCATTCTCAATAATTTTTGTGCTACCTGCCCGCCCGTGGCTACCACCAAAATGGGCGCCGTCAGCACCTTCATCTCGCCTGTGGGCACCGGCGGGTCTGCCGGGGTAGGACCAGCTTTCGTTTGCATAACCCGAACCGACCAGGCGTCCTCGCGCCCTTTTTCACCGCCAGGCACGCGAGAAATACCGGTAGCGACGTGGCGCGTCGAAATGGTTCCGCCCAGGTCGGTGACTTCTTCTGCCAGGGAGGTGGGCAGACGGAACATGCCACCTGCGGGTTGAACCACGACCGGGCGTGGGGAAGTGCCCCGCAGTTTTGCGACCGCTGCCTGCAATGACCCCTCTTCTGCCAGCGCCTTCCGCAGCCCCGGCGCCACTGTATCTATGTCCAAATCTTTCGGGTGGGCGGCGTGAATGCCTCCCGCCACGGGGGTCACCATTTTTTCGAGGACGCCCGCCCCCATTCGTGCCTGCACCAGTTCCGCCAGGTTTGGCGCTGCGGCCCCGATGGACGCGTCCATGTCTAAGTCCTGGCGCGCGCGCTCAAGTTCGGCTGCGTCCAGCACTTTTGCTGCCGGGTCATCCCAGCTGGCGGGTATCCCTAAGATGCCGTGTGCTATGGGAGTGGCAGTGCCGTTCCACACCCAGCTGCTACCTTCCGGTTCGCAAACTGGCCAGCCTAGTTTTGTGCAAAGCTCCGAAATTTCCTGGGCGCGGCGGGCGAAGCTCTCTGCCCCGATATCTACGTTCACTCCTCCAATTTGGGCGCCGGCAACCAGTCCGCCCACCGTCCCGCGTTCCTCTATAACCGTCACGGTCTTGCCACTGTGGGCGAGGACAAAGGCACTAGTCAGGCCCGCCACCCCACCGCCTATTACTATTGCGTCAGTCATTTGCGGTCCTTTCGTGTACGCGCGCCACTAAACGGGTGAGTACGTCGGGGTCGGTGTCTTTGGGAACACCGTGTCCCAAGTTCAAAATGTGAGCGTCTGCGTTCCGCCCTGCGGTAATCACAGTGTTTATGTGAGCTTCCAACACTTCCGGGGGACACCCGAGCATCGCCGGGTCTATATTTCCCTGCACTATCACAGGTTCACTGTGCACGCTGCGCAGCACAGAAATTGCTGTCCTCAAGTCTGTCCGGTAGTCCACCCCAACCGCAGTAGCGTCCTCGGAAAACAAATCCAACATGCATCCAGTTCCCACCCCAAAGTGAATAGTAGGAATGCCTAAATCGTGGGCGGCACGCAGAACTTTTCTGGAGGACGGTGCGCAGTATTTCGCGTAGTCCGCGCGCGACAGTGACCCCGCCCAGGAATCGAACAGCTGGAAGGCGCGTGCCCCACCGGCCACTTGCGCCTTCATGAATGCCACAGAAACGTCCGCACACCAGTTTGCCAAGCGCTGCCAACCCGCCGGGTTCGCGTGCATTAGCGTGCGCGCCGCTAAATGGTCGCGACTAGGACGACCCTCCACTAAATATGCCGCCAAAGTGAATGGTGCCCCCGCAAATCCCAACACCGGGGTAGTGTCCCCCAGTTCGCGTACGGTCAGGGCTACGCCGTCAGTGATTACGCTTTGGTCCCCACTGCCCCGCCCGCACAATTGCGCAATTTCGGCGTCAGTGCGCGTAGGAGCCCCCATTACGGGACCTACCCCAAGCGCAATTTCCACGTCGACGCCCGCCAGTTTTAAAGGCACCATGATGTCGCTAAAAAACACGGCGGCGTCAACGCCGTGGCGACGGACCGGTTGGCAAGTAAGCTCGGCCGCCAATGCCGGGTCTAAACACGATTCCAACATGGTAGTGCCCGCCCGCGCCCGCCGGTATTCAGGTAAGGATCTGCCGGCTTGGCGCATAAACCAGACTGGCAAGGTGTCACCGCGCACGCCACGCAGCGCTTGCAAAAATGGGGATGTAGTCACGTCCCTATTGTGCCCTAAATTGGGACTAAACGCTGGGTTCGCATGACGTTTATTCGGAATGTGTCAGCAAATTTGTAAAATTTCTGCAATAATCTGAATTTGTGGGTCTCCTCAGCATCTCCATTCACCACGACGTACACGGTCTGGATCGGGTAGAACGCGCTGCGCGCGCCACCGACGGCCTGGCAAAAACGCTACATTCACGCCCAGACGTGCGCGGCGTCCTCGTACTGTCAACCTGCAACCGCGTGGAAATTTATGCGGACACGCCACCGGGGGTGGATCCTACGCGCCTTGCTTTCCAAGTGGTAAACATGTTGTTTCCGGACGAACCCATGCCCACAGAATCTTGCCCAGTGGCGTCCCGTGCCGGGGTTCTGTTAGAGGACGAAGCCTTGGCCCACCTTTTCGAGGTCGCCGCCGGATTGGACTCCATGGTGGTGGGGGAACGCGAGATCTCTGGGCAATTGCGGCGTGCCCTGGTGCGCTCACGCAAAGATAAAACGCTGTCCCAAGACCTGTCCCGTGCGGTCGAATCTGCACTGCGCACCTCCCGCAAGGTTGCCAAAGTTACTGGGCTATCCGGAACGGGCAGGTCTGTGGTGGGGGTCGCCCTCGACATGTATGGACAGGTGCCGGCACAAAGTTTGATTGTGGGCACGGGGGCTTACGCGGGTGCCACGGTGGCGCAATTACGCGCGCGTGGCGCGGCAGACATTGACGTTTATTCGGCGTCGGGACGGGCAGAACGCTTTGCCAGAGGGCATTTTTTGACGGCAGTAACCGATTTGGTAGAGGCCATTTCCCGCGCCGACTTGGTGGTGTCTTGTCGCGGGTTGGGTGCGCCGATATTGACGCGCGAGGTCGTTGCGCGGGCACGTACCGCGTCTTCTGGTCCACTGACTATTTTGGACATGGCTCTGACTGGCGATGTTGCTGGGGATGTGCGCGATCTGCCGGGCGTGCGCGTGATCGGTTTGAAGGACGTCCAAAAACAGGTGCCTGCCACCACCAATGTTCACATTGAGCGTGCGCACAAAATTGTGGCAGAAGGGTTGGCGGAAACAGTGGCCGAAACCAAAGGGCGGCAAGTTGACCCTATTGTGCGGGCAGTACGCGAACACGTACGCGGCTTGTACCACGAAGAGGTCGAACGGCTGCCAGACCGCGAAGTTTTCACCAAAGAAGAGGTCGAACGCGCTATCCGCCACCTGGCTACCCGCATTGCCCACATTCCTACGGTGAGGGCGCGCGTGGCCAGTGCCAAAGGCGAAACGTATGAATATGTGCGAGCCTTGCACACCGTCCTCGGCGTGGACCTGAAGGAAGCCGCCAAAGAAGCCGATGTGCAACCGTCAAAGCGGGGCGATGTGTGCCCGTTAGTCCTATTGCGCGAGGAGAGTGCGTGAGCCAAGCAATTATGATGTGTTCCTACGGGGGACCATACAAAACCGAGGATATTATTCCGTTCATTCGCAATGCCACAAATGGGCGGGGCATTCCTGAACATCGGCTGGCAGAAGTGGGTGAACATTACAAAATTTTTGGTGGCGCCAGTCCCATAAATGCCCGCAACGACGAAATTATGCAGGCGTTGGCGGCGGAATTGTCTCGCCGTGGCATCGACGTTCCGGTGGTCATTGGCAACCGCAATTGGCACCCGTTTTTCGCGGACACGTTGCGGAATTTGCGGGACCGGGGAATTACCGACGTGGTGTGCCTGTTTACGGCGGCTTACGAATGTTACAGCGGGTGCCGCCAGTACCGGGAAAATTTGGCGGCGGCGTTGGCGGAAATAGGGGGCGAGGACGATTTTCGGTTCCGTCGGGCGCGCGCCTTTTACACGACGAAAGGGTTCGTGCAGGCGAACGTACAGGCAGCGGTGGCGGCATTGCGCGAGTTGCCGCCGAAGGCACACTTGACTTTTGTGACCCATTCCATTCCTACGCCTATGGAGCAGGGCAGTGGACGCCCGGGTTTACCGTCCTACGTGCAGCAGCATTTGGCTGTTTGCGAATTGGTTGCCGCGCAGGTGGGCGATATTTTAGGGCGGGATATACCGGTTGATTTGGCGTTTTGCAGCCGCAGTGGTCCCCCGCACGCGCCCTGGTTGGAACCGGATATTAACGACCGCATGCAGGAATTAGCCGATAGTGGCGTGCGGGAGCTGGCAGTGCTGCCGATCGGGTTTATTAACGACCACATGGAGGTCGTGTACGACCTGGATACCGAGGCAAAAGCTACCGCCCAACGCTTGGGTATCGAATACCGGCGGGCAGCCACGGCGGGCACAGATCCGGCGTTTATCGCCTCTTTAGCAGACGTAGTGTGTGAACAGATTTGGGCGGATTTTCGGGGCGAGGACGCCTTGGAACCGACGTGGCCCACAGTTTCTGCAGGCTGTTGTGTTCCGCACGACAATTACGAAAAGTTGCCGGCTTTATTCGAGGACGCCTCCACAGATGCCGCCAAATAGTGGAGTTTTCCCTGGTGCGGTTGCGGCGGTGGCGGCAGCCGCGACTGGCAGTGGCTGTGGCGGTAACGCAAGTGTGTTTGCGGACGCCGCGTCCGTCCTCGGAAAACGCCGTAAAAACCGCTTCCTAACTACCAGACCAGTAACTACCTATTTACCTCGACCGCAACTTGATTAGGTTCAGACAGACTTTTGTCGGAAAGGAAAAATTATGCATCCCGATACTATTGCGCATCCGAATGCGGAAAAACCTGCGTATGTACACGACCCCAGGGACGCCACCGGAATTGACCCAAACCAGGTGAATGCGTCTGACAACTACAGTTTGCAGGCTGTGTACAAACTGGTGTGCCCACTGCCAGACGGGGCTGCGGTGGCGGCTGAGGCGGTTGCTGCAGTTCAGGCTACGGGTGTGGAGATTCGCGGTTGGTACGACGTGGGTGGTTATCGTGCGGATGCGGATTTGATGTTGTGGGCGCTGTCGGACAGTCCGGACAAGTTGCAGGAAGCCTACCACGCACTGCGCCAGAGCCGTTTGGGTGAATACGTGGAACCGGTGTGGTCGGCCATGACTGCGCATATGCCTGCGGAATTCAACCAGGCGCACTTGCCGGCGTGCTTTGGAGGCGTGGTACCGCGCAAGTACGCGGTGGTGTACCCGTTTGTGCGCAGTTGGGATTGGTACTATCTGCCGAAGGCGCGCCGCAGTGCCATGCTGAAGGAACACGGCATGAATGGGCGCGATTTCTTGGATGTGCAGGTGTCTACTTTGGCGGCGTTCGCGCTGGGCGATTACGAGTGGACTATCGCGATGGAAGCGGATTCCTTGGATCGCATTATGGGGGTTTTGCGCCAGCAGCGCGATGCCGAAGCGCGCTTGTTCGTGCGCGAAGACACCCCGTTCTTTACCGGACCCAGGGTGGAACTGCAGCAGTGGGCGGCCCGGCAACCCGCCCTCGCCGAAACCGCAGAACACCACCACTGTGACTGCTGATTTCCGCATAATAATACCGTTTTAGTTATCCACAGATTCTTTATTCCCCGAGGGCGCCCGCCCGCGTGTGGATAAAAACTTGCGATGGTTCTTTCCCCCTAGTCTGAAGTGGCTAGGGGGAAAACATGTTAACAGAATTATTCGGACCTACCGCCATGGTGGCATTAATCGAAGAAGCACAGCGCGGCGTTGCCAGTGTGGATTTTTCGCAAATCTGGCAGGGTGCGACTGGCGCTGGAGCGCAGCGAGAATCCGTCGAATTATCGCAATCTTTGGCGGATTTGGCGGATGAAACGCACAACGCATTAGCCGCCGTAATGGCTGCGGCGGTACTGCAATGACGCGGGTGTGGACTACGGGTGGGGGGACGGTAATTGACACGGTTGCTTTGCGCGCCCTGGCGGGGAAAATCGAGGTCGCAGCCGCAGAATTAGGCGTGGCATCCGCTGAGGGAACGAAAGTTGGCATGTCTTTTGGAACGGTGGGTCTGCTGGTCAGCCACGGTATTGCCGCGCTGGAACGTCTGGAACAGTGCGTGGCGCGCTGCCTAACACTGGCAGGTAATTTGCATAATTTTCACGACCGATTGTTGGTTACTGCAGATAGTTATGACGATGCCGAAGGCAAAGTTCACGCGCATACCGGCACGTTCATAATGGATTTGCTGTCGCGCCTGAAGTACCTCGGTTTGTGCGTGCCTACTTTCGCTGTGGGCAAGGGCGTTTTTAGTTCGATGGGGATACGTCGGGGTACAGGTTTGGAAGGTGCGCAAACTGCGTGGGGGATAGAAGCTCTCTCTGCCGCTATGGGGATGGTCAGCTTGGGGGATACTACGCGGGCGCGCGGGGCGGCACTGTTGGGCGCAACCTGGACCGAAGTTGCGGCGGTGGCAATGTGGGGGCCTGCAACCTTGGAATTACAGGGGGAAAAGGGGAAAACCCGGCTGTCGTCCTCGGCAATGCTGGAATATATGCCGAAACATTTAGGACGCAGTGCCCTGCTGATCGGCAGTCTGCTGGAACACCCACAACTGGTGCTTGGCCCGGGCGTGGTAGGCGTTATGAACGCTGTTCAAGGTGGAGGCAGAAAGACTGAAGTGGTACCCGACCTCGCGCGCTTGGGACCACTGACCAGTACCGTAAAATTTCGGGAAGTTCCCCCGCGCGCCCCCGAAATGGTGGGATATCTGGACAAAATAGATTGCGAACGCACCGGGCACATAAAAATTTTAGAACATCGCACAGGAGACAAAGTGGCATGGACGGTTTTGGTGCGGGGCATGCAAACATACCAGGCGGGTGGACACCATCCGCACGGGATGGCAACCAATTTGCAAGAGGTCGCTGGCATGCGCTCGGACCAACAGCGTCTGGTCGTTGCCGCCATGAACCAAGCCGGCATAAAGCCTGGCGAACCGGTGGAACTGGTGGGGCACAGCCAGGGTGCTTCCGTGGTAACGTCGCTCGCGGCCGACCCGGTGGTGCAAAAACGTTATCACGTGACCTCGGTTTTGGCCGTGGGCGGACCAACTGCGGGTGGGGTGCAAAAACACTTGCAAAACGTGAACGTTTTACACGTACGCGACATTTCGGACGCGGTTCCCAGCCTCGATGGTGCTGCCACAGAGAAAGGCATTTTGACATTGCACGCCGACACTACTGGCGATAATTCGCAATATTCTGCGCATTCACGCGAAAACTACCAACACATTTTAGACGCGGCAGAAACCCAAAAATTACCCGATGTACAGCAGTGGGAACAAAAACGTTTACACAGTTTGGGCATTAACAAAAATACGCAAACCACTGCCCATGACTTTTACACCGCCAGAAAATTTCCCGCACAACAGGTTTATGGCAAAGTGGGTAACAAACCTAAAATCAGTAAAATCAGCAGCGACGTGTCGAAACTCAGCAGCATCTGGTAAAACTGACGGTTGGTAATATGCGGCGCAATCCAGGGGGCGAGGGCGCCACGACAGAAAATAATAACTCCCACTAAAGCGGCAAAGAAACCCAGAAACCCAATGCCCCAAAGTCCCACTAAAGTAAATGCCAGCACCGCGTGCAACAGCAACGATGGGTAAAAGAACCGCAGTTCGCGTCCGTCCTCGCTGAGCGTACGCGCGTAAGCCACCATGCACAGCAACGACAAAAACATAATACTGGCGGTGATAACCGCGTAATTCCAATCCACTAAATTGGGTTTAGCGGCGGCGATCGCTTGCGAACTGTTGCCTGCGGAATGGTGTAACCAATCAAAAACCCATGCTGGACGCGCAAAATTAGTCCCCACATCGTAGGCAACCAGCTGCATCAGAGCACACGTCAGGCAGGTAGCAGTGCGCGTAATAATAGTGCGCTGGGCGTAATGGTAGGACTGGTAGGCAGCCAAAATAGCCAGAGGGGTTAAAACCGCTGCCCATTCCATAATGAACGGTGTGGTTGCAACCGCAAAAATTGACAGTGGCACCGCTACTAAAGCATAAGTGCGGGCGGGCACCCAAAACCGGTGTTGTTTTCCGGAACGTAACCACAAACCAGCTGCCTGAAACGCCAAATAAGCAACTGTCCACAGTGCCAATACCACCAGGTGTGCCCACCGTGGCCCACTGAGTAAAATGCCTGCCATATACGGTAGCATTGCCGTTGGCCATGCTCCGTAGTGCGCGGGGACCCATCCGCCAGAACTCAAGCGTAAACTTCCCACCTGGTCAGTAGGTACAGACCGCGCCAGCATTTCCTTGACGGCAGGCGGGGCGGTGGCAGCGCCCTCGTGCGTGGCAGTATCATCGTCTGGTTTAGCAGCCGGGGAAATATCGATTTGTTGGATAGTGCCGGTGGTGGCTACTCCCAGATGTTTTGCCAGTGCCGTGCTGGTTAGCATTTCCACCTTGGGAATTTGCCCAGTTTGAGGTGAGGACGTAATACCGGGTTCGCGTTTTTCCGGTGAGCCAAAGCGCAGCTTGCGTGCGCGCAAACTGCGGCGTTCAGGCACTTCCCGTGGTTTCACCTTCCCTATTTTAGGCGCATTTCCCAGATTTTTGTGGCAGCGAAACAGTGCATGTTCGAGGGTAGATACCCATTTTTTGTAAACTTACCGCTATTTATTTCGCTATGGAAATGACGGAAAATAACTGAAAGCCTGTACTTAAGTAAACAGTTTCGTACGCGATTTCGTGTGGTCAATTGTAATCTATGCTTCCAAGTGGTTAGTATCATAGGTAAGAGGAAAAGCTATTGCATACTCCCCATTTCGGTAAGTCTCCTGCTTACCTGAAAAAATATGAGAAAGGATAATTATGGCGCTGCAAACACAGACTATTTTGGTTGACGATATTGACGGCTCGCGGGCTGCTGAAACAATTCAGTTCGGTTTCGAGGGCGTCGAATACGAAATCGACCTCAACACCGAAAATGCAAAGAATTTTGTTGAGGCTATGACTCCGTGGGTAACCAGCGCGCGCCGCGTAGGCGGTCGCCAACGCCCAGGCGCTTTGCGCGTAAACAAAAAGACCTCTGCGCGGACAGTTCGCAAATGGGCAATGAAACTGGGCTTAGAAGTGCCAGATCGCGGGCGTATTCCATTTGAAATTTGGGAACGTTACGAAAAGGAACACGCTGACGAAGCCAAGTAGGCGTCCTCGGAATATGAAAAAGTACCTACGTGCAGCCCTGTAGACCATGAAAGAATAAAAGCCATGACATACAAACTAGTTTTATTGCGTCACGGACAATCTGAATGGAACAAGAAAAACCTGTTTACGGGTTGGGTGGATGTGCCACTTTCAGATTTAGGTCAAGAAGAAGCCGCCCATGGTGGGCAGTTGCTAAAATCCGAGGGCATATTGCCAGATGTCCTGTTTACTTCCATGTTGCGCCGCGCGATTAACACCGCAAATTTGGCGTTGGATGCGGCTGACCGCCACTGGATTCCCGTCTACCGCAGTTGGCGTTTGAACGAACGCCACTATGGGGCGCTACAAGGGAAAAACAAAACTGAGGTGCGCGAAGAATTTGGCGACGATCAGTTCATGCAATGGCGTCGTTCTTACGATACGCCACCGCCCGCAATCCAGGCTGGCAGTGAATTCAGCCAGGACTCCGACCCCCGGTACGCAGGCGAACCGATCCCTGCTACCGAGTGCCTGAAGGACGTCCTTGAAAGGATGCTGCCGTACTGGGAAGCCGAAATTGTTCCCGAACTGAAGACGGGCAAGACCGTCCTCATTGCGGCACACGGAAATTCCTTGCGGGCTATTGTCAAGCATCTTGATGGAATCAGTGACGAAGACATTGTGGGCGTAAATATTCCCACGGGCGTGCCGCTTTACTATGAACTCGACCAGGATTTGAAGCCGATCACGAAAGGCGGTCGTTATTTGGATCCGGACGCGCAAGCCAAGATCGAAGCGGTAGCTAACCAAGGCAAGTAGCCCGGTGGTTGCCACGTGAATGGGCGGCACATTGGCGGGTTCTAACCGCAGTTTCCTGAGGGCGCAGGCATCGGTATTTCCGGTGCTTGCGTCCTCTTTTCCGCAATATTTCCAAGTAAAGTTGCCGTGCGACAAACTGCGGATGTGGTAAAATAGGTATGGTATTTGTTGCGCGGAAGGTTGGAAAATGACTTTCAAAGTCGGTGAAACTGTTGTGTACCCGCACCACGGGGCCGCGGTAATTGAAGAAATTTCGACGCGAATCCTGAAGGGTCAAGAAAAAACGTATTTGACGTTACGGGTGTCGCAGGGGGATCTGACTATTCAAGTTCCGGCGGACAATGTCGACATGGTGGGTATGCGCGATGTTGTTGACAAGAAGGGGCTAAAAGAAGTCCTGGAAACTATTCGGGAACCGTACACCGAGGAGCCGACTAATTGGTCGCGTCGTTACAAAGCCAACGTGGAAAAAATTGCTACGGGTGACATTGTGAAGGTCGCTGAAGTCGTTCGCGATTTGTCGCGGCGGGACGCGGATCGGGGGCTTTCTGCGGGCGAAAAGCGAATGCTAGCGAAAGCCCGCCACATTTTGGTTTCAGAATTGGCGTTGGCGCAGGGGCTTGCCGAGGACGAAGCCTCACAGCGCCTCGACGACATTTTGGCTGAATCCGAAGACGCAGCTCAGCAGTAATGCCAGTTTGGGCAATTTGTACTGCCGCCGGTTCCGGGCAGCGCTTAGGGGGCGGTGCGCCGAAAGCGCTGCTGCCTATTGGCGGTCAACCCATGGTGGTTTTGGCGGTCCGCCCGTTTTTGGCGTTGCCGGATTTGCAGAAACTGATTGTGACGGCGCCGCCGGATTCATTGGAACAGTTTCGCGCCGTCCTCGAGCCCGTGGACCCCAGAATTGTGGTGGTGCCTGGGCGGGCGGACCGGCAGGGGTCGGTGCGCGCCGGAATTGAGGCGTTGGGCGACATTGGTCCGGGGATACTGTTGGTTCACGATGCTGCGCGCCCGTTTACGCCAATGGCTGTGATCTGCCGTGTTATTGATGCCGTGCGGGCGGGCGCCTCAGCGGTGGTGCCGGTGGTGCCGGTGGTTGACAAGCTGCGCACTTTTTTGGTCGATGGTTGTACAGAGTTCGCC
>JAUMZK010000014.1 GCA_030528145.1 Actinomycetaceae bacterium
TGGCACTAAGACTCGCCCACGGCAAGACTCACGGGCACCGCACCCGCCCCAAACCCCAACCCCAAACGCACGTCATATTCTCAAAATTGTCCGTTGCTCCAAGCCCATCTAATTTCGAGCATCCGACCAAACCCCGCGCCGCCGAGCCGTCATTTTTCGCCTGCTGGTGGTGTTTGCCTGCTGTCACCGGGTGAGTCTTCGCCCTCGTTTAATCCTTCGGCGTAGCCGAGGGTGCCTTCCAAGATGGCGGCGAGGTCGGCGTCCACTTTTGCGTCTGCGGCGGCCGCGGCACGCCTGTTCGTTAGGAAGTCGTTCGGGTTTTCTAGTTCGGTTTTGGTTATCATCACGTCAGGGTGGGACCACAGTTTGTCGCGTTCTTCAACGCCAAGTTTGGTAGTTAGCAGTTCCCATATTTGGGCGGCATCGCGGGCCCGCTTGGGGCGCAACTCCAGACCGATCAGTTGGGCGAGCACTTTTTCTGCGGGTCCGCCTATGGCGCGCCGCCGCCGCATCATTTCCCGGAGTGAATGAATCGAAGCCATGAACGGTGCGCACGCCTGCCCAGTTACGACCTCGACCCACCCTTCGATTACTGCCAGGATAGTTTCCACCTCGGAGCGGGCTTCCAGCTGCTTGCGTGAATCCGCGGTCGCATTTATGCTGCCGACCAGCAGCTCTTGGATTTTGTTCGGGTTTAGCCCGTCGACCTGTTGCAGTTTTTCGATAACCGTACTCATGTCGAATTCGATTTGGCTGGCGTATTTTTCGATGGCTCGCAGTAGGTAAGAGCGCAGCCACGGCGCGGCAGTAAACAGCCTGGCGTGGGCGGCCTCGCGCACTGCCAAGAACATTAGGACATCCTCGCTGCTGATGTCCAGGTCTTCGCCGAACGCTTCCACGTTCGCATACACGAGGGCGGTCACTGACTCCCCGGATAAGGGCAGACCCGTATCTGTGGAACCGAAGGCTTCGGATGCTAGTGTCCCGATGGCTTGCCCAATTTGGGCACCGAAAACTGACCCCGCCATGTGTGCGCTGACTTGCTGTGGTTGCAGGTCCCCGAGCAGCCCCTCGCCTAACAGAGGCGCCGCTATCGTTCCCTCAATGCTGCTGGTAACCGCGCTGATAGCGCGCCTAGCCACCGGTTCTGTCAGAGTTTTCCAGGTAGACAGCGTTTTAGAAATCCATGTTGCGCGCGACCAGATTGTGCGTTCAGGAGTCTTCGGGGTCAGCGCGGTAGCCGAATCTAACCAAAGGTCAGCAACTGTCAGGGCTTGGCGTCCTCGAGCAGCCTGCGTGGCAGAAATCTGCGGGTCTGTCGCAATTTTCATGCGCGCCAAATCTGCGACTGCTTTCCAATTCAGTGGGTCTTCATTAAACATTTCGCGCACTTGGTGGCTCAAATGCTCTAAAACTGTCGGGTCAGAGGGCAAATTTCCCATGAATACCGCAGGGTCCACACCCATGTTGCGTATTTGTTCGATGGCGCGTTCTGCGTTCTGGTCGCCCAAAAGGCGCCGCAGCATTTGTTCCCACGAATCCTCAGTTCCCATTTTTCCTCCTTGCGCCAAGTTTAACTGTTTGCTGCCGAAATTGACATCGCACACTTTGAGCCTGTCCGCATGCACGCATCCATAAAAATTAGGCACAATAAAGGAGTGCAGAATAAACGAAAAACTTGGCGGTGGGGGGCAATCATTGCGGCTTTGGCTGTCTTTGCTGTAATGTTCGTGCCGGTGCCGTACGTGGTGGAAAGCCCGGGACCTACTTTTGACGTGCTTGACAGCGAGGGCGCCGCCCCGGTTATCAGCGTGCAAGGGGCGAAAACTTACTCGACTACGGGCGAATTGCACATGGTCACTGTTTCGCTTCAAGGAGGACCGCAAAATCCACTCACTGTCGGGCAGGCGCTGCTAGCTTTAGTATTGCCCAGTTGGGATCTCAGCCCACAAGAGGACGTTTTTCCGAAAGAACTTACCGGCGCCCAAATTGAGAAGATTTCCAGGGCACAAATGGAAGGTTCGCAGCAGAATGCGGAAGCTGCCGCCCTCGAAAATTTGGGTTACAAAGTACCAGCTAAGTTTTTCGTAGCCGGAGTTTCTAAAAATGCGCAAGGTAAACTGCAAGCAGGTGACCAAATAGTTGCCCTGGAAGCGGCAGGTCGTAAAGCGACTACGGATACGGCCGGATCACTGTTCCGATTTTTGGCAAAAACACCCCCCAAAACGGATGTGAAAGTCCGTGTGGTTCGCCACGGTCACCCCCAGGATGTGACTGTGAAAAGTCAAAAAATGCCGGCTCGGCGGGGGTCCGTCCTCGGGATTGCAATTGACCCGAAAGTGAAATTGCCGGTGGACGTAAAAATCAGTTTGGCAGGGGTTGGGGGACCGAGTGCCGGAACTATGTTCGCCCTCGGGATTATCGACAAATTGACTCCTAAACAGCTAGCAGGCAATCAGGTCATAGCGGGCACTGGCGCTATCCGCATGGATGGGGAAGTGGAAGCCATTTCGGGGGTTCCGCAAAAAATGGTGGGCGCAAAAGCTGATGGTGCGAAATTTTTCTTGGTTCCGCGTTCTAATTGTGAGGACGCCTTGGGGCGTATTCCCTCCGGCTTGCGGGTAGTCCCAATTCAGACTTTGCAAGATGCGCGCACGGCGGTTGAAAAAATTGGTGCTGGGCAGTCGGATCTGCCCAGCTGCCCCGCTAAAAAATAGGGAAAGACGCGACCAGCCGAGCTGTCGCCCTCTTCCGCGCAACCCCTAGTTCAGGGTTGCGTGCAAAGCTTTTTCCAGTTCGGGAACCAAGCCTTGCCCGGCCGCAACGGTGTCGGCGTCATCGTGCTTGCGAGTTCGGATCGCAGTCCAGGTGTCGCCATTACGGAGGGCGCCACTGACTATGCGCACGTCCTCGCGGTCAGGGTGCGCCAGCAGGTAGGATTCGCGCGCGCTTGCTTCCTGCGGGGCTGCCGCTTCGGCGCACGGTGGCAAAATGATTCTTTCCATCGCGCAGGCAACGCCCACTACTTGTTCTGGCCATTCGATTTGCGCCAAGAATTCGCCCATGTCGGTGCCGATGTCTTCTTGTAAAACTGCGGTCAGGTTGTCGGCGTTGGCTGCCAGTTGGCTACGCATGAGGGCGACAGATTGTTCGTCCAAACCGTTGCTTTGTTCCAATACCAGTTTTGTGGGTACGAGGGCGAACAGTGAGGGCGCTTGGTCCCATCCGATTTTCGCTAGTTCCCGTTCGATATCGTGAACGGCACTGGCTAAGGCTTCCGCAGAAATTTCGATCATAGACTAATACTGCATGAATCTTTCGCGTGATGCGAACAGCAGTTTTCACATGCGGGAGTTAGAAATAACAGAAAAACGTGGGACAATTAGCGTAAGTAACGGTTCTTAAGGAGCACTGTGAGCACACATATCCCTGGATTCCCCGACTTTGCGAACTTTAGTTCGGGGCCGCGGCGTCAACCCACGCCCAAAATTAGGTTCAAAAAACCCGGTCCTTTGGGTATTACTTTGATGGCTATTGTCTTGGTGGGGGTTTTTATTAAGGCTATGGCTTCAGTGTGGACCGAGGTTTTGTGGTTTGACCAGATTGGTTACTTGCCGATTTGGCTAACCAAGTGGGGGTCGGCAGCTGCGGTGGGGGTCCTCGCGTTCGTTGTGGCGGCGCTCATAATGGGTGTTAATACGAGGACGGCGCTGTTGGCAGTGCGTTCGCAGGGGCAGTTCCGCTTGCTTCCGACGTATGCGACGAGGCTGGTGTTTTGGTTAGCTACGCTGGGCTTTGGGCTGTTTGGGGCAGTCAATTTGGCGCCTAATTGGGCAGTGTTGCGGGTGGCAACGAACTCTTCAAACTTTGGTACTAAAGATTCAATTTGGGGTTTTGACCTTAGCTTCTTCACGTTTAAATTGCCGGCAGTCGCTTTGGTCGTGAACGCGCTACTGTGGGCGGTTATTTTCGGCGCGCTGGTGGCGTTAGTTATTTACTATGTGGGCGGAGCCGTTACCGCAGCACCGAAGGTGCGGGTGTCGCGTCCGGCGCGCATCCACATGGGTATTAGTGCGGGTATTATTTCGCTTCTGGTGTCTGTCAACTACATTGTTGGGCGTTTCATTATGATTTCCCAGCAAGGTCGACCTACCGACGGCGCTTTGTATTCGGACGTAAACGCCACTTTGCCAGCAAATACCATTTTGGCGGTTATTGCCGCCGTTATCGCGGTACTGTTCTTTGTGGCGGCCTTTAAAGGTTCTTGGCACTTGCCTGTCGCAGGTATAGCCACTTTGGTGGTGTCCGCCCTCGTAATTGGCGTGGGCTACCCACTGCTTATCCAACGTTTCAAGGTCGAACCGAACGCGCGTGCTATGGAGGCGCCCTACATTCAGCGAAACATTGATGCCACGTTAGCGGCTTATGGGTTGCGGGATTTGGAGTACAACAATTACACGGCAAAGACTTCGGCGACGCAGGGACAGTTGCGCGATGACACGGCTTCCACGTCGCAGATTCGCTTGTTAGACCCGCAGATTATTTCCCCTACGGTGCGCCAATTGCAGCAATCCCGTACGTATTATTCTTTCCCGGAACAGTTGTCGGTTGACCGGTACACCATTAATAACGAAAAACGCGACACGGTAATTGCGGTGCGCGAAGTGAACTTGGATGGTCTGTCGAAAGAACAGCGCACCTGGGTGAATGACCACACAGTTTACACGCACGGGTTTGGGGTTGTAGCAGCTTACGGTAATAAAGTCACTGTGGATGGTTTGCCGGCTTACTGGGAGCAGTCCATCGAAAAGCGCGGCGAAATGGGCAATTACGAACCGCGCGTGTATTTTAGTGCCAATGCGCCGCAATACTCCATAGTGGGGGCGCCTAAGGGCGCCGACCCGCAGGAACTGGATTACCCGGACGATAAAGCTAAGTCAGGGCAAGTGAATAACACGTTCGCGGGCAAGGGCGGTCCGTCGGTGGGTAACTTGTGGAACAAACTACTGTTTGCTATCAAGTTCCGTTCCACAGACTTGTTTTTTTCGGACCAAGTCAATAAGGAATCGCAAATTTTGTACGATCGCGACCCCTCACTGCGCGTTGCGAAAGTGGCTCCTTACCTGACTTTGGACCGCAAACCGTACCCTGCCGTGGTTGACATGGATGGGAATCCGAAGACTCCAAAACGTTTGGTCTGGATTGTGGACGGTTACACCACATTGGATTCTTACCCTTACGCCCAGCACGTGTCTCTCGAGGGCGTCACTACAGATTCGCGTACCAGTGGGGAAGACTTGTACTCGCCATATTCGCGCATAAATTACATGCGCAACTCGGTGAAAGCAGTCGTTGACTCCTACGATGGTTCGGTGACTTTGTACCAGTGGGACAAGCAGGATCCGGTTTTGAAAACATGGACGAAGGTTTTTCCGGCGAAGGTTAAGCCACTTTCGGAAATCAGTGGGGACCTGATGGCACACCTGCGTTACCCGGAAGATTACTTCAAAGTGCAACGGAAGCTGCTCGAAACCTACCATGTTACGAACGCGCCACAGTTCTACACGGGCGGGGATCGTTGGCGTCTTAGCGAAGACCCCACAGCATCGAAACTGGCGGATGGCTCCAGTCCGGTACAACCTCCGTACTACTTGACAATGAAGATGCCTGGTCAAGAAACCGCAGAATTCTCGCTAAACTCGGTGTTTATTCCGGGTGGCGGCTCTAAGCGGGCAGCAATGGCTGGGTTCTTAGCGGTGGATTCAGAGACCGGTAACCAGAAAGGGAAAGTCCGCGAAGGATACGGCAAGTTACGACTAATGGCATTGCCTTCAGCCACCACGGTTCCCGGTCCGGGGCAAGTACAAAACAACTTCAACTCTGATTCTGCGGTATCGAAAGAACTGAACTTGCAAGACCAGCAGGGAACCAAGGTTTTGCGCGGGAATTTGCTGACCTTACCTGTTGGTGGTGGTTTGTTATACGTGCAACCAATTTACGTCCAGTCCACGGGGTCTACCTCTTACCCGCAGTTGCGGTCGGTACTGACAGCTTTTGGCGACAAGATCGGTTTCGCATCTACTCTGGAAGAATCCTTAGACCAAGTCTTCGGTGGTGACGCTGGGTCCAAGACGGAAACCACCATTGGGGGAACCAAGGAAGACGTCGCGGCGAAAACCCAGACACTCACTGCCGAACAGGAATTGCAGCAGGCTCTTACTGCCGCAAAGACTGCCATGGAAGCTGCAGATAAGGCCCTGAAAGCGGGGGACTGGTCCGGTTACGGCAAAGCCCAAAAAGACCTAAACGAAGCCCTGCAAAAGGCGCTTTCAGCACAGGACAAGGCGGATAAAAGCAAGACAGCCGAAACTAAAACGGCAAAGAAATAAGCTGCGCTTCGTCCTCGGAAAACAAAATAACGCGAGCCCCCACTGGTGAAATTGAGAAATTAGTTACCTACCAGTGGGGAGCTTTCGTTCCAAGAAACAGTAGGTCAGTAGAAACGGTGTGCTAGTAGAAGTAGTGGGAAGAATCGCCAATTGCCCATGGCTTACGCCACCACCTGGTATCCGCCTATTACTGCTAGAAGGCTCAGTACCAAGGTGCCAATAATCATGATGAGGGCGGTGGGGACTTTTCCGCTTCGCGCCAGCTTCACGCCATCCAACATAGCCGTAGAAAAGGTTGTAAAACCGCCCAAAAACCCCGTGGTTACCGCCAGATGTGCAGGCGTGGTGTCGGTGCCGAAATAAGCGCTCGCCATGCCCATCAGGAAACAACCAATAATATTAACTACCGCAATGGGAATAGCTGAATTGGTCCAAAAATGATTCTTGCGGTGTTTAAGTAGCAGCAGTTTTACTCCGTATTCCAAGGCAAAACGGCAGGTGGCTCCTACCGAGCCACTAAACCCGACAGCCAATACTGAAAGGAAAGTCATTGTTTGTGTACCGCCCTCGCCAATGCTTTACCCGAAAATATTCCGATTGTCGCAGCTACTATTCCCAACGTCAGGTACAAGGTTGCTTCCACTGCCACTAAACTCCATCGCGGTGCACCAGCGAACGCTAAAGCAAAGGATGAGTACGTGGTAAACGCACCCAAAAAGCCGGTACCCCCCATAATGCGTAACTCTTCTAGGAGCGGCCAACGCGGCGTTGACACCGCGACAAAACCAGTCAAAAATCCCAACAGTAGCGCGCCTAAAGTATTCGCAAACGCCGTACTAAACGGCAAGATTTCCATGGCAGTGGTGCCGTGACCAATCACGTCCAAGCTGGCGCGGGCAATTGCCCCAAAAAAACCACCAATGGCAACGAATATAAAATGACGAGGAGGAACTTTGTTTTCCACGGTTTCAGATTACAAACGAGGTGACGATGGGAAAGAAAGGATTGCCTGTCAATGACGGCAAGGTGTTGAAAATCATTGTTCCGGTGCAAGGTAGCCCCGAACAAGCTGCCCAGCAGGCGCGTGCTGCCACTGCAGCCGGAGCTGATGTAATCGAATGGCGCGCCGACCTGCCGGGGCACGAACAGGTGGAAGCGGCCAAGGGCGCGGGCATTCCTACGCCCGGTACGATTGCCAAACTGCGGCAGGCAACGCCTCTGCCAATTCTGGGAACGGTGCGTTCGGTTTCCGAGGGCGGCACGTGCGCGGCGTCCTCGTACGACCAGGCGGTGCGCGCGGTGTTGGAGGAAGGAGTTGATGCCCTCGATGTTGAGACCGCCAGACTGATGGCACCAGACCTGGTGGCGGCGGCGAAATGGCGCGGTATCAAAGTGGTCGGTTCTTTTCACGACTTTCAGGGGACGCCCACGGTGGATAATATGCAGGAAATATTGCGGCGGCAGGTGTACCTGGGGGTGGATATTGCCAAAATTGCGGTAATGCCGAGGACGCCAGCGGATGTAATCGCTTTGTTGCAGGTAGTTACTTGGGCAAGGCAGCAGCTGCCGGTCCCGGTGATAGGCATTTCCATGTCAGAGTTGGGGAAAATTAGCCGGTTGTGGCCGCCCGCGTTGGGCAACTATGCGACTTTTGCGAGTGTGGGTGAAGTGAGTGCGCCGGGACAGTTTGAAATTTCCGCAATTTTGCCTCTTTTGAGGCACTTTACGGCGGATTTTGTGGGAAAGTAGTTTCATGAATACTTTTCATCCTGCAGACGATCTGCGCGAAGAAATCTGGCAGGTAACCAAGGAAGTGGCACTGCAAGGGGCACAGCGTGCAACCCAGTTGCAAGCTCAGGGCGTCAGCCAGCTTACAACTAAATCTTCGCCTGTGGATCCGGTCACCCAAGCAGATTTAGAGGTCGAAGAACTGCTTCGTTCGCGCTTGGCGCAGTTGCGTCCTGATGATGGTATTACGGGCGAAGAATTGCCCCTAACCCCTGGGAAAAGCGGGTATTTTTGGGTAATTGACCCCATTGATGGAACGGTCAATTATTTGTATGGCGGTGCCAGTGCGGTTTCGGTGGCGTGCGTATACGGTTCTGTAGATCCGGGCACGTGGACGCCAGTGGCGTGCGCTATTGCAGAAATTGGTTCCGATAACTTGTACCATGGCGCTCTGGGTGCCGGTGCGTATTTGGGTGAAGATAAATTGTCTGTGCGCCCTGGCGGGGACTTACAAAAAGCGTTGGTAGGAACCGGCTTTGGCTACACCGCTCAACTGCGCGAACAGCAAGGGCACGTCTTGGCGCAAGTTATCGGAAAGGTCCGTGACATCAGGCGTACCGGGGCAGCCGCCCTCGAATTTGCTGCCGTAGCAGCAGGACGCCAGGACTTGTATTTTGAGGGGAATTTGACGCCTTTCGATTTGGCGGCGGGAACGCTGTTGGTAACCGAAGCGGGTGGGGTGGCACGAAACCTTCAAGATGGTCCCGCAGACGAAAATATGGCAATTGCGGGAGGCGCCGGTTATGTGACGGCGTTGCGCGAATTGTTGCTGCAAATAGACAGCGATGCTGCTTCAGAACAGTCCGAAGATGACTTCGAGTCCTAAGGTGGTCCCACAGGGGGGACGCTACGTTTTAGTGGTTTCCCCGGCGTGTCCTTGGTGTCGGCGCGTCACCATTGCGAGGCGGTTGTTAGGTCTGGATGCGGCGGTGGCGTTGGTGGAAGCCAGCGGTATTGGCGAGGACGGATTTGAGTTTTTGCGTGCAGGTAACTTTGATCCTTTGTTGCGAATTCGTACTTCGCGCGAACTTTATCGGCGCCAGCCCGACTGGCAGGTGGGGCAGCCCACCACTGTCCCAGTTTTGGTCGATCTAGAGGCGGGAGAAATTCCTGGACGCATAGTTCTCAACGATTCTAGCGAGATCTTGCGCACAATCATGACGGAGTGGGGGGATCTTGCATCGTCACACCAAGACTATTACGTTGGCGAAGAAGAACCTTTCGTGCAAGCAATTGGTCAGCGTCTAAATAATCATGTGCATACCATCATTGCCGGTAAAGAGCAGGCGCGCGAAGACGCCCTAGAAATCGTGGGACGGTTCATCAGAGAGCTAAATGAGCGACTTGTTGGGCGCGATTTCTTGTGGGCGGATCACCCGACTACTGTAGATATTCGCGCGTTTACTTCTTTGCAATCTTTAGCTACTACCGAGGCGGGACGTTCAGGGAAAGTGAGCGACGCATATGTAGACCTACCCGATTTGCAGCGTTGGTTTTCACGGCTTTGGGCAATGCCTGGTTGGGTGAGCGCTTCAGAGGCACAAGCCTTACAGCTCTCGGATTAGGTGTCCATAGCCTCTAGAAGTGCCAGAGCTCAACAATAAGAGAAGGCACCTGGTAGTTTTCAGTACTCCAGGTGCCTTTTCGTTTTCGCTACTAAGCGCGGTCGCTGCTGTGGTCTTTGCGCAGTGACAAGCCCGTGAGTACGAGCCCGGCGATCAGTACTGCGCCACCTCCCCAGAGGGCGACACTGCCAAGTGTCCAGAACGCGTACGCATTGTTGAGCATTCCGCGCAGAGAATTTCCCATGAATAGCGTCTCACGCATTTTGCCAAGCTCAGCAACTTTGGGGTTGGTCGGATCACTCTTGCTGAGTTTCATGAATTCGCCGGAAACTTCACTGAAAGTTTTCCCTTTTGACATGTGTTCCAAGTGTGCGGCAATGTAATGTTCTGCGAATGCGCGCGCTTGAGGACCGGTTGTCAGGGTTTGTCCGGCATATTTTTCGAGGGCGGCCTTCTGTTCGGGGCTTTGTAGTGCGGGCCCTTCGGGCATAGTGATTCTTTGTGCGCTCAGCAGGTCGCTCACTTGAGAGTGTGCAAATATGCCGGCGATGGGCAAGACGATGCCGAGAATAGTGAGCACGATTCCGAAAACGCGAAATACTGGTTTGTAAGTGTTCATTGTGATCCTTCTGATGCTATAGCTGAATGAGCTGAATGCTTCGACCAGCTGGGGTAGTTGCTTATTCAACTATAATAAGTATAGATTATTCGTTAATAATTGTCGCGCTCAGGGACTGTATTAGGGAGTATGTCAAGCTTCCGCAGAATTTCTTTCAGGAATTGGTCGCTTTAGCAATCGTTGCTAAAAGTAAAAAAATCCCGATCCTTCAGGATCGGGATTCGCTAGTAGTAGCGGGGACAGGATTTGAACCTGCGACCTCCGGGTTATGAGCCCGGCGAGCTACCGAACTGCTCCACCCCGCGTCGGTATGTACCACTATATGCAGCGCCCTCGTCCTTTCGCAAACTTAACGCCGGTTAGCTTCCTCACCAACATCGCGTTACCAGCAGCAATGGTCAAGGTGGCGTCCTTGAGTAGCCATTACCCGCGCACCTACGGACACTACCGCCGGTCTACTTGCTTGCGCGCCGCTCCCACACTACTAGGCGCCACCTGCCGTCACCCGAAAGCTCGCGCCACTCGTCGTCCTCGGACACCATTTGCCAAATATGCGGATCAACTGCGGGAGCGTAAACTACTTCGCCCATCTCTGCCGCTTTTGCACTGACGTCCAAATCTATGTGCGTTATTGCCAACCGGTCCGCGATCTCCATTCCGGTCGCATAAACCTGACCGCCACCCGTGATCCAAATTTCCTCACCTCCGGGGTAAGACCGTGCTTGGTCGATCGCCTGAGCTAGCGACCTAGCCGTCACCGTTCCCGGAAAATTGCGGGAACGACTGATAACAATATTCGTGCGCCCCGCCAAAGGCTTGCCAAGCGCCAGGAAGGATTTGGCGCCCATAACAATGGGGTGTCCCATAGTGGTTTCGCGAAAGTGGCGAAAATCAGCGGGAATACGCCACGGCATCCGCCCGCCAGCACCAATAATTTTGCCGCGGTCTTCCGCCCAAATCATGCCAATCATAGTGCCCCTCCTTTTCGTCGCCGCCGCTGCCCACTCCTCTTGCGGCACTTTTTACTGCGAGGACGCCCGCACCAGTTTACACCGCAACGGGCGCCTTAATTCCGGGGTGATGTAGGTAGCCTTCAGTAGCGTTAATGTCGTCCATTTCGTATTCGAACAGGCTGGGTGCCTTTCGCAAATACAGGTCCGGGAAGGGGTAAGGGTCTCGCGAAATCTGTTCTTTGACTTGTTCCACATGATTGGAATAAATGTGACAATCTCCACCTGTCCACACGAACTCGCCAACTTCCAAGCCGACCTGTTGCGCTAGCATGTGGGTCAGCAGCGAGTAAGACGCGATATTGAACGGTACTCCTAAAAACAGGTCCGCACTGCGTTGGTACAGTTGGCAAGAAAGTTTGCCGTCCGCAACATAAAATTGGAAAAACGCGTGGCAGGGTGCCAAAGCCATTTTGTCTAACTCGCCTACGTTCCACGCTGACACAATTATGCGACGGCTGTTCGGATCTGTTTTTAGGGTGTCGAGGACGCCTTGGATTTGGTCAATATGCCTCCCGTCAGGGGTGGGCCAGGAGCGCCACTGATACCCGTAAACAGGTCCCAGTTCGCCTTGCGGATCCGCCCATTCATCCCAAATTGTGATGCCTCGGTCTTGTAGCCACCTGACGTTGGTGTCGCCGCGCAAGAACCACAGCAATTCACCTTTGACGGCTTTCATCGCCACAAATTTGGTGGTGATGCGGGGAAAGCCTTCTTTTTGGAGGTCATAGCGCAGTTGCCGACCAAAAACGGACAGAGTACCGGTGCCGGTACGGTCGCCTTTGTGGGAGCCATTTTCCAGAACATCCGCCAGTAAGTCTTCGTATTGTCGGTTTATTGGTCGCATTGTCTTCCTAATATTTGCGGGGCGTTGTGCCGCTGTTGATGGGACCCAAGGCGGCAGTGGCACCCTCGATAACTTTCGCAGCTATACTACGCCCGCTAAACCATCCGATGGCGGCGCCCACGCCAAACGGAACGAAACGTCCCACCGCGCGACCTGCCCACTTTTTTGTCAGATGGTTTCCAAGGCGTTTGATTATTTTGCCGTTAATAACTTGTAGTGTGGAAGCCTGAGTGGCAGCGAGCGTTTTGCGCGCCCAGTTCAACCCAGTAATGCCCATTTGGTCGGCAACCAGGCGGGCGCCCTCGTCCCCCATCAGCGAAGATAGGACCAGAGCGCGCCTTTGCTCCACCGTTTCCGGAACCACTCCGTGCAGGTAGGCGAGGGCGAACACATATTTGGCGGTTGCGCTAAAGAACGCGGCGAGTTCTACACCTGTTAGCCCCAGCGATACCGCCGTTCCTATCCCTGGAAAGACGGCACCGGCACCCACGGTTGCCGAAGTTGCGCCCGACCAGTTTTTGTAATTTTTGGCGAGGACGGCTGCGATTTGCGCGGCGGTTGCGTGGGGATGGGATTTGCGCACAGATGCTACGTATTTTTGGGTATGTTCTGCAGGTAGTGCGATGGCGACGTCAAGTACGCCGGTCCAATCAGTGTGGATGAGGGCTTTACCTGCGTCCGTGAGGGCGTGGGCGTACTTTTTGGCGTCGTTCATGTTACTCCTCGGTGAACTTTACTTCGGTGGGTAGTCCCGCGTTCAAAGTGTGTCCCACTGTGCAGTAGCGTTCAATAGCTTTGTGTGCGCGTTCTACCAGTTGTTCTTTGTTTTCGGCTTTGCTGAGGTCGGTGACTACTTCGACCACCATTGAGGTGAAGCGGTCGGTTTCTTCGTCATAGGTGCCTTCAACTCCGAAAGTGGCGTCGAAATCGTCCCCGAGGGCGGCTGCAAGCCGCGAGTCTGAAGACAGAGTGCCACAGGTTGCTAACGCAATTTTTAGCAGCTGTCCGGGGCTGAATTGCCCTTCGCCCATACCTACTTCGACGCTGGCGCCGCGTTCGTTGTAGCAAGTGTAGTGCCGCTTTCCGGCACGCTTGCCCCATAAAATGTTTTTGCTCATGTCTCTATAGTGCCATGTGTGTAGTGATGGCGCCGCCTATGCGGTCCAGGTACCGTTTCGTGGCGGCTTGCTCAAGCGCGCTGACTTGTCTAATGCGGGCGGCAGCTGCGAGTTCGATTTTGCGACCAAACAGGGGAATGGCGATCTTGATTTCCCCGTCCATCGTGCGGGTGGTTTCGTTTCCTTTGCTTTCGAGGACGCAGCTTGCGTTCAAGCTGCAGGGCGCGGACCTGGTGCGCACACTTATTTCGCTGTGGATGTGTTCGCGGTCTGACAAATGCCAGTTTTCTGTTAGTTCGAGGGCGATTTGTCCGGGTAAAAACTTTTTCATATTTTCCGGGAAATCGTTTTCGGCAATCAAGGCGACGGAACGGATTTGCCGCGTATCGCCCTCGTCTTTCTGGGCAAAATTGCACTGTTTAATGCCTAAAAGTTCGGCGCGTATTTTGTAGAAGCGCTGGTCAGTGAGCATTGTGGTGACATCGTTTAGGGTGCCGGGGTAAGTTATTGCTAATTGAAATTTCACAATGTATATACCTTTCGTTTGGAATAAGTGTAATCGCGGTAGAGTATTACGCGTGGACCATTTGCGGGAACTTTCTCAGAGCTATGATGTACAGGACCTGAGCGAATTTGAATCAGACCGGTTGCATGTTTTGTTGGCTGATTGGCAGTTGCTTGCCGATATTAGCTGTGCAGATTTGGTGTTGTGGTTGCCGCTTCGAGATGGTAGGTTTGTGGCGGCGGCGCAATGCCGCCCTGCTACTGGGCAAACTCTACATCTTGACGATGTGGTGGGCAAACATGCGGCTCCTAAGCGCAACCAGATGTTACACGAGGCGCTTACTAATGGTGTGGAGTTGCGTCCATCTTCGCCCAGGTGGGCAGGTACGTACTCGATATGGGACACTTACACGCCGGTGATTATTATGGGTCGGGCGGTGGCTGTAGTGTCGCGCGAAATGGGTTCGGATGTGGCGGGCGTAACTGGTCCGGCGAAGCAGTGGGGGCAAAAAGCTGCGGATCTTATATGTCAGATGATGACGCGTGGGCAGTATCCTTTCGAGGTCGCTCCTACAGTTGGGCAGCGCGGCGCACCTCGTGTCAGCGATGGTGTCATGTTACTTGACGCGGAGGGGCGCATTGTAGAGATATCGCCAAATGCTATTTCGTGTTTGCGACGCCTGGGCTTGCCGAAGGAATTGCAGGGGTGTTTGCTGGCGGAGAAAGTTACGAAATTAGTTTGTGAGGACCATCAGTGCGTCGACGAAACTTTAGCTGTCGTCGTGATGGGGCGGGCGGCCTGGATGACCGAGGTCGAAACTCGTGCTGGTGCTATTACGTTGCGGGCGTTGCCTTTGCTAAATGGTAGTGAGCGGGCGGGCGCCATATTGGTGTGCCGTGACGTTTCAGAAATGCGTCGTCGTGAGCGCGAAATGATGACGAAGGATGCCACTATTCGCGAAATTCATCACCGGGTAAAAAATAACTTACAAACAGTTCAGGCGCTATTGCGGATACAAATGCGTAGGTCCAGTTCTGACGAGGTGGCAGATGCGCTTTGCGAAGCGGAACGCCGGGTGGGAACTATTGCGAAGGTTCACGATGTGTTGTCGCAAACCATTGACGAAACGGTGAACTTTGACGATTTAGCGCGCGACGTGTTGCAAAAGGCGGCATCAATGGCTTCGGCTCAAGGTGAGGCGTCTGTGAGCCTGCAGGGGTCTTTTGGGCAAATCGGCGCCGACGCCGCGTCGGCGTTGGCAGTAGTCTTGTCCGAGTTGGTGACAAATTCTGTGGAACATGGTTTCGCAGGCGGTTCTGGGCGTGTAGAGGTTGTTGCCTGCCGCGATGGTGACACTTTGACGGTGACGGTACGAGATTTTGGTAAGGGGATCGGTGCCGGAGGTGACGTGAATGGTTTGGGAACAAAAATTGTGCAAACTTTGGTTCGCGGTGAACTCGGGGGCACTATTGATTGGCAAAACCATCCCGAGGGCGGCACTATAGTCACATTAGTGGCTAATTTGGTGTAATGATTTTGAAAAAATATGTAAAAAACTGAATTTTTCAGTTTTTGCGTGGCGAAATGTGTAAATTGGTAGCGATCTTTATAACATAGATAATGTTAAAAATCGCGCAGGTAAAGGTGATGACTGTGGCTGAGCCAAAAGGATTAGATCCCCGTGCGCGCCAACGATTCATCATGGATCTGCTAGTTCGCGATGGCGCCACACACGTAGATAATTTAGCCCACCTATTGCGCGTCTCCGCTATGACTATATACCGCGATGTGGCGGAATTAGAACGTTCCCAACTTGTAGTGCGCCATCGAGGGGAAGTGCGGGCGGCGTCCTCGTCCCTGACAGAGGCTGCCGCGCGCGTGCGAATTTCTACGAATGAACAGACCAAGGCGAAATTAGCGGCTAAAGTGCGCACTTTTTTGGCGCGTGGGCAGTCGGTATTAGTGGACGATTCGTCCTCGAACTTGGCGCTGTTGGACGATCTGGAGGAATTTGCGCCTATCACTATCATTACTAATGCGGAATTTATTGCCACAAAGGTGCGTCATCGCGAAGGGGTGCGCCTTATTTTGGTAGGTGGCGAATATGAGGCGTGGGCTGATTCTTACTTTGGGCACTGTGCCGAAACGGTCATAAACCAACTAAAAGCCGACCTGTGCGTCATGTCGGCAACTGCGCTCACACCCACCTACTGCTATCACCCAAACCAGGATGTTGCCAGGGTAAAACGGGCAATGATTGCAAATTCAACGAAAAAAATATTGGTTGTGGATTCTTCAAAGTTTCGCAGGTCCGCTTTGCATAAAGTCGGTCCGGTTACCGATTTTGACATAGTTATTACGGACGAAAATACGCCCGCTGCGATTGCTACGGCTATTGAAGAGCAGGGCGTGACAGTAATTAAAGTATAAAAATATCCGGGTTTTCCCGGATATTTTCTTAGCTTGCGCGACGTGCCCTGGCTGCGCGCCTCTTCATTGCACGCCGTTCGTCCTCGCTGGTGCCACCCCACACCCCAGAATCTTGGTTGTTTTCGATAGCCCACTTCAGACAGACTTCTTGCACCTCGCAAGTAGCGCAAACTTTCTTGGCTTCTTCGGCTTGCGCGATAGCGGGTCCGGTGTTTCCGATAGGAAAGAACAGTTCCGGATCTTCCGTTAAGCAGGCCGCGCGGCTACGCCAGTCCATGTTTGCTCCTTATTAACTACGGCGTTGCAAATACTTCACCAATTATTTCGCTTTCGCGATAACGTCTCTATTTTTGTTTCCTTCCACAATAAAATCAAGGGTTTTCGCATGGTTCTTTACCACTTGAGCGGTGGGAATAGTCACAGCTACTTAGAAATAGTCTTTCCGGGCTATTTTGGCAAAATGCGAGTGCCGGAATTATGCGGCTGTTGTTGGTGTGGTTTATCAGTCCAGTCAGGTCGTGTCCTGCCGCCCACGTTCGTGTCGCCCGGTTTGGGCGCAGCCAAAGCAACGTTGCTTCCTGCAAGAACTTGGCTATTTTGCCGCCGAAGTCTGTCATTAGTTCATTCGGGGTAACGGTGATGATGGCGGCCTTCGGCAGGCGTTTAGCTAATGCGGTCTGCACTTTGGCTGCTTCCTTTGGCTTGCTACTGACTACTAAATAGTTGCTTTGTGGTGGTTGCCAAATTTTCAGCTGTGCGCCAATTAGTCCGAGTTCACCAGCAGGAATATGGGCGGGAGTAGGAGCAATGAGAGGCGTGGTGCAGCGGCGTAGTTCGGGTTGGGCTATTTGTATGCAGGTGCGCTGCCGTTGTACTAGCAGTGCTCGTCCGGGCGCATCTAACCAGGCTGCCTCGGTTTTGCTCACTCCGGTTCGGGCGGCGTCGAAAGCGTCCCTATTTCCCATTATCAGTTTGGTGCGTAAAGTTTCTGCCCACTTCCCATTGCCGCTGGCAGGGGAACAAATAATGGCGCGATTGCCGTGCAATTGTGTTATTAGCCGTATCCCTTCCCCTACGCCCTCCGCACTATCAATGCGGTCGAGGACGCTGTCAAAGTCATCTACTATCACCAGCTCTGCCGCTGGGGCGCGGCGCAGTAACAAGGCCATGTCCGCACCGTCGCTTACCACTGTGTCAGCAAAATCCTCCCACTCGGTGGGGGCTGGCGTCGCTACGTGGACGCGGGCGAACTGGCAGGCAATGGTTTTGGCGGCAGTAGTACCGCCGCTCCCAGCAGTCGTAATAATTTGGAGCCCCACATCCGCCGCCAGCCCTATCCCATTTTGGGCTTGCTGTTGGGGGTAATCTGCAATTCCGAGGACGATGGGCTCGTTGCAGGTGGCCGCCGCGTCAGCTAGTTGGATGTCGTGGGATAGTTCGGGTAGCCAGGGTGGCCAGGCAGTTGTGCCATTGCTGGCGGCGCAGATTTTACTGACTATGCCTGCGGGGTCGGGAACGTAAGCAATTTGGGTCAAAACCGGTACCCCGCTGTCTATAAAGGCACGTCCGGGAATTGTAGGCAAGGTGGCAGCGCGGGCGTCCCCCAAAATATCTGTGGATTCAGCGGCACCGCGAACACGCAAACACACTGTTATGGCGGTGTTTGCCCGAATATTGCTGTCAATGTTCCCGCCCGGTCGTTGGGTTGCCAAAACTAAGGAAATTCCCAGGGATCGTCCTAGTGCAGCAATTCTGGTGAGGTCTTGCAAAACGTGCGGGTGTGTCAGCGAGACTTCGCGAAACTCGTCTACAACTATTACCAGTCGGGGTCCCATATTAGTGCCTGCGGCTTTTTGCTGTTCGCGGCGGCGTAATTCTGCGCGCAAAGAACTGAGCGCACGGGTGGTTTGTGCGGGTGCCAAGTCCGTCAAAACTGCGCAAGTGTGCGGCAGTTTCGCTAAAGGCGCGAAGGCTTCACCGCCCTTGTAATCCACCAAAATGAAATTCAGTTGCGAGGGCGGGTTGTGCAGTGCCAACATCAGCAGCCAGGTAATGAGGGCTTCAGACTTTCCTGATCCGGTGGTGCCCGCCACCAATGCGTGTGGTCCCATTTTCGCAAGGTCGACGCATACAGTGCCGCTTTCACTAATTCCCAAGGGTACGTCGGTAGTGGGGTGTTCCCATAGTTTTTCTACAGTCCACTGTGGTGCCAACAGCTCTTTCGCGAGGACTACGCACGGCAATTCGGTGGATGGTCCGGTTCCACCGGCCTCTTCAAACCAATTTTTCCCCAATGCGGGGGCTTTCTTCACCTCAATGTTGAGGGTGGCGGCAGGCGTGAAGGTGGGAGCGGCGAAAACGGTGGCATCGCCCTCAGGCAACGAAATTTGCCAACCCGCATTCGTGACAGTTACCGGCGCACCGATTTGCGCCAACCAGAATTGGACCGCCGCATTTGCCCCGTCCCCGTAAACACACACGTTGTCACCGGCATGCACAGTCAGAGGACGCCTACGCGTCAGCCATCCAGCAGCCTCACTTTCGTGGTTGCGCCCGCCCGCCTTGCGCCACAAAAATAAGGCTGGGGGTGTCGGTTTGGGCAGGCGCCGCCAATACCAAATTCCGAGAGCGCAAACCATAACCGTGACAATTGCGATCCCGCTCCGCACCGAGGCGAAACGCCACAACAAAAACGGCAAAAATGTCGCAAATGGTAAAAATGTCAGCAGTGGTAGTTTTCTTTTTCGAGGACGCCGAAACCGTAAATTCGCAGGTTGGCGCCATAACTGGAAACTGGTAGGACCTACTCTAATGTGCGTAGCTAGCGCCAGTGGACACATTGCCCTGGTCCAAAACGAACAGACGCGAAACCATGTGGGGTTTTTCTGACTGACGTTTCGTATGAAGGAAATGCTGCCAAGCTTGGTGACTTGGAACTGGCGCCGGCTAACGTGTGAAAAGCCCAATTCTGCGCGTCCGCCGCACTGGGGCAACGGCGTGGGCACGCCCGCGTTTTGCCCGCTGAGCGGTACTAAGTACAAGGGTCTTTTCATACTCGCGAATTTACAGAGCTTTGCCACCTAATTTCTATAATCCACAAGTTAGGGCTTTTGAGTTCACGGAATCTGCGTCTGTGGATAACAATAAGAGCATGGAACAGCAGCAGGATTTACAGCGCGAATATCAACAGCTTGTGGCTCAGATTGAAACTGCGCGCACGCAGTATTACCAAGAAGACGCGCCACAAATCAGCGATGCCGACTATGACAAACTGTTTGCGCGGCTGCAAGAACTGGAAAAGCTGTACCCGCACCTGCAGCGCCCGGATTCTCCCACCCAAACTGTGGGGGGCGCGGCGACTTTTGCCCCTGTGGCACACTTGCAGCAGATGCTTTCTTTAGAGGACGTTTTCAGCTTGGAAGAAGTGCGCGCCTGGTACGACCGAATGCATGCGACATTAGGTCAGGTTGACCTTACTTGTGAAGTAAAAGTGGACGGTCTCGCGCTGTCCTTAGTATACGAAAACGGGGTGCTGACGCGTGGGGTGACACGAGGGGATGGGCGCGTTGGCGAGGACGTAACGGGAAACGTCCTCACAATAAAAAGTATCCCCCGCCATCTGAAGGGCACTTCCCACCCCACAGTGTTAGAAGTGCGCGGCGAGGTATTTATGCCTTTACAGGATTTCGCGCAAATGAACCGTGCCGCCGAAGACCACAATTTGGCTCTAGAGCAAGCTGAAGCTGCCGGTGAAAAGCCGGCAGGAAAAAAGCAGAAAATTTTTGTAAATGCCCGCAACGCCGCCGCCGGGTCTTTGCGTCAAAAAGACCCGCAAGTGACTGCCCGCCGCCCCCTCGATTTTGTTGCTCACGGCGTGGGAGAAATAGACATGGATAACGCGCCCACGTCCTTGCGCCAATGGTTTGACCAGCTGCAACAGTGGGGTCTGCCGGTGTCAAAATACACGCAAAGGGTGCGTTCTTTTGCGGAAATTACTGAATTTATTAAGCAAATGGGGGAGCGGCGCACCCAGCTCGTGCATGGCATGGATGGGGTAGTGATAAAGGTCGATTCTTTGGCATTGCAGACACGTTTGGGGGCAACTTCGCGAACTCCCAGGTGGGCGGTGGCTTACAAGTATCCGCCCGTAGAAGTCCAAACTCGTCTTTTAGATATTCGCACCCAAGTCGGTCGTACCGGGCGCGTCACCCCTTACGCAGTTTTAGAACGCGTTCTTGTTGACGGTTCCCGCGTCCAACAAGCCACCCTTCACAACGCTTCCGAAGTTAAACGCAAAGGTGTTCTGATTGGCGACACGATTATTTTGCGCAAAGCCGGGGACATAATTCCAGAAATCGTAGGTCCCGTGACGCAATTGCGTGACGGTTCTGAACGCGAATTTGTAATGCCCACAAACTGTCCCTCTTGCGGAACGCAGTTGGGGCAGCAGAAGGAGGGGGACGTGGATTTGCGCTGCCCTAACCAGCGTTCGTGTCCCGCCCAGATTACGGAACGAGTCAGCCATATTGGTGCCCGCAGCGCCCTCGACATAGAAGGATTGGGCGACGAAAGTGCTCTCGCTCTCACCCAACCGGAGCTTCACCGCAGCGAAGTTATTAGCTCCCTGATAGTTGGCGGACGCGTTTTTTTGGAGGACGAAACCGAGCTCACTTTGGACACCGAAAACTTGGCACACGGGCAGCTGGCTGCCGCCGCTGAAGCCCTTTTACCCCCCGCCCAACAGCCAGTTTTGCGCAGTGAAGCCAAGATTTTTTCTTTACATTCCGAGGACGTTCGCGAAGTTTTCGTGTGGCGCCACCGCGGACATCGCGATAACGAGTGGCATCAAGTGCGTTACTTTTGGAACAAACCCAAAAAGGAAGGTGCGCCTTCGCCCTCGAAATCCCTACAAGTAATGTTGGACGAACTGGAAAAAGCAAAACAAAAACCCCTGTGGCGTTTTTTAGTGGCACTTTCTATACGCCATTTGGGACCGACTGCGGCGAGGACGCTGGCGAGCCATTTCGGTTCACTGGAAGCAATCCGCACTGCCAGCGCGGCGGAACTTGCGGAAGTAGACGGTGTTGGCGCGGTCTTGGCACAGTCAGTCGTGGACTGGTTTGCGGTGCCCTGGCACCAAGAAGTAGTACAACAGTGGTCCCAGGCAGGGGCAAAGATGGCGGATATGCCAGCATCTCGTCCGCACACAGAACAAACCCTTGCCGGAATGACAATCGTAATTTCCGGCAAAATGCCTGGACATACTCGCGACAGCGCCAAGGAAGCCGTACAAATCCGGGGCGGAAAAGCCGCCGGCTCGGTATCAAAGAAAACAACCGTCCTCGTAGCCGGGGACGGCGCCGGGTCGAAAGTGAAAAAGGCACGTGAACTAGGTGTGCCTGTGCTGACCGACCAACAATTTGCGCTGCTATTAGAAACCGGATCAGCCGCCCTCGAAAAAGCCGGCGAAACATCAGAATAAACCGCGCTAATAAAACAGCCAGGTCGCGCAGTTACATATTCAGCTGCAGGACCAATTACAGGACCAGTCGGAGCGGGCGGAGAAGGTGTTCAGTTATGCGCGCCACCAGCCCGCGCGACTCCCATTGCAATAAGGTCAATTCGTGTGAATTTAGTAGGTCTCGTAAAAACACTTCCTCTAAATATTGCGCCTGCTTATCCGATGCTATTTGCAGATTAATTTCAAAATTACGGGTCATTGACAGCTCATCAATATTAGCGGTGCCAACAGTAACCCACCTGCCGTCAACAACCATGGTCTTAGCGTGAATCATCACGTCCTCGTACAACCAGATTTGCGCGCCCGCTTCCAACAACTCTGAATAAAACGAACGCGCCGCCCAATCCGCCACCAAGTGATTAGATTTGTCCGGCACTAGTACCCGCACGTCCACCCCCCGGTGGACCGCCGCCAACACTGCCTTTTGAATCTGACGGTCAGGAATAAAATAGGCCGAAGTAATCCACACCCGTTCGGTAGCGCGCTCCAAGGCATCGATATAAATTCCGCGTACGGGAAACAATAATTTGTGTGGGGTATTTAGCGCCGCCAGAATCGATGTGTCCCACGAACGGGCACCCCGATCCTGTAACAGGGGGTGACGGTGGCGGCAATGTTCGTTCCAAAAGTCGACGAACGCATTATCTAATTCCCAGACTGCCGGTCCGCGTAGCCGCAAGTGCGTGTCACGCCACTGATCTTCGTAAAGTTCGCCAATGTTGTAACCGCCAATAAAGCCCGTCGTGCCGTCGACAACCAGCACTTTGCGGTGGTCGCGCCCAAAGTATTTACGTTGCAACGTAATCATCCCCAATTTGGCAATTGGGAAAGGTAACACGTGCAGGTGGGGAATTTTGGGAAACTTTTTGAACGAGGGCGGCACCACCAAGTTCGCAAAAGAATCGTAAATAATGTACACGTTGACGCCGCGCTGCGCTGCCGCTATCAGGGCGTCCTTGAATTTTTGTCCCACCCGGTCGCTTTTCCAAATGTAGCTTTCAAACAGCACATATTTTTCGGCACTTTCAATGGCCTGCAACATGTCGGAGTAGAGCGTACGCGCGTCCATATAAGTGGTTAGCGCGTTTTCGTTTACTTCCACTGTGTGGGGTTCTAAAGTGGGAAAACGCACTGGTCCGCTGTGGCTACGGCGCTTGCGCCACTCGTCAATTCCTACCAGCGCACCTACCGCCAATGCCTGCGCCGAAACGAAAGCGGTGGCACCAATTTTTGCTACTTTCCCGAATTGTTGCAGAGAAAATGCCATGAGCACAGTTTATCTTCGCCAGCGGTAAGGGTGTGCGTTTTATCAGCTCTGGCGGGTAACATCGAGTTATGTCGACTATTTCAACCGCTGAGGTCGCCCGCGTTGCGGGGCTGGCCCGTATCGCGTTAACAGATGAAGAAATTGAGCGTTTTGCTGGTGAGCTTGGCGTAATCGCGGACAGTATTGCCAAAGTTTCCGAGGTCGCCACCCCTGATATTCCGGCTACTTCGCACCCGCTGCCTATGGTCAATGTGATGCGCCCTGACGAGGTGTGTCCAACGTTGGATCGCGACGAAGTGTTGGCGGCGGCTCCTCAGAGCGAGGATGGTCAGTTCAAGGTAGCGCAAATTTTGGGAGAGGAATAGTTTTGTTGCTGAAAAATTCTGCGCTGCAGTTGGCGCATATGCTCGCCGAGGGCGAAATAACTTCAGTGGAATTGACTACTGCGTGTTTGCAACGCATTGAGGCGTTTGATCCGCAGGTAAACGCGTTTTTGTTTGTGGACCGTGAGGGCGCTTTAGAAACCGCCCAACAGGTAGATGACGCGCGCGCTCGCGGGCAGCAGTTGCATCCTTTGGCGGGTGTGCCTATTGCTATCAAGGACAACATTGTCACCAGGGGAATTCCCACTACTTGTGCTTCAAAAATTTTGGAGGGCTGGCTGCCTCCGTATGACGCCACTGTAATCCAAAAAATCAAGGCTGCACAGTTGCCGATTGTAGGCAAGACCAATATGGATGAATTCGCGATGGGTTCTTCTACCGAACATTCCGCGTTTGGTCCTTCGCGCAATCCGTGGGATTTGGCGCGTATTCCGGGTGGTTCCGGGGGTGGTTCTGCGGCTGCAGTGGGGGCTTTTATGGTTCCTTTGGCGTTGGGTTCTGATACCGGTGGTTCTATTCGTCAGCCGGGCGCGGTGACTGGCACGGTTGGTGTGAAGCCGACTTATGGTGCAGTTTCACGGTATGGTCTGGTGGCTATGGCGTCCTCGTTAGATCAGATTGGGCCGGTGGCGCGCACTTTAGAGGACGCCGCCGCTTTGCAAGAATTGCTGGCGGGACACGATCCGTTGGATTCAACTTCTATTGCGGAGCCGGCTCCGAAACTATTGGAGGCAGTGCGTTCTGGCAGTGCGAAGGGGCTGAAGATTGGCGTTGCAAAGCAACTGATGGGTGAGGGCTATCAGGCGGGTGTGATTGCTCAGTTCCAAGAAGTGATCGACCGTTTGCAGGCTGCAGGTGCCCAGATTGTGTCGTTGGATTGCCCGTCTTTTGACTATGCTCTCAGTGCGTATTATCTGATTATGCCTGCTGAAGTCAGTTCCAACTTGGCGCGTTTTGACGGCGTCCGTTACGGTTTGCGGGTGCAGCCGGAACCGCCGGTAACTGCGGAGCGGGTAATGGCGGCTACGCGTGGTGCGGGCTTCGGGGATGAAGTGAAACGCCGCATCATTTTGGGCACGCACGTTCTTTCGGCGGGTTATGTCGACGCGTACTACGGCAGTGCTTTGAAAGTGCGGACTTTAATCCAACGTGATTTGGCGCAGGCATTTTCGCAGGCGGACGTCATTATGTCGCCAACTTGTCCCACGACTGCTTTTAAGTTTGGCGAAAAGTCCAACGACCCAATGTCGATGTATCTGCAGGACGTGGCTACGGTGCCGTCAAACATGGCGGGTATTCCGGGGCTTTCGGTTCCTATTGGGCTTGCACCCGAGGACGGTTTACCGGTAGGTTTGCAGGTTCTAGCTCCGGCGAAGCAGGATGCGCGTATGTATGCGGCTGCCGCTGCGGTGATGAGTGTTGCTGATGGGGTGGGGCAGTGCCCAGCCGCTGACTGGAAGGTGGAAAAGTGAGCGATTTGTTGAAGTATTCCGAGGTCGTTGACCAATTTGACCCGGTTTTGGGCATTGAAGTACACGTTGAGCTGGGTACTAAAACCAAAATGTTCGATGGTGCACCAAACCAGTTTGGGGGGCAGCCGAATACGTTTATTACGCCGGTGTCGCTGGGGTTGCCGGGGTCTTTGCCGGTGGTGAACCAGAAGGCGGTGGAGTACGCTATCAAAATTGGGCTGGCGTTGAATTGTCAGATTGCGGAATATTGTCGCTTTGCGCGCAAAAATTACTTTTACCCGGATTTGACGAAGGCGTTCCAAACTTCGCAGTACGACGAACCGATTGCCTTTGATGGGTATGTGGACGTCGAACTTGAGGATGGCACGATGTTCCGCGTTGATATAGAACGTGCCCATATGGAAGAGGACGCTGGCAAGAATACGCACGTGGGGGGTGCAGATGGGCGCATTCAGGGGGCGGATTATTCGTTAGTGGATTACAACCGCGCGGGTGTTCCTTTAGTTGAGATTGTGACGAAGCCTATCGAGGGCGCAGGCGAACGTGCTCCCGAGGTGGCGGCGAAGTATGTGGAAACTTTGCGCGATATTTTCCGGGCTTTGCAGGTTTCACAGGCGCGTATGGAGCGGGGGAATGTGCGTGCAGACGTGAACGTGTCGTTGCGCAAATCGCCTGATGCGCCGTTGGGTACGCGCACGGAAACGAAGAATGTGAATTCTTTTAGGGCTATTGAGCGGTCTGTGCGTTATGAAATGCGTCGGCAGGGCAAAATTTTGCAAGAGGGCGGCAAGGTTACGCAAGAGACGCGGCATTGGCACGAAGACACGGGAACCACATCTGCGGGTCGCCCGAAGTCGGATGCGGAGGACTACCGTTATTTTCCTGAACCTGATTTGGTGCCGGTGGCTCCTGCCCGCGATTATGTGGAGCAGTTGCGGCAGTCGTTGCCGGAGTTGCCGGTGGCGCGGCGTCGCCGTTTGCGCCAAGAATTTGGTTTCACGGAAATGGAAATGCGCGACGTGGTGAACGCGGGGGCACTGGATCTCATTGAGCAGACTGTGCAGGCGGGAACGCAGCCGGGACCGGCACGTAAGTGGTGGATGAGTGAGCTGTCGCGGCGCGCAAATGAAACCGAGGTGACGTTAGCAGAGTTACCGGTGTCGCCAGCGCAAGTGGCTCAGTTGCAGGGCTTGGTAGATTCCGGGAAGCTTACGGATAAGTTGGCGCGTAAGGTCTTGGAAGGTGTTTTGGATGGCGAGGGCGATCCCGTTCAGGTCATGGTTGCGCGCGGTTTGGAATTGGTCGAGGACGATGGCGCACTTGAAGCTGCCGTCTCTAAAGTCCTAGATGCGAACCCGGATATTGTGGCGAAGATTAAAGACGGCAAGACGAAAGCTGCTGGCGCCTTGGTGGGTCAGGTCATGAAGGAAATGCGCGGTAAGGCTGATGCGGCAAAAGTGATGCCTATGATCTTGGAAGCGTGTAAGTAGCGTTTTTGATCAAAGCGGAGCTTTGTTTGAGGCGCGGCGCCGGTGGGCGTCGCGCCTGTTGTTTTGTGTGTTTTGTGTTGCTTTTGTTGTTTGTTTGTGCTGTTGGTGTGGG
>JAUMZK010000015.1 GCA_030528145.1 Actinomycetaceae bacterium
ACAATCCGATCGCCTGCCGCCAGGAAGTCTTCCGGTGGTGCATGCGCTACAACACACGCCGGCGACACTCCTGGTGCAATCTTGTAGCCCCTGATGTCTTTGAAGCCGAGACTCCAGCTACACTGACCAAAGCAGCATAGCTAACCCCCGACGTGTCCACTTTCCGGGAGCCGGGCCCAGGAATTTAGTTAGATGTTCACCACGCACGGCGAAACAGTATGCGTAAGCTCCTGAGAGTTGTCTCCTAAAGATCTTTAAGTAGTAGCAAAGCTGACATTACTAGCCAATCGCTTGATTTCTACTACCTCAGTAAGCTCACGGTCTAGCGCTTCGCAGATGCGTACGAGCACGGTGGTTGTGACGTTTTCATCTCGACCGAGTTTTGCGATGGTTGATGCGGAGATTCTTGCTTTCTCGCGTAGGTCTTGTTTGCGCATGCCTTTGTCGATCAGGGTTTTCCATAGGGGTTTATAGCTGATCTTGAGGCTTGTGGGTTCCTCAGTCATCGATTTGTTCTCCTGGTTCGTAGACACCGGAAAGGTATCCGTATCTTCCTTCATCGGGGTTCTTGGTGAATCGGGTGACGCTGGTGTTTGGTAGCTCATCAAGGTCTATGTCGATGAGCCGGTCGCTATTTTCGCACAGTATTACTTGCCTGTTTGTGTTTGTTCTGGCGATGTACTCCAACAGCTTGCGGCGCATGCTTTCGGAAGCTTTCAGCTGGGTGTCATCGAAGTTCTTCAGTGGTGAATCGATGAGTAGGAAGCCAGGCGTGTGGTGCGAGTATGGATCGATGTATTCATGGAAAGCCAGGAGTACGACTGTCTTGAGCAGGGAAACATATCCTTTGCCCTCGATTTTCTTTTCATGCACCGCCACGGTTACATCGAGTGTTTCTTCATCGAATTTGATAGTCTCTGCTCCGGGAAAACCGATCTCGATGAGAATACGTCGGATGGTTTCGTTCATCGTGTAGAAGAAGTCTCGGTCGAATTCTTCGAGCGGTTTGAATGGTGGTCTTTGCTGCTCTTGTTCTTTCTCAACCGCGGTAAGTGCAGTAATGGTTTCTCTGATTTGTTCGCGCCGTTGCTGGATTCCGGTGATTTCTTTGAGTGCTTTAATGTCTCGGCTGAGTGCATATTGGCGGGGAGTCAGGTCACGGTCAATTTGGTTTTGGAGTCTAGCTAGCTGGTCTGCTTGTGCGCGGCGTTGTTCGCTGATCTGTGCTAGTGCCCGGTTGATGTCGTTGAGATTGGATTGGGCCCCTCGAAGCTGGTCTTGTAGTTCAGCCCGTTGTGCGTTGATCTGAGTCTCAGACAGGGGCGCAAACAAGCCGTTGACGCCGAGATCGAGATCGCAGCCAAACATGCCAAAGCCACCGCGGTCAAAACCGCCTACACCCAGTTGGTCGACCAGCCAATCCAACACTTCCAGCCATCCCAATGGACCGCCCTCATCGACCACGCCGTTATCGGAGCAGACCAAATCTGGTTCACCTTCAGGACTGGCACCGAAATCACTGTGCCTATCGGCTAGCAGGCAGCCAGTTTCTTCTACTTGCGGATCTTGGTGCGAAATGTCGTAAACGGGGCGACCATGTTGATATGCGCCCACTTCCACACCGGACAAGCCGGCAGATCCCAAGAAGTACATGAACATGGCAGCGATGGCTTAAAATTTAGAATTCTTGGTCTGCCACGATCCTTCGGCTCAGCCATAAGGATGCTGCGGTGAACGCGAGTGTTGCTGCTAGAAGTATTCCTGCGCTCGCCAGCGGCGGCCAGGTGAGCGCTTTTGCGATCCAGTCGAAGATGACTTGTTTGTCAGAACCGATGAATGATGAGCCAGCGAAGACCACAATAAATACTGCGACGAGGAAAAACCTGGCTTTTTCTGGGCCGTATTTGTAAAACAACGGTAGCTGGATAATGACCAAAAGTAGCGTTGCGGCAAAAGCGAAACTGGCTACCAAAACAGTATTTTTCCAAGGCATCTCAGCCATGATGAAGGCAAGTGCGCCTGTGATCGTGAATGCCGCCGCGCCCAGTATGAGCGTAATCAAGTAGTTGAGATTCACGAGTTCACTTCTGGCGGTAGGACCAGCAAGAATCGTCCGGTTCACCTTGGACTCACTGTCACGAGCAAAGGTGCCTGTGAAGTGCAGCATTCCGATCATCCCGAAAAGGAAAGGGAAAATAATCAACTGGTTAGCGTAAATACCAAGACCCGTCATTACGGCCGTTATCATGCCTAGAACGATCAGATTGGTTCGATTCGCGACGAGGTCTTTATAGAATGCGGCTCTCACCTGTCTTCTCCTTTAATCGCATAAACCATGATGTCTTCAATCGATGGTCTAGCAGCTTGCACGCCATCAGGAAGTGCTTGGGTGCGCACGATTACTTCTTGGCCAAAATCGTGGCGACGGCATCCCAGCACTTGGGTTGGATCAAGCAGAGTTGCCTGCTCATTGGTAAGTGATACCAGTCGCCAAGAATCCAAGAGTTCGTCTTTTTGCTCCATGAACTTCAACTGACCGTTACGGATGAAAGCAACGTAATCGGCCGCTTTTTCAATATCAGATACGATGTGGGACGAAAACAGGATCGAGTGACTCGGATCCTCGATGAATTCGAGCATAATATCGAGCACCTCATCGCGGATCACCGGATCTAAACCGCTGGTTGCTTCATCGAAAATCAACAAATCCGCCGCATGGGACAGCGCCATAGCTAACCCGAGTTTCATGCGCATACCACGAGAGAGCTGATCGACTCTCTTGTCAGAAGCAAGACCGAAACGCTGTCGGTAACTGGCGAAAACTTGTGAATCCCAATTCTTGTAAAGGCGTTTGCCGAACTCGCAAGCGTTTTTAACGGTGAAGTTGGCTGGCAAGCTGATGTCGTCAAAAACCACACCGACTCGTTCGCGTGCTTCTGGATGTCCTGGTCCAGCAGACCGGCCCAGCAGATTAATCGTGCCAGCATCGGGGTGAGCAAGACCAAGGATCAGACGCAGCGTGGTGGATTTGCCTGCACCGTTTTCGCCCACGAAGCCCACAATTGCGCCCTGGGGAACTTGCAGGTTAAGCGGGCCAAGTGTGAAGCCTGGATAGTTTTTCACCAGCCCGCTGATTTCAATGCTATTCATCGCTTCCTCCTAACAAGTCAATAAGTCCTTTCAACTCGGCGGTAGACAGGCCAGCGGCTGGAGCTGCCGCAAGAGCAGATTTCAAATGGTCTTCGACCTTCTTGCGCTGTTCTTCCTTGAGCAACTCGGTGTTCTTGGATGCCACGAAGCTGCCTCGCCCCTGCACAGAATCAATAAATCCCTCAAGTTCGAGTTCATCGTAGGCGCGCTTGGTAGTAATCACTGATACACGAAGCTGGGACGCCAAACGCCGAATTGAGGGCAACTTTTCGCCAGGAGCAACCTGGTCGTTAATGATTGCAGCCTTGAGCTGATCCTTAATCTGAGCGTAGATCGGATCAGGGCTCGCGTTGCTGACGATGATGTCCATGAACACCTCCTACTGTTTATAGTGTACATGACCAGTTAGCTGATTTGAGTGAGCCTCCCCGAACTTTAGGGAAACGCTTAAACAAGGCCGTTGCGGCACTCAGCAGTGCCAGGAAAAACCACAAAACCATGCTTTACTAAGGGGAAACACGATACGCGCTAACGTAAAATCCCAACCCGCTAACGCAGTCGATTTTTCACACACCCTTGGGGCATACTCGCTAACGCAAACGCCGACTTATCAAATCCGACGTGAAAGTGGAGCAGGTCGAGCGGATCGAAGCTAGCCCAGATTGGCTCCTCACCATAGTGCTCAGTGACGGGCGAAGAACCAGTATTGATTACCGCACCGGAAGCGAGGTGAAGGACTGATGCCAAGAATCACTGCGATACCAGCAACCAAACCCCTACACTCCGTCAGCCACGCCCTACCCAACATCCGCCGAGTAGCTGGTTATACCTGCGTCTCTACTGATGATGCTGACCAGGCGAACTCGTATGAGGCGCAGGTGGATTATTACGAGCAGTACATCAAAAACCACGACGGCTGGCAATACGTCGACATCTACACCGATGAAGGAATCTCTGGCACTTCCACGAAACACCGGGAGGGATTCAACCGCATGGTAGCTGATGCTCTCTCAGGAAGAATCGACTTGATCGTCACCAAAAGCGTCTCCCGGTTTGCTCGCAACACCGTCGATTCTTTGACGACCGTAAGGAAGTTGAAGGATAAGGGTGTGGAGGTGTTTTTCGAGAAAGAAAACATCTGGACACTCGACTCCAAAGGTGAACTATTGATCACCATCATGAGCTCCCTCACCCAAGAAGAATCCAGATCCATCTCCGAGAACGTGACGTGGGGTCACAGGAAACGCTTCCAAGACGGTAAGGTTTACGTGCCCTACGGTAACTTCCTCGGATACAATCGCGGCCCAGACGGCGAGCCCGTAATCAACCCCGAGCAAGCCGAAATCGTACGCCGCATCTACTGCCAATACCTCGAAGGCATGAGCATTCCACAGATTGCAGCCTCGCTTGATGCGGACGGGATTCCCACGCCGATGCGGCGGGCGAAATGGTCACGCTCAACAATCCACTCCATCCTCACAAACGAGAAATACAAAGGCGACGCACTCTTGCAAAAGCGTTTCACCGTAGATTTCCTCACCAAGCAACGCAAAGCCAACGAAGGTGAAGTCCCACAGTATTACGTGACCGGATCCCACCCAGCCATCATCGATCCTGAAACCTGGGAACTCGTGCGCTACGAGCTAGCAAAAAACACGAACCAAGGCCGGCGCGAACGTGCCTTCACCGGTATGGTCTACTGCACTCACTGCGGCGCAACCTATGGGAGTAAGACCTGGCATTCCACTGATAAATACCGAGCTATCGTCTGGCAATGCAACCAGAAATTCACAATCCCACACCCAAAGAAAATGCCCGTACTACGCGATAGTCAGCTGCAGACAATCTTCCAAACAGCGCTCGCCAAGCTCATCAAAAGCCAGCAGCTCATCGACTGGAACTACCTGATTGCCTCCGCATCACAGACCACTGATTTGGAAAAACAAGCCTTACAGCAAGCAGCCGAAGTCGAGGTAACCACCAGGCTCATCAACCAAGCCATCACCCACAACGCTCATCACTCCCAAAACCAAGACGACTACCAAGAGCGCTTCACCCAGCTCAAAACCCGCCAACATGAAGCCATCGACGCCTACGAAGCAACCCAGTCAGAGATCGTGCGCCGCCACGGCATCAAAGCCAAACTGACCAGGTTCAAGAAAACCCTCCAAAACGCCACCCTCGAACAAGACTTTATTCAATCAACCCTGCATGCTCTCTGCCAATGCATCCAAATCACACCATCGGGCAAGACGACCGTAGTATTTGCTGATGGCACCCAAATAGAGATTCTTGCAGATAGCTATTAGAAGCACGCAAAACAAAAGGGCTGACCACCGTTGAAGTAGTCAGCTCTATTTTTATGCCTGTGAGCAGGACTTTTAGATTTTGCGCGCACCTTTGCGCAAAACCCTAGTTTTGCGAAATTGTATCAATTCAGTGTGCTCGTGGTGGAGCTAGGGGGATTCGAACCCCCGACCTTCTCATTGCGAACGAGACGCGCTACCAACTGCGCCATAGCCCCTCAGCGAGTTTCAGCTTAACACACCTACCACCTCAGGCGCTAATCGCCGGCATACCTTACATATATTGAGTGCGTAATCGCATTGTTGCCTCAGATAGTTTGTGCGCGAAAATTTTGGATATGAACGACGATTTTATTTCTACTGGCACTCGCGTTGAGGTAACAGCTGAGCTAAGTGCGACTTGCCACAATGCCACGAGGTCGGAAAAGGGCGTAGCTGCGGGTGATTTTTACGCTGTGACAAGGCTGCCACCATCCCAATCAACATGCTAACCGCAAGCCCCGGTTCTATGTCATACCCACGAACTTACAAAATCGCAATCAGCCATGATGACACTTTTACGCGCTGGCGTTTGAATGCGTTTTAACTGGCGTTCGCGCGGCGCGCATCCAACATGTCGTCGCCATCCATGCGCACGAGGGCGGTGGCAACCACTTCCTCGGTGCTCACGGTGTTCTTCAGCCCCCCAACCTGACCGGGACGGTACGGAACCGCCACTCCAATAGTGGGAGTTTCGCCGCGCATATGCGAAACTTGCACGCCGCGCGGTTGCACCATAGCTTTCATCCGGTACGAGGGCGCCGGGATGGGCATCGGCGACCATGTCATGCCCCGCCGCGTCCGATCTTCTTTCCCCCCAGTAGCCGAGGACGCCACCCCACCGGTCGCCGCCTCGCCAGATTTCACGCCCTGAACTGCTTCCGTACCAACATTCGTAGAAGGTGCCGAGGACGCCCCTACCGTCGCCCCTTGATCCACCCGGTACGCACCTTCACCGGTGTCACCGGTACCGGCACCCGCAGGCGAAATCGCAGCTTCGCCCTCGCCATTAGCAGCCGCATTTTTCGGCGCAAAATCACCCAAACGCGCCAAGCTTTCCCACCGCCGGTTTTGCGGTACCGGACGTCCTACCCCCAGCAGTGCTTGCTCGCGCAGTTGACGAATCCGTTCCAGGTCGTCCGCGTCGTTGCGTTTCGCTGCCAACGCCGCCCGACGCCCCGAAACCAACGTGGCAACCAAACCAACCAGGGGCACTGCCGCCCACGCCAAAGCCACGACTTGTACGACCCCTAGTACCGCCATTATTACGGTCAGTACCAGCAGTGCGCCCGCCAAAGCAAGACGCCGCCTTGCAGCGGCTGCGCGCCTGGCTACCGCCGCCGCTCGGGCAGCTCGAACAGTTACCAGCGCGGAGCGCTCTTGCTGGCTCATTTGCCTACCCCCTGTGAGGAACAACTTTCCGCTGTGGCTGCCGCCCGGTTCCACCTGGGTGCGTAGATCCAGAACCCGCATGTCAGCGCTGAACCGATCATTTTCGTTCCGTTTCGCAGCCAACACCTGCCACTTGGCAATTCCTGGAAGTACCACCGCCAGCGCAATGGCAACTACCGCAAACAATACGATTCCAGAAACTCCCACGGATTAAAAGTATGCTTTTTCTAGGTGAATTTCATGGAAAGACGCGGATTGTTGCCCACCTTCACAAAGAAGTATTCACTTTAGTCACATCAGCCTCTTGCGTCACAGCGCTTTGGATTTTGCGCGCAACTACACTCCATTTTCGAGGGCGGTGACTCACTCACTTTTCCCTGCACGCACCACCTGCCGCACCTCTTCCGATCCTCAGCTCCACCCCTACTTTTGCGTCAACGCAGTGGCTTTGTACGGATGCGTTCTTCAAGTAGGCGCACATAACCACCCGGCACTTCGTCGCGTATAGCAGCGAAACTGCGGTGGTCCGCCCACTTGCCATTTATGCAGATGTAAGCGCGCCGGTAACCTTCTTCAACCAATGAAAGTTTGCGTACAACAGCCAAGGAAGGTTTATTTTCCGGACGCACATTTATTTCCACACGGTGCAAGTTCAGTTCTTCAAATGCAGCATCTAACGCCAGCGCCACCGCCAGTGTGGTGACGCCTCTTTTCGAGGCGCTGTGACTAATCCAGTAACCAATGGATGCGCTCTGGGTGGCACCGCGCACAATATCAGAGACAGTAAGTTGCCCAACGCCCTCGCCATTTACAACCATTAGCAGCGGCAGCATGGTGCCTGCGACCGATTCCGTCAAACACCGGCGCACATATTCACTGTAAGCCGGCACTTTTTCACCATAACCGGGTGGAGCGCTGGCACTCCACGGCGCCAAATAGCAGCGGTTTTTTGCCTGTAATTGGGCGGCAACTGCAAATTCGGCACGCCCCATTTCGCGCAGCTCGAACGTGCGCGCCCACCCATCTTGGTCCGGTTTTACCAATTCCGCCAGGTGTTCGCCCTCGTAAGGGAACACGTACCGAGGGCGGCGGATCAGTCCAATGCCAAACAAAACAGCTTATCCCCCACGTTTACTTGCGTAACATTTTCTGGCACTACGGCGAGGGCGTTTGCGCGCGCTAGCGTTGACAGATGCAGGTTTTGTGGGTTGTCAATTACTTCCGCGCGGTAGCCTTCGCGCGGGGACCCCGTCACGCGCACGCGCACAAATTCGCGTTTGCCAACCGGAGACTGCCACGCCTTATCCACCTTCGCCTCGATAGTAGTGCGGTACAGTTCATTCCACGCCCCCATGTGGCGCAGGGCGGGGCGCACAAACATTTCGTACGCCACTTGGGCAGCCACCGGGTCCCCTGGCAGGCAGAAAATGGGAGTGCCTTCCCCCACTGTTCCCACGCCCATCTGTTTGCCTGGAAACATGGCGATTTCGTCAAAACGTATGGTGCCCAGCGGCGCCAATACCTCTTTTACAGTGTCACCCGCACTGTAGGACAAACCGCCAGTGGTAATTATCAGGTCGGCACGCACCAACTGATCTTCTATGGTCTCCCGCAACCTGCGGTGTTCGTCGGGGACAGCGGCAACCCGGAAAGTCATCGCCCCCGCGTCCGCTACGGCCGCGGCCAACGCGTGCCCATTCGCGTCGTAAACCGCCCCTGGGGTAGCGGGCTGACCGGGTTCGACTAATTCGTCCCCAATACTCACTACTACTACGCGCGGGTGAGGGTGTACCGACAGGCGATTCCGTCCCACCCCAGCGACCAACGCTATCTGCCGCGCGCCCACGCGTTCGCCCTCGTGAACAATAATGTCTCCCGCAGCAACATCCTGCCCGCACGCCCGCACGTTCATTCCGGCAAAGGCTTCGCTGTAAATATCCACGGTTTCCACACCCATGTTGGTGTGTTCGAGGGCGAGCACCGCGTCCGCCCCTGAAGGTAAAGGTGCGCCTGACGCGATTCGCACTGCGGTTCCGGGCACAATTGCCGTGGCATCCATGCTGCCTGCGCGGATCTCGTCAATAACTGACAGCACTACGGGACTATCAGTGGCGGCTCCCACCGTATCGCGCGCCGCCACCGCATACCCGTCGCACCCCGCCAGGTCAGCAACCGGCAGGTTTATAGGTGAGCGGACGTCCTCGGCAACCACACACCCTGTAGCATCTGGCAGCATTACTTCCAAGGGCGGCAAAGGAGCTACCAACTTTAAGCATTCCGCCAAGTGCTGACTGACCGTACGCATAGTTAACCTTCCTATTTAGCCGACCGCTTAAGGCTAACCGAGTTTCCTGCCTGCTTCTGCCAAGCTCGCCAAAAACTGCCATTATTTAAGTATGCAATCCTTAAATAACGGTATCGACGCCCTCGAAGAAGAAGAGCTCGAAAACCGCAAGGGTGCCCTGCGTAAACAACTTCGCAAGGACCGGGAGCAAATTTCTGCCTGCACCCGCACTGAATATTCGGCAAAAATGGTGGCGACAGCTATGACGCTAGTACGCCAATGTGACTGTTTCGCGGCATACGTTCCGGTAAATAAAGAACCTGATGTTTTGCCTTTGCTTAACCGCGCTTTCGCCATGGAGAAACGTATTTTATTGCCGCGTTTAGGTCCCAAGTTGACGCGTTCATGGTCTGTTTTTGCTGGCGAGGACGATTTGTCGGTTCACGCCCCCGGTCGCCCTCCGGCTCCTTCGGGACCTGTATTAGAACCGGAAGCATTAGCCGAGGCATCGCTTGCTTTCATTCCGGCATTGGCTATTGATTATATGGGGAATCGGTTAGGACAAGGTGGGGGTTGGTATGACCGCGCTTTATGCCATATTTCCCCGGACGCCCTGCTGGTGGGTATGGTTTACGACCGGGAATTTTGGCGGGAAAAAACAGTGCCAACTGGTCCGTACGATAGGCGCGTAAACGCTGTTATTACTAATATGGGATTATTCGAATTAAATGGAAAACCCACCTCAGTTTTTCACCTCACCGAAAGGTAAACCATGATTAAGGGGTTCAAAGATTTTATTTCGCGTGGCAACGCCCTCGAATTAGCCGTCGGTGTTGTTATCGCGGCAGCCTTTGGCAAAGTTGTCGATTCCATAGTAAATGGTTTAATTAACCCCTTCATTGCGGGGGTTATTGGCAAACCTAATTTCGATGACGTACTGGCGTTCAAATTGGGTACTGCCACGTTACGCCCTGGTTTAATAATCACGGCGTTGGTCAACTTTATTTTGATTGCGTTAGCAGTTTATTTCCTGATTGTTGTTCCTATGAACAAAATGAATGAACTGGCAAAACGCAAGAAGAACATTGAGGACCCATCTCCTGCCGAACCCACGGATGTGGAATTGCTGGTAGAGATCCGCGACTTGTTGCGCACTTCTGCCGAAAGCCGACAGGTCGGTACTGCTGGTGACCGTACTGCCAGTTTGGCGGCTCCTACAGACGCTGTTTCCGAGGACGCCGCTCACGTTAATCCCAGCGCAATAGTGGACGGTCCCAGCCGGGCATAAAGCTGCCGGGCGAAATGCTGTGGCTTGGCACAGAAATCCGGAAAGCGCATTAACCCAGAAAACACCGTAAGCGCGGTTAGCGCAGTAAGGCTCAAACAGCCTAGCTCGAAAGCGGGATGGATATTATTCCATTCCGCTTTACTCGCGCAGCACCCCCGGTTGTTCCACTATTTTCCACTATTCCTCAGCGGCTCCACTATTCCGCGACCAATCAGCCGATCAGCAGCTCGGCGACTGGCACCACAGCACAAACGCACGCCGCCGCCCTCTACAGAACCGCCTACTCCTCCCCCGCCCCAAAAATCGATAATTTTTGTCCGCTAAGCCCAATACTGCGTAAAAATACGCCACCGTAAGCCAACAACGCACGCCACTACAAACTGCCGCCACAGTCTTTTAGTAGTGCGGCGGCACGTTCTCCAATATTTCCCTATCACGGGCGCTAAGTACCGCCGCCACAGACCGCTTTTTGCCCCACGTCTTGGCATTATTTCGGGGGTTTCTCCCGCTTTCCCGAGGGCGATTCCCGGCGCAGGCGTCCTCAGAACTTCCCACCTTACCAACCTGTTTTTCCACACCACCGTTACCGACCGCCGCCCGGTAATCGACTGTCTTAACCGCAGCCCAACTGGACTTTTGCCCGTTTTCTAGTCGCTGTCGGTCAATGCGGTTAATCAGTGTTGCGCGCCGCCGCTTACGCAAGGTTGCGCCTCGCAACATTGCCCAGCACGGCTTCAACGCCAGCCCCCCAGCGAGTAATTTGCAGTTGTTCTGCCAGCTCCTGAGCTAACTGTTCTCTGTCACGCTCCTGCCCGTCCGAAACTATCCATTTAGCAAGAGCATCCAACTGGTCGTCCCCATACGCGCTCAACGGTAAACCTGGCACCACAGGGGGACGCATTTGGGTGCGTTCTACCGCCGGAGACAAAACCGGTTCTGTAACGTCGTCCTCGGAATTATCCCCTATTTCCACGGTTGCTGTGGTGGCTTCCACCGCAGAGGTGTCACTGGTGCATGTTTGATCTTGTTCTAAACGTTCCACGGTGTCCAACACCAAGTCCAAAATGGCTTCTGCTTCTGCCTGCGGGTTCATAAACACCGCCGTTGAGTAAACCATGTACACCGCCCAACCGGCCGCCGACAGCATGGACGGCCAGTGGCGTTCGCGCCGCCGCAGTGACTGTTCCGCCACATAGTCCTGATTGTCCGTCAGCACCGCCACCAACAGTTCGTCCGGTAAATGCGGGTGCCCAATAGCCAAAGGAATGCGCATCCCCTGGGCAGTCCCCACGTTCGGAATGACCGTCAAACCCAGACGGTACAAGCGTTCCGCTAAATCCACCAGCAGTCGGTCCGGGGCGACCTCCTCTTCTGTGGACTGTTGGGCTTTTTGGATGGGGGTCAGTTCGAGGGCGGACTGCCGCGCTGCCTGCAAAAGGTCCAGCAGCATCTGCGCACCTTCAGTGGCAAAGCGGGAACGGTCGACGTCCTCGGCAGTGAAAGAAGCTACTATCAGCAGATCAGAACGCACCGCAGTAAGCGCGTCCACCAGCATTGAAGACCCTTGCGGACCCCCAATTAATCCGAAATCGTGCAACAGTCGCCCATGCGGAGTTTTTGCATACCCCACCGAAATTATGCAGCGGTCGCGTTGTATTCCCGCCACATCCGTAACGGGAACTACCACGAAGGGCTCCGGCTTGGTCTTGTCAAAAAAGGAGTCTACTGCTGGCGCATTCGCAACCGCCGCCAAAATTGCTTCCGACAGGCGGGCGGCATGCCGTTTATTGAGGGCGATAACCGCCAAAGACTGCTCTGGGTGGATTAGTGCGTGGTCAATAACTTCACCAACTACCGCCTCAATTTCGTCGTTAGATGTTTCCACAGAGGTAGTGCCGGGTGCCGGCATCCCCCGCCCATCCACAGTTTTCAAACTAAGCGACCCACTGGCGCGCGGAGCCGGTACCGACAAAACGTCCTCGCCATAACCGTGCGCAGCCAAAAATTCGCTGATGTGTTCATTCACGCGCACCCGTGCTGGAGGCGTAATTAAACGCGGCAGTATGGCGGCAAAGTCCGCCAAGGCGCCCTCCCGTAAACGTCTGGCATCCCCTGCCACAACCGCTTGACGTCCTCTGACTAACGCGGGCAGCAACTCGCTGGTAGTGAAAGCTTCGACGCCGTGAAACACCACCAGGTCGACGCTGGCATTGTGGTCCAACAGTTGGCTAACCTGCACTGGTGGCACCACTAAAATGGGAACCACCCGCAATGACACCGGAAAATCCGCGAAAATTTGTTTCAGCGAATACCCCTTGCCGGGACTCAGCGCGTCAAAAAGCATGGTGGCTTGTTCGCGTTCTTGCAGTAAGGAACGCCGCACTTGCGTACCCATTTGGTACCGAGCCTGCGGCACCAACGACGTTACTTGTTCGCGGTCCAACGCCCGCAACTGCATCTGCAAAGTTGACAGGGTTTCCCCCGTGTAGTGCGCCAACCGTTCGTCTTTACTAAGCATGTATGAAAGCGCTGACGCCCACCACGCCAAATCCAACTCTGGACCTATCAGGCTTTCGGGAACTTGCCTTTCCCGCAGGTCGTTACCCAGTTCTTCCAACCCGAGTTCCTGCAAGCTGCGTAAAGCCCGCACTCTGCCGGGAAGTTCGCGGGCGCCCTCTTTATCTTGCGCCAAAGAATCAACCAGACGCGTCAACGCATCTATAGGTAGCTTCTTTAAATCCCCGTGTGCCGTCGCGAAATAAGGCTGAATGGCTTCCAAGCACTCCAGCACTCGGTCTAAATTGCCAATGGCTTCATCCAAACCGCCTGGCAGCGTAGGCCACCCCGCCATATCTCCATAACCGACCCACAGCGCCCGATATTCTTGTACGCGTACCAGTTCCGCGTGCAAGTCCTCCACTTTTACGCCGGGTCGCAACAGATACCGGGCTTGGCGGACCAGGCGACGACGTTCAGAACCCTTCATGTTCAGGGCGCGTTCGGCCCGCCACGCTTTCGGCGCAGTAGCAATAACCATATCCGCCGCGCTGCGTTCAAACACTTGGGGGCGAAACACGTCGAGCACCTCCCGCACCCCGCCCAGCATTACCAGCTGTTCTTCCCACTCGGCGATTGTGCGCGCGGCAGGCAGCCCAGTTTCGCCAGCCACGCGAATAATTTCTGCACGCGCCACCGGCAAAACGCGCAAGGACAATTCCTGCACGGCTTCCAAAGTGGTGTCCACAGCTTCGGCGGCGCTGATTACCACGCCCTGCCACGGGTTTGCCTGGCGGGCGTTTTGGAACAGTCCGAGGGCGGCCGCATCGTATAGCACTGCGCGGGCGGTTTCGGCGCCGTCAGAGGCTATTTGGTCCAGTCGTTCTTTGCTGAAACGCACCCTGGTACGCGGCCCGTCGGAAGTGGCAGTAAGGTCAGTTAGTACTTGTAGAGCGTCATACGGGCTAATTCCCCATTCGTCCTCGGGACGGTGCAACGAGTCCGTATAACCGCCCAATTTTTCGCGCGCCGAACGCAAATCCGCGCGAATTTGCCCCACCCGGTCGGGACTGTCCACGGGAACAGGTTCGGCGGTAAACGCGGCACGCAGCTGCTCAATATTTTTGTCGTTCCACGCCGTATTGTCGCTCAGGTCCAACAGAAATTGGCTCAGCCCCAGCTGTTCCAAATAGCTCTTTAACGCCAGGGCGGCGCGCCGTTCCCCCGGCACGTACATGACGCTCTTGCCCGAGGACGCCGCATCGACTAATACTGCCGCTATAGTTTCGGTGTCTCCTGAAGACGGGGGCGTGTCCAGGAATATCGAACGCCCCAGTGCAACTGAGTCCAACACGTCTTGACCTGCTGGGTCGAGGTCGCCTACGCCGCGTTCCGCATTCGGGTCCCGGTCGGTGGGAACCTTACCCGGCAGTGGTTCAGCCAGTTCTTTGACGGCACTTTCGCTGCCAGCAAGGGCCCTGATTATGGGGCTCATGCCCGCCCGGTATGCCAGTTTTTCGTAGTCCGCCGCCAAAATATCGCGCGGGGAAATGAAATTTCCTATAGTCAGGGACTCGTATAAATCAAAACCGTTAAGCGTTTGCGCCCCCAGGCGGCGAATCGACTGGAAGTGCGCAGCAGGCGAAAAATCCGTTGGTTGTTTTTCCACCAGATTAACTTGGTGTCCGACCTCGGCTAACGCCCGCGCCAGCTCTGGAGCACACATGATACCGGGGTGTAACTGCACAACGATGTCTTCGTCCTCGGAAACCCGCATCGACAACGGACGCAGCAAAGCGGGGGTGGGCAGGGTGCGTTCGCCCTCGTGCTCCCAAGAAGCACTACCAACCGCCAAATGCAGCGGTGCCGCCCCATGCTGCCCTAAAAGCGCTGACTGTGACGCCAACAAGTCCCGTGCCCGCGCACGCGCGTGAGCTAACGCGTGCGGTTCGCGCACCAAATTAGACAGTCGCGTGGGACGTCCAGCATAAAGTTGTGCCAACCCGGTGGGGTGGGCAGCCGAAAGCTCTACTGTAGCGCTGATAGACGCCCGATCCGCGGTTTTCAGCTGCTGCACCCACTGCTGCCATGCCGACGCGAACGAAGGGGGCGACCCTGCGACCTCAGTTTGGCCATCCGCAGCCGAGTTTTCTTCGATAATGCTCACAGATTAAGGGTAGCCCCTCGCCTTCATTCCGGCAGTAGGCATGGCTGCTAGCGGACAAAAACGGCTAATCTACCCGCAAAAAACGGTGTGCCCGCGCCCCTACCTGGCGTGCCTGCCAGACGGTATCTGCGGCCGCCAGAACTACCGCCATGCGCCGCCCCACGTGCGCCTGAGGTTTGCCAAATATGCGCACATCCACTTTTGGATCTACGGCCAGCGCCTGCGCCACACCCGAATAAGTTGGCGAGGACGATTCCACCGTAGATTTCAAAGGCACAGAAACGGCCGGGGTCACCAGGGTGGTATCGATCGGCAACCCCAAGATAGCGCGCGCATGCAAGTCGAATTCGCTTTGCCGCTGCGAATACAAGGTGACCATGCCCGTATCGTGAGGGCGGGGGGATAGTTCACTGAAAACGATGTCGTCACCACACACGAACAGTTCCACCCCGAAAATACCCAAACACGGACCGTGATGCGCAGGGGTTTCGTCCGCGAGAGCGTCAGTTACCGCTTTCGCAACCTGTTTTGCCCGTTCTAATGCCTGTGGGGACATTTCCTGCGGTTGCCAGGACTCCACATAGTCACCGTCTTGTTGGCGGTGACCGATAGGCGCGCAGAAACTAGTGTGGACTTGCCCGTCCGCACCCATATGGCGGACCGTCAACAACGTGATTTCGTAGTCGAAGGCAACCTTGCCCTCAACAATGACCCAGTTAGTGGTGGCGCGCGCCCCTACAAGCGCATTTTCCCACGCTTGCGGTATTTGGTCGTGGCTTTGCACGTAGGATTGTCCGTGTCCCGAGGACGACATGGTGGGTTTTACGAAACAGGGGTAACCGATTGCATCGGCGGCTTTTTGTAACTGGTCTTCGTTGCCTGCGAATGCATATTTCGAGGTCGGTACTCCCGCTTTTTCTGCGGCTAACTGTCGGATGCGCCTCCGGTCAAAAGTGGCACTGACTGCCGCAACCGAAGGAACTACGCGTTTGCCACCGCCCTCGTTATCAATCCAATCAGCCAGGGCAGCGGTCGCAAGTTTTTCCACCTCGGGAACCACAAAATCGGGTTTTACCTGCGCCAATAACCCACGCACCGCGTCTACGTCCGTCATGTCGAGGACGTGCGAGCGGTGCGCCAGCGCCATGGCGGGGGCAGAATCGTACGAATCGACCGCATGCACCACGCATCCCAAACGTTGCAAGCTAATAGTTAATTCTTTGCCAAGTTCGCCCGAACCTAACAACAAAACAGTGACTGGAACTTGCGTATGCATATTTCCCTCAAAATGTAGGTGAAGCTGTGTCGCAAACCGTTTGTGCCCCCGAGACGATTCGAACGTCCGACACCCGCTTTAGGAGAGCGGTGCTCTATCCCCTGAGCTACGAGGGCGCGTACACTTAGCGTACCAAAACGCCACACGAGGACGAAAATTCAGTTCCGGTCCCACACCGGGATTACATCACCACTTTGGGAGTGCTTGGAAGGAACCACCAACACAGGACAGTATGCGTGTCCGAGAACAGCCTGAGACGTAGACCCTAACAGCAGACCCGTAAAGCCGCCGCGACCGCGCGAACCTACTACCACTAATTCCACTGCGGAACTGAATTCCGTCAACAAAGAGGCGGGGTTACCGTCCAAAGCGTGTTTACGAACCCGCACCTGGTGGTCTTTGACAGCCTCGGCAACCAGTTCGTTTAAACGTTCCCGGACGTCATTCATGACGGCATCGCGGTCCACAGAGGAAGGGAACCATGACATTGCGCCAGTAGTGGTAGCCAACGGAACTGCAGAAAAAACCGTGAGTTCGGCATCCCACATTTCCGCCACCGAAATAGCAACCGACAGTGACCGGGTGGAAGTGTTAGACCCATCAACACCCACAACAATACGTTTAGGCGGAACGAAAGTGACGTCTTTCTTGGTGCGCGGCACCACGACAACAGGACAGTGAGCGTGTGCGGGCAAAGCCGACGAAACCGTACCCAGCAGGCGGTCGGCAAATCCCCCACCCCCACGGGTACCGACCACAATCAGGTCTACCTTTTTGGAATATTCAACCAAAATACCCGCAGGGTCCCCGGCTTCCAACACTGTCTCCACATGCATGCCGGGGGCGCTGATCTGCTGTACGGCTTCGTTGACTACGGCCAGCGCGGAATTTTTAATTGCTTCGTCGTCCAGCGCGGCGTATCCGCCGTCTAAAGATGATGCAGTGAAAGACGGCAGCGCATAGGCGCACAGAACTTTCAAATCCCAACCGGCGCGCTCGGCAAAACGAGCACCCCAAGTGGCTGCTTTCAAACTTTCATTTGAACCGTCAACTCCGACCAGAACAACTTTGTTCCCCATGTTTCCCCCTCAAGGTACCTCTTCTTCTATTGTGCACCGAAACCGCATAAACGGGTAAAGATAGCGGCCAAGTGGTGCAGATACGCAAAATCTCGCACCAAATGGTGCGAGATTGCGTACGGCACAGTTTTACGGCTGAAAGAAAGTAAAGTTAGCGTAAACAGGAGAAACTGTCACGCCAGTTGCTGGAGTGGAAGCGTGAATCATCATTCCGTTGCCCAGGTAAATGCCGACGTGACCGGGCTTCCACATGAGCGCCCCTGGGCGAGCCTGAGACATGGAGACTTCGTGACCGCGCATTACCGCCGCCTGAGCTTCGCTTTGGTGCGGCAGCGAAATGCCTACTTTGGCGAACACGTATGCGGTAAAACCGGAGCAGTCAAAGGCGCTCGGACCCTTGGCGCCATACGCGTAGGGAGTGCCCACAAATTTAAGGGCGATCTGCGTAATCTGGCTGGCGTCAGCGGATGCAGGAATGTCAACCGCCTGCGCAGCGGCTTCGCCGGATTCCGCAGTGGGCGTGGCGCCCACTTCAACGATCTTGGCAGTATCAACTTTAGCGGTAACGGTTTCCCCACCATTCCACGCCACGTTCTTGCCGTTCACAAAGGCGTCGTTAGCGCTGGCGCTGTTCACCATGTCGGTGGCAACTTGCGCAATATCCATACTCTTTTGCGGTTCTACCGGTTTAGAGTCTGCTAAAGCCGGGAAGGCCGCAACGCCAGCAACTGCAGCGGCAGACACAGCCACTGCCCCTACTTTTTGCTTGGTAATATTATGAGTGAGAGTTTGCGAAATATCAGTCAGGGCAGTTGCGGGACGGCAGTCCCGGCGGTGCCGAGCACTTGACTTAGTTGCCACAAGTTCTCCTGTTCAAACGAAAATCGATGCGGTTTTCAGTTTCCTTGACCGCCCGATTAGTCGGTGGACAATTAACCTGAAATCAACAATAACGACTCAATAACTATTTGTCACGTTTTGGTTACAGATTTTTTCGCGTTTCCGCTATTTCTTCTTAACATCAACGACAAACAGGTGTCTCGTTAGCGCCGACTCAAGTAGACAACTATCCCCAGTTTTCGGCTCAATAACTTGAATGCCACCAGATTCGACCGCCAGCTCCACGGTGGCGTCAGGACGCACATTCAGCTCTTGTAATTTACGCAACATTCCACCCTCGGCCTGCACCGGTTCGCCCAAACGCGCCACGGTCGCAGCGAACTGATCCCCCGGTTCACCCAATTCAGAAATTGCCACTTCACCCTTGGAATTACGAGGACGATCGCACGGAATATAATTCCCGTACGGATCCTTTTGCGGGTTTCCCAACACTTCCCGCAACCGCTCCTCCACTTTTCTGCTGAGCACGTGCTCCCAGCGGCACGCCTCTTCATGCACCTCGTCCCAATCAAGCCCCAGTTTCTCCAAAAGTAAGCATTCCACAAGGCGGTGCTTGCGTATTACGTCGAGGGCGGTTGCGCGCCCAGTCTTTGAAAGTTCAATTACGCGATCCTCACGCACCTTCAATAGACCATCCCGTTCCATACGCGCGACCGTTTCGGACACGGTCGGTCCTGAGTGACCAAGACGTTCAACGATGCGGGCACGCAAAGCCGGCACACCGTCCTCTTCCATTTCAAAAATGGTTTTCAGGTACATTTCAGTAGTGTCTATCAGATTAGTCACTGCGCCTCCTCTGTCAATGCAATGTTACCTGGATAACTAAGCATCTTTATAAGTATTGTGAAGATATGGATTATCCGAAACTTCCCGCTTCTATTCTGCCCACAGACGGCCGCTTCGGATGCGGACCAACACGCATCCCGCCCACCCATATTAAGGCATTATTTGACGTCCCGCTTGGCACATCTCACAGGCAACCCCCCGTGCGCCACCTGGTGAGTTCAGTACGGGCACAACTGACTGCTTTATACGGGGCGCAAACCCACGAAGTCGTCCTCGGAAATGGGGGCAGTACGGCGTTTTGGGCGGTAGCGTTAGCGTCACTGGTGCGGCGGCGCAGTGCCCACGCGGTCAGCGGAGAATTTGGCGGGAAGTTCGCAGCAGAAGCCGCGAAGTGCCCATACTTAGAGGAGCCACAGATTTTTCGTGCCGATCCGGGGCGCTTAGCGACCGTGGAACCGGTTGCGGAAGCAGACGTGTACGCGTGGGCGCATAACGAAACATCCACCGGGGTGGTGGCTCCCGTAAAAAGACCTGGCGGCGGGGATACGGCATTAACAGTGGTTGATGGTACGTCTATTGCGGGCGCGACACCTGCGGATTTAGACGAGGTCGATGTCTACTATTTCGCCCCCCAGAAGGCGCTAGCAGCTGAGGGCGGTTTATGGTTGGCTCTCTGTCACGAGTCCGCGTTAGAGCGGGCAGCCCAACTTTGCGTTGATGCCAGACGGTGGGTGCCTGACATTTTGAACTTACATTTGGCGGCGGCGAACTCGCGAAAGAATCAAACAGTAAATACGCCCGCGTTGGTCACCTTGGCACTACTGGACATGCAGTTGCGCCAGATTATTGGGATGGGCGGGTTGGAAGGCGCACACGCACACTGCCAGGCGTCCTCGAAAATGCTGTACGACTGGGCAGACGGGAGGGTTGCCAGCCCGTTTGTTGCAGTCGAAAGTTGGCGGTCGCCCGTGGTGGTTACCCTGGATTTTCACGAGGTCGATGCGACCTGGATCGCCTCCGCCGCGCGCGCCAATGGAATCGTTGACATAGAGCCTTACCGCAAGTTAGGGCGCAACCAGTTGCGGATCGGTACCTACCCGGCGGTTCCGCACGCGGATGTGGAGGCATTGCGCGAATGCCTTAACTATTTAGTGGAGAGGGCGCCCAGGCGGACGGAAGGTTAGCTACCCGCGAGCGTGCGGGAAAGTGTGACTGACGCTGCCGTGAGGGCGAACGATTTTGTTGAGGGCAAGTGTTATGCGGTTTGGCCTCGACGAAATGATTGTGCCTCACGAAAAAACCGTGCCGTGAGAACAAAACGATTTTGTTACCTGCCCTGTGGCGCAATGAGAGTGCAGACGCTGGAAAAACATACAAGAAGGAGTGCGTGCTCACGTGAGGGCGAACCATTTTGGTGACAACAAATGGTTTTGTTGAGGGCGAATGGTTTTGTTGCCGGTGCAGAGTAACGGTGGGTTTGGGGCGGGCGCGCCGCCCGTGAGCCGCACTTTCAGTGCGACTCAATGCCCACCGAACCGCCCGCACTCCACCCCAAACCCGCCTCCACAACATAATCCCGAAAACTGTCCGTTATCTTGAACTAGTTTGGCCGTGATGAGTTTTCCACAAGTTTGGTTTTGGCTCTAGCGTTTGGTGAGTGATCTGCGGTAGTTTCATCCTATGAACAAAACGTGGCATAAAACACTGAGCGTGGGGGTTGTGCTCGCAATCAGCCTGACAGGTTGCGCAAGCAAGCAAACCGAAACCAAACCAACAAAAACGGCGAAGCCGACGCAAGTAGCGTCCTCACCAAAACAAGGCGGTGAACAAAAAGCCCTAGCCGAGAAAAAGAAACTAGGCACCTGGGAAGGACCACCACCCCAATGCCCACCAATCTGCCACGAACATTCCAAAGACGGCGCCGCCACCACCGCCGCAAACTGGATCAGAGCCACCGACTACGCCATATTCACCGGAAACACAGAATCCTTAGAGAAGGCTACTTCTTCGAGTATGCCAGCATTTGCGGTCATTAGAAAAATAAAAGAGGAATTCAAAAAGCGGGGGAAAACTTTTGGTAAGCCATTGCAATACAAGTTCGATTTACAAGAAGTGATGAATGAGAACACGTTCGACACTCAATTCATAGTTGAAGAATATGAACACGTTAGCGAGCGGGGCGATAAAATTCCTGGCGACCGCGGCATTATCAGGATTCGCACTATCTTTCAAGAAAACCATTGGGTGGTAGAAGCCGTGACCGCAGAGAAAGATAACCAATAATGAAATCCACATTCATGACATTACTTTCTGCTTGCTTAACAGCATCTTTATTCACATCATTGTCTGCATCTAACGCTTTTGCTGATAATCCTGGAGACTTGACGATCGGTTTATCCCGCGCAGGAACTAGTGCTTTGGAGGTTGTTGTTTCTAGGCGTGATTTGGGGGTGTCTTATCCGGGTGGGGGTCATGCTAGTACGGGTGGGTTTCGGGGCAGTGACCAAAACCTGTACGGCAGACGCGTTAGCGTGCCGCGCTCATTAGCATGGTGTGGGTTGAAGGATAACCTGAATGGGT
>JAUMZK010000016.1 GCA_030528145.1 Actinomycetaceae bacterium
GACATGGGGGGTACGATAGTTCATGTCCATCAGAGTCACCGCAAAAACGCCGTTTTCTACAGAGAATTGCGGCATGAATTCCGGACGAAAATTTGCTTGGTTGATTGTTGCCTTGCAAATTCTGCGCAAACCACTCCCTCGACGTTCCATTAGACCAAGTCTGTGGAACAAATCGGCTAAAATTGGATTGCGACGTCGGCTCTTTACTTCACACTCATCCGGGCGCTCGGGAAGCACACCACCTTCGAACATCGAGCCGGGAGACGAAATCACCATCCGATCATCATAGATATCAATGTTTATCTCACTTCCGGTGAGTAAATAATCCCGATGAATAAGCGCATTGACCAACGCTTCAGTAATTGCTCGACGCGCATAGCTCGGTCGGTCCACTCGATTTTCAGGCGCCTTCTCCCAGGCAATTGTATTGTGCCTTGCGACAAAAGCTGTCGACTCTCTAAGTAGGAACAGTAATCCACCGGAAAACTCTGCATCATCCAAAGCGTCATCTTTGTTTACACCATTCCATCTAGTACAAAAAACCCGAGAATGGCGTACAAGGGGTTCGTCTGCTATAAGCGCTCCAGCATTAGCCAGGATTGGCTTATCACGATACAACAAGCCGAAGGAAGCAAAATTAGATTCCTCAAATTCACTACCAGTAGCAGTCTTGTAAGATGCCTTGAGTACCGTAAAGCTCGCCTCATTTAGTGTTATGCCAGAATTCAGCGAATCGTAGGTTTCGTTGTTACCCCGAAGAATAAGCTCATTTAATCTTTCATGAGGTGCTTTCTCACTACGATCACCGATTCGGGTATACGCCTCTCGTCGCCCATCACCACAGTAGTAGTGCGGAGTGTGCATATCTGAACGCACTTTCAACTCCAACACCTTTACACCTTCGTAAGCGATAAGCGTAATTTCAAATACTGGCACAGGCTGAATGCGCTCTCGAATCTTACTGGTGATAAACTCCGTATCACCTTGTGGATCCGACAACCCAATAACAGCATGTTTTTCGTCGTCTACTCCAAACACGAGGACGCCACCAGCAGTATTAGCGAATGCTGATACAGTTTTGAGCCAGCTTTTAGGCTTGCGCCGTTCCACGGCAACCTTGAACTCACGTTTTGTGCCTTCAGCAGACAAGTCGAAAACCATAGCAAAAGCGTATCAATGCATTTAGCTCTTGTTTTCTTGGTGCCAGGCAAGCAGGCGAGACTTTGCCTCTTCCTTACCAAGCGGACCTTCCTCCATGCGTAATGCCAGCAAGAACTTGTACGCGCGCCCAACTTCCGGTCCTGGCCGGAGCCCCAAAATTTCCATGATTTCGCCGCCGTCTAGGTCTGGGCGGATGGCGTCCAATTCCTCCTGCTTCGCCAGTTCGGCAATGCGCCGCTCTAAATCATCGTAGGCATGCGACAACCGCGCCGATTTCTTCCGGTTGCGCGTGGTACAGTCCGCGCGCGTGAGCCGATGCAAGCGCGTCAACATATCCCCCGCGTCCGCAACATAGCGGCGCACCGCCGAATCCGTCCACTTTTGCTCCCCATACCCATGAAAACGCAAGTGCAATTCCACCAACTTGGTAACTTTTCGCGTAGTGTCCTTGTCGAACCGCAATGCCACCATACGTTTGCGGGTCATTTTTGCGCCCACAATTTCGTGATGGTGAAAAGATACCGTCCCATTCGCTTCAAAACGCCTGGTCGCAGGCTTGCCAATGTCGTGCATCAGAGCAGCGAAACGCAAGACGAAGTCCGGACCGGGCACATCGCCCTCGGCATCCGTTTCCAAAGCAATAGCCTGGTCCAAAACCGTCAGCGTGTGTTCGTAAACGTCTTTATGGCGACCGTGTTCGTCCTTAGTCGCCTGCAACGCAGAAAGTTCCGGCAACACAATATCCGCCACTTCGGCGTAAACCAGCAATTCCACTCCCCGCCGGGCGTACTGTCCCACGATCAGGCGCACCAGCTCTTCGCGAATGCGTTCAGCGGACACAATCTTCAACCGGTCTCGCATCCGGGACATCGCCACCAACACGTCTTCACTGACGTCGAAACCCAGCTGAGCGGCAAAACGCGCCGCCCGCATTATGCGCAACGGGTCATCATCAAAGCTTTGTTCCGCAGTTACCGGTGTGCGCAACACGCCCGCCAACAGGTCTGCCAACCCCCCAAGCGGGTCCACCAAAGTCAGGTCCGGCAAACGCAACGCCATTGCGTTCACAGTAAAGTCGCGACGGGTCAAATCGCCCTCAATATTGTCCCCAAACTGCACGGCAGGTTTGCGCGAACCTACCTCATATTCTTCCGTGCGGTAAGTAGTTATTTCCACCGTAACCCCAGCGCGTCTGCCCGCAATAGTGCCAAATTCGCGCCCCAAACCCCAAGTCTTCCAGCCCGCCTGGCCCAAAATTTCTTCGGTTTGCGCCGGCGTAGCGTTTGTCGTCAGGTCGAAATCGTGAGGACGCACACCCAAGAACGCGTCACGCACGGGACCACCGACCAAGGCCAGTTCCTTACCCGCCGCTGTGAAGGTTTCCCCCAGTTCGAGGACGACACTCGGCAAGTGCGCCAATGCTACTTCTTGATTGGCGAAAGCGGCAGCCACGCCCGCTGCCATTCCAGCTACAGCAATATCTGGTAGTTCGGTGGTTCCCGCTTCTCGCTTCATACCCTTTAGCCTAAACGCCCGGTGCGGATGGGGCTAACCGGCAGGCGGCTAAAGAGCGGAAAATTGCCTAAAATGAGACCATGCCTACCTTGGTTCTGGATCATACCCGACCGCGTACTCGCAACAAAGACGACCTGGTACGGGCGGGCATGTGCGCGCTGCTATTGTTGTTGTTATTGGTGTTGAAACATTTTGCGGACACGGGCGTGGCCATCGATTATGACGTAAAAAAGGTCAGTACGCGCATTGGTTCGTTGATTATTTTTCCGCTGCATATTGCGGAAAACACGTTGCTAATAGCGGCTCCGGTGGTGTTGGTGGTAGGACTGTTGGCGTCGCGTCGGTGGGGGTGGGCGACGAGGGCGATGGGGTGCGCTTTGGTTGGCGGCTTCGTTGCCGCTGGGGGCGCATTGTTGCCGGTAATTGGTTTCACTTTGCACGTTCCGGCGGCAGCTCTGGCGGCGGCACTTTCTACTATGGGCAGTTTGTCGCAGTTCCGCCTGGTACGGTGGGGGTGGGCGTTGACGTATGCTGCGATTGGTGTAAGCCTGTTGCAAACCCACATCACTATTTCTGAAGCGTTGGTTTCTATTCTGATTGGGCGCTTTGTCGGCCTGGCGGGTCGGTACATTGTGGGCATGGAAACCCGCCGCGTCAGTGGTGCTCCTCTGCTGGAGGCGTTGCGCCAGCGTGGTTACCACCCCCTGCAGTTGGTGCGCATTGACGCCGAGGGCGAAACCGGGGCGGGCGTCCTCGAAAATGGGGAAGCGAAAAACGCACCCACCCCAGAAACCGTCCCCGGAAATAAAGCGGAAACTGACCTGGTAATGCCCCCGGAAAACACCGCCGGAAGCGCCACAGGCACTGTTGCGGGCACGTTCGCGGAAACTTCCCCCCCCGAACAGAATCTGGAAACACCACCAGAACCGTTGCAATACGTGACAAAAGTACCGGGCTTTCAGACGCGCACGTACGCCATGTCCGAGGACGGCAGGTGGCTGCGCATTGTCGCTTTGGATAACGAACAGTCGCTGCTGGGATGGTTGCATTCTCTGTGGGCGAACGCACGCCTACGCGGGGTGGGGGGAACACCAGTACGAGGGCTACAGCAAAAGACCGAACGGGCAACTCTCATGGCGTTGGCTGCCCAAGATGCGGGAGTCCGCACCCCCGCCTTACTGGACACAATCGGGTTGGGCGAAACCGCATTGCTGGTTTACGAAATGCCGCGCGGTGCCCAAATGCTGCGTATCGAGGACGATTCCAATTTGACCGAAAGCGCTGCCGTGTCGCTGTGGCGGCAACTAAAATCTGCGCACGCCAAAGGCATTGCGCACGGCAATTTGCAACCAGGCTCCATTTTGATCAATGGCTCACAAACATGGATTTGTGACTTCGAGCAAGGTCAGGTTGGGGCCACCACCTTGACTCGCGAAATCGATTTGGCACAAATGCTGGTGCTACAAGTGTTGGCGTTGGGGTGGGAGCGGGCGCTGTCGATTGCTCGCAACCAGTTAAACGAGGACGCTTTGGCCCAGATTGTGCCACTGCTACAGTCGGTGGTTTTGCCCGCAGAATTAGCCCAGCGGGCGCGCGCCAGAGGTTTGCTGCCACGTTTGCGCGAAGAATTGTATGCCGGATCCCAGGAATTGCCGGAATTGGCGCCCCTGCGACGGTGGGGCTGGAAGAAATTAGCAATGGTGTTTGTCGGGACTGGCGTCCTCGTTATTGTCTTGGGCAGTTTTAACCCGCAAGGTATGAAACAGGCAGTAATGGCCGCTAACCCCACGTGGATTTTGGTGGCAGCACTGTGTAGTTTTACCACCTACTTGGCGGCCGCCTGGCTGTTACAGTTGCTTACCCCAGAACCACTGCAGTATGGACGTACTTTGCAAGTCCAGGTGGCGGCCAGCGTGCTGGGCATTGTGACCCCGGCGGGTATTGGCCCGGCCGCCCTGAATTTGCGGTACTTGCAAAAGTCAGGAATTAAACCCGCAGAAAGTACGGCCACGGTGGCGCTTACCCAAATTCTGCAGGTGGCGGTGTCCTCGCTGCTGTTCGTAATTATGGTAGTCACCACCGGGCTTGGCGAAAATATTCGGTTGCCTTCCCGTATGCTCACCCTAATTTTGACGGCGTTGGCGGCAACTATTGCCGTTATCGCGATTATTCCTGCTACCCGCAAACAGTTGCCTGCCTTGGTAAAACGGTGGTTTGAACGTGCCCGTCCGCGTTTTTTGTGGGTTATGGCAAATCCGCGCCGTTTGGCAACCAGTATTGGCTGCGTCTTGCTGCACACTTTGGGTTATATTTTGACTTTTGCCGCATCGCTCGAAGCGTTCGGATACCACCTGCCGTTTACAAAAATTGCGGTGGGTTTTCTGACTGGGAACACCATTGGTGCGGCAATTCCCACCCCTGGCGGTTTGGGGCCCACTGAGGCAGCCCTTACTGGCACTTTGAATGTTTTTGGTATTCCCACAGGAATTGCTTTGTCCACAACCTTGCTTTACCGTTTACTGACCTACTGGTTACCAGCATTGTTGGGGTGGCTCACACTAAAGGATTTGGAACGTAAAAACCGGGTCTGACGTCCCCAGGTTAGGTTCTAATCACTTACAATGCTTACAATGCCTAAAGGATTATATCTGGGAGGACAGGCATGAAAGCGGGAAGCACTCGTAACACTGTAGTCATTGCCTTAGGCGCGTTTTTGCTGCTGTTTGTCGGCGTCATTATTGGGCTGCTGGTAGGCGGAAAGCACTTTGATAAAGCCGAAAGCGCGGCTCCTAATGCGGAAAGCAGTCAAAGTGGTGAGCCCAGTGCGGACGCAAAGTTACCTACCACTGCCCAGGGACTTTTAGATTTTGGCAAAAATGGCGAGGTCGCCACTAAAGTCACGGACTCGACCAGCCAAAAAACTATTGCTGCCGAAGCAAAACGCAAGGCTGACGATCCGCGTGCTAAAGGGAAAACTGACGCCCCGATAACCATGATTGAGTTCGGGGATTTTTCATGCCCCATGTGTGCGCGAGCGAAGGATCAAACCATTGACCACTTGCAACCACTAATCGATGCGGGCGTGTTGCGCATTGAATGGCGCGATCTGTCTTTCTTCCGCCAGCTGCATTCCGAACATGCCGCTATCGGTGGAGTCGCGGCAGCTAGGCAGGGCAAATTCTGGGAATTTCACAAGGCTGCTTACGCCAAGTCTGCAAATGGGGAACACCCTAATTGGGACCCCGAATTGGTGAAGAAGACCGCCCAAGAAGCGGGCGTTCCCGACATGAATAAGTTTGCCGCCGACTTGTCAGATAAGACGGTTGCAAAAATGGTCGAGGACGAAACCTCCCACGCTCAAGCCCTGGGCATTAACGGCACCCCCACTTTCTTCATAAACGACTATTACGTGTCCGGAGCGCTCCCCCCGCAAGTGTTTTTGGCAACTATCCGCCAGGCACTCGTAGATAAAACCGGCAGCGACAAGGTGCCCTAAATTATGCATTTACCTTTTATTGCCGCCTATTTGGGGGGTTTACTGACAATTTTGGCTCCGTGTGGGGCAACATTACTGCCAGCATTTTTCGCTTACGCGTTTTCCACCCCAAGGGCGATGGCTCGGCAGAGCCTTTACTTTCTGGCAGGTTTACTGGTTTCGTTGGTGCCATTAGGGTTCGCAGCTTCGGCTTTGAGTGCCTTTTTGTTTGCGAACAAGCAAACCATTACAGTGGCGGTGGGAATTTTTGTGGCGGTTTTGGGTTTGTGGCAGATCTTTGCCCTTCCCAGCCCGCATTTCGTGCGGCTTTCGCGTCTGCCTTTGCCTGCCAGTTCTGGGCGCCAATCTAAGTCCGAGGTCGCCTTCGCAACTTTCCTGTTAGGCGTCACTTTTGGTCTGGCTGGCGTGGGCTGTTCTGGTCCCATTTTGGGGTCTGTGCTGGGGTTATCCTTGGTTACGGGAAAGTCGCTGCTAGGCGGTCTGGCTATGGCACTTTACGCCTTTGGCATGTTCACTCCTGTAGCGGTGTTGGCAACACTGTGGAACCAACTGGACCTTGGGAAAAAGCGGTGGCTGCGTCCTCGACCCACAAAATTCCTGGGACGAAAAACCACGGTTGGAAACCTGCTAGGTGGCGGAATCTTTTTCGTATTGGGCATCGTTTTAGTGGCGTTTGGTACGCCCGGCAGTCTGCCCATTTTAAGCACAGCCTCCTTCCAAAACATTGAACAACAGTTCATTAATTTGGGGTCGCAAATTCCTAACTGGTTGACTTTGGTTGGGGTGGTAGCGTTGGCGGCATTTATTGGGTTGTTGTTGCAACGCCGCAAGTAAACCGCACTAGAACTGGAACCTAACCGCAAGTTTGCGCAAAACTCTCTGACTCCTCGGCGCGCATGTGCAGTAGGATGGTTGCGTGAAAAAGCCCTGGCGCACCGATATTTGGGACATTTTGCGCATCGGCGCAGTTTTTGTTACGGCGTATGCGGTGCGCATTGCGCTGAACCGGCTGGGGGCTGGTTTTACTGGCATTACCGGCTACCCTATGGCGTTACGACAATTGCCTAACGTGTGTTCGGAAATCTTGCTGCCACAAATTGGGGTGCTGGCTTTTACCGTCACGTTAATTATGCGTTTCGGGTACGCCAGCACCATCTGGGTGGAACCGTCTTTGCAGGCAGCCAGGGCGAGTGCGGCGCGTCCACCAAACGACCCCATAGAGCTGGACGAACACGTAAATTCGCGCGCATTCGCGGAGCTGTCTTTGTCCCCCGACCCAATTCCGGTGCCGCCACGCCGCTCGATTCCGCCATTTACCCGGTGGCTGACAACCGCATTCCTGTTGGTAGCCAGCGTAGTCATTATTCACACAACAACATCTTTTACCCAGCATGCGTCCTCGTACTTACTTACTGCCGCACTGGGAATTAGTGCGATTGCATTCAGTACGGAACTGCTATTTCGCGGACTCCTGTTGGCGATGATTCGCGACATTACCCACCACGAGTGGTTAGCCGCCCTTATTGTGACCATTTTGTACACGCTGTGGGCGGGCGGTTTAGGGCTGTTGGGGGCCACATTTACAGACACGGCCGTACACACTCTTTTTGCGTTTTTCAGCGGTCTGGGCTTGTACGCGCTGCGCGTGACTACCGGGCATTTGTGGCCTGCCATCGCTCTGCACGCCGTATGGGAGTTTTGTTTCGTCATGTAAACGCGCCAACTTAGCATCATTTGGGCAGTACAAATGCGAAAAACTACGTTTCTAGGACGGTCGCGCGACCAATTCTGGAACAGCACCGCTATGGTGGAAATAAGACAATTTCACAAAAGGAGCAAAAATGAAAATAGGCGTTCCTTTAGAACCGCCGGGGCAAGTGCTGGTTTCTGCTACCCCTGACACGGTAAAAAAGCTAATAAAACTGGGTTACCAAGTGACGGTACAGGCCGGTGCTGGGCAGGCTGCGTCCTATCCAGATTCGCAGTACGCGGACGCTGGGGCGGACATTGTGGGCGAGGACGTCTGGGAGGCTGACATTGTTACTACTTTAGATACCCCGCCGCGGTCAAAACGCCAGCAGATGCGCACCGGCGCCACCCTGATTAGTCGCATGGCGCCAGGGCGACACCCTGAAGTAATAGAACAACTAGTTGAGGACAATTTGACCGGCCTGGCAATGGATGCGGTTCCCCGCATTTCGCGGGCGCAGAGCCTAGACGTGCTGTCCTCTATGGCAAATATTGCTGGTTACCGGGCGGTAATTGAGGCAGCGGGTGCGTTTGGGCGGCTGTTCACCGGACAAGTCACGGCTGCCGGAAAAATGCCGCCTGCCACCGTGTACGTGATCGGTGCAGGGGTAGCTGGACTAGCCGCCATCGGCACCGCTAACTCTATGGGGGCGGTAGTCAAAGCCACCGATTTACGCCCCGAAACTGCCGAACAAGTCGAATCCATGGGCGCCCAATTCGTTCCTATTCCCGCCACCACCGAAAAATCCGAGGACGGCTACGCCAAAGAAATGACCGCGGCCCAGGCGCAAGCAGCCGCGCGCCTATACAGTGAACAGTGCGCAGCCGCCGATATTGTCATCACCACCGCTAACATTCCTGGGCGCAGGTCCCCCGTACTGCTGACCGCAGCCGACGTGGCGGCCATGAAACCCGGCTCGGTAATAGTCGATATGGCAGCCGCTGGGGGCGGAAACTGTGAACTGACCCATCCCGGCAAAGTAGTCACCACCGACGGAGGCGTGAAAATAATCGGTTACACCGACCTCGCCGGACGCCTGCCTGCCACCGCCAGCCAACTATACGGGCAAAATATTGTCAACCTGTTCAAACTGCTCACTCCCGGTAAAGACGGAGTGGCACACCTGAATTTCGAGGACGAAATAGTCCGCGCCATCACCGTTACACATGCCAGTCCCCAGGGAACCTCGGTGTTGTGGCCGCCACCGCCAGTAAAAGTTTCCAGCACACCGGCGCCCTCGAAAGAAGACCCTGCCAAGGTCGCTGCTAAAGCCGCCCAAGAGGCTACCCAAGCGGCAAAACGTAGGCGCACCCAATTCCTGTGGAAAGCTGTAGGCGTCCTGTTGGGCGTCGCATTAGTGCTGGTCAGCCCCGCTGCCGTCAGCGCCGAATACATGGTACTGATGTTGGCAATAGTCGTCGGCTTCTACGTGATTACTGCGGTTACGCACAGCCTCCACACCCCCCTAATGTCCGAAACAAACGCCATTTCCGGCATTATTTTGGTGGGCGCAATACTGCAGGTCGGTTCCAACAACCTGGCAGTGACCGCGCTGTCTTTCATAGCCATCGTGGTCGCATCCATCAACATTTTCGGGGGCTTCTTTGTAACCCACCGGATGCTCGACATGTTCAAAAAGGAGGACTAAATGTACCTGCTAAACGTTGCTGTAGAGGCGTCCTCGTCAAACATTGAACTGTGGACCGGACGCGTGTGTAACCTGGCATATTTGGTGGCAGCACTGCTGTTTATTGCCGCGCTGGCCGGGCTGTCCCGCCAAGAAAGCGCCGGACGCGGAAACTGGTTCGGGGTGGGGGGCATGGCGATCGCGTTGGTGGCCACCATTGCCAAAGCCTTAGTGCAATCTGCGGTGGATCCCCTCCACTACCACTCGGCACTGGTGACCTTCATCCTGATCGCCCTCGCTATGTCCGCAGGTGCCGTAATCGGGGTAAGCAAGGCCCGCAAAGTCGAAATGACGGGCATGCCCGAATTGATCGCAATGCTGCATAGTTTCGTCGGTCTGGCAGCAGTCTTGATCGGATACAACTCGTTTATTCACCCTGGCGACGTCACCGCCGACATGATGGGCTTCCACTTGGCAGAAGTCTTTTTGGGGGTATTTATTGGGGCGGTAACCTTCACCGGTTCCATAATCGCTTACCTAAAATTATCTGCCAAAATTAAGGGTGCGCCACTGACCCTACCCGGACGGAACTGGTTGAACCTGGCAGTTATCGTGCTTTCTGCGGTGCTGCTGGTGTGGTTTGTGAGCACCGAAGCTCCCTGGGCTACCTGGCTAGCCCTTATAGCCATGACCGTTTTGGCGCTGGCGCTGGGATTGCACTTGGTCGCCGCCATTGGCGGTGGCGACATGCCCGTGGTGGTGTCCATGTTGAATAGCTATTCGGGGTGGGCGGCGGCTGCAGCTGGGTTCATGCTGCAAAACCCACTGTTGATTATTACCGGCTCCCTGGTCGGTTCCTCCGGTGCATACCTGTCCTATATCATGTGCCAGGCGATGAACCGGTCATTCATTTCGGTAATCCTGGGCGGGTTCGGATCCGACGGAGCCACTTCGACGGACGCCAAAGACTACGGTGAGCACACCGAAATTACTGCGGTCGACGCGGCCGCACTCTTGAAATCCGCACGCAAAGTGATGATTACTCCGGGGTACGGTATGGCTGTTGCCAAAGCCCAATACCCGGTAGCCGACCTCACCCGCAAACTACGCGACATGGGTGTGGACGTAACGTTCGGTATTCACCCGGTGGCCGGGCGTCTGCCAGGACACATGAACGTGCTGTTGGCTGAAGCGAAAGTACCTTACGACATCGTCCTCGAAATGGACGAAGTGAACGACGATTTTTCCGAGGTCGATGTGGTGTTGGTTATCGGGGCTAACGACACGGTTAACCCCATCGCCGAGGAACCCGGATCCCCTATCGCGGGTATGCCCGTGCTGAAAGTTTGGGAAGCCGGGCGGGTTATCGTGTTCAAACGTTCCCTGGGTGCCGGGTATGCGGGTGTGCAAAACCCGCTGTTTTACGGGGAAAACACGGACATGCTGTTGGGGGACGCTAAAGAATCAGTGGAAGCAATAATCAAAGCACTTTAGTGGGGGTCGCCCGGTGCGACAGCTTGCCTAAATTAGGGTGCGCATTGCAGTAAAAATCGCAACGACTGCCAAAAGCGCAGCAAACACGGCGGTCAACTGGTAGTCGCGGGCGCGCCGCGAAAGCGGCGCCCCCGCAGCCCCGCCCACGGCAGAACCTAAAGTAAACATTGCGACTACTCCGCCATCAATTTGCGACCACATGTCGAATCGCCCTGCCAGCCCTGCGATACTGGCAATTATCATTACCACCAGGGAAGTGGATGCCGCCTGCTTTATCGGCATTTTTAGTGCCAAGACCAGCAACGGGACCACAATAAACCCGCCGCCCACACCGAAAAATCCGGTCATCAACCCGCACACAGTGGCTAATAGCAGTAAGGGCAGCCATTGCGGTGCGCGCTGCTTTGACGCAGCCCTTATTGACGTGGACTTCTGCGTAGTTTCCTGGGCGTTTCCCCGCACAATTTCGCCCTCGAAATGTGTCCAATAATTACGCCACTGCCCCACTGCACGCGCCCCCATAAGAACGGATACCCCCACCAAGAGGGCGGAAAACATCAGCAGCAACGTAGCGGGTGAAACGTAACCTGTCGCCCTCGCCCCCAAAACAGAGCCGACCACAGAAAGCCCGCCAAAGAGGACGCCCTCACGGTAAGCCACCTTTTCGCGGCACGCCCGAAAGACCAGCGACACCACGGCTGTTACCAGCACGATCAGCAGTGATTCGGCAGTAGCCGCGTGCGGGTCCTGACTCAACAAAAACACCAAGATGGGAACCGACAGAATGCCTCCGCCCGCACCCAGTGCGCCTACGACCAAGCCAACCACCACACCGACGGCAATGGTAAGGACGATCATGCCTCCATTTTAGGCTTAGCGGACAAAAGTTATTGATTTTGGATTTTAGCAGTTGGGTTGGTAGGCGGTGGTGGTGTGTAGTTCGTGTCATTGGATGGAGGCGCCACCGTCCGGGTGTGCACCGTTTGTCTTTGCCATTTTTCACCATCGGGCGCGCACATTGCGGGCAGTACTTTTTTCTTAGTTTCACACACTCCAGTATGAAACCATTTTCAACACCGACTTTTCGTTGCTATAACAACGAAAAACGCCAACAAAACCAATAACTTCTGTCCGCTAAGCAGATATATGCGCGCTCATGAATCAGCCCCCGCCGTGGACTACCGGCTTACCTATAGACGCGGATGGTTACAAATGCGATTTCTATATTAAGGATTAAAGGACGCCGTCCCAGTCTGCTGAGGCTCCGAGAGCAGTTCGAGTCACCATCGGGTTTGGGAAGAAGCTTTCTTTCATAAGAGTGGCTATTCTCGACGGCCACACAGTGCCTGGAGAAATAGTGCAAAGCAGATAAGACATCACTTTTAATGCTCCACACACTTTCCCACTTTGTCCTTCAGGAAGAGAAGAAAGTTCGGGGATTGTTCGTAATGCGACCGTGGAAGCAGGAGCAAATGACTTATTCCACACTCGCGCATGATGAGCACACATATTCCGTAGCACTGTCAATTGCTCAAACCAGCGCACCAGAGGAGACTCGCTAACCGTCTTGCGTCGCTGTTTACGACTCAACGCACCTAAATCTGGAACCACATTCAAACTGTTAGCTATAGCGTTTTGGTCTTGAACCAGCAAGCCTTCAAACATACGTGAAACATCTGAAAAATCAAGCACTTCAGCAATCACCCAAAACGGATAGTAGCCATCGTAATCACGGGCGTAATGACGAATAGACTCACTACGAACCATCGCCCTGCTAATACGCTTGTTGACCGTAGCCAACCACTGCGTGTGGTTAAAATCTTGGCGAAAAGCTTCACGCTTTTGATACCGAAGTGGATCCTCAGAGCAAATTTGAGCACTCAATCGCGCCCTGAGAGCAACTTCGATACGCTCCAAACCGTCGTAAATAAGGGTTCGCAATTTACGGTCAGCCTCGTAAAGATTCGCCGCATCAGCAAAAGAAATATCAGCAGTTAAAGTATCGCCACGCCCGCCAGTATCACCGATAAGCCGAGCTGGATACCAGTAAGCCGAAAGACGATAGTAGCCCACATTTGTCAACCATTGCACAGCTTGTGGTTCATCAACGTTCATGCCACGAGCACGCAGAATCTCAATCTGCTCTGCAACCGAAGTCGCTTGCTTAACCTGCCGCTCTGGCACCATGCCCCCGCGTCTAAACAGAGATCCAGCCCACTCCCAACCATACAGTTGAGGCGGGCTGAACGATTAATCCCATGATACTCCATACCTGCCAAAATGGGGCTATTTTTCGCCTAAAAGACCTGCACTTTCCGGGTAGATCTCGCTGTATCAGGCGCCCTAACAACCAATCTAAAAACAAGGCGAATTCGCGGGCAGAGGTATCGTTTTTTCTTCACCCGCTAACACCGCATTGCTTACAAAGCCACCGTCCGGGTGTGCTCCGTTTGTCTTTGCCATTTTTCACCATCGGGCGCGCACATTGCGGGTAGTACTTTTTTCTTAGTTTCACACACTCCAGTATGAAACCATTTTCAACACCGATTTTTCGTTGCTATAACAACGAAAAACGCCAACAAAACCAATAACTTCTGTCCGCTAAGCCGGGTAATCGCCGTTCTTGCCGCATAAAAAATGGGGCGGGACGCCACCTCAAAACGTCCCGCCCCTCCAGGCCAGCAACTACCCCCTAGCCTGGCCGTTATCACCACTGAGCGCGGTGACAAGGTCTTTATTTCCTTCCTTATGAGCGCGAATCCCCCGCCGGGAGAACAGGTACACCAATGCGAACGCCAAACCACTGATGGTCACCACGGTAGCGCCTGAAGCCATATCGAACCAGTACGATAGGTAAATTCCAATGGTTACGCATATTGCGGACACCAGTGGGGACACCCACAGCATAGTCGTGAACCGGTCGGTTAGTAGGTAGGCGGTGGCGCCGGGGATTATCAGGAGGGCGACTATCAGGATCATACCCACGGCTTGCATTGCGACCACGACAGTTATTGCCAGACAGGTGAGCAGCAGTGCCGACAGCCTTCGGGTGGACAGCCCAATAGTGCTGGCGTGCGCCGGGTCGAATGCGAAAAGTGTGAGGTCTCGCCGCTTTAACCACACTACGATGCCGGCAATTGGGGCCAGTATCAGTACCTGCACCATATCTTCGTTCGTAATTCCGAGCAGGTCACCGAACAGAATGTGTTGCAAGTCAATGTTACTGGGAAATACTGATATTAAGGTCAGTCCTACCGCCAGCATGGTCGTAAATACCACGCCCATCGCAGTGTCTTCCTTAATTTTGGAGGAATGTTTAATCCCGCCAATAAGCCCCACACACAGCAGTGCCGCGATGAAGGCCCCCACCGAGAACGGCATGCCCACAATATAGGCGAGCACAATACCGGGGACGACAGCGTGCGACAGCGCGTCACCCATCAGCGACCATCCCACCAGTACCAACCAGCAAGACATCAGCGCACACACCACCGCCGCCAACATGGTTACGGTGAATCCGCGAACCATGAAGTGGTGGGTCCACATTTCCCCAAAAACTACCCACAGCCAGTTGCTTATGCCGCTCATGCGCCCTCACTAAATGCTTTGACTAAGTTATCGTCCTGGAGGGCGGTTTGGGGGTCTGCCACCAAATGCACTTTCCGGTTCAGCAGGGCGACTTCGTCAGCGAAACGGGGTATTGAGGCCAGGTCGTGCGTGGATACCAACAGTGAAGTGCCGTTTTTTGCCATTTTTTTCAGTAGTTCCACGATTACCCGTTCGGACGTGAAATCCACGCCCGCGAACGGTTCGTCTAACAGCATTACGCGGGCTCCTTGGGCGAGCGCGCGGGCAACAAACGCGCGTTTGCGTTGTCCCCCAGAGAGAGCGCCGATTGGTCGGTCTGCCAAGTTAGTGAGTCCGACCATTTCCAGTGCTGCGGTAGTGGCGTCCTCGTCTTCTTTCCGAGGGCGGCGGGTCCAGTTCATTTTTCCGTAGCGTCCCATCATCACTACTTCGCGCACGGTTATTGGGAAGTTTTTGTCAATACCGTCGTTTTGGGGAACGTACCCGACCAGTCCTGCCCGGCGGGCATACGGCGCACTTTTGCCGCACACCGTTATTTCGCCGTTTTCTGTTGGGACACGACCCATTATGGCGTTGAAGAATGTGGACTTCCCGGACCCGTTCATACCAACGATAGCCATTATTGTTCCGGCGCTAACTCCCAAGGAGGCGCCCGTAAGCGCCCGCACCGGACCGTAAGAGACCCGCAGATCCCTTACGGTGAGGACGGCTTGCTCTGCAGGAAGAACCTCCGTCCCCACTAACTCATTGAGGTGAGTGGTCGTAGTGGTCATTACTTACTGGTCAGCCCTTTAGTGATCAGGTTGGCATCGTAGCGAAGCAGATCCAAGTAGGTAGGAACGTCCCCGTCAGGACCAGATAGCGAGTCCACGTACAAAGTGCCACCAAACTTAGCACCAGTGGATTGAACGACGGGCTTCATCTTGTCGCCTACGGTAGATTCGCAGAATACTGCGGGAACCTTGTTAGTTTTCACGAAGTTTTCCACGTCTGCGACGCGAGCTGGGGTGAGGGCGCCCTCGGCGTTCACGCCCCACAGGTACTTTTCTTGTAAACCAGTGTCGCGAGCCAAGTAGCTGAATGCCCCTTCACAGGTAACTAGAGCGCGCTGGTCTTTGGGCAGTTTCTCCAGTTCACCTTCCATTTCCTTGCCGACTTTTTCGATTTCGGCAGCGTATTTGCGTCCGTTCGCCTCGTATTGCGCTTTCCCATCCGGGTCGAGGGCGGAGAACGCTTTAACAATATTGTTCACGTACTTGACGCCTGCGTCCGGGGACATCCACGCGTGCGGGTTTGGCTTGCCCTTGTAGTCGCCCTCGGCAATTGGAATAGGAGTGACGCCCTCGGACAAGTCAGCGGTCTTCGCTTTCGTGTTGGACACAAACTTCTGGAACCAACGTTCCAGCCCTAACCCGTTATTCAAAATGAGGTCGGCGCCTTCCGCGCGCTTAATATCCTCTGGAGTTGGCTGGTAATCGTGTATTTCCGCGTCCGGTTTAGTAATGGAGCTAACGTCCAGACGGTCGCCAGCAACATTCTTTGCCATATCTGCAATAACAGTGAAGGTGGTGAGCACCTGTGGCTTTTTATGCTCGACGGCGGCGGTTCCTTTACCACAGCCGGCGAGGACGGTTGCCAGCATGGCGGCGCCAACAACCAAAGCACGTATAACTTTATTTTTTTCGGTCATGCGAACAGTATATTTCGGGTTCCCTAATTTGGCAATAACGAAAATTTCAGCCTTCGCGTAGGTTAATTTCAGCCTATTTAAAGACGGTTTCAAGAGGACGTTTAGGGAGTGCCAAAACGTTTGACCAGCAACGCAAGCTTGCACATTTCGGTACCACTAATAGCGACAGGCACGACTGTGCCCATACTGCCTCAGATAGCGGCACCCACACCGAAGGACTGAGCGGGATTTTGATGGCGTCCTCACCCCATAGCTGTGACAAAAATTGCGCAGGTGTACGCCCCAATGAGTTGGTTTGCGCCCTTATTTTCCGCTACCCTTGGAGGGTCGCCACCTTAGCTCAGTCGGCAGAGCGATTCACTCGTAATGAATAGGTCGAGAGTTCGATTCTCTCAGGTGGCTCCAAAAGAACGTCACTCTGGATACAAGGTTTCCCTGCCCGGTCGGGAAGTGTCCGGGGTGGCGTTTTCATTGTTCTGGGGCGGTTTTCGGGGTGCTGGGTCCGGGCGTGTGGAGCTGGGGAGAGACCTCTGGCGGTAGCTGATCGGCGCTTCGGAGGGGTGACTCAGGGGCTCGCTCGGTGCGTCGAGGCAGGAAGCGTCAAAAAGTATGGCCTAGCGTCAAAAGGTTTGGCTTAAGTGCTGCATGTAAAGGTTTCACTACCTTAGGTTTGCAAGCTGCATGGGATCACACCTCACAGAAACCACCGTCAACCTGCACGATTGGCCGGTTTTTACCGTGCTTAACTCCCCGAACCCCCATCAGCCCCACACCAAGCCGATGGGGGGGTAAAAACTTGACAACCACATTTGGCGTACGCACAGCCTTGACTTCGTGCGAGCCCAGGCATGTAGACGGGCCTGCCCTCCAGAGCTGTTGGACCCTCGTCCAGGTGCTTCAGGACGCTAGACAGCGCGTTGAGGGCCAGGTTGAGGATCCGGGCGATTGACGGTCCAGGCATGTATACGGGGGCAGTCTGGGTGTCGGAGAGTAGATCACACCCCCGATGGTGAGTTTGATTATGATCGACCTTAAGACCCTCTAAACCGTTAAGGACTGCAATTTTGCTTCATTGCTGCTGGTAGACAGTTATTTTGCGAAGTCGGGATCCCATTCACGTTGCACTTAGGTCAAAGGTTCAGTCGGCAACCAGTAATTACGGGCTCTGAGTGTTGACTTTTTTGGAGTGTTAGGGGAAACTTGCAATGAACAAGTATGAGCAAAATTGCTGGTAGCGATTGAAAAGCGAACAAAATTTGCCTCAGAAACTGTTTTGTGGGAGGTCGAAGTGCACGACTATAACCATAGATTTAGAAGGGGAGGCAGGCTATGCCGATCGATGTCGAATACATTCGATACTGTTCGCCAGATAGCAAATATTACTGCCTGCCTACAGTCTTCATCAAATCGGCTCGATTTGATGAAGAGATTGCCGGAGTTTTCTCTTCGGACGAGTGGCTTTTAGAGGACAACGAATTCTGGACTATGGTTGTGCCGCAAGGCTGTGAATTGCCAAACCAAGGATGGAAGATTCACGTTTCATCCGTGCGTGATCGTGCGGCATCTGTACTGAGGGAAGTCGCGGACTATTGCTGTGAATCTAAGGTGCCCTTCAAATTCTTGAAGACTATCGCTCACTTCGATTCTCAAAACAGTAAGTATGCAGATCGTGCGAGCGCTGGAAAGTTTATTACACTGTATCCGTTGTCCTGTGAACAGTTTGAACGGTGCCTGTTGGATCTCGAACTTAGGCTTCAAAATGAGCCTGGGCCCTATATTTTAACAGACCATCGTTGGGGTCAAACAAATCTTTACTACCGTTACGGTGCATTCCGACCTGCGCCATTGGGTTCCAAGTATGCCTCTGTGCTGCGTACGCCCGATAATTCACTAGTTGAAGATGTTAGGCGACCAGTTTATTCAGTCCCAGCATGGGTGGAAGTGCCTTCATTCATTCAGGAGAACGAAAAACATAATACAGCTGAAGGTGTTTTTCCATTCAAGATCCAAAATGCACTTCACTTTTCGAACGGGGGTGGAGTTTACCTAGCAGAGACTGCGACAGATGAGTACTGTCCAGCTGGGACCAAAGTTGTTTTGAAAGAGGCTCGCCCATTTGCTGCAATTGATGCTGAGGGCAGAGACGCCGTAGATAGATTGCGTCATGAAGCCAAGGTTCTTAAGGAGTTGCAGGGACTTGATTACGTTCCCCAGCTTTATGGTGAGCTAACCGCCTGGGAACATCACTTTATGGTCACGGAGTATATTGAGGGTCTTGATCTGAAGCGGTCGTTCATGGCTCACACCCCCATACTCAAACCGTACCCTTGGAATCTAAACAGTGAATCATACAAGCGCTGGTTTGGTGATATGACCACCTCACTGGGCGAAGCTTTGGATGCCTTCCATGAAAGAGGTTGGCTAGTAGGGGATATTCATCCGAAAAATATCATTGTTCGCAATCTAGACGGTAAGCCAATTTTTATCGATTGGGAGTTTGCTCGGCGGCTTGAAGATACCGCGGATAGTGGAAGGCAAGGGGCTCCGGGATTTGTTCCGCCTCCCCAATTGAAGGGGGAGGAAGCGGAAAAATGGAGCTTCAGCGTTCTCCTGTTGGACATGATATTCCCACAGGCGATGCTAATTGACCAAGGAAATGAGTATAAAGTTCCACAGCTCGTCGATTTTGGAGCGTCTAAGTTAGGAATTGAACGTAAACTTCTCAACTCCGCTTCACAGGCCTTCAAGGGATCGTTAGATGTCCTAACACCCGATATCTTTGATATTGAAGGCAAAAATAGGGATCAGCTAATTGATCATTACATACAGATTCTCGCTCGTGGAACACTTGACCAGTTGAACTTTAGGTCTGACCCTGTGCTTCCTAGAGATATCCAACTTTTTAAACAAAACGCCAAAATGAACCGTATCGGATATCCGTTTGGTCTGGCGGGTGCCCTCGGCGTCTTGTCTTCCGCCAATATTCCAATAAGTGCGGAATTAATGGCTCAATCCGAACAGTATTTCAAGAGCAACCTTGGTGAAATAACTGGCTCCGGGTTATCTGGAAAGGAAGGAGTCTTGTACGGACTCCGGCAGGCCCACATGACTGAACTTGTGAAAAAGGTTCAGGAAATTGAGCTGCCTTTGCCAATCGATGACCATTCCTACTTTAGTGGCCTTAGTGGAGTTGGGTTATATCAATTCACGTGTGAGAACCCCGACTTTGAGCTAATAGCATCAGTAGACCACTCATTGCGACAGCTCTTAATTGAGGCGGAAAAGAAAGCCGACCGCCATCAGGTAGGCCTTTTGTATGGCTGGAGTCCAGCTGCACTGTTTTGGGTTTACTGCTATGAGTCACTCGGGGATTATACCTTCCTGGATTTCGCTCGGCGTGCGATCGCACTTGATCTCAGGCACTGTGGCAAAACAATTAACGATACTCTCGAGTACGATGAAAACTGGCGTACGCTCCCATACCTGGGAGTTGGTTCGGTATTTGTCGGATATGTGATTCGCGAGTTTCTCAAACATCGCGATGATGAACTACTAAATAGGCTGCTTTCGGACATACATAAAGCTTCTACATACTATCAATATGGGCAAGCAGGATATGCCTACGGGCTAGCAGGTTTCCTAGCGTACTACGGTAGCATCGCCCAAACCGACGTCGATCAAATTGTGATTGATGAACACTTGTGTTCTTTGAGTCTCCACATGCTAAGGGAGTCAAACGGCGGAGCGTCAATACGTGGTAATCAAACGCTTCGTATCTCACACGACTTCCTGACAGGCGGGACTGGTGTCATTTCAGCCCTCTTGTCGCTAAGGGGAACAATCCCCGCGTTTCCAATGATCGGTCTTCCATGGAAAAGAGGTGGTTGAGATGGCGAATATCCTGGAACTGCAAATCGTCGCAGGTGCCGAGCAGGATTTCGATGATGCGCGCGTCAGCACGCTCAGCGTAATCCCGCCGTGCCCGGGCTGACCTAGCGCGCTGACCTTTGGCAACTGCTAAAGTATGCGCCGCGTTAATGGGGCGGGCGGGGTGAGGGGTCTCCTGTCGGGGACCTCTCCCCGCATGTCTGTATTGGAGAGAAATCATGGTAATACAAGCAATAAGTGTCTCTAAGCACGTGCGTACTCCTCAACCTACGCAAATTCTCAACAATTGTACTGTACAACTTAATATTGGATCTTTCTCAGCGATAGTGGGATCAAGTGGCGCTGGTAAGTCTTCACTCCTTCAGTGCCTTGGTGGGCTTGATAAGCCTGATAGTGGGACAGTAATTCTCGACGGTGTGGATATATATTCTCTATCTGAGAACAAACGTGCTCGTTTTGTTAGAGAACGACTGGCGTTTGTCTTCCAGGAATATAACCTCCTCGACTTCTTAACGGTTGAAGAAAACATACTTTTTGTAAATCAACTGTTAGGACGTGCCGTTGATCGTGCTGCCCTAATAGCAGTCCTAGAAAAAGTGGGGCTCACGAAACATCAAAAGTCGAGCGTCGACAGATTATCTGGAGGCGAGAAGCAGCGTGTGGCTGTAGCTCGCGCACTGTACGCTAGGTCAAGTGTAATCCTTGCTGACGAACCGACGGGTGCTTTGGACTCAGTGAATACATCTGCTCTTGTACAAACATTTCAAGGGCTTGCTAAGGTCGGGATTGCAGTCCTAATAGTAACGCATGATATCGAGGTGGCTGCTGCTGCGGATCAAGTTATCTTTATGCACAATGGCGCGATAACTAGAGCCATTCAGACTCCATCACAAATGGACATACAGCAAACTTTGCTGGAGCTGCATGGAG
>JAUMZK010000007.1 GCA_030528145.1 Actinomycetaceae bacterium
CACCACCGAAATTAGCAAACACGAAATCACCGCCACACCGCAAATACCACCCTCCACCCAGCAGCTACTCAACACATTAACACCCTAAAACCGCGCAAGTCGGGTAATAGAAGCAGGCGCTTATGATTCCATTAAAGCCGATTATCTCTACTATTTTGATGCACATATTTTCTCCTACGAAGATTTTTATCAACTTTACGCTTCGTATGTGATCATCGTCTGATTTGGCGACTTCTGCGTTTTCGCATTTACCGGCAGATTCCTTCGGTTAAAATTAGACCACGCCACTTAGAGAAGACAAACGAGCATATTGGTCTTTGAGCCAGTTTCATCCTTGACATCCGTGGACGGCAAACGCATCTACTTGCTAAGTGTAAGCGTGGACGTCCACTGCATTCACTGTCACGCCTACCTTTTTCCCAATTTCTAAGGGAAGATCCGCGAAATCTGCCCACGATACTTGCGCAACCAGACCGTGGGGACGAGATAAAGTGACAGCGTACCCTCGTCCTCGCGCTGCCACCGCCACTACTTCGGCTTCCCACTGTCCGGTCCGCCCAACATGCACTTTCGATGGCGATATCGCGGCAAAACGCGCACCAACAGGTGCCGCTGACCTAAGTTGAAGGCGCAAGCCATCGACATCAAAATAATCACCGACACTCGCGCCCAGGACGCGGTTCGTTCCCGAAAAGTCAGCGAGGAACTTCGATCGAGGGCGTTGTAAACATTCCAACGCCATCCCGCTTTCAGTGATGTGACCGTTTTCAAGGATGACTACTCTATCAGCCACTTCAGCGACATCTTCGAGGGCGTGTGTGACCATGATCGTGATGATCTCCGATCCGGACACGTGATGGCGCAGTAGTCGACGAAAATCGCGGGCTACATTGATGTCGAAAGCCGCCGTAGGCTCGTCTAAAAGCAAAATTTTGGGGCGTGAAGCCAACGCCCGCGCCAACGCCACGCGTCCGGCCTGACCGCCGGACAATTCGTGGGGGCGGCGTTCTCGAAAATCTTCCAAGGTCAGCGCCCGTAACCATTTTTCGGTTTCAGCTTTGATTTCTGTGCGAGGACGCCTGGCTACCTTTGGGCCAAAAGCAATGTTTTCAAATACGGTTAGGTGCGGGAAAAGCAGCGGGGTTTGGCGCAGCAGGGCGGCTGCGCGCGCGTGCGGAGGTACGAAAACACCCTCGGCGTCGTTTTGTAACGTCGTCCCAGCCGAAACGATCTGAGATTTCGAGGGAGGCAACAATCCTGCCACAGTTTCAATTAGCGTGGTTTTTCCGGCACCGTTTGGACCAATGATCGCAGTTACTTCGCCGGGGTAAAAATCGCATTCCACATCGAGGGCGAAATCTGCTCGCGTTACGTGTGCGTGAGTTTGCAGCATGGTCACCTTTGCGGATACCAGGATTTGGTGAATATCATGACGGCGAAAGCTGTGAATAGCAGCAGTAACGCCAAAGATATTGCGGTTTTTACGTTCGCGCCGCCACCGTTAAAAGCAGTGTAAATAACTAGAGGCATGGTTTGGGTAACGCCTTCGCGATTGCCAGCAAAGAGGGCGGTTGCCCCAAATTCCCCCACAGCGCGGGCGAAAGTTAGGACTATACCGGCGAAAACTCCGGAACGTGCTAAGGGCAAGGTGATACGCATTAGGGTTTGCGTGGGGGAGGCACCCAGGCTGGATGCAACATCACGGAAACCACGCGACTGTGCGCGCAGTGTGCCTTCCACGGAAATGACCATGAAGGGCAGCGCTACAAACACTTGGGCGATGACCACTGCGGGCGTGGTGAAGGGGATAGAAATGCCAAGTTCGGCAAAATAACCGCCGAGCACGCCTGTGCGCCCCAAAAGTAGCAGCAGTGCCAATCCCCCCACCAAAGGTGGCATAACTAATGGCAAGTTTACGAGCGCTCGCACTACTTGCGAAAGCAAGCCGGAATACTCGGTCAAAAATATTGCCAGAGGCACGCCCACCAGCACGCAAAGGACAGTAGAAATGCTGGCGGTCACAAAGGATAAACGTAACGCGCTCAGTGCCCCCGGCGTGGACAATGCAGCTATCACGTCCTGCAAATCGGCACGCGCCAGCAGCGCAAAAATGGGGAGCGCGATGCTCAATGCTGCGACGCCACCGAGTAAAAGCACTAAGGCGGGAATTGTTTTATGGCTTTCCAAAACCGTAGCCTTGCAGGATTTTCTGGGCTTTTTCTCCGATTACGAATTTGATGAACGCCCGGGCGATCTTCTTGTGTTCGGCTTGTTTCAGTTCGGCGATGGGATACTTGTTAAGCAGGTCGGCGTCCACTTCAGTGGGAATTTCAGTAATCTTGCCGTTGGCAGCCTTTACGTCCGTTCGGTAGATGAAGCCTGCATCAGCCTCGCCACTAGCCAACTTTGTGCTGACAGCCTTTACGTTTTGCTCTTGGGAAACCGGAGTCACCTGCAGACCCGCTTTTTTCAGAACTTTGCCGGTGGAATTACCGCACGGAACTTCCGGTGCGCACACCACGACCTTTAATTCCCGCTTGGCAAGGTCCACAAGCCCCTTCACCTGACCTGGATTAGCGGCTGGAACAGCAGCAGTAATTTGGTTAGTGGCAAATACTCGGCTGGCTGTGTCGTCGACCAAACCCCTCTCAACCGCTTTGTCCATGTTTTTCTTATCAGCTGAGGCGAACACGTCGGCCTTGAAACCTTCACTGAGTTGTTGAACTAAGGTAGTTGAACCGTCAAAAACGTTACTTACCTTGACGCCCGGATTTTCCCTCTCAAATTCTCTCGCAATGTCAGCAAATGCGTCTTTCAGAGAGGCTGCCGCCACAATCTGCAAGGTTTCTTCAGGAACTTTCTTTTCGACTTTGTCAGTGGCTTTGCCGACGCACCCTCCTAGAACGAGGGCGCTAACTAAAGCAGTGAGAACCAGGCGGCGCATTTTACACCCTTTCGACAATTACGGTAGTAGCTTTCACGAGGGCGTCTGCGCGGTCTCCCACTTTCAGCCCCAGATCTTTCAGCGCTTCAGTGGACATTAATGACACTATGCGAAACGGTCCGCAATGCATTTCCACTTGGCTCATTACGCTGTCTTTGTGAATATCGGTGACCAGTCCGCGCAATTGGTTTCGCGCCGAGGTTGAATGGGCAGGCTGTGCTTCCACCCGGTTCTTTGCGAAGACCGCCAGTTCTGCTCCGGCAATTACTTGGTGCCGCGTCGCGTCAATGGTGGAGTTCAATTTGCCGCCCCGTACCCACCTCCGGACGGTATCGGAACTAACCCCCAGTAGTGAGGCGACCTCAGAAATTCGGAACTGTGACACAGCTAGGAGTGTAGCACAGAAAATGCGGCGATAAACACCAGAAAGTGACGCACTTATTGCTTAATTACTTCTACATAGGAGATGTTCGACTTTTTCTTCTAAGCTGGAAGCGTGCATTTCAACAAGTACCAAAGACAAGTAATGTTGCCTAACTTTGGGGAGGCAGCCCAAAATAAGCTCGCACGCGCCCACGTGCTGGTGATCGGTGCCGGAGGGTTAGGGTCCCCAGTGTTGGAATATCTCACGGCCGCTGGGGTAGGCACAATCAGCGTTATTGACGACGATGTCGTGACACCCTCGAATTTGCACCGTCAGATTGTTCACGGCATGCCCGATGTGGGGCGCGCCAAAGTGGCATCTGCTAAAGATCGTCTGGACCACTTGAGCGGTGGGGATGTAAAAATTCTGCCTATCGAAGGGCGCATAAACGCCGCTAACGCGGTGGCGCTGGTTGGCAGCGCAGACCTGGTTATTGACGGGGCAGACAATTTTCCTACCCGGTACTTGGTTGCCGACACGTGCAAAAACTTGCAAAAACCCTTGGTGTGGGGTTCGGTGCTGACGTTCTATGCCCAGGTATCAGTCTTTTTGAACGGGGACGATACCCCCACTTTGCGCGATTTATTCCCTGCTGCTCCCCCTGAAGGTACGGTCCCTTCTTGTGGGGAAGCGGGCGTGATCGGCGCCCTCGTGGGACAAGCCGGAACCGTGATGGCGATGGAAGCAATAAAAGTATTGACCGGCGTCGGCAAAACCCTGGCAGGCTCCGTCCTCATGGTAGACGCCCTAAACGCCGAGTTTACGAAAATTCCGTTGCGCCGCCGCCAAGGTGGTCAGGTTTCACCGCCACTGTCGGTGCACACATGCGGGGCGAACGATGAATTTCCGGAAATTTCCGTGCGCGACGCCAAAGACCGCTTGGGCGAGTTCACTCCTCTGGACGTGCGCAGCGCCTCAGAATATGCCGAGGGGCACCTGCCTGGCGCGATAAACGTCCCAGTGGGGGATATCGACGAGGACGCCGCCCGCGCTTTGGGCGAAAAAAACTTGCTCGTTTATTGCGAAAGCGGTCCGCGGGCGGTGCGTGCTGGCAGAATACTTGTAAAATACGCTAAAGTGACGCTGCTTTCCGGACACTACCGGGCGTGGCGTATCGAAGGAAAAAATAATGCGTAAAGATCACCAAAAACCAATTTCAACTGAAGACTACCAACAGCAGTTGCGCGATTTGGCTGCAAAATTCGTGCGCTCTGACCGCGAACGCGTGTCCGTTTTTGCCGCTAACAAGCGTGTTTTGGCGGCGTCCGTGCGCGCCCAGGTGAGCACCCCAGTTTTTGACAATTCGGCGATGGACGGTTTTGCGGTTTGCGGCGCGGACCTTGAAAAATTGCCAGTCACTTTGGAAATTGTGGGGGAGCAGCCGGCGGGTCCCTCCTTGCATCTGAGCGTGAATCCGGGGCAGGCGGTTGCCATAATGACTGGCGCACCAATTCCCGCTGGAGCCGATACTGTGGTGCAAAGTGAGCTTACGCAAACCGCCGGAAAAACCGTTACAATATGTCGGGCTCCCGCGAAAAATAATATTCGCAAAGCGGGCGAGGACGCCACCGCGGGCGAAACCATATTGGCAGCGGGGGAGTTCCTGGGGGCGCGCGAACTGGCGGCAATTGCCAGTGTAGGAATTGCCGAAATTGACTGCTACCACCAATTGAAAGTGGGGGTTATAGCCACGGGCGATGAACTGGTTGCGCCCGGAACTGTCCTGAAACCAGGGCAAATCTATGAGTCAAATTCTCTGTTGCTCACCACTTTAGCCAGCGAGGGCGGCTACCAAGTGACCAGATACCAGACCAGTGTGGATAGTCCGGCACATTTGCGCGTGTTACTCACCGAAGCCAGTGATGAAAATGATGTGTTCATCTTGTCTGGGGGCGTGAGTGTGGGAAACCACGACGTGGTTCGGAACCTGTTAGAGGACAGTGGCGGAACTTTCTTGCGTGTTGCCCAACAGCCCGGCAAACCCCAAGGGTACGCCGTTTTTGCGGGCACGCCTATCCTGGCATTTCCCGGAAATCCGGTGGCTTCATTTGTGTCTTTCTTTGTGTATGGGCGCGAATTTTTGGCTCGCTTGGCGGGCGCGCAGGTGCCGGTTCGACTCAGTCAGCGCGCTCCCGCAGGGGCGGCGTGGAAGTCTCCGGTGGGCAAACGCCAGTATGTGCCAGCGCGGCTTGAAGGCGGCATGGTAGTGCCGGTTTCGCGTCTGTCTTCGGCTTCGCACCTGGTGACTCGGCTGGCGGGGGCAGATTATTTGGCGGTAGTACCAGAAGAAATTGAGTGCGTAGCTGTGGGCGACGTCCTCGAAATTATGGAGATATAGATGAAGCTGACCCATTTATCTGACGCGGGCGAGGTGTGGATGGTGGACATTTCCGCCAAAGAACCCACGGTTCGCCAGGCCAGCGCTTCCGCAATTGTGAAGTGCCAGAGCGCAACTATTGACACTATTCGGGCGGGCGCCGCCCGCAAAGGCGACGTACTGGCGGTAATTCGCTTGGCGGGCATACAAGCCACGAAGTTGGCGCCCCAGATCATTCCGCTCGCGCACCCCATTGCGATTCATGGTGCTCAAGTTGACATTGAGCTCGGCGAGGACGAAATCCGTTTGCGCGCCCACGTGAAGACCGCTGACCGCACTGGTATCGAAATGGAAGCACTCACGGCGGTGACCTGCGCGGCCCTTACTGCCATAGACATGATTAAGGGCATTGATCGCGCAGCGTACATTGCAAACGCGCAGGTTGATCGCAAAACCGGAGGACGGTCGGGCACCTTTGAGCGCAACTGAAGCCATCGTTTTGGCGGGGGGAAAGTCCTCTCGTTTTGGCGCAGATAAAGCGTTTGCGCGCCTGGAAGGACAGACGCTGCTGGGACGTACCGTGAGTTCTCTGGCAAACTTAGGGTTTACGCGCATCGCGATCGCGGCCCCCCCCGAAAAAGTGGCGGTGGTGGGCGCAGAAACTGGGGTTTCGTTGTTGGCGGCGCCTGAAGATCCGCCTGGTGGGGGTCCGGTGGCGGGCATTTTTGCTGGCCTGGTCGCCCTTGACCAAGCTCGCGCAGACGGCAATGACGAGGACGCGGCGCAGGTTGCGGTGTTGGCATGCGATCATCCGGGTGCGGCTACGGTTCTTTCGGCGCTTTTGAAACACGCTGAAAAATTGCCGCCTTGCGACGGTGTGTGTGCTAGTGAGGACGGGGAACGTCCGCAGTGGTTGCTGGCAATTTATCGCCTTGATTTTTTACGTGCGCGCCAACGTGAGTTGGGGGATGGGCGGGGCGTGGCCGCCAAAAATCTGTTTGCGCCTGCTAAATTGTTGCCCGTGCGTATGAATAAAACGCAAGTGGCAGACGTGGACCGACCTGGCGACCTCGAAAACTTTTTGCGCCAAGTGCGTGAAAGCAATGTATAAAGTGTCGAATTGGCGATTGTAGGGTGGGACATTCGCCCCACCCTAACACCGGATCTTCGCCAATTCGCGTCTGGCTGGTTTAGGCAACCAATTGGGTGGTGAAGTCAGGAACGGACCGTTTGATCAACGGGATCAAAATTACAGCGGGACCATAGTAGAGAAGTGGGGCAATGAGCTGCGGATAATCACTTAGTAATGTTATCAGGTTTGGCGCCCCTTGAAAGATGGTAGCTTGGAGGATTCCGCCGAGGAGCAAACAAAAAGTCAGCACGTGCAGGCAATACCAAACTACATGTAGACGCCGGTAAGCGATCAGGCTGATTTTATAGAAAGCCCCATTTGCGTACAACAAACCGAAGACAACTGACTCTATTACCATCATGACCGCTACGGGGCGGAGCAGCCAGGATAAGGGTGACGGGGCACCAACCCACGCTACTGCCAGAATAATAAAAATGACGGCGCGTCCGATGGTGGAGGCGAACGTGACTTTTGCGTGCAGATATTGGTGGGGATAGTTACCTGAAATATCAGTTTTTGCGCGTTTATCTTTCGTATCGACTGGAACCGCTCGCTTCATTGCGGTCCCCTTAGCTTAGTAGAACCTTACAATTGTTATTGTAATCAAAGAATTTATTGAGTCAATCCTGACTGACCGATTTTACTACTAAGTCATATTGGAATATTGGGGCTATGTTCCAACGTTTTTCGTACTAGGCATCGGTGGGGCATCTCAGCGCTGACGGTTTGGGTAGATACAAAGCGGATTAAGGTCTGCAAAAGATGGGGTACAGAAGTTTGCCCGCGGATGTTTGCCTGTCCTTGGCGTCCTCGTAATAATTCTGCTGGAAAAGCGCTTTCGCCGCTTCATGCTATCTTTGAGCGTGGGAGGATAAATGGTAAAAGTTCGTTACTTTGCTGGAATTGCTGAACTCGCAGGCACTAGTGAAGAGTCTTTCGCAACCACCAACCTGGGCGCGCTAAAAAACGAAATTCTGTGTCGCCACGGTCAAAATATGGCGGCGCCATTGAGCGTGTGCGCTTTCCTTGCTGAAGGCGAGTATTTGGGCGAGGACGCCGCGCTCACTGATGGCATTACGGTCGACGTGTTGCCGCCGTTCGCAGGCGGATAAAAGTTAGCCGCCGATCGCGCTCATGCCGCGTTTTGGCAACTTAAACCCGGCTTTACCGATCAGGTGGCCGGGTTCTTTTTCATGCACTGCTAGCCCCATCAATTGGGCAATTTCGAGGTCGCTAGCTCCGCTACGCAGCGGCGTCACCAAGTCGGTTTCCCGGTCGGAAAAAAGGCAGGTGCGAAGCATCCCGTCAGCTGTGAGTCGAAGGCGGTCGCAACCACCACAAAATGGCCTCGTTACCGACGCAATTACCCCAATTTTTTGCGGACCACCGTCCACATACCAGGTGGCAGCAGGCGCAGAACCGCGTCCGGGCACTTCAGTGAGGACGTGCTTTTCCGCTATCTTTTCCAATATTTCGACCTGGGTAATAATGGTAGATCCATTCCATGGGTTGTTTCCCAGTGGCATCTGCTCAATAAAACGAAGCTCGAAGCCCTCCCGGCGGGCATAATCGACCAAATCTAGGATTTCGTCCTCATTCACCCCTGGCATTAATAAAGTATTTAGTTTGATGGGAAACAAGCCCACTTCTTTGGCGCTAGCGAGCCCGGCAAAAACCCGACCCAACTGGTCCCGCAAGGTCAGTTTTTTGAACCGTTCGGGGCGCAACGTGTCCAAAGAAACGTTTATGCGTGAAAGTCCGGCATCTTTTAGGTCTTTCGCGAACTTGTCCAGTAGTACCGCGTTGGTGGTGAGGGCGAGGTCGATGGGGTCCTCAGCGGTTCCCAGGGTGGCAATTTCCCGCACTATTTCGCACACGTCCCGGCGGATTAGGGGTTCTCCACCAGTAATGCGGAAGTCACGCACTCCGCCCGCGTGGGCAATGCGCGCCAACCTGCTGATTTCGGCAACGCGGAGCAATTTCGCCGGTGGGAGCCAAGGCAAGCCTTGCGCGGGCATACAGTAGGTGCAACGCAACTGACATTTGTCGATTATGGAAATTCTTAGGGAACGGTGTCTGCGCCCGTATTGGTCTGTGAAAAGTGCGGCAGGCAGGTTCACGGCAGGTTGGACCACTTCGCGTCCCCGTTGGTCAGGTTCTGCTTCTTCCAAACTGGCAGCACTTTCTTCACTTTTTCGACAATTTGTCCCACCAGGTCCATGCCGGGGTGGCGGTGTGCAGTAGCCACTATTACCAGCAGCGCAATGTCGCCAACATCCAGTTTGCCGACGCGGTGAACAACGGTAACGGTTGCCTTATCCTCGTCTTTTAGTGCCTCGCGCACCAGTTTGCCGATTTCTTTTTCGAGGACGCCGCTGGCGTTGGGATGTGCCGTGTATTCGATGCCGCGCACTTCTTCGCTGCCTGCCTGCGGGTCGTGATTGCGAACTTTGCCCACAAACATCGAGGTCGCACCGTAAAATTCGTCTTCGGTCGCGTCCAGAAAGTGGGCGACGTCAATAGGGGATTCTTGGACGGCAAAACTAATGTTCAACATATTTTCCTTTTGCGCCTTTGCCCCCTAGTTGGTCAAAGAAGTGGGGCAGCAGCGGCAGCAGAATTTCGGCAGCCAAACTGGCGGCTTTGGTACTGCCGGGCAAATTTACGAGCAGTTGGTTGCGGGCAGTCAGCCCCGCCTTGCCGCGCCCAAAAGCCGCGAACGGGGTTTGTTCCAAAGATTTTTGGGTGATGAGGTGGCTGATTCCGGGCAGTTCTTTCACTATGAGGGCGGCGCACGCTTCGGGGGTGACATCTCGGGGTCCCACCCCAGTACCGCCGCTAGTGAGTAGCACATTGCCAGTGCTGCCTGCTAATATTTTTCTAATTTCTGCTTGCTCGTCGGGGACAATATCAAGGACAGTGAGGTAGCCGGCTTTTTCAAATTCTCTTTTTAGGAGGGCGCCTGAGCGGTCTGTTTCTTCCCCCCGGTAGCACCGGTCAGATACGACCACAATGTGAACGCGCACACCTACTCCTTAGCTCGCTAAACCTCATCTGGCCCGCCAACTATATCTATCGTCCTCTTACTTATCAAGTGCGCCCGACCAGCTATCAGCAAGTGTGCCGATAGCCTCAATTGCGCCCTTCGTATCAGTTTTTCCCTGTCCTGCCGAAAAACCCACCAAGAATGCCGAAAGCGGCGCACCTGGACGTGAAGGACCGTGCGCAATTTTTCCAATTAAGCCCAGCAAGTCGCCCTCGATCTGGGAAACTTCGGCATAATTCACGCCTAGTTCCTTGGCGACCGCCTGAACCCACTTGCGCATATTTTCCATTTTTTGCGGGTCGTCTTTACGGTTACTCATCGTGTTCTCCTGTAATGATGAATTGACAAGTGGACTGCGGAGTATAAACCCGCAGCTGGGTGTGTTTGCCCGAAGTCGTGCCAGTGTTAGGTCCGGATGGTCCCGCCAAAAACTTGATAGAACCCTTGGCGGGGTCCGTACCCAGCAACGTATCAATTAGTCCCTTGTGGATGGCACAAACGGCGCGTGGAGGCAAATCCCCGTCATGAATCAAAGGACACGCCCGTAAATCGATGCAATTGTCCGCGAAAGTTGCGTCAAAGCCGAGGACGGAAAGCAAGTTAGCAGCGTCCTCGACACCAATAGTACCGTCCGAACTATCCACGTAACTTCGCGTGAGCATCCGCCCAGCCCACGAGCGTCCCACGTCATAACAATGCGCGTAATATTGGGGGTCGTCCATGTCGAAACACGATACTAGTGCTTCAATAAGCCCCAAATATTCACCCGCCAATATTTCCCACGCGGGCACAACCACTCGGTAAACCGTGGCAGGTCTGCCGCGCCCCCGCGGTTTTTTGGTGCGCGCCACCACCAAAGACTCGGCTACTAACTGTTCCACGTGTTCGCGAATAGTGTTCGAGTGTGCGCCCATAGCCTGCGAAATTTGAGCAATAGAAGGCGGCTCAGCCTGTGCCGCAATAAAACTGAAAATGCGCCTACGCGTACTGGTTAGAGTCAGCAGATTAGGAATGGCTTTCAGTGTTGAGCGCGGGGCACCCATTATCTTTTTTCCCACACGTCTTCAACTCCTAACCAACTGCCAAAACCCGCATTTAGCACTAGCCACGCCAACAATCCGTACCCTGATTGACCGGGCATGCCGGTGCGAGCCACATCAATGCTCCACTCATCGTGTCCCACTAACGGAGAGAACGTGTCTACGTAAGGCACCTGGCGGCGCGCACACACCTCAGCTAAAGCCTTATTTAGCGCCGCACATGCATTCACATCGTAGGTAGGCAAAGGAGGAGGACCCACCACGAACGTAGACATATGCATACCCGCCGCATCATCCAAAATATTTGCTAAGTTGAGCCGTGAACGTGGCGTTGTCAAACCCGCGTTAGTGTCTTCAGGGCTAATTCCCAAAACTACCGCAGTGCGTCCATATACGGCACGTCGTTCTGCCTCCATCCGCCACCGGGCGGCTAATTCCGAGGTCGATTCTTCAGGTACCGCCAAAACGTACGGATGTATTAAGTCGGGTTCCCCTAAGCGCGCCAAAACCCTGCCAATCCACCCCAAGGCGCGGGCATCGCCTACGCCAGCTACCAAACGGTCGCCAAGAACTATCAGGTGACGGGAATTTTCCATTTCTCCAGTGTAGCTAATTGGGACCCTTCGGGTCCCAATTAGCATCAGTTTTGAACTTTACCGGGCGAAGGCTTCGTCAAACAGAGCGCTCGCTTCGACCTTGTGCTTTCCGGTAGATCCGGCCGAGGGCGCCGCGCTCGCGGGACGAGTAACCGCCCGTGCCGACAAATCCCAGTTCATTGCCAGGAATGGCCATGCCCCCATGTTGCGCGGTTCGTCTTGGACCCACACAATTTCGGCACCCGCAAACGGGGCGAGGGCGGCTTTCAATTCGTCCTCGGGTAACGGGTAGTACTGTTCTAACCGCACAATAGCAGTGCGGTTATCGCCCCGGTTGACGCGTTGTTTCACCAGATCATAGTAGACGCGACCAGAGGTAATAATAACCCGGTCTACGGCGCTGGCATTGTCCACAATATTGTGGTCGACTTCACCAATTACCGGCATGAAGTGCCCTTCAGTAAAGTCTGCCACGCTGCTGGTGGCCGCCGACAGGCGCAGCAGCTGTTTGGGGCTGAACAGTATCAGTGGCTTGCGCGGCTGCAAGTAGGCTTGACTGCGTAACAAATGGAAGTGGTTGGCGGGCGTAGAAGGCTGACAAATGCGCATATTGTCTTGGGCCGCAAGTTGTAAATAGCGTTCAATACGACCGGAAGAGTGGTCGGGACCTTGCCCTTCGTAACCGTGCGGCAGCAACATTACCAGCGAGGAATTTTGCCCCCACTTTTGTTCTGCAGAACTGATAAATTCGTCGACAATGGTTTGGGCACCGTTGGCGAAATCGCCAAACTGGGCTTCCCAAATAACCAGTGCTTCGGGTCGTTCCACCGAGTATCCGTATTCAAAACCCAGGGGACCATATTCTGACAGCGAAGAATCGAATATGCGCAATTGTTCCTGGTCGGGGGTCAAGAAATTAAGCGGAGTCCATTCAGCCCCGGTCTCGTGGTCGTGCAATACGGCGTGGCGTTGCACAAAAGTACCGCGTCGGCAATCTTGCCCGGACATGCGCACCGGCGTGCCCTCCATGAGTAAGGACCCAAACGCTAACAATTCGCCAAATCCCCAGTCAATCTTGCCTTCACGCGTCATCTTGGCGCGCTTTTCCACCAACTTCTTCATCTTTGGGTGTGGTACGAAATCGGCGGGTATTTGGGCAAAAGCATCCCCGATGCGTTCCATGACTTCTTGGGTAATAGCGCTCTTCCAGCCGACCATGCGCCCGGCGTCTTCTAATTGCGAACTGGGTTTGGCAAGTCCGCGATCGCCCTCGGTAGGCTTCCACCCCTGCTCGCGGGTTTCGTGCAAAATGCGATCTAATTCGTCGTTGTATTCCTTTAGCGCTGCTTCTGCTGTCTCCATGGTTATATCCCCGCGTCCGATCAGATTTTTGGTGTAGACCGCCCGCGTGGAAGGAATAGAGTCTATGAGGGAATACATAATGGGCTGGGTCATGGAGGGATCATCGCCCTCGTTATGTCCCCGCCGCCGGTAGCACACCAGGTCAATAATGACGTCTTTGTGGAACTCTTGGCGGTATTCGAATGCTAGTTCGGCAATGCGCACTACCTCTTCGGGGTCGTCTGCATTGACGTGGAAAATAGGTACTTGCAACCCTTTAGCGAGGTCAGTGGGGTAGCGAGTGCTGCGTCCAGAGGTTGGAGGCGTCGTAAAACCAATCTGATTATTTACGATTACGTGAATTGTGCCCCCGGTGCGGTATGCCGGCAATTGCGACATGTTCAAAATTTCGTACACCACGCCTTGACCAATAAAGGCGGCATCGCCGTGAATCAAAATTGGTAGTACCGGGTATTCGCCATAGTTTTCCAAGGTGTCTTGTTTTGCTCTCGTGATCCCTTCGAGGACGCCGTTCACGGCTTCCAAGTGTGAGGGGTTTGCCGCTAAGGTTACGCGGGTGGCCACGCCGTCTGCAGGGCTGAAAACGCCTTCTGTGCCCAGGTGGTACTTGACGTCACCACTGCCTTGTACCTGGCGGGGATCCGCATTGCCCTCAAATTCGCTGAAGATCTGGGCGTAAGATTTCCCACCAATGTTTGCCAGCACATTCAACCGTCCGCGGTGTGCCATACCAATAGTGGCGTCGGGTATCCCGGCGTATGCGGCGCGGGTAAGCACTCGGTCCAAGAACGGGATGAGCGATTCACCGCCCTCCAGGCTGAAACGCTTCTGTCCCACGTACTTTATTTGCAGGAAAGTTTCAAAGGCTTCGGCATGGTTGAGCGTAGAAAGGATCTTTTCTTGCTCTTTCTGCGAGGGCTTTGCGTAGGGCTTTTCAATTTGACGTTGCACCCAAGTGCGCTGGGCGGGATCTTGAATATGCATGTATTCGATACCGACCGTGCGGGTATATGTATCGCGTAATTGGTCCAAAATTTCCCGCAAAGTCATATGAGACTTGCCCCCGAAACCGCCAGTGGGGAACGAACGGTCCAAGTCCCATACCGTCAAGCCGTAACTGGAAAGTTTCAAGTCGGGGTGGCGGCGTTGGCGGTAATCTAGTGGGTCAGTGTCAGCGGCAAGGTGTCCGCGTGAACGGTAGGCGTGAATGATTTCGGCAATGCGCGCCGGTTTTCCCTTTTCGGTGTCGGCATCGTATTCGCGGTCGCGTTCCCACTCAAAGGGTTCGTAGGGGATGCGCAAAGAATCAAAAATGCGGTCCCAGAATCCGTCCCGTCCAGTCAATTTTTCTTCGACAATGCGCAAGAATTCGCCGCTTCCAGCACCTTGAATAACGCGGTGATCGTATGTGGAAGTCATGTGCATAACTTTGCCCACTCCGGCGCGCGCCATAGCGTTAGGCGATGCCCCCGACCATTCGGCGGGGAAATTAGTGGCGCCAACCCCAATAATTGTGCCTTGACCTGCCATTAGTCGCGGTACCGAGTGGGAGGTTCCTAAAGTGCCGGGGTTAGTAAGGGTCATGGAGGCGCCCTGGAAGTCTTTTGCAGTCAGTTTCCCGGCGCGGGTGCGTTTTACCAAGTCTTCGTAGGCGTCCACAAATCCTTGGAAGTCATAGCGGTCGGCTTCGTGGATTACGGGCACCATTAGGGCGCGCGTTCCGTCCTTCTTGGGCAGGTCGATTGCCAGCCCGAAGCCTACGTGCGCAAAATTGCGAATGCCAGGTTTGCCGTCGACCTCTTCGTAGCGGACATTCATTGAGGGCATTTGCACCATGGCTTCTACTACGGCAAATCCAATAAGGTGGGTGAAGGATACTTTGCCGCCGCGTGTTTTAGCCAAATACTTGTTAATTACGGCGCGATTTTCAATTAGTAGTTTGGCGGGGATCTGCCGCACAGACGTGGCGGTAGGAACTTCCAAAGACGCCATCATGTTTTTCACAACTGCGTTCGCAGGTCCGCGCAGCCGCGCAACTTCGTCCTGTTCGATGCGGGTTTTCTTGCCAGTTTCGGTGGCTTTCATTGCCGATGCCGCATAGGGCGAGGTCGGTGGGGCAATTTTCGATAAAGGTTGCGGGGGCAGATCCGAACGAGTCACGTCGATACCGCGCGCAACCGTTTCTGTGGTTTTGGTACTGCTTGCAGCAGTGCCAGCCGGTTGCGTCTTTGCGTCGGGTCCGGGGTCTTCTTGTTTTTCCAACGCAACAATGGCTTTGAAATATTCTTGCCAATCTGCGGGTACAGACGCTGGGTCCGCGTCATATTTTTGCCGCATCTGCGCGATCACTTCGGTGGAAGCGGAATCTTCATGATTCGACATCGAAATCCTTACGTAGAGAGTTTGCAACCAACACAAGAGTATGACGAAAGACCTGAAAATTCACGCCAGTTAAGACATATAAAGATAATTTTTAACTGTATTGACAAAAGCATTGCCAAGCCCGTGCCCTTACAATAGAAAACATGAATGAAGTGCATAGAAACGGTTTCGATGCTCACTGACATATTGATGGTTTTTGCTGGCGTGGTGCTGACGGTAGGAACAGCGCTATTTGTGGCCAGCGAGTTTTCCTTAGTTGCCTTAGACCCGACGACCGTGCAAAGTCGTGCCGCTGCGGGGGATAGGTCCGCAGCCGGCATTGCGAAGACGCTCTCACGTCTTTCCATTCACCTTTCGGGTGCCCAAATCGGTATCACGTTGACCACTATCTTGCTTGGCTACACTACGCAAACTGCTATCGCCCGCCTCACCGACCACGGTTTGCAAGAAGTCGGGGTCAGTGCCGCGCTAGCAACGGCGTCAGGCTTGGTGGTCGCCCTCGTAATAACCAATGGGTATTCAATGCTGTTTGGGGAACTGGTACCCAAAAATTTGGCGCTTTCGCAAACTTTGGCGGTGGCGCGCATAGTGTCACCTTTGCAGCGCGTTTGCACTTGCCTGTTTATGCCTCTGATTTGGGTGCTAAATGGCAGTGCTAATGCGGTATTGCGCCTGCTTGGATTCACTCCATCTGCGCACCTGAGTTCGGCACGCTCTGCGTCGGAACTGGCGGCGCTGGTGCGCCAAAGCGCCGCAGAAGGCACCCTGGACGTTTCCACGGCCGCCATGTTTACAAAGTCGGTGAAAATGGGGAATCTGTGCGCCGCCGACGTGATGCGCGACCGTCAACGAGCGGACATGCTCGAAGCTAGTGCTACGGTCAGTGACCTTTTGGATGCTGCTGACCGTACCGGGCATTCGCGCTTTCCCGTTATTGGCGAGGACGCCGACGACATTTTGGGTATTGCCCACCTGCGCCCGGCTATCTCTGTTCCCTTTGAGAAACGTGGCGAAGTTCCGGTCACTTCCCAGTCGATAATGACCGAGGTCTTGAAGGTGCCCGAAACTGTGGCACTGGCACCCCTGCTATTGGAATTGCGCGGCGAAGGTAGCCAAATGGCAATAGTGGTTGATGAATACGGTGGTACTTCGGGGGTAGTTACTTTAGAGGACGTGATCGAAGAAATAACCGGAGAAATAGCCGATGAACACGACCCACGCCGACGCGGGGTGCGTTTAGGCGAGAAGGTGGGCTCATGGGTGGTTACGGGGACCTTACGACCCGATGAAATTGCCGAACATACCAAAGTGCGACTGCCCGACGAGGGTCCATACGACACTATTGGGGGGCTAATAATGATGCGCTTGGGGGCAATACCACAGGTAGGTGACGAAGTGAGTGTAAACGGTTACCGGTTGCGGGTGGCACAAATGGATGGTCGCCGCGTGCTCACAGTGGAAATTTGGCAGGACAAATGAGCCTTAGTACCGGACTTTTCCTCACTGTTTTACTGCTAGCAGTAAACGCGTTTTTCGTGGCCAGCGAATTTGCTGTTACTTCCAGCCGCCGCCCCCAAATCATGCCACTAGCAGAACAGGGCAGTGCGCGCGCGAAAGATGCGCTGTGGGCTTTAGAACACGTGTCATTAATGTTGGCAGTTTGCCAGTTAGGCATTACTTTGGCATCAACCGCCTTGGGGACCGTAGCAGAACCTGCTTTGGCGCAACTAGTTTTGCCGTTAGTTCGCGTACTTGGGCTACCAGCAGAGGTAGCTCACGGTGTTGCGGTGGCGGTCGCCCTCGTAATTGTGCTGTATCTGCACGTAGTAGCGGGGGAAATGGTGCCCAAGAATCTGACTGTCAGTGCGCCTACCAAGATGGTTCTCGCCCTCGCCCCGATTTTGGTGCGAATTGGGCGTGTATGCAAACCCGTGGTGGAAGCCATGGACCATTTTGCGAACCGACTGTTGCGACTGGTCGGGGTGGAACCCAAAAGCGAAGTCGTGCAGGCTTTTACCGCCGAAGAAGTGGCATCCATAGTTGAGCTTTCAGCCGCCGAGGGGGTTCTTAGCGACGACTTGGGATTACTGAGCGGTACTTTAGAATTTAGTGCCGAACAAGTAGACGCCGTCATGGTTCCCACCGCGCAATTAGTGTGTTTACCGGCAGTCATCACCCCTGCAGATGTCGAAGCGGCTGTTGCAAAGACCGGGTTTTCCCGCTTCCCTTTGCGTAAAAGTACCGCGGACGCAGACCTCGTCGGGTATATTCACGTCAAGGACATCCTTTACGCAGACGCCACTACCCGCACCGAACCTGTCGATCCGTGGCGCATCCGCACCTTGCCGGTGGCCAAAATTAATGACCAAGTCGAGGACGCTTTACGAATTATGCAAAAGACAGGTGTGCATTTAGCCCAGGTTGTGGACGGCGAACGCACCGTAGGCGTAATCTTTCTTGAAGACATTCTCGAAGAACTCATAGGGGAAATTCGCGACGCATTGCAACGAAAATGAGACGGACGTGCTCGGAAATGTGGTGAAGGCAAAAAAGAGCTTGTGAGAAAACTGTCAATTTGATATAAAAACGTTATCGTTTCGTAATGGTCAGGGAGGGAAGCTTGCGACCAAGCCGCGTGCGAAATCGCAAAGTGCCACGGGCAAAGAAGGTCCGCCGCGCTGGCGTACTTGCCGGGCTAGGAATAGTCACGGTGGCATTGCCTCTTTCTGGCATTGTGGGCATCAATCCCACCGTGGCGCGCGCCCAAGAAGGCTTGGACTTTCCCCTCGAAGATAGTTGGGCGGGGGTGCGCACTAACACTGTCACCATGAAGTCGGCGGCAGAACTGAGTGCAGTAGCCGCGCCCGCATCGGTGGCGCGCGTACGCACCAGTGCAGAAATGGCTAAATGCCAGGTGGAAACTTCCACGGGGGAACGCCAAGTATTTGCCAATGAGAACGACGAAGTGGTAATGCCACTGCCGGAAAACTCCTTCGTTTATGCCTCACCTTTTGGTGCGCGCTACCACCCGATTTTTCACACTATGAAGGTTCACGAGGGCGTTGACATGGCCGCCCCTCAAGGCACGCCCGTCTTCGCCATTGCCGATGGCGAAGTTACCGAGGTCGGTCCAAACGGCGGCGGTGGCAACACCATTTACATCAAACATACTTTGAAGAATGGTGAAACTTTCTCCTCTGGTTATCTGCACCTTTTGGATGGATCTATGCGGGTAAAGGTAGGCGATAAGGTCAAAGCCGGGCAGGTTATTGCGAACGTGGGGTCCACGGGAAATTCTACGGGACCGCACTTACATTTTGAGATCCGCCCAAATAAAGATCCCATCGATCCGGTTCCCTGGTTGAAAGAACACCAGGCTGTCCCGGTAGGAACGAAACATTGCTAGTGCGCGCATTTGCCCACCGTGGCGGTGGATTAGAGGCCGAAGAAAATACGCTGGAATCCTTCTTTTATGCCCATGATCTTGGGTATCGTCGCATCGAAACGGATGCGCATTTGAGCCATGACGGGCAAGTGATACTGAACCATGACCCGGACTTATCGCGCGTATTTGGCGTAAATGCCCAATTATCGGCATTGTCTTGGCGCCAGTTAGCGTCTTTGCGCGGCAAAAATGGGGGGCGGTTGTTGCGCCTTCGCGACGCTTTGGCATTGTTTCCGGATACGTACTTCAATGTGGATGCGAAGCATCCTGCGGTGGTCGACAGGCTTTTCGAGGACGTTGCGCGCGCCCACGCCCTCGATCGCGTTAACTTTGCTTCCTTTCAGGCTGCCTCGCTGCGACGGCTGCGACAACTCGGGGCGAAACATACTGCGCTGACGATGCCAGAAATAGCTGCTCTTAAAATTCGTTCCGTCCTCAAAATGGGACCAGGGAACTTGCGGCACCTTGTCGCTGCGGGTATTGAGTGCGTGCAGATTCCCACCTCGCACACAGGCGTAGACCTTACTTCCGCAGATTTTGTGGACACTGCCCACGAGGCGGGACTAAAAATTGATTACTGGACCATCGATGATCGCAGTGAAATTCGTCGCCTTCTAGAAATAGGTGCCGACGGCATAATAACTGACCGTCCTGCTGTCCTCAAAGAAGTATTACTTGACATGGGATGTTGGGAAGGGCGCAGCGCGGCGTAGCTCCCATGCGCGCAAATCCGGTGAAGTAGGGGTAGCGCCGGTTGTGTCTGGCGCTGTCGCAGTACAACTGTGGGCAAGAAAAAGCGCCCCGAACAGGACTCGAACCTGCGACCTTTCGCTCCGGAGGCGAACGCTCTATCCGCTGAGCTATCGGGGCTAGCGCCCTCCAACTTTATCACTTTTGGGGGAGGGCAAAAAATTGGCTACTTTTGATGTTTCGTGTCGTAGTCGCTCAGCAGGTCAATGCGGCGTTGGTGCCGTTCTTCATTCGACCACGGTTCGTCAATGAAAGCTTGGGCAATTGCAATAATTTCCGGTAGTTCGTGCATGCGCCCGCCGATACCTAGCACTTGCGCATTGTTATGGGCGCGCGCCAGTTTCGCGGTTTCAATAGACCAGCCGAGGGCCGCGCGAATGCCTGCCACCCGGTTTGCCGCAATCTGTTCCCCGTTTCCGGAACCGCCGAAAACGAACCCGAGGCTTCCGGGGTCGTCTTTGACTGCCTGAGCGCAGGCAATACACATTGGTGGGTAATCATCCATAGGTTCGTAAGTGGTGGCTCCGTGGTCAATGATTTCGTGACCTTTTTCTGTAAAGTGGGCTTTGACCGCTTCTTTCGCTTCAAAGCCAGCATGGTCCGCAGCAAGGTGAATTCTCATGCACTCACCATAGCATTGCGCCGCAGCGCAATTTAGGAGATAACGTCCCGCGTGGGCGGAACCAAGCCAGGGAAGGACTACGAGTCCACCGCTCGCGAAATTGGTAAATGTGAAAAGGAAGCCGGGGATAAAAGGAGAATTCTGAACCTACACTGCTGTGCCAAAGGGGTAATTACGGCACTGCATAAAAGCATATTTTGCTTCATAGTTTCATATGCTGCATAAATTATCGAGTATTGTTACTTTCCAGGTAGTGTTAAGGCGTGACTCCTGAAGAACTTTCTGAATTTATTAGCAAGATTTTGATGGACCTCAAAACCGCGGGGGAGCTTGCGCTTGAGGGCGATCTGCCTCCGGTCAAAGTTGAGCGTCCGCGAAACCGCGACTATGGCGACTGGGCAACCAACGTCGCCATGCAACTTGCCAAGCGGGCGGGCACAAATCCGCGCGCTTTGGCGGAATTATTGGCTTCGAAAATGGGCGAAAATGCGGCCATTAAAGCGGTAGAAGTAGCTGGACCTGGCTTCCTAAACGTTCGTTTGAATGCGGGCGCTGCCGGGGAATTGGTGCGCACTATTTTGGCGGCAGGTCCCGACTATGGTAAGGGTAACGGCTTAGCCGGACGCGTTATTAACCTGGAATTTGTGTCTGCTAATCCGACTGGTCCCATTCATATTGGTGGTGCCCGTTGGGCGGCGGTATGTGATGCTATGGCGCGCGTGTTTTCCGCAGCTGGTGCCGAAGTTATTCGCGAATACTATTTTAACGATCACGGTAGCCAAATTGATCATTTCAGCGCCTCGTTGTTGGCGCGCGCGAAAGGACGCGAAGTTCCCGAGGACGGCTACGGCGGTCAGTACATTTCCGACGTTGCCCAGCAAGTCATTGATGACGCACTGGCAGCTGGGGAACCGGATCCGCGCGATCTGCCCGAGGACGAAGCCCAGGAAGTTTTCCGCGCGCGCGGCGTCGAGCTGATGTTTGACGAGATCAAGCGGTCTATGTATAATTTCCGCACCCATTTTGACGTGTACTTCCACGAACAGTCCCTACACGACTCGGGGGCGGTTACCAAGGCCATTGAGAAGTTGCGTGAACGTGGCGCCGTTTACGACGAGGGCGGTGCCGTGTGGATTCGTTCTTCGGCTTTCGGGGACGATAAGGATCGCGTAATTATCAAGTCCAACGGGGAACCGGCTTATTTCGCCGCCGATATTGCGTATTACTTGGATAAGCGTCGGCGGGGTGCGAACTGGTGCCTGTACTTCTTTGGTGCTGACCATCATGGCTACATTGGGCGCATGTATGCGATGGTGCGTGCTTTCGGGGACGAAGCCGGACCGGGCAAGAACATGGAAATCCAAATTGGTCAGATGGTCAGCTTGGTGCGCAGCGGAGAACCCGTGCGTATGTCCAAGCGCGCTGGAACCGTGGTGACTTTGGAAGACCTGGTGGATGCTGTGGGCGTCGACGCTGCCCGCTTCAACCTAATCCGTTCCACGGTGGATACTACTTTGGAATTAGATCTGGATGTGGTGTCTTCGCACACCAACGAAAATCCGGTTTACTACGTGCAGTACGCGCACGCGCGCACAGCAGCAGTGGCTCGTAACGCCGCCGAACATGGAGTAGAGGGCGAATTCGATCCCACCGCCCTCGACGCCCCGGCAGATAGTGAGCTGCTGGGAACATTAGCGCGTTTCCCCGAAGTGGTGGCGCAGTCGGCGCAACTATCGGAACCTCACAGGGTAGCGCGTTATCTGGAGGAACTCGCGGGTGCATACCACGGGTGGTATTCCAAGACGCGCGTCACCCCCCGTGGTGATGACCCTGTGGAAGCAGGTCACATTGCCCGCCTCTACTTGTCGAATGCGACCCGTCAGGTACTGGAGAACGGCTTGGAGCTGCTCGGCGTTTCTGCGCCTGATCGCATGTAGCAGGTGCAATGACTGGCACGTAAAGGATTGCCAGCCTTCCGGCTGGCAATCCTTATTTTTTTGGGGGGACTATCAAAATCGGGTGTGTTCTACGCGCATGCAGTGCGTTTTGGACGGCTGTATAACCTGGCGCATAAGCGGCAATATTGTGTCGTTTGTAGTCCGCATGTTGAGAACATGGAACGGCAGAATACGCGTTTTCGCGAAAATAGGGACCTAAGTCCTGGCAGGGTTTTTGGATTATTTTTATACTCAGCAAGCCCTGAGTTAAATGGTGTTGATACTGATAAAGGTCGGTTTGGCGGCGGTTGTGGAGGGGGTAGTGAGGTGATAGCAGGAAAACTATCAAACATTTTTATGCGCGTGTACAAAAATGATAGTGAATGTAATATGAGTAATTACGTGATCTGCTCTCACGTCTTTGAATAACTATTTTTCCGCGAATACGCGCTCTCGTGTGATGTGGTGTTGTTTTTAGCCCAAAAAGGTTTCAGGTTGTACTTTTTGCATTTCGAGCACTGCATAGCATTTGTGATATTTATGCGACCTATGCGAATGGTAAAGCAGATTCAAATTTGCTGCGCAATTTCTTCAAAACTGTCCAATAATGAGATTGGCAAAGCGGATGTGAATCCATCTACTACTGGGAGGAATTATGGGCAATGACGCTCTCGCGACAATATTGCCCTCCCAAAGCACGAAACCAGGGGAAGTAAAAACTTTTCTTGCTACTTTCAGTAGCTTTTGGGGCTAGTTCGATGGTTGGGGCTGGGATGTAGTCAGCACTGGTACTGGAATGGACCAAGTTAACACCTACCCTATTTTCAAAGGAGAAAAATATGAATGACAAGAAATACGGTGTCTACTCTGAAGTTGGTAAGCTTCGTAAGGTAATCGTGTGTAAGCCGGACTTGGCACACTTGCGCATTACGCCAGGCAACTGCCAAGACCTGTTGTTCGATGATGTTTTGTGGGTAGAAAAAGCGCGTCAACATCACGACGAATTCACATCTATTCTCAAAGACCGAGACATTGAGGTTTTGGATCTGCAAGAAATGCTTACAGATATTTGCAGAACTAAAAAGGGTAGATCCTGGATTCTTGATCGCAAGGTCACTTCGGATGCGATAAACGAAATTATCCTCGCGGACGTGCGTGCCTACCTTGACGAAATGGACGCTGCAGAACTGGCGCGCATCCTCATAGGTGGCATCAATTTGGACGAAATTCCAGACGAGGTCGGTGGATGCTACAAAGAAGCGTTGACGCCAGAAGGTAAAAATCTAGAAGAATGGCTGTTCACGCCGCTTCCAAACACCCAATTTACGCGCGATCCATCCACGTGGATATTCGGTGGTGTCAGCCTGAATCCAATGTTCTGGCCGGCACGTCAACAAGAAACACTGCTATTCAAAGCCGTTTACACCCTGCACTCCGAATTTGCAGGCGGCGACTTTGAAACTTGGTTCGGTGATCCCGAAAAGATGTGGCACCCCAACACCTGCCTCGAAGGGGGCGACGTTATGCCTGTAAAGGACGGCATCGTCCTCATCGGCATGGGAGAACGTTCCTCACTAAACGCCAGCACCGAACTGGCAAAGAGACTGTTCGCAACAGGTGCTGCAGAACGCGTAATCGTGGCGCGTCTGCCAAAGACCCGCGCGGCAATGCACTTGGATACCATCTTTACATTCTGCGCTGAGGACGTCCTCAACGCATATATGCCTTACATCGACAATACTTGGACGCTATCGTTACGCCCCGACGAATCAAAGCCAGGTGGAATTGATATCCGCCGTGACGGTACTAAGCTGATAGACACCATGAACGAAGCGCTTGGGGTAAAGTTCAACATGGTGAAAACTGGTGGAGACTACTTCAATGTAGAACGCGAACAGTGGAACGACGCCAACAACACCGTAGCCCTCGAACCAGGAGTTGTAGTTTCCTACGCTTCTAACGTTCACACCAACAAAGGGCTGCGCGATGCGGGCATTGAAGTCATCGAAATCGATGGCTCCGAGCTTGGGCGCGGACGCGGTGGATCGCGTTGCATGACCTGCCCGGTTCTGCGCGACCCGTTGTACTAAACCCACTGAACACGGGGACGGCATTGGGCTGCCCCCATATTTTGCCTCAGAAATGAAAACGTTTGACAAGCTCAGGACAGATATGACCGACACTAACCCTGCTACCGAAAAACGTTACCCGTACTCCAAAATTGCGCGCCACATCCTGATAGCCCGCATTTTGGGGACCGAACACATCGCGTCGCAAGACGAATTACGCGACAAACTAGCAGAAAAAGGAATCCTTTCAACACAATCTACAGTTTCACGCGACTTGGCAGAAATGGGCGTCACCAGAACTCACACGAGCGAAGGGAAAAAACGCTACATTCTGCCCTCCCTGGCGGCAAACACCGTCCTGAACGGTCCTGAAAACGGCGGCATAGAGCGGTTGACTAAACTCTGCGAAACCCTAATAGTTGTAGTCGAAAATGTCTCCAACTTTATTTCTATCCGTACGCCCGCAGGCGCTGGTCAGCTGCTAGCCTCCGCTCTCGACAATGCCGACCTGCCAGAAATGGTTTCATGCGTAGGGGGAAATGACACTATACATGTGATGTGTCGCAGCCCGCATTCTGCCAGTGCATTACGAGACAAACTCATTGCTTTAGCCGAACAGGACCCGCAATAAATTCATCTTGCCACCGCCCTCACCTAGACTCGAAGTACAGCGAGGAAAGGACAGCGGTGGCTAATTCTTTAAAAATCGCCCTCCTGGGGTGTGGAACGGTAGGTAGCGAAGTGGTACGTTTACTTCAGCAAAATGCCGAAATATACCGGAACCGGTGTGGGCGTCCTCTGGAAATAATTGGTATTGCTGTTGCTGATCCGAAGCGAGCGCGTCCAACGTGGGTTGATTCGCACCTACTAACCACGGATGCGTCCTCAATAATCGAGCGCGCAGATATCGTAATAGAACTAATAGGGGGAATTGGTCTTACCGCGCAGCTGGTGGAAAGCGCGCTTGCAAGCGGTAAAAGTGTTGTTACAGGAAATAAGGCAGCCTTGGCGACGCACGGTGAAAAGTGGTTCACCCTCGCCGAGCAGCGTGGCGCCAGGATCGGCTATGAAGCCGCCGTAGCTGGCGCTGTGCCCATTGTGGCGGCGCTGCAAAACAGCTTGGCAGGGGACCGGGTAAGATCTTTCGCAGGAATCCTTAACGGGACTACCAATTTCATGCTGCAGCAAATGGGGCAGGGGCAAAGTTACGAGGACGCTCTGACCAAAGCACAGCAGTTAGGCTACGCTGAAGCTGATCCCACGGCAGATGTTGAAGGATATGATGCTGCCGCCAAGTGTGCGCTGCTGGCAAACCTGGCTTTTGGCACTGCCGCTACCTTAGAATCTGTGCCCACACAGGGGATTAAGGCGCTCACAGTCACTGATAACCAGGAGGCCGCTGCTTTCAGGCAAGTAATAAAGCTGGTGGCCGTCGGCATTTTGGGCGAGGACGCCGCATACGTTGGGGTCTTGCCTGCCAGCGTGCCTGCCCGCAGCCAAATCGGGCAAACCGGTGGAGCGAATAATGCTGTGCGCGTTTGTGCAGACGCAGCCGGAATACTAACTTTCAGTGGCGCCGGCGCGGGGGGAGCGCCCACCGCCAGCGCCGTCCTCGGCGACCTGGTGCGAATTGCCAGTGGAACACAAAAGCAACACACCCCCAAAAGCGCTGCTGGAAAAGACCCCCTAAAGATTCGCGAACTGGGCGAATATCCGCTCAAATACCGGCTACGTACCACTTTACGAGACCCACACGTGCTGCCAGAACTGGGTGCAGCAAAAATCGTGAGCAAGACGCTGCCGGGCGAGGACGATGACCGGATATTCGTCCTCACCAATGCCATAACTGGCGGCGAACTGGCAGAAATAAAACGGCAAATTACCGCTGCAGGCAGTGAAATAGAAGCAGAAATGGTGGTGCTTGATGCAAATTAAAAAAGACTCGGTACAAGTACAGGTCCCGGCAACTTCTGCGAACTTAGGTCCAGGATTCGACTGTTTGGGGATGGCGTTGGACCTGCGGGACATGGTGTGGGCACGTGCCACCGCTGGTCGCACCCACGTAGAAGTGAACGGCGCCGGGCAAAATACGGTCCCCACGGACGAAGATAACCTGGTGGTAAAAGCCATCCGGGTGGGACTTACGCACGTTGGTGCCCCTCAAGTAGGATTGCAACTAAAATGCGAAAATTCCATACCACACGGGCGGGGGTTGGGGTCCTCTGCGACCGCCATAATCAGTGGACTAATGGTAGCGCGCGCCTTCATTGGTGAGGACGATGCGTTAGATTTGGATACTATCTTGCAGCTAGCCACCCAAATGGAAGGTCACCCCGACAACGTCAGTCCCGCCCTGTACGGGGGAGTGACCGTATCTTGGCAAAGCGACCGCGCTCGCAGTATCCGCCTGCCCCTGATGCAAGAACTGACCACCACCGCGTTCATCCCGCCAAAACCCGTTTCCACAACCAAAGCCCGCGCGCTGCTGCCCCAAACTGTGCCCCACGTGGACGCCGCCTTCAATGCTGGGCGCGCTGCCGTCCTCGTAGCCACCTTTTTGAACGGAGGAGAAAACTTTTTTGACGCCACCGCTGACCGCCTCCACCAGGACTATCGCACCGCAGCCATGCCCGAGTCGGTGGGGTTGATGCACTCACTTCGCCACCAAGGATACCCAGCAGTCATATCCGGGGCGGGACCCACCGTCCTCGTACTGGGGAAAGTAAAAAGTGTAATTTGTCGGCAAGCGCGCGAACGCGGCTGGGATGTGCGCCAACTCAAATTACAAACCGAGGGCGCACGAATAATACAGTAGAGATTGGTAGGGTAACCTGGTAGCATGTTGCTATCGTGGTTTTCCACGTATTGGGCTAGTCCGCAGTGGATTTAAAGCCACCCTCAATTCTTGGTATTGCATTCGTGCCGCAATGGTAGGTGGTAACGCCCTCAACCAATCACATTTATAAGGAAACTTGTGAGCACAACTGATACCGCCGCGCTCAGTAAGAAGCGTCTGACTGAACTGCAAGCTATCGCCACCGAAATGGGTCTGAAAGGAACCTGGCGGATGCGTAAATCCGACCTGGTTGCCGCCATCGCCGCAGCTGCCGAGACCGACAGTGGGACAGAAGCACGCAAAACGAGTGAAGCCACTAGCACCAGTGCTGCCGCTGAAACCGACGGCGACACCCAAAACGAGCAAAACGAGCGACGTGGACATCGTCTTGAAAAAGACCGGCGCCGGCGCCGCCGCGACCTGTCTAATGACGAAAAAATCGACTTAAACGTCAAAGAAGAACTGGCAAAAGACGGTAAATACGCTACCACGCAAACCTCTGAAACTGCGGGGCGCACTGAAAATACGGAAAAAACAGAGCGCACTGAAAACGGGGCAACTTCTCTCGACCAGATTCGCCTTCCCGAAGAAGACGAACGTACCCGCAGGCGGGGGCGGCGCATGCGCCGAGACCGCGACCACCGCGATAGTCGGGAAGGTCGGGAAAACCGCGACCGGGGGGACCGGCGCGGCAACGAAATTCGTGAGGACGACGTCCTCGCGCCAATTGCGGGCATCTTGGATGTGCGTGAAAATCACGCATTCGTGCGCACATCCGGATATTTACCGGGTCCAAGTGACGTTTACATGTCGCTGGGGCAAGTGCGCCGGTGGGGGCTGCGCAGCGGTGACGCCATTCAGGGCGCGGTACGTCAGCCGCGCGAGGGCGAACGACCGCGGCAAAAGTTCAACGCTCTGGTACGTCTAGATAGCGCCAACGGAATGACTGCTGAAGAAGCGGCGGCGCGTCCTCACTTTAAAGACCTGACTCCACTGTATCCAGACGAGCAACTGCGTTTGGAAACTACCGCAAAGGCAATTACGCCCCGGGTTATTGACCTTGTTAGCCCCATTGGGAAAGGACAACGAGGCTTAATTGTGTCCCCGCCGAAAGCGGGCAAAACTATTATTTTGCAACAGATTGCCAACGCGATTGCGATTAATAACCCGGAAGCGCACCTGATGGTCGTCCTCGTTGACGAACGACCCGAGGAAGTTACTGACATGCAGCGCACCGTTAAAGGTGAAGTTATTGCATCGACCTTTGACCGTCCGCCTTCGGATCACACGATTGTGGCTGAACTCGCTATCGAACGCGCCAAACGTTTAGTGGAACTTGGCAATGACGTGGTCGTTTTGCTCGATTCGATTACTCGTCTGGGGCGTGCCTACAACCTGGCAGCACCGGCTTCTGGACGTATTTTGTCTGGTGGTGTTGACGCCCAAGCCTTGTATCCACCCAAGAAATTCTTTGGGGCAGCGCGCAACGTCGAGGGCGGTGGGTCGCTGACTATTATCGCTACCGCACTGGTGGAAACCGGCTCCAAGATGGACGAAGTCATCTTTGAAGAATTCAAAGGCACAGGCAATATGGAATTGCGCCTATCGCGTTACCTGGCAGACCGGCGTATTTTCCCGGCAGTCGACGTCAATGCGTCGGGTACCAGGCGTGAAGAAATGCTGGTTCCCAAGGAAGCCTTGGCGATCATATGGAAACTGCGGCGCATTTTGGGCAACCTAGAAGCGCACGAAGCTACTGAATTAGTGTTGCAAAAACTGCGTGACACGGGTTCTAATGCGGAGTTTTTGCTCACTATTGGTAAAATGACTCCCGCAGAATAGGAGTGAAACCCCTCACTTAGTGAGGGGTTTTGCTGGTGATTATGTCATAATCAATTGTTTGGTTCACCGCACTGCGGACCCAAATTTCCTCGAATTCCTTAAGGAGAACCATTATGAAGCAGGGTATTCACCCCGATTACCACCCCGTGCAGGTAACTTGCACCTGTGGGGCAACTTTCGAAACCAAGTCCACTTACGCGGGTGACACCATGCGCGTGGATGTTTGCTCTCAGTGCCACCCCTTCTACACTGGCAAGCAAAAGATCATGGACACTGGTGGTCGCGTGGCCCGCTTCGAAGCTCGCTACGGCAAGCGCAAGAAGTAGTTTGCGATCGTTATATGCCGGCCGGTTTTCGGCCGGCCTATTATTTATATAGCCACCCTATTTTGAGGAATACTGATGAGCGCTGAAGTTGAGTTAGCAGAAAAAATTTTCGCGGAACTAAAAACGGTCGAAGCCGAAATGTCTGACCCGGCGGTTCTTTCCGACCAAACCCAGGCGCGCAAAGTAGGGCGGCGTTACGCAGAACTAAAACGGCAAGCTGATGCCATATCTACCTGGCAAAGCGCCAGCGATGATCTGCAGGCGGCCCGCGAATTAGCCGCAGAGGACAGCGAATTTGCGGTCGAAGCTCGGCGTCTGGAGGAAGTAGTGGCGGCTGCCCACGCAAAAATGCGTTCTGTGTTGGCCCCGCGCGATCCAGACGATGCCAAGGACGTTTTGATGGAAATAAAGGCGGGCGCGGGTGGCGAAGAATCGGCCTTGTTTGCAGGCGATCTGTTGCGCATGTACGAACGCTACGCAGAAAAGAAGGGGTGGACTTTCCAGATTTTGGATCTGAACGAAACCGACCTGGGGGGAGTCAAAGACGCCAATATTTCGATTCGCGCCAAGGGCAATCCTTCACCTGAAGAAGGCGTGTGGGCGGCGCTTAAGTACGAGGGCGGAGTCCACCGCGTCCAACGTGTTCCGGTGACCGAAACCCAGGGACGTATTCACACTTCCGCGGCAGGCGTCCTCGTAATGCCCGAAGTAGAAGATGCTGGCGAAGTTGAAATTGGTCCGAACGATATACGGGTTGACGTATTCCGGTCCTCTGGTCCTGGCGGGCAGTCCGTAAACACCACTGATTCGGCGGTGCGCATTACCCACCTTCCCACCGGGATCGTGGTGTCTATGCAAAACGAAAAATCTCAAATTCAAAACCGGGAAGCAGCAATGCGCGTGTTGCGTGCCCGTATCGCTGAAGAGGAGCGGGCGAAACGGGAAGCGGAAGCCGCTGACGCGCGCCATTCCCAGGTGCGCACCGTGGACCGCAGTGAACGCATCCGTACCTACAATTTTCCCGAAAACCGCATTGCTGACCACCGTACTGGGTTCAAGGCCTATAACCTGGACATGGTGTTGAATGGGGATTTACAGGCGGTTATTGATTCAGCAATCAAGTTAGACGAGGAGCACTTGCTGTCCGGCGATGAACGTTCGTGAGCTTTACCGCCAGGTAGTTGAGACCCTAACCACAGCTGGGGTAGAGGCAGCAGCGGCAGACGGGCGCGAATTAGTGGAATTTGCGTTGCAAGTACCGGTGGCGCGTAATTTTTCCGAGGTCGATGGGTCTAGTATCGCCCGCGTGCGACAGTTGGTGCAGCGGCGGGTGCGTCGTGAGCCGGTACAACACATAACGGGACGTATGTTTTTTCGCGCTCTCACGTTGAAAGCTGCAGCGGGAGTATTTGTGGTACGCCCCGAAACTGAAATGGTAGCTGAGGCGGCAATTGAGCTGGCACGCGATTTTTCGTCCCCAGTAGTGGTGGATTTGTGTACGGGCTCTGGAGCAATAGCCGCCGCAGTAGCTAGCGAAGTGCCCACGGCGCAGGTGCATGCCGTAGAGATTTCTGCTGCGGCAGTGACCCTGGCGCACCAGAACTTGCCGCCTGCGGTTTCTTTAGTCGAAGGCGATGCTACCAACCCCGCTGTGTTGGCCTACCTTGACGGCACGGTGAACGTGGTAGTGTCTAATCCGCCATATTTGCCTGTTGCGGTGGTGGACCAACCCGAGGCCCTGGCAGATCCACCCGCAGCGCTATATGGCGGGGGAAAAGACGGTTTGCGAGTGCCGATACGAATCATTGCGCGGGCGGCAACATTGTTAGCACCGGGTGGTTTTTTGGTGATGGAGCACGATCCCAGCCAGTCTGAATATTTGCGGCGCGCAGCCCATGGCGCCGGGTTTGTTTCGGCGCGCACGCAGCGTGATTTGACGGGGCGTGAACGTTATTTGGTGGCGGGCGTGGCACACTAGAGTTATGGTCGCCATTTTTGGTCCGCAAGATGCGGATAATTTAGTTTCGGCAGTAGCGCACGGTGATTTGGTTGTACTGCCGACAGATACGGTTTATGGGATTGGGGCTAACCCTTTTAGTAGCGTGGCCGTGCAACGTATTTTGTGTGCGAAGGGGCGTTCGGAAACTATGCCGCCGCCTATTTTGATAGGTAGTTATGGCGATTATTCCAAGGTGGCTACCTCTATGAGCCCAGGCATGACCCGTTTGACTGAGGCGTTCTGGCCCGGCGCCCTCACTGTCATATTGCCGGCGAGGACGACCTTGGGATGGGATATTTCTACTACAGGTGGCACCGTAGCCGTGCGTCAGCCGGGTTTGGAATTGACCCGACAGGTGCTGGACAAAACTGGTCCTTTGGCGGTCACTTCGGCCAATTTGCACAGTATGGCACCAGCGCAAAATGTGGCGGATGCGGCGGCATATTTTGGGCAGAAGGTGGCGGCATATTTGGATGGTGGTCCCACGCCTGGTCCGGTTCCTTCTACGATTGTTTCCCAACGCGAGGACGCCCCGGTAATTTTGCGTGAAGGCGTGATTTCCGCTGACTCCATTTTTGAGGTTTGGCAGTGAAAGTTTACGTCCTAATTGGTTTAGTTGCTGTTGCGGTAACTTACCTGATGACACCGATAGTGCGGCAGGCGGCACTGGCGTTTAAAGCGTATACGCCGGTGCGCAGCAGGGATGTACATTCGGTGCCCACCCCCAGGCTGGGTGGTCTTGCAATGCTCGCTGGTTTTACGGCGGCATTTGTAGTTGCCAGTCGCATACCGTATATCAGATCGCAGTTTGATGATCCGTCTTCCTGGTCAGTTTTGGTGGGAGCGTGGGCCATTTGCGCCCTCGGGTTTATTGATGACCTGTGGGATTTAGTGTGGTGGACGAAACTGGCTGGTCAAGTACTGATTGCTGGAGGCATGGCATGGGGCGGGGTACAGTTGGTGTCCTTTCCCATATTTGGTTTAACTGTTGGTTCTAACCGTTTATCCGTCGCCATAACCATTTTGGTGGTGGTTGCGTGCATTAACGCAGTCAACTTCGTGGATGGTTTAGACGGCTTGGCTGCCGGATGCATAGCCATAGGTTCGTGCGGTTTCTTTGTATACACGTACATGTTGGTGCGTCTTTCTAATGCCCAGTCCTATGCTTCGCTTTCGGCCTCGATGGTGGTAATGCTGATTGGTGTTTGTGTGGGTTTCTTGCCTCACAACTTTCACCGTGCCACCATTTTTATGGGCGATACGGGAGCCATGCTATTGGGGCTTTTGTGCGCTGCAGTTGGGGTGATGGTAACCGGACAAGTAGATCCTGCCGACCTGGGTACCAGTCAAGTTTTGCCTGCTCTGCTGCCAATCTTGTTGCCCCTGGCAGTGCTGCTGCTGCCCTTTACCGACATGTCATTGGCGGTAGTAAGACGTTTACGTGCCGGACATTCCCCCTTTCACCCAGATCGCATGCACTTACACCACCGCCTCCTAAATCTGGGATTCTCCCACGCGGGCGCCGTGCTGGTCCTGTACATGTGGACTGCGCTAATATCACTCGGGGCGTCCTCATTACTGTTATTTAGCCCCGAAAAAGTGGCGATAGTTTGGGTATTAGGTTTCATCGTCCTCGTAATAGTCACTGCCCTGACAGCAAGGAAAAAGAAACGACTATGCCTCACAACCTAGAAAGTGCGCTCGGGTACGCACAAAAGATTTCATTAGCAATTGCCGGTTTGTGTACCGTGTGCGGTGCCGTCACCGGGTACTTTGTTGCGGGCGAAACCGGACTATGGGGGGCGATAGCCGGAGGCGTCCTCGGGATAGTTATGGTAGTTATTACCCAGCTGACTAATAAACTGGGGCTGAACCATCCCGACTACGTGGCGGGTGCGGTATTGGGACGTTTTCTGCTGAAAATCATGATACTAATGCTTGCGATTTATGTCACTAAAAATGTGGGATGGCTGAACCAAAAAGCAGTCCTTTGTACTCTTTTGCTAATAGTTGTTCTTACTGTTGGTAGTGAAGCTTTAGCAATTCATAAAACGAAGGTCATCACAGTTGAAAGTGGGCAAAATTACTGACATGTTTGTGACCTTAGAACTACAAGATGACAAAAATGTGGCGCCCTTTTAAGGTAGGGTGGGAACGTTCGTTTTTACCTCAACGAAGCAGGGAGGTTGCGTGGTGCTACAAGCGCACGCGGTAAGCCAAATGTTTATGCCGATGGACCACGAGTTTCACGCGCCGTCGCTAGAAGACTTCTTCCCTCCAAGTTTCGCCTTCGTAGGTACACCTTTTGAGATAAATCGCCTCATGTTGGTGCGTCTCATCGTGCTGGTAGTGTTCACTATCATGTTCACCTTGTACGTGCGTCGCGCCAAACTGGTGCCCGGGCGCGCCCAAGCCACGCTTGAATTCCTGTTGGATTTCGTCAAAACCAATGTCTCTGAACAGATGCTCGGGCGCACAATGGCAACTAAATATAATGGTGTGGTTGCGATTGTTTTCTTTACCGCACTGTTTATGAACCTGGCTGGTATTGTTCCTGGTCTAAACATTGCCGGCACAGCAGTAGCAGGTCTGCCTTTGGTTATGGCTCTTTTCAGCTACATTGCCTTCGTGTACGCAGGGATTCGGGAACAAGGATTTGGTAAATATTTCAAAGCTTCATTGTTCCCTGCTGGAGTGCCATGGTACATGTACTTCCTGCTCACTCCCATCGAAGCTTTCTCCACCTTCGTTTCCCGCCCTTTCTCTTTGTTTATCCGTCTGCTGGCAAATATGATCGCCGGCCACTTCCTCTTAGCACTATGCTTGGCAAGCACGAACTTCTTCATCTTGTACGTGGCAGGACCGATGAAAGCTCTCGGGGCTCTCACTTTCATCTCCGCAATCTTTATGACCTTATTTGAAATGCTAGTGGCATTCTTGCAGGCGTACATTTTCGCCATGCTCACTGCCGCTTACATCGACCTGTCAGTGCACTCGCACTAACGCAACCCTAAACAGAAAAGGAACTCCCAAAAATGACTGGTAGCGCAGCAGTACTAGCCACCATCGGTTACGGTTTGGCAGCAATTGGTCCGGGTATCGGTATCGGATACCTGGTTGGTAAAACCCAGGAATCGATTGCTCGGCAGCCCGAACTGCGAAAGTCCCTTATCGGTAACATGTTCGTCGGTATCGCCTTCGTTGAAGTTTTGGCACTCATCGGTATCGTAGCTGGCTTCCTCTTCAAGGCCTAAAACATGCAGATCATGACAGCACTACTAGCAGTGGCCGAAACGCCAAATCCGCTACTTCCCGCTGTTTACGATATCGTTTGGTCACTCATTACCCTGGTCGTAGTCGCGTTCATCTTAGTGAAATTTGCTCTGCCGAAATTCACCGCATTAGCAGACGAACGTAGCTACAAGATTGAACAGGGATTAGCTGACGCCGAAGAAGCAAAAGCTGCCAAAGCACTCGCCAAAACGCGTTCAGAGCAAGAAATTACGGAAGCTCGGAAAGAAGCGCAGGCAATCCGCGAAGAGGCAAAAGCAGAGGGACTAGCAATCGTAGAGCGTGCCCGCGCTGAAGCGAAAGCGGAATCTGAACGGATCCAAGAACAAGCGGAACGTGAAATCTTAGCTAAGCAACAAGCCGCAGCGCTCTCATTGCGTTCTGATGTCGGTATGTTGGCTGCAGAATTAGCCGAAAAGATTGTTGGGGAACAATTGCGCGATCATGAACTTTCTGCTCGCGTTATCGACCGCTTCCTCGATGAACTTGAGGTCAGCACCAAGGAGAAGTAGTGATGCGAGCATCGAGCGCAGCCGCACTCGAAGCGGCACAAGAAAAATTGCGTGAACTCATCCCAGAAAACTGGCAGCAGCTCGACGCAGTTGCGGAAGGGTTCATGTCGCTAGGTGAACTAGCCAGAAGCCAGCCGCGCATTTCTCGTGCCCTGACCGATCCAGCTCGAACTAGCCAGGACAAAGTCAAGCTAGCCGACGAGCTGCTGGGTGACGACTTCCCACAGGCAACAAAAGCTGGGGTTCGCGCACTTGCCCAAGCCAGGTGGTCTGCGGCAGAAGACTTCGAAGCCGCACTATTCGACCTCGGAATATTGACCCAACTGTACGCAGTTGCAGCCGCGAATGCGGTGGATCAAGTATCCGACGAACTCCTTGAAGTTCGCCATCTTTTAGAAAGCACCCGCGAACTACGTTTGGCTCTTAGCGACCGCAATGCCCCTGTTCACCAGCGCATAGATATTGCGAAAACGGTACTGCAAGGGCAAGTACACGCCGGAACCATCGCCCTCATTAGCGATATTATGCGCGAAGGACGGTCCCTACTTTCGGCGCTGGCCCAAACTGCTAACCGTGCTGCGGCACTAAACGGCAGAACACTGGTCACTGCAGAGGCAGCCCAAGATCTCAGCGAAGCGCAACGTCAACGTCTCTGCCACATCTTGGAACAGCGTTACAACAGCGAAATAGACCTGAATATTCAAGTGCGCCCAGAACTGCTTGGGGGCATACGCATAAAAACTGCGAAGCACATAACGGATGGCACAATCCGTACCGCCCTGGCCCGCGCGAAAAGCAGCCTGGCCGTCTAACGAAATAAGGTAAGGAAAAATGGCTGAAATTTCTATCGCCCCCGAAAAAATTCGGGAAGCACTCGGCAATTTTGTCGATGGCTACGAGGTAGAGCGGGCCTCGGTTGAAGAAGTTGGGTACGTCACCCAAACCGCTGATGGGATAGCCCACGTCGAAGGGCTACCCGGAACCATGGCTAACGAACTACTTAAGTTCGAGGACGGCACCCTCGGGTTGGCAATGAACCTGGATATTCGCGAAATCGGCTGCGTTATTTTGGGCGACTTCGCGGGCATCGAAGAAGGACAACGCGTATATCGCACCGGCGATGTACTGTCGGTTCCTGTAGGTGAAGGTTACTTGGGGCGTGTCGTTGACCCCATGGGCAAACCGATTGACGGTCTTGGCGACATCACCGATATGGAAGGCAGCCGCGCATTGGAACTGCAGGCTCCGGGCGTGATGATGCGTAAATCCGTACACGAACCGCTGCAGACCGGTTTGAAAGCTATCGACTCTATGATTCCGATTGGGCGCGGACAACGTCAGCTCATCATCGGGGACCGCCAAACCGGTAAAACTGCGATTGCAATTGACACCATCTTGAATCAGCGCGCCAACTGGAAGAGCGGGGATCCAAACAAGCAGGTGCGTTGTATTTACGTTGCTATTGGGCAAAAAGGTTCCACCATTGCTTCTGTGCGCTCAACTTTGCAAGAAGCGGGCGCCCTCGAATACACCACTATTGTGGCGTCTCCCGCATCTGACCCTGCGGGCTTTAAATACCTGGCACCTTACACCGGCAGCGCTATCGGACAGCACTGGATGTACCAGGGCAAACACGTCCTCATAGTATTTGATGACCTGTCGAAACAAGCCGAAGCATACCGTGCTGTATCACTGCTGCTGCGTCGTCCGCCAGGGCGTGAAGCGTACCCCGGTGACGTGTTCTACTTGCACTCGCGTTTGCTGGAACGTTGCGCCAAGCTTTCAGACGAACTGGGTGGTGGTTCAATGACCGGTCTGCCCATCATCGAAACCAAGGCGAACGACGTTTCTGCTTACATTCCCACCAACGTAATTTCCATTACCGACGGACAGATTTTCTTGCAATCTGACCTGTTCAACTCTAACCAACGTCCCGCAGTGGACGTCGGCGTGTCGGTATCGCGCGTAGGCGGGGATGCGCAAATTAAAGCTATGAAGAAGGTCGCTGGTACGTTGAAGCTGACTTTGGCGCAATACCGTGCGCAAGCGGCATTCGCAATGTTCGCCTCCGACCTCGACGAAACCACCAGGCGGCAACTGATCCGGGGTGAACGCCTAATGGAACTGCTAAAGCAACCCCAGAGCACCCCGTACAATGTCGAAGAACAAGTAGCTATTATTTGGGCTGGTACTAGCGGTTACTTGGACGAACTACCTGTGTCGGCGGTGCACAGCTTTGAAAGCGGTCTGGTGGACTACCTGCGGACAAACTCCACAGTGTTGCAAACTATTGCAGAAACCGGGCAACTTAGCGAAGAAACCGAGGCAGAACTGCGGGCAAAAGTAGAAGCATTCAGCGATACTTTCGCAGCCAAATACAATGTTGAAGCTCAATCCCAAGACGGTCCGGTTGAGGCAGAAAAAACCGAAGAACAGATTACCGCCGGAAAGCTGAGCTAAAGTGGCTACTTCACAAAGGGAACTGAAGCAAAAAATCGGCTCCACCCAAACATTGAAAAAAGTGTTTCGGGCAATGGAACTGATTGCCGCTTCGCGCATCGGGAAGGCACGCGACGCAGCTGGCGACGCCGAACCCTTCTCGAAGGCGGTCTCCAAAGCCGTGTTGGCAGTCTCCATACACTCAAACATGGACCACCCGCTTACGCGCGAACGCCACGACACGAAACGGGTTGCCGTCCTGGCAGTAACTTCGGACCGGGGCATGGCCGGGGCATATAGTGCCAACATTTTGCGCGAAACTGACAAGTTAATGCGCGAGCTGGAAGAGGACGGAAAAGAACCAGTCCTGTACACTTTCGGGCGACGCGCCGAAGCCTACTTCCGGTTCCGCGGACGCCACATCGAACGGTCTTGGCAAGGATCGTCGGATAACCCAGATGCCGCCACCATTGCAGAAATTTCGAAAGTGCTGCAAGAAGTCTTTTTGACGAAGGCGGAACGCGGGGGAGTAGCCGAAGTATATTTGGTGTTCACGCGCTTTAAATCCATGGTGTCTCAGGTTCCTGAAATCCGTCGCATGCTACCTTTGCGTGTAGTAAAGAACGAAGAAATTTCGGAAATGGACAGCGAGAGCATCTGGACTCGTTATAACGAGGACGATGTGATGCCCTTGTATGAATTCGAGCCGGATCCCGAAACTGTGCTCGGCAAGGTGCTGCCGCTCTACATTCACACTCGTATACGCCACGCACTGTTGCAGGCGGCCGCTTCGGAATTAGCTTCCCGACAGACCGCAATGAAAACTGCCACAGATAATGCGGAAGATCTAATTGCCGATTACACGCGTAAAGCCAATGCGGCCCGGCAGATGGAAATTACTCAAGAGATCACCGAGATCGTGTCTGGTGCCGACGCACTAGCTGGTTAGAAAGAATAAAAATGACTGAAACAGCAAAGAAAATTCAGGGCGTCGGTCGTGTCTCACGAGTTACCGGCGCAATTGTGGATATTGAATTTCCCCCAGATACCATCCCTGAGATGTACAACGCTCTGAAGGTGGAAATTGACATGACCGCTCAGGGCGAGGGCGAAGGCGTCGTCCAAATGACCCTTGAGGTCGCCCAACACTTGGGAGACAATTTGGTGCGCGCTATCGCTTTAAAGCCCACGGATGGTTTGGTTCGTGGCGCGAAAGTAATCGATACCGGTGAACCCATTACTGTGCCAGTTGGCGACATCACTAAGGGGCACGTTTTCAACGTAACCGGGGAATGCCTGAACCTCAAACCCGGCGAAACCCTGGAAGTAACAGAACGCTGGCCGATCCACCGCCAACCGCCCTCATTCAGTGACTTGGCGCCGAAAACCCAAATGTTTGAAACCGGCATCAAAGTAATTGACTTGCTGACGCCCTACGTTCAAGGCGGCAAGATCGGTCTGTTCGGTGGTGCAGGCGTCGGCAAAACCGTTCTGATTCAGGAAATGATTCAGCGCGTCGCCCAAGACCACGGCGGTGTGTCCGTATTCGCTGGCGTTGGCGAACGCACCCGTGAAGGTAACGACCTTATTCACGAAATGGCAGATGCGGGCGTGTTCGACAAGACCGCACTGGTATTTGGGCAAATGGACGAGCCCCCAGGTGTGCGTTTGCGCATTGCGTTGACCGGGCTGACCATGGCGGAATATTTCCGCGATGTCCAAAACCAGGACGTGCTGTTGTTCATTGACAACATTTTCCGTTTCACGCAGGCAGGTTCTGAAGTTTCGACCCTATTGGGGCGCATGCCTTCTGCGGTGGGCTACCAACCCAACCTGGCCGACGAAATGGGACAATTGCAAGAACGCATTACTTCAGCAGGTGGTCACTCGATCACCTCGCTGCAAGCGATTTACGTGCCCGCAGACGACTACACCGACCCGGCGCCGGCCACGACGTTCGCGCACTTAGACGCTACTACCGAACTGTCTCGTGATATTGCTTCACGTGGGCTGTACCCGGCAGTGGATCCGTTAGCATCGTCCTCGCGCATCTTAGACCCCACCTTCGTCGGAGAAGAACACTACCAGGTGGCGACCCGCGTCAAGTCTATCTTGCAAAAGAACAAGGAACTACAGGACATCATTTCCATTTTGGGCGTCGACGAACTCTCAGAAGAAGATAAAGTGACCGTCGCTCGCGCCCGCCGCATCGAACAATTCTTGTCTCAGAACACTTACATGGCAGAAAAGTTCACAGGCGTGGAGGGCTCTACGGTACCGCTTTCGGAAACCATCGAGGCTTTCAAACGCATTTGCGAAGGCTACTACGACAAGGTGCCAGAGCAAGCGTTCTACAACATCGGTGGCATAGACGACCTGGAACGCACCTGGCACGAAATGCAAAAGGCATAAACCATGGCGTTGAAAGTAAGCGTAGTTACGCCAGAGGGCGGCACGGCATGGGAAGGCGACGCGGACGAAGTCATCATCCCTGCCGTAACCGGCGAAATAGGTATCCTACCTGGACGCCAACCCGTGCTTGCCGCCCTCGGAAACGGTGAAATCAGGGTGAAAAATAGCGGCGAAGTACTTTATAAACGGCGCGTTACCGACGGCATCGCCTCGGTCGATTCAGATAATGTCACTATTGTGATTGACGAGATCGAAGAATCGTTAGTAAGTGCCCGCTAGGTCAATTACAATAACTCCATGTTCGCCTTAACTATTATTCTCGGAATCGCTGTCGCGATTCTGCTGTGTTTGGCGGGCATGGTGTCTTTGTACGCAATGCGCATGCACCGGGCTACCAAGGGTGCAGCGTTTGAATGTGATTACCGGCCGAATGCTTCCGCGGGGTGGACGGCAGGTTTTGCTGTCTACGGACAAAAGCAGTTGAATTGGTACCGCTTGGTTTCTTTTCGTTTTGGTCCAGATAAGTCCTGGTCGCGTCGGCGTTTCCGCTTGGAAACGCCGGTTCACTATAACGACGTGGTGACGGTGCCCGTGCGCGCCGACGGGCACCGTTTTTACTTGGCCATGAAAGAAGGCAACCACACCGGGTTGGTATCATGGTCCGAGGCGGCACCTCCGCTTGACACCAACGAACTGTAAAAAAAGGGATTTTATGCGGCTTGTAGTTGCTAAATGTGCAGTTGATTATTCAGGTCGCCTCGACGCGCACCTGCCTATGGCGGTACGGTTGTTAATGGTGAAAGCCGACGGGTCCGTCCTCGTCCATTCGGATGGCGGATCCTATAAACCTTTGAACTGGATGGCGGCGCCTTGTAGAACCACGCTTTTGGAAGTATCTGAGGACGATGCGCGCGCGGGTATCACCGAAATTTGGCAGGTGCAAGCCACAAAGGATGACGGCAAACTTATTATTCGAATTGGCGAAGTTTTCCACGACATCGACCATGCGTTTGGCGTGGATCCGGGGCTGACCAAAGACGGAGTGGAAGCTCATTTGCAAGAACTATTAGCTGCTCAGGTTCCAGATATTTTGGGCACCGGGTGGAAGCTGTTGCGCCGCGAATACCCTACGCCCATTGGACCAGTAGATTTGGTGGTATTTGACCCGGATGGTCTGCCGTGGGCTATCGAAGTAAAACGAGTGGGTGGAATCGACGGCGTGGAACAATTAGGACGCTATTTAGAATTGTTGGGGCGGGAGCCCGCGCTAAAAAACATTCGCGGAATTTTTGCTGCCCAGCAGATCCGCCCGCAGGCAAAAACATTGGCGCATGACCGCGATATCCGCACGTTGCTGCTGGATTACACGACCATGCGCGGCATGGACGACAGTGCCGATAAACTGTTTTAGTCCTGGTCTGTTGTGTTTTCCCCACTTTCTTCGTCGTGTGGGGAGTCCTCGGCGGCACCTTCTGCTGGAGATTCGTCCTCGGAAGGTGCGATGGGCGTAGTATCTTCAGGAGCAGCCGTTTCTTTCGTCGGCGGCGCCGGGTGCGATTGCGTGAGTGCCAGGCTGTTGCCCAAAAGACCGCGCATCTGGTCCAGGTAAGTCAGCAGCGAATCTTTTTGTTCTTGTAACCTCACTACTTCTGCTTCCAGCTCTTGTCTTTCGGCTTCAACTTCGATGCTGATAGTTTCCTTAAGCTGGTCAGCTTGCGCTTTCGCGGCAGACAAAATGGAGTCTGCTTGTTCTTGGGCTTCTTGCGTCCGCCGCTTAATAACCGCGTCAGTATTGGTCAGCAGTTGTTCGGAACGTTGCAGGGATTCCGCCAGGTTTGCTTCGGCTTCAGCGACCTCATTTTTAGCTTTTTCAATCATTTCGCTGGTTTCGGCGCGGGCTTTTTCGTGCGTGGCAGCATCTTCTTCGCGAGCAGCTAGGCGTTGATCAGCGATTTCGGTCTCGGCTTCGTGGCGCATTTGGGTTACTTGTTCGCGCAACCGGTCGGCTTCCATGCGGGCTTCGCGTAAGGTTTCTTCGGCTTCGCGGCGTGCCTCTTTCTTTTGCCGTTCCGAGGTCGAATGGGCTTCTTCCCGCAAAGCTTCGGCTTCGTCTTTTGCTTCCGTGCGTATCTTTTCGGCGGCGGCACTGGCTTCGGCGCGCAGGGCGTTGGTTTCTTTTTGGGCGCTTACTCGCATGTCGGTGCATTCTTTGGTGACTTGGGCGCTCAGAAGTTCCGTTTCCCGTTTTGTTCCGGCACGCAGTTCTGCGGCTTCGGTTTGTACTTCGGTGCGAATGGCCGCCGCTTCGCGAGAGGCGGCAGCGACTAGTTCGTCAGCCCGCCCGCGCGCGCTCGTCAGCATGTTTTCGCTCTCATTGTGTGCTTGCGTGGTTACGTCGTTGGCTTCGCGACGGGCGCTTTCGAGGACGCTGGCTGATTCTGCCTGAGCTTGCGTCAACGTTTGGCTGGCTTCTTGGCGTGCTGACAACAGTATTACTTTGGCTTCGGCATGGGCTTCGGAGAGAATTTGTGCTGCTTCGTCTTTGGCTGAAGTTAAGATGGTGTCAATTTGGGTGCCGATGCCTGCCGCTTGGGTGGGCGCTGGCGCAGGTCCAACTTTTTCTAATTCCGCGATTTTGGTGTGTAATGCTCTCAGGTATTCGTCAACTTTAGTGCGGTCGTAGCCGCGCATGACAATGGGAAATTCGATTCGGTGGTCCACCGCTCCTCCTTACAACTAGCTTCGGAATATATGCTAACGCTCATCTGCGAAAAATTAGGGAAGACGTAACCAAAGGTGCTTGACGGGGCGGAAAACCGTATCCTTAAGGCAGCGAAAACATTTGAAGGGAGCCCCATTGAACTGGCGTAAGCATCTTTTTGCTACGTTCCTAGCAGCAACTGGAATTGTACTGATAATTTGTGGCATTGGTGCCGCGACATGGTGGAAACCCGATCCGACGGTTCTTGCGACGGCGCAAACGGGCGGACAGTTGGTGTCTACCAGGGCGGGCGTCCTCGAATTGTACGATTCTGATGTACGCGTTACCGCCAAGGGTGAAGGAAACATGGTATTGGTCGTGGGACGTTCCTTAGATGTTGAGGGGTGGGTGAACGATAACGCGCACGTGCAAATTGATGGGCTGAAGAATTTAAAGGAGTTGGCGTTTACCAAGCTGGGAGGCAAACCCCTTGATGCCAGTCCGAAAGAATCAGACATGTGGGTGCAGCAAAAGACCGGTTCGGGGTCAGTGGACATGACTTGGAGGCAGCGCAGCGGGGGTTACTCGGTGTTGGCATACTCCGAGAGGGGACCGGTTTCCCTGTCCATGCAATGGCACCGGGAAGTTGCTACCCCGTGGGTGTGGCCGCTACTAGTAGTGGGTGCAGCCGCGATTGTTGCCGCGGTTATCCTGATTTGGGCGCGTATTCGCCGCGATCATAATAATCCAGTGGTGGAACCATCAACTGATACCGTGTCGATTCACGTGGGGTCGCGAACCATTCAAGCCCCGAGTAGGCGGTCTTTGCGGGAAGCCCGCGCACGCGGGGAGTCCGAAATCGTATTTGAAGGGAAAGCTTACCCGACGGGTCTTATTCCGATTGTGCAAAGAGGTAACGAGGACGCCGATGGGGAAGAACCGTGGGCGGACTTTCCCGAGTACGCGACCCCCGCCATGCTGCAATCTGAGGACAGTACAGTCGATGAAAACGACTTTTACGAGGTCGATGGCGCGGATTATCATACACAAGCCGCCTTCAAAACCCAGAAAATAGAGGTCATTCCCGAGGGTGACTATGTTGAAGAGGACGCGTGGGAGGGCGCATACGCCGCACAGGCGTACTATGGTGGCGAAACTACGGAAGAAGTTTTCGAGGACGATACTTGGGGTGAGGAATACTACCAAGATGAGTATGGGAAGTGGGAGGAAAACCCAGAAATTCCTCACGGTAGACACCGGGGAGGGGGGACAGAAAATGCGTAAGCTGCTGCCGCTAGCGTTAGTGGGCGTCTTCGTACTGACCGGTTGCGGGACAGAAATACCTAAAACCCATACTCCACCTGGGGCGAAGGAAGCTGCCCCAGTCCTCGGTGCGCCCCAAATTGAGCGTATTATGACGGCGCTCGGAGAAACCTTGGCTGAGGGCGACCGATCCCGTCAAGCTGCCAAGTTGAAGGGGCGTGTTGATGCGGGTGCGCTTGCCGCCAGAACTGGACAGTACGCCACTAAATCGGTAACTCCTATCGATACTAAAGCCCAAATTGTGACAGTCACCAGGTCCAAGGACTGGCCGCGGGCAATGGCTGCGATCAGTACAGCAAAGGAAGGCGCCCAAGCTTTATTCTTGCGGCAGGAAAAACCCCGCGAACCATATAAATTAGTGCAATGGGTTACTCTGTTTCCGAATGTTACTATTCCTGAAACTGCCAAGGTGGAAACGGGGGCACCCATGATCGGTACTGACGGCAAAGGCTTAGCAGTGGCGCCCAGTGAGCTGGTAAAAACCTACGCGGCAGGTCTGGCAGATAGTAAGAAATTCGATGACCCGCTGTTACAGTCGCTGCGCAAAGAAGCCGCCCAACTGCGGGAGGCTACTAAAGATGGCGGAAAAGTAACAAACTCGCTGACCCCGACAGGGCAAATCAACGGTATTGGTTTGCACGACGGTGGTGCCCTTGTGAGCGCGGAGTTTAACTATTCCACCAAATTGGAAGTCAAACAAAACTCAGAGATAACGCTGAGTGGCAAAGTAGGTGAACTGATAGGTGGAAAAGTCACAGACAAAGGTTCATGGACCAAAAAAGTGATGGTCATGTTCGTAATACCCAAGAAAGGGCAGGCAAAATCCGTAGGAGCCCAGGTTGTCCTCATAAAAGCTGCGAAAGATTTGAATAATTAAGGAGCACAAATGGCAGACCAATACGGTGCCGTAGAACTAAATAAAACCGAGTCACAAAACGTTGCTACGCCGACAGCAGACACGGTGGAAGGTCCTTGGATTACGGACGTAACCGAAGCTACCTTCGATCAAATGGTAGCCTTGTCGATGCAGGTGCCAGTGGTCCTCGACCTGTGGGCAACTTGGTGCGGACCGTGCAAGCAACTGAGTCCCGTCCTTGAGGACCTGGCGAATCAGTATCAAGGGCGCTTCCAGTTAGCCAAAGTTGATATTGACGCAAATCCTGCAGTCGCTAAGGCGTTCCAAGTACAAAGCGTTCCCGCCGTATTCCTGATGCTCGGCGGCAGACCAATGCCACTTTTCACGGGCGCCCAACCGCGCGACCAGATTCGTGCCGTTTTGGAACAGGTCCTGCAAATGGCAGAAAAATCCGGGGTAACTATGCGTCTGTCTGGCGGCGGCGAGGGCGATGCTCCTCTTAGCCCGGAGCAGCAAGAAATCAATGCCCTGATTGAAGTTGGTGACATCGCGGGGGCAAAACACCAGCTACAAAAAGTCATAGAGGCAAATCCGTCAGATGAAAGCTATAAAGCACAATTGGCGGAACTGGAATGGCAAGAACGCCTCCAGAAAGCGGGGGACGATCCGCTCAGTCGCGCTGACCAAATGCTCGCCGCAGGAAACGATGCTGCAGCTTTTGACACCTTGCTGGAAGCCCTGGTTGCGGCGCAACCTGAAGATAAAGACCAGTACCGCGCGCGTATTGTTGAACTTTTCCGCCTCAGTACGGACAAAAAAGCAGTGACCAAGGCGCGTACGCGCTTGGCCACTTTGCTATTTTAAACGCGCCTGGACGCCAATTAGTCCCGGTGTTTCAGGTAGACGGTACCTAAAGGTGGGACGCGCAGCTCAATGGAGTAGGGGCGTCCCATCCACGGGATTTCTTCGGCGCGAACCATTCCCATGTTGGTAACGCCGCTGCCTGCAAATTCGGTGTCGTCGCTGTTGAGAATTTCTTCGTAGGTGCCGGGCAAGGGTACTCCTACCCGGTAACCTTCATGAGGATTACCCGCAAAGTTGGAGACGCATACGAAGTAGTGGGCTTGTCCCTCGGGGTCGATTCCCTTTCGCAGATAAGAAATAGTGTTAGCATCCGCATCTGCGGCTTCGATCCACTCGAAACCGGTGTTAGTGTCGTCCCAGAGGGCGGGTTCGGACTTGTAAATTTCGTTGAGGCGTTGCACCAACTTCATAATGCCGGCATGCAGGGGAGTGTCCAACAGCCACCAGTCCAGTGAAGATCCATCTGCCCACTCGGTTTCCTGACCAAATTCCCCGCCCATGAACAACAGTTGTTTGCCTGGGTGCGACCACTGGTAGGAATAGAGTTGGCGTAAACCGGCAGCCTTGCGCCACGCGTCACCGGGCATTTTCTGCCACAAGGACCCTTTGCCGTGTACTACCTCGTCGTGGGAAAGGGGGAGCACATAGTTTTCGCTGAACGCATACACCAATGAAAACGTCAGTTCACCGTGGTGCCACCGGCGGTTTACAGGGTCTTCTGCCATGTACCGCAAGGTGTCGTTCATCCACCCCATGTTCCATTTCAGTCCGAAACCCAGACCACCGTTTTCGGTGGGTGCAGTTACGCCAGGCCAAGCTGTAGATTCTTCGGCGATCATGACAATGCCGGGGTGGTCCCTGTAAGTAGTGGCGTTAACTTCTTGTAAGAAGCTGATCGCTTCAAGATTTTCACGACCTCCGTAAATATTGGGACGCCATTGACCGTTATTGCGTGAATAATCCAGGTAAAGCATGGAGGCGACGGCATCTACGCGCAGTCCGTCAATGTGGAACTCTTCCAGCCAATACAGGGCGTTTGCCACAAGGAAGTTGCGGACCTCGGGTCTGCCAAAATTGAACACCAAAGTGCCCCAATCCGGGTGCTCCCCCCGCAACGGATCTGGGTCTTCGTATAGCTTGGTCCCGTCGAAGTTAGCGAGCGCCCATTCGTCCTTGGGAAAGTGCGCAGGCACCCAGTCCAAAATTACGCCCACGCCGCATTGGTGTAGCTTGTCTACCAGGTAACGGAAATCATCCGGGGTGCCAAAACGTGAGGTAGGAGCATAGTAACTGGATTGTTGATAGCCCCAAGAAGGACCGTAGGGGTGTTCGGCGACTGGCATCAATTCTACGTGCGTGAAACCCAGCTTAGTGACGTGGTCGATGAGGTTATCGGCAAATTCGCGGTACTGCAGACCTTGCATCCAGCTGCCAACATGAACTTCGTAAATTGACATGGGTGCTGAATGCGGGTCGTGGGATTGGCGAAATTCCATCCAATCCCCATCCCCCCAATCGTGGTGTTTGCGCGTCACCACAGAGGCAGTGAGGGGCGGTATTTCGGTAGCTTTCGCCATGGGGTCAGCTTTGAGGAACCAGTTTCCGTCCGGACCACAAATCTCAAATTTGTAGCGGTCACCCACATGCACATCAGGGATAAATAATTCCCACACCCCACAGCTGCCAAGGGAGCGCATAGCTGCAGCAGTCCCGTCCCAATAGTTGAAGTCGCCTACTACGCGCACCGCACGCGCATTCGGTGCCCACACGGCAAAAGCTACTCCCTCTACGGTGCCCATAGGACCGTCATAGGTGTGGAAGTTTGCCCCTAATACCTCCCATAGGCGTTCGTGCCGCCCTTCCTCAAAGAAATACTGGTCTAGCGCGCCTAAAGTGGGGAGAAACCGGTAGGGATCGTCTTGAATGAACGTTTCGTCCCCGTAAGTAACGCGCACCCGGTAGTCGGGAATTTCATCAACCGGTAAAACTGCCAGCCACACGCCATCTTGTTCATGTTCGGCAGGGTAAGTGGCGCCCTCGGTAACAATTTCTACCGCGTCAGCCAGGTGGCGAACAGTGCGAACAGTGAGGGCGCCTTCGAAAAAATGTGCCCCAAGCACATCGTGAGGAGCGTGGTACCTGGCGTGGGCAACGTCCGAAAGTACTTGGGGGTCAACCGGTTGAGCTTTCATACGTTAAGGTTGCCATGATTTGGCAGAATTTACAGCATTTCCACTATTTATTTCGAGGGCGAATCCTGCCATAAAAAGTTGCTGGGGAGCGACTCGCACCCCAGCTGAAATTTTCTTACAACGCTTCGACCGAGAAAATGTGTGCCACTTGTCCACTTGGCCACAAATCTACGTAGCCGCTGGCACCCCAATCGTAGCTGTGCCCAGACAACAAGTCTGTAAGGTGCAAAATGGGGGCGCCGTCCTCGCGACGCAAAACCTCAATGCCCAGCCCTGCCAGGTCCAGGTTTACCATTCCTTGAGAACCGGCGTGCGGGTCCAGGTTTACAATTACGAGGACGGTGTCGCTGCTTCCGGTGGGGGATTCTGCGGCGCTGACGTGCCGGGAAAAAGCCACCAGGTTAGGATGCGTGGTTTCGTGAATGGTCAGGTTGCGGAGGCGTTGTAAAGCCGGGTGGGCGCGCCTTATTTGGTTCAAATTAGTGATGAGGCGGGAAATGCCCAGGTCTTCGCACGCAGCAAAGTCGCGCACTTTGAATTCGTATTTTTCGTTGTCGTTGTTTTCCTCGAAATTGCCGCGAGGAACGTTTTCCACGCATTCGTAGCCCGAATAAATTCCCCACGTGGGCGCACCTAGAGCCGCCAGAACGGCCCGGATGGCAAAAATCGCGATACCACCGGTCCACATTTGCGGCGTCAAAATGTCATGGGTAGTTGGCCAAAATGCCGGGCGCATCAGGTGGGCGGTTTCCGCAGAAACCTCTTTGAAATACTGTTCTATTTCGGTTTTAGTGGTGCGCCACGCAAAATACGTGTAGGACTGGTGGAAGCCAATCGCACCCAGCGTGCGCATCATGGCGGGGCGCGTAAAGGCTTCCGCTAAAAAGATTACGTCTGGGTGTTCGAGGGCGATTTGTTCAAGTAAACGCTGCCAAAACCACAGCGGTTTTGTGTGGGGGTTGTCAACGCGGAACAACGTCACACCATGGCTGATCCACAGTTTCACAATCCGGTAAATTTCCTGGTAAATACCCTCTGGGTCCACATCGAAAACTAGCGGATAAATATCTTGGTACTTCTTGGGCGGATTCTCTGCGTAAGCAATGGAACCATCTGGACGGTGAGCGAACCATTCCGGGTGCGTAGTTACCCACGGATGGTCAGGGCTGCACTGCAAAGCCAAATCTAACGCCACTTCCAAACCTAGTTTGCGGGCTTTTTTCACAAAGAAATCGAAGTCAGCGAACTTGCCTAAATCTGGGTGAATGGCGTCGTGACCGCCCTCGGAAGAACCAATCCCATACGGCGAACCCGGTTCGCCTACGGCTGCTTCCAAAGCATTATTTTTGCCTTTACGGAAAGCGTGCCCGATAGGGTGAATTGGTGTCAAATAGATAACGTCAAAGCCCATTTGTGACACTCGCGGCAGCACCTGGTTCGCCGCCTTTCGCAGCGTACCAGAAACCCAGGTCCCGTCCTCGTTTTGGAAAGCCCCATAAGAACGCGGAAAAATTTCGTACCAGGCCCCATAAAGCGCCCGTTCCCGGTCCACTTTCAGCGGATAGGTACGGGATTTACCAATCAGGTCGCGCAACGGGTGGTCGCGAAATACTTGCCTTACCGAAGAATGCAGACCCGCGCTGAGACGACTTTGGAAAGACAAGGACGTGTCCCGCAAAGTTTCGATGGCAGCACGCACCACCTGTGCTGGCTCTTTCGGGAGGCGTCGCTGGCGCGAATTGGCAATAGCTTTACCCGCTAAAGCGCGCTCAAAAAGTTGTGCCCCTTGCTCCAAAACTACGTCTTCGTCTACACCCGCACTAATTTTCACGCTAGCAGTATGAGCCCACGACGCGTACGGATCCGCCCACGTTTGCACATAAAACGCCCATTTACCAGGACAATCAGGCATAGTCCACGCCTCGTAGCGGTCTAAACCAGGGGCGATGTCCTTCATCCGCACCCGAGCGTGAACTTTGCGTTGTGGGTTGACCAGCACCGCCTCTGCCGCCATCTGGTCATGACCTTCACGAAAACAAGTAGCGCGAATAGGGAAGGCTTCACCCACAACAGCTTTAGCCGGCCACAAACCATCCTCTATTACGGGGAAAACTTCGACCACAGGAATGCGGGCAATAATAGCGGATTTCTTTAGCATGGCACACCTTCCGTTTTGGCACCATTTTACGCGGAAAGGCAGGGCTAAGCGTCAAAACCGGTCTGAAATGCGGAACCCACAATGTAAGAAAGTGCCATAGCCGCACTGCCACCAACAAGCAGTCGTATCACGGCTGGGCGTTTAGGAGCCTCACCCAGGTAAGCGGCAACCACACCAGTAAGTGCCAGCGTAATAATAACTGCTGCCACAGTGGCAATGATGCGCACGTTCGGGGGAGTTAGCACTGCCGCCAGCAGTGGTAACGCCGAACCCAACACGAACGCGCCAAAAGAACTAAAAGCGGCGTGCCACGGGTTGACCAATTCGTCCTCATCAACTTTATGTTCCAAACTGAGGTGGGCACCCACCAGTGCGCTTTCGTGCACTTCGGAAACTGCCTGCGCGGCGGTCTCGGGGCTTACTCCCCATTTTTCCCAGGCAGCTTGCACCTCAGCAACCAAACTGGCGGGATTTTCGCGCAGCTGGGTGGCATGTTGGGCAACTACTGCTTTTTCGGTATCGCGCTGGGTGGACACCGACACGTACTCACCCAATGCCATAGACACAGCAGCGGAAATAATGCCTGCCACCCCGGCAACCAAAATGGCGCCGGTGTTGTGGGGGTCGACTGCAGCAACACCTATTACCAACCCGGAAATCGAGACGATGCCGTCGTTTGCACCCAAAACACCGGCGCGCAGCCAGTTCAATTTAGACGATAAAGATTGCGAGGACGATGCTTCTGCCATGTCTCAAAACCTATAAAAAGCATTCCGCAGTTTCAACGCAGAACAGCGCACCTTGTGGCAGCGTCTAATAAACCATCTGCATAGCGGCTTTGACCTGGGATAACGTTTGTTCGGCAACTTCATTAGCGTGTTGGTTACCCGCTGCGAGGACCTGCCACAGGTAATCCTCGTTTGCTAATAGTTCAGCGCGCCGTGCCCTAATTGGTGCCAAATGGTCATTTAGCGCCGTCGTCACCTCGGCTTTCAGTTTTCCGCCACCGCCATCGCCAATACGCGCGGCAATGTCTTCGGGACGTTCCCCAGTAGACATGGATGCCAACAGTAGCAGGTTAGAAACTTCGGGACGATTTTCTGGATCGTAAGTAATATTGCGATCCGCGTCGGTCTTTGCTTTCTTAAGTCGTTTCGCGGTCTCATCCGCGCTCATACCCAATTCAATTGAATTGCCCCGAGACTTTGACATTTTGCCACCATCCAAACCCAGCACGTTGGTGGCTTTGGACAAAAGCGCGTCAGGGCGCGGGAAAATGGGATTATCTGGGTCTACACGTCCGTAACGTTTGTCAAAACGCGTGGCGATCTGCCGGGTTTGTTCAATATGCGGCAGCTGGTCTTTCCCAACCGGCACCAGATTTGCCTTGCAAAACAAAATATCTGCAGCTTGATGAACCGGATAGGTGAGCATTAAACCGCTCATCGCCCGCCCCCCAGTTGCCGCCAACTCTGCTTTGACAGTGGGATTGCGGTGTAATTCTGCTTCAGTAACCAAAGACAAGAACGGGAGCATCAACTGGTTCAACGCCGGTACCTGGCTATGGGTAAAAATGGTGGTTCGGCGCGGGTCAATACCGCAAGCCAAATAGTCAGCCAGTAGGGAACGCACGCGCTCGCGGATTTTTCCCACACTGTCACGGTCGGTAATTACCTGGTAGTCGGCGATCAAAATCCAGGTTTCGACACCCCGATTTTGCACATTTACCCGGTTTTGCACGGTTCCGAAATAGTGCCCTATATGTAGGTTTCCGGTGGGGCGGTCGCCTGTGAGCATACGGAAACGCCCAGGATTATCATCAATTGACTGCTCTACTTGGGCACTGCGCGCCAAAGAACGCGCGAAAGTGGCGTCCTCAATATCGGTTTCCTGTTTTTTCGCCTCTGTCATAAATCCAGCCTAACTAATTGGTGTTGCCAAATAAAAACGCAAGGAGAATGGTGCGAGTATGGCTTCTTGTCCGTTTGTAGGACCCTTTTGTGGCTGCGTGACCGTTTCTTTTCTTGCTTCCGTAGGATTTTCCCATGTCGAGTCCCACGTTAGTTCCCACCTGCTATGCCTGCCACTTGCCAGTTTCATGAGGACGCTTTCGGACGTGCCGTTTATGACTACCAGCAAGTCTTGGTCGCCAGAGGGTTTTCCCGAGCGGAGCATTTGCAGGGCACGATTGACTGGTTCCACCCAGGTGCGACCTGAAAGCGGGTGACCTTTGCGGTCATACCAACTGAGGTCTGCCAGGGTGTCGCCGCGTGTGGGAAGTCCTTTGGCAAATCCTTGAGGGCGCATCACAGGATGTGCTTTGCGTAACTGCAGGAGGTAGCGCACAGTGTCTTGCAGATGGCGCTGCCAAGGTGCCAGGTTCCAGTCCAGCCACGAAGTTTCGTTGTCTTGGCAGTAGGCGTTGTTGTTACCATTTTGCGTGCGTCCAAATTCGTCGCCGGCAACTATCATTGGTATACCAGCAGAAACCAGCAGGGTACCGAAAATATTGCGCATAGTTTTTGTGCGTTCGGACAAAATATCATCCGCGCCTGGCAGGCAGGCAAAGTCGGGGTCAGTGGGAGTGAGCCAGCCTTCATACCCGTGGTTCCACGACAAGTTATTATTAGTGCCGTCGCGGTTTTCTTCCAAGTTGTCTTCATTGTGTTTGTCGTTGTAACTGACTAGGTCTGCCAGGGTGAAGCCGTCGTGGGCAGTAACAAAGTTTATGGAAGCGCGGGTTCCCTGGTTTTGGGAAGCGTCAGACCGCCCGTATAGGTCTACGGAACCAGAGAGGCGGGTGGCAAGTTGTTGGGGATTATTGCCCCGGTTTGAGCGGTTGAATTGAGCGCGTGCATCACTGACCCAAAACGCACGAACACTGTCGCGGTATCTGTCATTCCAGGTGCTGAAAGGGCGCGCAAACCCCCCAGTTTGCCACCCGTTTTCCCCAATATCCCACGGTTCTGCAATAATTTTGAGGTTTGCCAGCAAGGGGTCCGTGGCGATTGCGTCCAACATGGGGTGGGTTGGGCTAAAGTCCTGGTGGAAGCGACCTAAAGTGACCGCAAGGTCGAAGCGAAAACCGTCTACGCCGACCTCGCCCGCCCAATACCGTAAGGAATCTAAAGCCAGTTGGCGTACGCGCGGACGGGAAAAATCTAAACTATTTCCGCAACCGGTGACGTCGTAGAACTTGCCCGGATCCCCCGGCACGTGCATGTAATATTCGCGACTGTCCAAACCCCGCAAAGACAAGTATTGTCCTACTACTCCGCCCTCGCATGTGTGGTTGTAAACCACGTCCAATATCACTTCAATACCGGCTTGGTGCAAGATAGACACCATGCCGCGCACTTCGTCGAGAACGGCTTGGGGACCGGCGCGTCTGGCGTGCGCGGTGGCAAGGGAAGGCTCTGGGGCAAAAAACCCCAAAGTGGAATAACCCCAGTAATTGGTAAGCCCCCGCTCTAATAGGAAAGCTTCGTCAAATTTTGCGTGAATGGGCAGCAATTCTAGGGTGGTTATTCCCAAACTTTTTATGTATTCGACCGTGGCAGGGTGAGCAACGCCTGCGTAAGTGCCCCGCAAAGACCCTGGCACGTCCTCGAAATTTTCGGTCAGGCCGCGCACGTGAGCTTCGTAAATAACGGTTTCATTCCACGGAATCTGAGGACGCCCTGCCACTGCGAAAGGCGTATTCGTTACAACTGCGCGTACCGTATGCGGGGCAGAATCTGCGGTGTCGGGTCGCAGCGGATAAACCGGGTACATGTCCGCATCGGTTTCATGCCCGTGAATTTGGGGCACTAATTCAATTTTTCCAGTCACGCCACGCGCATAGGGATCCAGTAACAATTTTTGCGGGTTGAAGACGTGTCCGTTTTCCGGATCCCACGGACCGTATGCCCGCAAACCGTAAACTGTTCCGATACCCAAACCAAAAATTTGCCCCGAAAACACTCCGCCCTGGCTGCGATGCAACTGGTAGCGGGTTTCGCCTGCGTGGGGTGCGTCAGAGTCAAAGACACAAAACTCCAGGGCGCTAGCGTTGGGTGCGCAAACTGCGATTTGTAAACCTCCGGCGACAGGATGGACGCCCAGGCGCAGTGGGGGCACGCGCAATTCTTGCGCAAATTCAGAATTTGGTTGAGAACTTATGATTGTCTTCGACACGGGGATATCGTCTCATGCGCTTTGCAAATCCCCAAAGAGGGTCCGCGCTGCCGCGTATTTGCGGTGTTCTGAGGCACCTTTATTAGCCGCGAACCGGCAATTATGGCACGCTTTAAACATGAAGATTGTCGTATGTGTCAAGCATGTTCCTGACGCAGAGTCAGAAAGACGGCTTGAAAAGGGCGCGATTGTTCGCGGCGAGGACGATGTCCTGAATGAACTTGACGAAAATGCCATCGAAGCGGGCGTACAAATAGTAGAAGAAATGGGGGGCGAGGTCATCGCCCTCACGATGGGCCCGGAAGGTGCCGAAGAAACCGTGATGCGGGCGTTACAACTGGGCGCAGATCGCGGAATTATTATTTCTGATGAGTCTTTAGCTGGGTCGGATGCGCTCGGAACGGCACAAGTTTTGGCTGCGGCAATCAATGCAGTGGGGCAGGTAGATCTGGTCCTGACAGGCATGGCGTCCTTGGACGGGATGACCTCTATGCTGCCAGGGGCGCTCGCGACCCGCTTGTCCCTGCCGTGTCTAACCTTGGCAAAATCCCTGCAGGTGCTCGGGGACCGAGTGCGTGTTGTGCGGGCGGCTGACGGTTTCGAGGACGTTTTAGAAGTCCCGTTGCCAGCTTTGGTTTCGGTAACTGACCAGGTAAACGACCCGCGTTTTCCCAATTTCGCAGACATGGCGGCGGCAAAAAACAAGTCAATTAGCAGGTGGACTCTAAAAGACATTGACGCTGAGCACGTGGTGCGTTCTGGCAGTTCCGGAGCTGGAGTGCAGGTGCTGCGTGCCCGCCAAACCCCCGCCCGCACTGCGGGAAAAATTATCACCGATGCCGGCGAAGGCGGGGTAAAACTAGCAGAATTTTTGCGCCAATTTAAGGAGGGCAACCAGTGAGCTTCTCACTACCAGTTCTAGTTGTAGTCGACCATGTTTCCGACGAGGACGGAACTTACCGACTGACTGTGGCTTCCAAAGAACTGCTCACTACCGCTCGGAGGCTTACTGATGCGACCGTCCTCGCAATAGCACTTTGCCCCGAACCCGAAATGGACCAATTAGCAAAATACGGCACTGACACCGTTTACGTTGCCGATTTGCAAGGGCGCAGTCCCCGCATTGGTGCAGTAGTAGTTGACGCCGTCAACGCATGTTTGCAAAAGACGGGAAAAGTGGCTGCCATTTTGGTGGTTTCCAATTATCGAGGACGAGAAGTTGCGGCTGGGCTTGCCAGCATCCTCGATTCTGGGGCGGCTGTGGACGTAACTCGTCTCAGTGCACGTGGCGGCAAACTGGTGGCGGGCAAAACTATCCTCAGTGGTTCCTGGGAAACTATTTTCCAGATCCACCGCGGTACTCCCATTGTCGGTTTGCGTCCCTCTGCGGTCTTGGCTGAAGTGGTGAATAATCCTATTTCTGCTAATCGCGAGGACGTTCAGGTCACGTTCCGCCCTGAAACTACCGCTGTACAACTGGTTTCTTCCGCCGCGTTGAATGGCGACGGACCCGCACTAACCGAAGCTGAAGTGGTAGTTTGCGGAGGACGCGGAACCAACGGCGACTTTTCCCAAGTCAATAAACTCGCCGAAATATTTGGCGGCGCAGTGGGCGCCACTCGCGTTGCCGCAGACGAAGGATGGGTAGAACGCTCACTCCAAATCGGGCAAACCGGTGAAACTATCGCCCCTAAACTTTATGTTGGGCTGGGAGTCTCCGGGGCCATCCACCACACCTGCGGTATGCAAAGTGCCCAAACTATAGTCGCCGTATGCGACGACCCCGACGCACCTATCTTTGAAATGTGCGACTTCGGAGTGGTCGGCAAACTCGAAGACGTGGTGCCACCAGCTATCGAGGCATTGCAGTGATTTACCTGGACTATGCCGCCTCCGCCCCACTGCGCCCCGTCGCCCGCACCAAAATGTTGGAAATCTGGGATACCAACCAAGGCAACGGTCTCAATCCCTCTTCACTGCACGTGGGCGGTCGAGGCGCGCGCGAATTATTAGAACAAGCCCGCGCCGACATTGCCGAATGCATCGGCGCCGCTGCCCCCGAAGTCATATTCACCGCAGGAGGCACAGAAGCCGACGCGCTCGCGGTCCGCGGTCTTTGGAAAGAAGGCGGTGACGTCCTCGCAATCAGCGCTATTGAACACGCTGCGATCAGTGAAAATGCGCGTGAGGGCGGACGGAAATTACTGGTATTGCCGGTAACTGAAAGTGGCGTCCTCAACCTGGAAAAAGCTCAGGAATTGCTGGCGTCAGAAAATTTGGGTTTAGTGTCGGTAATGGCAGTAAACAACGAGGTCGGTACTATCCAACCCGTATTAGAACTCACTAAGTGGCTTGCCTTGGTTCATCCCGGCGTTCCCATACACTGTGACGCTGTGCAAGGTGCGGGGAAGGTTCCGCTTGATTTTTCTGCGTCCGGGCTCACTGCGATGAGTTTGGCGGCACACAAGGTGGGGGGGCCGACCGGGGTCGGCGCCCTCGTGCTAAAAAAAGGCGTCACTTTAAAAAGCGACCGATTGGGGGGTGGGCAAGAACGCGGCGTCCGTTCGGGAACCCAAAGTGTGGCGGGAGCAGCCGGATTTGCCGCCGCACTGCGCCAAGCCGTGACTGAAGACCATACCCAAACTGAACAGTACTGCGAAGAAATGCGGCGAGCATTGCGGCAAATTAAGGGTGTGAAACTCACCACGAGCGCGCCCACCGCCCCCGGATTTGTCCACTTTTCGGTAGCAGGAGCGACCTCGGAGGGATTATTGTTTGGCTTTGACCAGCAAGGCATTTGTGTCAGCGCGGGGGCGGCCTGTAAGGCAGGTGTCGCCCGCCCATCAAACGTGCTTTTGGCGATGGGACGAAGCGAGGACGAAGCGATAGGCACAGTGCGGGTTACGCCAGGGTGGAACACCAGTGAAAGTGACGTGGTTACTTTTATTCGTGCGCTTCCTGGCGTTATAGAAATTGCCCGCAAATTAGGAGGACGTAAGTGAAGGTTTTAGCGGCACTTTCCGGGGGAGTGGACTCGGCAGTGGCGGCGGCCAGGGCTGTGGAAGCCGGTCACGAAGTCACGGCTGTGCATATGGCGTTATCTGCTGATAGTGCTCAAAGTCGGTGTGGGTCCAGGGGGTGTTGCACTATTGAGGACGCCGATGATGCGCGTCGCGCTGCCGCAAAAATTGGGATTCCCTTTTACGTGTGGGATATGGCGGCAGATTTCGAAGAAACTGTTATTGCAGATTTTGTTCGCCAGTATCAGGCCGGTTTGACGCCTAACCCGTGCGTGCGTTGTAACGAGTTTGTGAAGTTTCGCGAATTGTTACGGCGCGGCATGGCGCTCGGCTTTGACGCGGTGTGTACCGGGCATTATGCGCAGGTTCGTGCGGGTACGACCGGTCCTGAATTACACCGGGCGCAGTGCTTGGAAAAGGACCAATCCTACGTGCTCGCGGTGATGGGACGTCAGGCGTTGGAACACGTTTTGTTCCCGCTGGGAGACGTGCCGGATAAAGCCAGCGTGCGCCAAGAAGCCGACGCGCGCGGTCTGGTTATGGCGAACAAACCGGACAGTTACGACATTTGTTTCATTCCGGACGGCAATACGCGTGGTTTCTTGCAGGGTCGTATTGGTAAACAAACTGGGGAAATTGTTGACAGTGACGGTAACTTGCTGGGATACCATGAGGGTTATTTTGGTTACACTGTAGGTCAGCGCAAAGGACTGAATTTAGGTCGTCCGGCGCCAGATGGTCGTCCTCGTTATGTTTTGGAAACGCGTCCGCGTACCAACCAGGTGGTGGTTGGTCCCAGCGAGTTGCTATCGGTGTGCCGCATAGATGCGGTTGACGTCATCGAATTAGCAGAAGACATCCGTGGGCAAGCACATGTCCAGTTTCGGGCGCACGGTCGTCCGGTGGGGGCTCAGGTGGTGCTTTCTGAGGGCGGCTTGTCAGCCCTTTTGGATGCCCCGGTGCGCGCTGTCGCACCTGGTCAGTCGCTGGTTGTGTACAAGGGAACGCGGGTTGTTGCGGAGGCGACAATCACCAGGGCGTATCGGTAAATAATTTGTTGCCAGGTGGGCTCGCTGGTAGAGTTAGACGAGCGCGCGAGTGGCGGAATTGGCAGACGCGCTGGATTTAGGTTCCAGTGTCTTTAGACGTGGGGGTTCAAGTCCCCCCTCGCGCACCGGTTGTGAAACAATGGGGCTATGGAAACATGTACTACCGCGGTCCAACTGCGTACCTTAGTAAAACAGTGGAAAAAACAGGGTTTTACGGTGGGGTTTGTCCCTACTATGGGTTATTTGCATGAAGGGCATTTGTCGCTGGTGCAGCGGTCAAAAGAAATTTGTGATCGTACGGTGGTGTCTATTTTCGTGAACCCCACCCAGTTTGGTCCAAATGAAGATTTAGACCGTTATCCGCGCGATTTCGCCAGGGATTGCCAGTTGTTAGTCCAGTCCGAGGTCGATGTGGTGTTTCACCCGGATGCTGGGGAAATGTACCCACCAGGTTTTTCTACTTTTGTGGAGCCTGGCACGGCTGCGCAGGGTTTGTGCGGGCGGTCTCGGCCGGGGCATTTTCGGGGTGTGTGTACGGTGGTTGCGAAGTTGCTGAACCTAGTGACCCCTGATTATGCGTTTTTTGGGCAAAAGGACGCTCAGCAAGTGGCGGTAATTCGGGCGATGGTGCGCGATTTGCAGATGGACGTGCGAATTGTGAGTTGCCCGATAGTGCGTGAAGAAGATGGTTTGGCAAAGAGTTCGCGCAATGTGTACTTGGATGATTCGCAGCGGCAAGCCGCGCTGGTGCTGCCTGGTGCGTTGGCGTCCGCACAGCGGATGATCGCTGGCGGGCAAACTGACGCCAATGCGATTAGACAGCAAATTTTAGGCGAACTGCAGGGTGAAAAATTAGCCGAGGTCGACTACGTAGAAATCGTGGATGGGACCAACATGCAGGAAGTTTCCAAAGTTCATGAGGGCGACTTAGTGGCGGTAGCGGTACGCTTCGGTACCACCAGGCTCATTGATAATTTCACAGTCACAAAATAATCACCGGTTTGGAAATTCGTAGAGGAGAAAAATGAAACTGGAAATTGGGGAGAAAGCGCCCGCATTCGCCCTCGCCACCGCCGGGGGAGGGGAAATAACTTTAGAACAACTATTGCAGCAGAGCGAAAAAGGCGTAATTGTGTACTTTTATCCGCGCGCCTCAACCCCTGGTTGCACTACTCAGGCCTGTGATTTTCGCGATTCTCTGGCGTCTTTGCGCGCTCACGGTTATGAAGTCGTGGGAATCAGCCCGGATAAAATCGCAGCGTTGGACAAATTTGCCGCCAAATATGATCTCCCGTTTACGCTTGCGGCAGATCCAGAAAAAACTACTTTAGATGCATACGGTGCCTACGGTGAAAAGAATCTGTACGGGAAACTCACCAGGGGCGTAATTCGTTCGACTGTGGTTGTAGGCAAAAACGGGAAAGTCGTCCTCGCTAGGTACAATGTGCGGGCAAAAGGACACGTCGCACGCCTGACAAAAGAACTGGGAATTGTGTAACAGGATTTTCTCTACCCCACGGATCAGAGTAAATTTTAGTGCGGAAGTTTTCCATTTTCATCTAATAGGAGATCTATGCGTAACTGGAAAATATGGGCGGCGCTGGTTGTCGTCCTCGTAATTATTGGTGGCGTTTTCGGCTACTACCAACACCATCAAACCCAGGCTGCTCAAGCCGCATATATGGAAGCCAGTAAAGAAATGGCGTCCGTACTGGGGGACTTGTCAGATGCGAAGTCTGAGGGCGCTGCGCTGGCGGGTGAAGCTCACGACAAGGCAGATCCGGGTGCCATTGCGGAACTGAAAGAGGCCGTGAAAGTTAACGTGTCGCGTCCGGCATACGTAAAATCGGTGTCTGCCACCGCTTATCGCAAAGCTACCGCAGAAGTCGAATCAGTGATCGAAACGGCTAAAGCAGCAACCAAGAAAATCAAGGAAGACATCAAGAAAGTCCAGGATTCTACGAAGAAATAGCCAGTAGAAGTTAGACCGAAGAAGTCCAACTGCGAAAGCCCCGGCTACGGTCGGGGCACGAAAAAGTGCGCCGTGAGGGAATCGAACCCCCAACCCGCTGGTTAAGAGCCAGCTGCTCTGCCAATTGAGCTAACGGCGCAAAAAGACCGGCGTGAGAACCGATCCGTGCGCCGTGAGGGAATCGAACCCCCAACCCGCTGGTTAAGAGCCAGCTGCTCTGCCAATTGAGCTAACGGCGCATCTGCATGAATAAGAATAACAATATTGCTAACTAAAGAACAAACCAGCTGCCTGCGAACCGCGTCACGCTATTTACCGTTCGCAAAATTGCAATGTGCCCATATTATGGAAGCAACGAAAGGGGAAAAGTGAAAGTTGTTTCCAAAACTGCTATCGCCTTGGCATTACTGGGGGTAGCAGGCGGGTTCGCGGCGCTCCAACTGATACTTACCGAAATAAAACATTACAAAGAACCGGGGGCGGCGCTATCTTGCGATATCAACCCGTTGGTTGGTTGTTCTAATTCGCTCACGTCCCCGCAGGCGCACTTGCTGGGTATTCCCAACGCGACGGTCGGATTGATGGCTTTTTCGGCACTATTAGCTTTTGCGCTACTGGCTATTTTCACTCCCATTCCTGCATGGATTTGGAAAATAATGGTGGTGCCAGCCTTGGCGGGCTGGGTAGCAGTAGGGACTTTCCTATACTTTTCGGTGACTATCTTTCATGCCCTGTGCCCGTGGTGCCTAGTAGTGTGGGCGGTCACAATCCCAATTGGGGCGTTACTTTTGGCAAAATCGGCGGCAGCATGGTCCACCACTAATCCGGTGGCAATATTCTTGGCGAAAAACTGGTGGGCAATAACTGCGCTGCTTTACTTCACCGCAATAATTTCTATCGTTGTGGGAATGCGTACGCAACTACAGTTGGTATTGCCGTGACCTCCTCAGTAACAGATGATTACCTGAAGTTCTTGTACCAGGCGAGCGAAGAGCGCGTCAGCATCAACAAGCTCGCATCTTCTATGGGGGTGGCGCCCTCTACTGCTTCCGAAAAAATTCAGCGTCTAGCAGCCGACGGGTGGGTGGACCACAAACCGTATCGGGGGGCGAGCCTTACCCCGAAAGGGCGGGCACACGCCGTGAAAATGGTGCGCAAACACCGGCTCATTGAAACCTTTTTGGTGGAAAAACTGGATTATGACTGGGGGGATGTTCACGACGAAGCCGAAGTTCTTGAACACGCTGCTTCAGACCGGTTGATCGACCGCATCGACGCCGCCCTCGGTTATCCACGTCGCGACCCGCACGGGGACCCGATTCCGCGCCCAGATGGTACCGTCGAGGACGTCAACGCAGTTTTGTTGCGGGACCTACCGGATGGTGGGTGCGGCACCATTTATCGCATCAGTGACGCTGATTCACAAATGCTACGTGACCTCGTAGACCTTCAGGTGCGACCGGGAGTACCACTGAAAGTACTCACCCGTGGTCGTGCCGGGGTGACAATGGTGCAGGTGGCTGGCGAAGCCGTCCCCTTAGGTGAAGAAGCCACCTGCGCAATATGGGTCGAAGTCGAAGGCGAAGCCAATTACGAGGACGAACGCGAACGTTAAGAATTAAAGTTCCGCTAACGCCTTGCGTAACTTTTCGGCTGCTTCCTCTAGTTCGTAGCGGCTTGCCATTTTTGCTTTACCAAGGTCTAACTGACTTTGATTCTGCAAAGGCACCACGTGCAAGTGCAAATGCCACACATCAAACCCCGCGATAATCAGACCCGCACGTTTGGCATCAAAAGCTTTGATCTGTGCCTGCCCAATTTTTTTCGCAACTTTCATAAGGTGGGCCAGCAAGTCATCCTTGGCTTGCCAAAAACCGTCAACTTCCTGGCGTGGTACCACCAGCACGTGCCCGGGGGTGATCGGTTCGATAGTCATAAACGCAACTGCGGTGTCGTCCTCGTAAACGAAAGTTCCGGGAACTTCCCCCGCCATAATTTTGGTAAAAATGCTCATGCTGCCAGTCTATGATCTTATGTGCGGTGGCGGCGCGAAATGCTCTACCATTAGGGGGAAGTATCAAAAAGGAGAGCGAATGAGCACGGGTAACATCCAGCACCGCTACAGTGCGGAACTGGCCGGACAGATCGAAGCTAAATGGCAAGACCAGTGGGACCGCAGCGTCCAATTTGGTGCCGATAACCCGGTGGGGAATTTGGCAGGACCGCTGGCTGAAAAAGATCCGTTCTTCCTTTTGGATATGTTCCCTTACCCCTCCGGCAAAGGACTGCACGTAGGACACCCGCTGGGGTATATTGCCACAGATGTGGTGGCGCGCTACCAGCGCATGCGCGGCAAAAACGTGCTTTATACCATGGGCTATGACGCGTTTGGTTTGCCCGCCGAACAGTACGCCATTCAGACCGGGCAGCACCCCCGCATCACTACCGAAGAAAACGTGGCCAACATGGAGCGGCAACTGCGGCGCATTGGGTTGTCGCACGACAAGCGCCGCTCTTTTTCCACCACCGACGATGAATATGTACGGTGGACGCAGTGGATTTTCCTGCAGATTTTCAATTCTTGGTACGACGAGGACGCCACTAACCCGGAAGGTACGAAGGGGTGCGCTCGTCCTATTAGTGAGCTGATTCGTCAGTTTGAAAGCGGCACCCGTCAGGTTCCGACCGGCAAGAAATGGTCCGAACTTAGCAAAGTCGAGCAAGCGGAAATAATTGACGGCTACCGTCTAGCTTATGTTTCTTATGCCCCTGTGAACTGGTGTCCAGGGCTGGGGACTGTCCTCGCAAACGAAGAAGTTACCGCTGACGGACGCTCCGAACGCGGCAACTTCCCAGTTTTCAAATCCAAGCTCCGCCAGTGGATGATGCGCATCACCGCCTACGGTACGCGCCTTACCGAAGACCTGGCCACTATCGACTGGCCGGACACGGTGCGCTCTATGCAGGAGCACTGGATTGGGCGCTCTAACGGCGCAACTGTGCGCTTCGCCCTCGGAAATGAAACGCTAGAAGTATTTACCACCCGCCCCGACACCCTGTTTGGGGCCACGTTCATGGCGGTTGCGCCCGAACACCCCATTTTGGGCGAGGGCGGCAGTAAAGTGCCGCAGAAATGGCCCTTGGGTACGCGCGCGGCGTGGACTGGTGGCGGCGCAAATCCGCAGGAAGCAGTCGCGAAATACCAGGCAGTGGCTGCGGCGAAAACTGACGAGGAACGCGCCGAGGGACAAAAGACCGGCGTGTTCTCGGGGCTGTTTGCCACCAATCCGGTTACCGGGGGGCAGGTGCCCGTATTCGTTGCCGATTACGTGCTGTGGGGGTACGGAACCGGCGCAATTATGGCGGTGCCGGCACACGACGAACGCGACTATGCGTTTGCGAAAGAATTCGACATAGACATTGTTACCACTATTACTCCGGCGCCAGACCACGACATTGCCGAAGCGGCGTGGGTGGGCGACGGTGTCCTTGTCAATTCAGCCAACGAAAACATTGACCTGAACGGTATGGACAAAGCGGGCGCGATAGCGAAAATGACCGCGTGGCTGGAAGAAACCGGGCACGGTAAAGCCACTACTAACTACCGTTTGCGCGACTGGCTGTTTAGCCGCCAACGTTACTGGGGTGAACCTTTCCCAGTGGTTTATTCACAGGACGGACGCGTCCACGCCCTCCCAGAGGACATGTTGCCCGTAACCTTGCCTAAGCTAGACAACTTCAACCCGCGCACCTTCGATCCCGAGGACGCCACTTCAGAGCCGGAACCGCCACTGGGGCGCGCGCGCGACTGGCTGAACGTGGACCTTGACTTAGGGGAAGGAAAACAGACTTATACTCGCGATTCCAACACCATGCCGAATTGGGCGGGATCGTGCTGGTATGAAATTCGTTACGCTGACCCGCGAAACGACCAGGCGTTTATCGACCCGGAAAACGAAAAATACTGGATGGGACCGCGAACTGTTGGTGGCAGTGGGGGAGTCGACCTATATGTGGGTGGGGTGGAACATGCGGTGTTGCACCTGCTGTATGCGCGTTTTTGGCATAAAGTGCTGTTCGATTTGGGGTATTTGAGCAGCTGCGAACCTTTCCATAAGCTGTTCAACCAGGGCTATGTGCAAGCTTACGCTTACACCGATGGGCGCGGACAGTACGTGCCTGCCGAGGACGTGCAAGGCGATGAGGAAAACGGCTTCAGTTACCAGGGACAACCCGTCAACCGCGAGTACGGCAAAATGGGTAAGTCTTTGAAGAACATTGTTACCCCTGACGAGATGTGTGAAACGTATGGGGCGGACACTTTCCGCGTCTACGAAATGTCTATGGGTCCCTTGGACATGTCCCGTCCTTGGGAGACGCGCGCGGTGGTGGGCTCCCAGCGGTTCTTGCAGCGGCTGTGGCGCAATGTGGTGGACGAAAATACGGGTGAATTGGTTATCACTGAGGACGCCCCCGAGCTGCCTACCTCCAAGCTGGTGGCGCGCACTATTGCTGCGGTTACCGAAGAATACAACCACATGCGTATTAATACGGCAATTGCAAAAATGATTGTGCTGAACAACCATTTGACGTCTTTGCCGCAGGCGCCCCGCAGTGCAGTGGAATCACTGGTGCTCATGTTGGCGCCCGTTGCCCCGCACATTTGTGAGGAATTGTGGGCGCGTCTGGGGCATGCGCAATCATTGGCGCGCGAGTCTTTCCCGCAGGTGAGCGATCCGCAGTTACTGGAAGAAGACGAAGTTACTTGCGTCATTCAGGTGCAGGGCAAGGTGAAGGCGCGCATCCAGGTGTCGCCCAATATTGCCGAGGACGACTTGCTGGCTGCGGCTTTGCAGGTTCCGGTGGTGCAGTCGCTGCTGGGTGGGGGCGAACCTAAACGCGTGATTGTGCGCGTCCCGAAGTTGGTGAACGTAGTTATCTAGTTTTCTTCTGGCGTAGCATCGGGCGGGAACAGCGCCGAACGCAGCTTTTCCTCGCGTTCGAGGCGAACCGTTGCCCGCCTGGTGCGCTCTGCCAAGAAGGACGCTATCAAAACCAGGTCTGGCACTCCTTCTGGTGGGGGTGGCAGAACGTGGTTGCGAATTTGTTTGGCGTATTCGGTGGCGCGCATCGTCCTCGTCTGTAATGACAGTTTGTTTTGCCGTTCAAAAAAGCTGCGCATAGACATGGCGGTGGGACCCGAGATGCCGGTAATATCGGCGTTTTGCGCCCACCCAAGCAGTGCCGGTGGGGCCTGTACTGGGCGCGGCAAAACCAGGGGTACGCGTTCTGTGATTACGTGCGTTCCTGCAGCTAAGTCGCCAAAGCGTTGCGATTTGTGTGTGAACATGACCAAGGCAGTGGCTATCCCGCCTGCACATATCCAAATTTCAAACAGCCCCATAAGCCACCTGGTGAAACTGTGACGCCACACAATGGGACCGTTGTCTGCGCGCACGACCCGCATTCCCATCACAATTTTGCCCAGTGACCTGCCGTGCGTCAGGGCTTCCACAGTAGTGGGAATAAACAGCATCAGGGAGGCACTAATAATTATGAGAATACCGCGCGCAACGGCCGTGCTGGGAATTGCCGGAAAAAACCACACAATTAAACCGAAAGTGACCAGCAGAAAACTGTAATAAATTACCATGTCGAGGGCGCCCGCACCGACCCGTTGTAAAGGACCAGCAGGCGGCAGGTCCATAGCAACGCCTTCGCCGGAAATATAGTCGGTACTCGTCAGTTCACTACTCACCTTGTTTAGTCTACCGGGTAAACTTGAGAGCATGGATTTGGAAGCATTTACCCACGCTAAAGGACCAACGTGGCGACAATTGGAACGGCTCACAAAAAAACGTAAACTGTCGGCTACAGAATCTGAAGTAATGTTGGATGTGTACTTGCAAACTGGTATTCATCTATCAAATTTGCGTTCTAATGCTCCCGATCCCACGTTAGTTATGGCGTTGTCGTCCCTATTGGCAAGAGCTCGCCGCAAGATGGCTCTCTCTCAGTCTTCGTCTTGGCACGCATTCGCGGGCTTTTGGCTGTATTCTCTGCCTGCCGCGTTGTATCGTTTGCGCTGGTGGTGGGGTATAGTCGCCATAGTTAACGTGTTATTTATAGCGGGATTTGCCACCTGGCTGCACATGTATCCCGAAAACGAGTCGCTGTTGGGTTCACAGCGAGTAATTGAGCACTTAGTGGAACACGACTTCGAGGACTACTATCACCAGGCCGCTGCCGCCGATTTTTCTTTCCAAGTGTGGACTAATAATGCCTTTTTGGCACTGCAATGCATTGCTTTCGGAATAGCTGGTTTCCCCATTTTCAAATTACTTTTCAGCAATTCTCTAAATGTGGGTCTTTCCGGCGGAGTTATGTGGAACCACGGCGGTGGATTGAAATTCTTGGGTCTTATTTTGCCGCACGGACTATTGGAACTAACGGCCGTGTTCGTTGCGGCGGGCGCGGGGCTGGCATTGGCGTGGTCGTGGATTTATCCGACACAGAAAACTCGTTTGGCGGCGCTGGGTAATATGGGGCGCACAGTGGTGGGCGTGGGCACTGGGCTCATCGTCATTTTGGGTATTTCGGGGCTAATTGAGGGGTTTGTGACTCCTTCGCCACTGCCCAGTTGGTCGCGGGTTGCCATTGGTGTTTTGGCCGAGGGCGCCTTCTTGCTTTACGCCCTTGGCTTAGGGAAAGCGGCTTACTACAGTGGGCACGATGGGGACATAGACCAGCGCTACCGCATGGACGAGACCGTAACAGTGTACTGAAGCGGCGTCCTCGTAATTACCAACCATTTAGTAATAAAAGCTGGCGCCTATCTGCTTAGGTTTATAGTTTTCCACGAGCTTTCAAATTTAAATAGTGGTCTGTCAAGTCAGAGGCTAAATTAGCGGATTCGACTATGGAAACACCCATACCGGATAAAGCTTTGCGGGTTTTCGCAATGCGCTGTTTCATGTGGGCGTGGGCAGCAGCCACATAAGCGTCACTTTCGTGTTCCAGCGAAATACTATCTAGGGAAGTATCTTTTACAGAGGCAATAACCACATGGTGCTTTGTAGTCATATATTTTAGTGCCGACAGCATGGATTCAGCCACGGTTGTGGGATCCAAATGCGTCAATAAAACCAGTAATGACAGTTTGCGTCCTATGCGGGTAGTTTCCGCAGTTAGGCGCGCCCAGTCAGCTTCTACTAAATGTGGCTCCAAGTCCACCATTGCTTTGGAAAACCGCGCTAATGTGGTGGTGGGACCGGGTCGTAACACGCTACTTTCTAAAGTGGTAGAACCCGCCAGTAGGCTCACGTGGTCGCCAGCTTTCGCCGCTACTGCGCCCAGCAAAAGTGCCGCATCCATTTGCATTTCTAAACGCGTGGTGTCGCCAACCCGGGCTGCGCAAGTACGTGAAGTGTCCATAATGATGGCAATTTGGCGATCCCGTTCCGGGCGCCATGTGCGGACCACAAGGTCGTTGCTGCGAGCGCTCGCACGCCAGTCGACTGAACGAACATCGTCCCCATCTACCCATTCACGTAAGGAATCGAATTCTGTGCCTTGACCGCGAATGTTCGCAATCGCCCTCCCCGTAATTAACTGAAGTTTTTGCAGTTTGCCGGGCAGGAGACGCCGCGAAGGAAACTCGGGTAATACTGAAAAAACGGTGGGCAGATCGAAGCTGACCTGGCGTCCTGCCAAGCGCAATGGTCCCCATGACCGGATGGTTATCAGGTCAGAACGCATATTTCCGCGCCTGCTAGTATGCAGCTTAGTAGTAACCTTGACCGGAACTTGCGCGGGTAACACGATGCGATGGCGGTTGTTTACTGCCCCCGCGCTGGGTTGCCAGGCGTCGCGCACCTGCCCTCGCAACTTGCGCCGGCCCCTATAGGTCAGTGTCAAAACCGATTCGGTTACTGCTTGGGCGCGAACGGCTTTAACTTCTTTTCGCGAAATATCGACTTTGGTGGGATTTGGTGCCAAACAATAGTCCACGAAGGTAACCAGCAAAACTAGGGCTATCCAGATGTAGGCAAAAGGTAGCCACCCGGTAACTGCCAAAATGGGAATACCGGCAATAATCAGGAAGGCGGGTAGTAGCGAAATCATCGCGGAACCGGTACAGATTCGAGAGCGCTGGACAGCACCGAGGCAGCAGAGATGCCTTCCAATTCGGCTTCTGGGCGCAATACCAGACGGTGAGCGACCGTCGGTTGCGCCATTATTTTCACGTCATCTGGAGTGACGAAAGTGGTGCCATTTAGCCATGCCCACGCCCGTGCTGACGCCATCAAAGCTACCGCCGCACGTGGGGACATGCCCAAAGATAACGAGGGCGCCTGGCGGGTAGCGCGCGCAATGTCCACAATATATGTCGCAATTTCGGGGGCAACTTGGATGCTTTGCAATGCCGAGATGCCCTGGATAATATCGTTCGCGCTTGCTACCGGATTAACTTCCGCCAAAGTGTCGGGGTTAAATCCGCGTTCGTGACGCATCATAATTTCTATTTCGCCCTCGCGGGAAGGAGCTGCCATGATTGCTTTGAGTTGGAAGCGATCCAGTTGGGCTTCCGGCAGCATATAGGTGCCTTCTTGTTCGATAGGGTTTTGAGTTGCTGCCACCATAAAAGGATCTTCGAGTGGCATAGCTACCCCGCCCACACTGACCTGGCGTTCTGCCATCGCTTCCAGAAGGGCCGCCTGAGTTTTGGGGGGAGTCCGGTTTATTTCGTCAGCCAATAACAGATTGGTAAAGATCGGTCCGGGACGGAACACAAAATCTTTTTTCTCTTGGTCGAAAATGTGTGAGCCGGTAACGTCGCCGGGCATAAGGTCGGGGGTGAACTGGATGCGCGCGGTTTCCACGCTCAATGCCCGTGACAAGGCGCGAATTAGCAGAGTTTTCCCCGTTCCGGGTACGCCTTCTAAGAGCACGTGACCACGTGTAAGCAAACCTATAAGGAGGGCGGTAGTGGCGCCCTCTTGACCGACTACGGCTTTGGCGACCTCGTCACGCACCCGTATGAATGCGTCTAAAGCCTGGTTATCCGACATTGTCAGTTACCTCCTGTTGCAGTTTTTTGAGGGCGGTGGCGCCTTTTAGTAAGTCAGTTTCTTCGTATAAGACAAAGTGAATTTCTTGTTCGTTCAAATGCGAATAGTTGGAAATTATTGTTACCAGATTATTTGCGCCTGTTGGCAGCGACAGCAATTTCTCTAATTCTGTCCGCGTCTGGGCTTGCAATTTGCCCAACGCGCGTTTGCGGTCACCGCTCTTTTCGTAGAGGGCGCCCAGGGACTTGGTAGTTTCGGTTGCTTTCACGACTACTGGCAGTGGTTCTTTCGCTAACCTGCCAAATCGACGACCCTTAGCGAGTAAGAACAAAACTATACCTACTTCCGCTAATAATAATGCTTGCGGGTACCACTGCGGCCACAGTGATTTCTCTTCGTCGACCGTGGTTATTGTGGCGGCACTGGAAGGGACGTACCAAATCAGAGTGGGGTGGGCGCTAAGTAAGCTGAGGGCGGCAGCCGCGTTATCGTCCTCGGCAATTGTAGAATTCTGGAAAATCAGCCCCGATGCAACCACGATAGTTTCAGGTGTGCCTGAACTTGCGGGTCTGTATACAGCACCCGCAAGACCGTAACCATCGTCTAAACACGGGATATAGGGGATTTTTAGTGCCGTGTCAGGCGAAAAAGCCCAGTCGTTGGGCGAAGTTTTCTTGGCTTTACCAAAAACGGTGTGGGGACAAGCAGCTTTTGCTGCTACCGCACCACCCACGGGAACAACATCTAAATTTAGCCCATTGGATTCCAAGGCAGGGGTGTCCAAATTGGCGTAAACCAATCTATCTACTTGTTTTACAAGGTGCGGAATTATGTGGCTATGTCCATTTCCGTAATAATATGAATTTCCCGTAAAAAATAAAGTTTTCTTACCTGGCTTTTCGACAAGTTCTTTCAGCTGGGATTCATTGTGTGCGATCTGAATCGATATTCCGTGGCGCGCCAAAACAACAGCAAGTGCTTTAGCTCCCGGGGGGTGGGGATTTTCTGGATCGAGCTCTGAAACGTGGTTGGAAGGCCAAATGATGTAGGTTAAAATTAGCGAACATACCACTAATAGCGTTCCCCAGGCAGCCCATGATTTAAGCAATTTTTTGGGGGTAAGTGAGGCAATGCGGGCTGTCATTTGAACATCTCCGATACCGTATCACCAATTTTTATCACACGAGAAGAATCTGCCGCAGTGGCGCTGACGTCTTCGGTGTACGCGCACCTATTGAAGAGGGCGGCTGCCCACTTTAACTCGGCGGCTATATTTGGTATTTGCGCAGATAATTTGAGCGCAAATTCGGTTGCCGTCATGCCTTGCGGAATACGGATAATATCCTTTTCTTTTGCGATGGCAACGACGTAGCGGTAACCCAAAATAAAAGCTTGGTCGGGGTCTGTAGATGCTGCATTTATAGCTTCATCACGGTATTGTGCGGCTGCTTTTTCTGGAATAATAAAGGCGGTCTGTGTGGTTTGCCGCAGTCGTTTATTGAACCGTACCCGCAGTAAAAGCCCGATGATTACAAACAGCAGTACTACCACCACGATAACGCCCACGATAAAGCGGGCACCGTCCTCGAGTCCGCGTACACCAAATATAAATCCCAGTAGTTTTTGTAAAAGTTTTTGCGCAAATTCTAAGGGATCAAAGTAGTCAGGTTTTAACAGCTCGACAAATAGTTCGTGCTGTGCTTGCTGTGGATCGGGGTCGTACGAAAGAAACATTACTTAGTCAGCTGTTTTAGTAGCTCCAGGTCGTAGGCCTCGTCGCGGAAACGCACATCGGTGTACAACAATGTGGTCAGTGCGTTGTTCCACGGGGCCGTGACAATGTTGGAAATGATTGAACTGAGCGACGTTATCAAGGTAGTTATTACAGCTGCGCTACTGCCTTTGGTGCCCAAAATTATAGGCAAAAGCGTGAAAGCCACAGTGAGTGGCACTAACACTACATTCATAACGAACGCGATGAGAAGACTTCCTAGTAAAGTGATACCGAAAATCCGCCACTCATTTCCCTTGGTAAGCTGCCAACTGCGTTTCAAGGCGGCAAAAACTGAGCGCCTTTCCAAAACTACCGTCGGACCTGTAAAGATAAATCGGACCGCCAAGAAAATATAAAAAATAGTGGCTACAAACAGCGAAGCTAGGGTAGTAATAATCGTTATGCTATCGGATCCAGTAGTTGTATAAATCGCAAAAGCTTCCACCACAACAATTACAAAAATTAAGGATAATAATATCCCCAAAATTATTACGGCACTAATGTAAGTAAGTACCGTACCCTTAATCGTTTTCCAAGTCTCAGAAATGGTGACTTTGTTTCCGAGGACGGCTTGTAAAGTTACGTATGTTAGTGCTGGTACTAACAACGCAGTAGCGATAGTAGTGGGTGCGGCGCTAAACAGGAATAAGGTATGCATTCCTGCGCTTTGGTTGGTCTTTACGTTTTCCGGTATATAACTGCTGAGTTGGGCGGAGAAAAATACGGTTAAGGGCAAGAAAATAATATTAATAAATATTGTTACTAACGCGGAATAAGCAAGCGTCGGTTTAATATTGAAGCGGAACAGTTGGAACGTACCTGTCAGTATGTCGCCCAAATTAAGAGGACGAATGGGCACAATTCCAGGTTTTACCGCGCGCCAATTGAAATTCGGTTGGTATGCGCCGTATGTGGGATCGGGGCGTGGGTCTATTCCACCAGGAGGTGCGCTTTGGAAGTTTGTTTGCGCGTCCGGTTGCCCGAAATTTGTGTTGTAAGACCTGTCACTTCCGGACCCATTCTGAGGTGTATATTGTGGCGTCGCGGGCGCCGCAAAAGGTGCGTAAGAATCTGCCTGATGCGGCTGATTCTCGCTGTTACTTGAGAGGGAACCGGGGTTGTTGGGCCCTTGGGGAGGGGCAAAATTATCGGACAAAGCGACCTCCTAGAATTCTTTGTCTTATTGTAAACTATGCCGCACTTCGCACGTATTCTATGAGTATGCAGTATTGGATTATTAACGCAGAAGATAGTCGTGTCCAGGTGTGCTCCTTTGGGGGCGTGGTGACCAGCTTCACGGTTGGTGAGGTCGAGCTGTTTGATGGTTACCAAAGTGAGGCAGAAATACGGTCTCGGGCGGGCTGTCGCGGCGCCCTATTAGCCCCTTGGTCTAACCGTATTCGTAACGGAAGATACACTTTCGCTGGAAAGGTTCACGAAATTCCCGAGGACAAATGCGCGGGTCCTGCCGCGCTACACGGTCTTTACACGGGTCAGGAATTCGTCCTCGTCCACCATCGCGATGACGGGATTACGCTGCGTGCTGAGTGTGGCGCTACGGCGGGGTATCCGTGGCCTGGCGCCCTCGAAGTAGAATACGTGGTGCGTCCAGGCAGGTTGGAAGTGCGCTTGAGTTATACCAATTTGTCCGAGGACGCTGCGCCGGTAGGGCTGGGATGGCACCCCTATTTCCGTCCCCTAGCGCCCACTCGGCAAATCAGTATACCGGCGCGCAAAACAATCCTGACGGGTACGGACCTGATACCAAACGGCGAATTTGCGGATTTTTCGGGAATAATTACCGCGACGAAGAATTTCGACACCGCGTTTACAGATTTGGTTGCGGACCCGGATCGCGTGGTGCGAGCGCACATGGACTACCCAGATGCACGCGTGACTTTAGAAACAATGTTGCCGTGCGGTCAAGAGGGGACGGGTGTTTTCTACTATTACACCGCCGATGCGGAAAGCTATCGACCAGGACAAAGCTACGCTCTGGAGCCTTGCCAGTTCATGACTGACGCATTCAACCGGGATTTGCCCATCGCCCTCGACGGTGGAAAAACGAGGACGCTGCGTGCGGCAGTTACCTTGATGCGGTAATCCTAGGGAAAGCTGTGGTCGCTGCAGACAGGACCGAAAAACGGGATAGGTAGCAAAAAGCGGCAAAACAGCATTGCCCGTTAGTTATACACAGGCGCGGTATCCACAAGGGCACATCCGCAGTGTGGAAACAGACTGATAGCACCCGTAAGTTGGCGACATGGAACAAGAAACCCTGGTGCAAGCCGCGTGGAAAGCAGCAAAAGCACGCGCCAGCGCGCAACTACCCGAGAAGCCGGTGCGGGTGCGTTGGCAAGTCGGTCCAGCTGCAGTTTTTACGTTGGGACTGGTTATTGCTGCTATTGCCGTAGTTACTGCGTTCGGCAGGGCGCCCGCGACCACGCCCATGCCGGTGGCAAAACCAGCCCCGCAAGTTGTTGTCCACGTGGTCGGGCAGGTAAATAAGCCGGGGCTGCAAAAACTACGGCGCGGCGCGCGCGTTGCCGATGCTATTGAAAGCGCGGGTGGCGCCAAAGCTGATGCCAAACTTGATGCTTTGAATTTGGCGCAGCCGCTCAGCGATGGCACCCAAATTGTGGTGCCCGCGCAAACTCCCAAAAGTGCCGGTCAATCCGCTGCAGAAAGCGCCCAAAGTAACTGCATAAATTTGAATTCTGCGCCCCCGGAAAAACTCCAGGAGCTCAGCGGTATTGGTCCTGCCTTGGCGACGCGCATTGAAAAGTTCCGACAAAAAACGCCTTTTTCGAAAGTTTCCGACTTGCAGCAGGTTCCCGGCATCGGTCCGTCGATTGTGGGTAAGGTCGAGGGCGAAGCTTGTGTTTAAACTTCAAGACTTGCGTTTAGGTCCCGCTGCAGTAGCTGCTTACGTCGCGGCTTTAGCTGGATTGTACTTGTCGGCGGGTTCGCTGCTGTTAGCGGCGGTAGCGGTGGGATTGGTATTGCTGGGGGCAGCCATTTCTAAACCAGGGCGGCACCAAGATTGGCAAGGCGGAAACTTCGCCCTCGCCCTCGCCCTAATATGCATAGTGACCCTGATTGTGGGAATGAAAGCATACTATTCGGGGTCTGCGCGCCAGCAAGTGGGCGCAAACCAGATTTTGGTTATCGACCGCGAGGACGCCAACAACGCATACCGCGCACACGTCAGCGGTACTGGGGAAAGCGTGTACTTTAAGTCGGAGCGTCCTTTGCGCCAAGGAGAAGTAGTTACTGGAAAGTGTCATCTTCGGAGCAAATTTGCCAAATGCGGACACATGAAAACTGTGGCTGCGCCGCGTCCGCTTCGGCGTTTTGCAAACCAGCAAAAAGACCGGTTGGGCGTAAAACTCAGGGGGACAGATCCGGCAAAAAGTGGGCTGATCCGAGCCATGTCGTTAGGTGACCTTCGCGGTCTTGACCCAAAGGTAAAAATTGCGCTAAAAAATACTTCTCTGACGCATTTGACGGCAGTTTCGGGCACCCACGTTGCTATCGTCCTCGCAACAATAATGAGCCTGAGCGCGCCTCTGAAACGTCACATCCGCTTGGTACTAGCCGCTGCGTTACTGGCAGTCTTCATGTTTATGGTGGGTCCGGCACCCTCAGTAGTGCGATCTGGACTGATGGCAGGAATTGGCATTTTAGGAAAGCAACTAGGGCGAAGTGGCGGGGCATTCGCGGGACTTGCGACTGTCACCATCGTTTTGCTGGCAATAGATCCGTTGATAGCCACCGATCTGGGATTTGCCTTGTCGGTTTGTGCCACTGCTGGAATAATCTTGTTTTCTGGCGAAATAGCGCAGTGGACGCGGTTGCCGAAAATATTCGCTGAACCAACCGCGGTAGCAATTGCTGCCACTATCAGCTCCACACCTGTTTTGCTGCTATTACAAGACCACGTGGCAATGACCGCGTTACCCGCAAACCTAATGGCGACACCCGCTGTGGCGCTGACAACTTTGGGCGGCTTAGCAACACTATTTCCAGCGGCAGATATTTTCGGAAAACCTCTGGCGGTAGCCGGTGCTACCTGGATAATTACTGTCGCGAAACTATTTGCGCACCTGCCTTTCGCGCTGGCGCCATGGGTACGCGGTCCCATTGGCGCTATTGCCTACGTACTAAGTTCTGCTGCCCTCTGCTTTGCCGGGTATTTACACCACCGCGAAAAATATCGTTGGCACGTGGCAAGCTAGAAGCATGAAAATACCTTGGGATAGTCCGCGTCTAGAAAAAGTGATGCTCATACGTGGCGGCGAAGATTTGTTAGCCGAACGCGCTATGGACAAAATACGGCAATTGGCACTAGAGGCAGATCCACAAACTAGTGTCATTTCTGTAGATCCCGCGTCGTATCAGGGAGGGGAACTCGCATTGCACACCCAACCGTCACTGTTTGGGGGCGCGCGACTGGTACGTATTCGTGGACTTGAGCAAGCCAATGCGGCATTAATTCAAGACTTGTTGGTTTATGTTGATAATCCCGAGGACGATGTGTGGTTGCTGCTCTGGCACAAAAGTGGGGTCAAGGGTAAAAAGCTGCTGGACAAAATTGCAAAAAAACACCCGGTCATTGCGGCGGATCCACTGAAACGGCCCGCAGAGAAAATCGGGTTGTTACGTGCGGATGCTAAAGCTGCAGGTAGACGCGTAGAAGCTGAGGCGCTCACTGCGCTAGTGGACATTTTAGGAAACGATGTTGCAGAAATGGCGGCAGCATTTTCCCAGTTAGTTGCCGATACCGAGGGCACTATTACGGTGCAGCAGGTACGCAAATATTACGGAACTCGCATCGAAACCACAGGTTTTGCGGTGGCTGATGCGGCGGTTTCAGGAAATCATGGTAAAGCACAAGAATTGTTGCGGCACGCACTGGCAAATGGTGCCAGCCCTGTTGCAATAGTGGCAGTTTTAGCTTTGAAGTTGCGTCAATTAGCGAAAGCCAGTGGAGCGGGCAAAACCGATTTAGCGTCCTGGCAAGAACGCGAAGCCCGCAAAGTATTGCGCGGATGGACCGAGAACGGGTTGGCGTTGGCGTTTGCGGCTGTGGCAAGCGCAGACGAAGAAGTGAAAGGAGCCGCACGCGACCCGGAGTATGCAGTAGAACGCGCAGTGCGCCGCATTTGTGCTGCCTACGGTCGCGCCAGCCAAGCCTAATTTATGTTCCCAATTGCGACAATGAGGGCGTAAGACGCTTGGCAGTATCCGCGTACTTGACTCGTACTAGTGATTTAAGAAGGTAAAAAATTTTGGGGGCGTGAGCCCCCAAAATTCGCGTAAGTTACATAGCGTTTACGCGCTTGGCCAACTTCGACTTGCGATTAGCTGCCTGATTGCGGTGGATAACGCCCTTCGAAACGGCTTTATCCAATTTGCGGCAAGCAATCCGTAACGATTGCTCGGCAAGTTCCTTGTCCCCAGCTGCCACGGTCTCGCGGGTGTTGCGCACCAGGGTACGCAGCTCCGACTTGACGGCGCGGTTGCGAAGACGGCGCTTCTCGTTAGTACGATTGCGCTTTATTTGAGACTTAATGTTTGCCACTATATTGCTCTTCTATGCGTTCTTACATGGTCGGTGAGGGGTGCGTCAAAGCCGGGACTGGGGCCGTGGGGAGACCTTTGGCGGCAATGACTGGACCGTTCGCCCGACCAGGCGAACAAATCCAAGAGACAATAATACCAGAAAGAGTCCGTCATTTTCGGTGAGTGTGCTAGTAAACACGTCAAAAAATGGTGAGTTTTGCTATAGGTTTCCAGACCTCCAAGTCAGTATGGCTATCATTGAGAAGTTAGGGCGCAAGAAAGGAAAACTGGGTGCTGCAAAAAGGTGGTAAATATCGCGTTCAAGCGTTAGACGGATTGCGTGCAGTAGGCTGTTTAGCAGTTTTGGCATACCACCTGGTTCCCAAAAACGTGCCGGGTGGTTTTTTAGGCGTTGACGTATTCTTCGTCCTCTCAGGGTTCCTGATTACCGCACTGTTACTGAAAGAACAAAGGCGAAACGGGCGCATCGCCCTCGGGAAATTTTGGGTGCGCCGGATCCGCAGACTTTTTCCGGCGGTAGCTACGGCCACCATCATTTGCACCGCTACTGCGGTAATTATTAGCCGCGACCTGCTGCTAAATATTCGCTTTCAGTTTTGGGCGGTCCTAACTTTTACCTACAACTGGGTCAAAATCTGGGGAGGCAGCAGCTATTTTGAAACCGCCAGTCCCGAACTTTTTACCAACATGTGGTCCCTGGCGGTGGAACAACAGTTTTACTTGCTGTGGCCCCTAGTTATAGTTCTGATCGTAAAAGTGCCGCGCAAGATACAAGTTGTCGTCCCCTTGGCAATGGGTGCCCTCTCTGCGGGGCTGATGGCGCTGTATGTTTCCAGTAACCTCAACCGCGCATACATGGGGTCCGATTCACACGCATTTGGGCTAATGTTAGGTGCTGCTCTCGCCTTCACATTCGCAGACTCCCTGCAACCTGCCAGCCAGCACAGCAAATACGCGTTTGTGCGTGGTTTGGCGGGGCTGATGTGTTTCGTCTTTGTGATAATCAGCTTTTTTACCGTAGATGATCAGGCTCACCTGTCATATCCGTGGATGATGCTGCTGGTCTGCGTGGGGACCGTAGGAATTATCCAAGCGTTCCTTGCCCCTGTTGCCACGGCGAAAACGCCGATGTCGGGCATCGTTTGGGTGCTGGAAACGAAACCCTTCGTGTGGTTGGGGGAACGTTCCTACAGTATTTACCTGTGGCACTGGCCCTTGCTGGTGATAGTGCGTATGGCGCTGCCTTTCGTGCCGCTGTGGGCGATGGTGGGATTAGTAGTTCTCCTTTCGGTTGTGAGCGCCGACCTGTCCTATCGGTACGTAGAAACTCCTATGCGTTACGAAGGAATCTGGCCAGTTGCCGCGAAAGCGTTGGGCATGCAAGGATTCGTTTCCGTGCCGCGCATGTTCACAACATGGGTTTTTAGCACCGCCAGCCTCGTGGGAATTGCGTTCGCATTTGTCCTCGCCCCCACAGTAACTACCAGTCAGGCAGCTGTAGAAGCCGGAGCGAAAGTAAAAACTCATCACAGTGCCCACCGGGAAAATGCGCAAAAACTGAAAAAACCGCAAAAACCGGCAGCGCCCTCGCCCCTGAAAATCCAGCCCGTGGGCGCAAATGTGACGTTTATTGGAGATTCGGTAACTCTGGCGGCAAAACCAAAGATTGTAGAAGCCTTCCCTGGCGCTATAGTGGATGCCGAGGTGTCGCGCGCCTGGCCGACCGCTGCTGGGCTGATACAAAACTACTTAAATAGCGGGCAACTGGGGCAATGGGTGGTACTGTCCTTGGCGACAAATTCTGCTGTCCAAGCCAACCAAATTCAGGAAGTATTGGACCAAATTGGGCCCGAACGTCACCTGGTTTTAGTTACCGGTTTTGGTCCCACTTACCAGTGGGAAACTTGGATAAAAAGCAGTAATGGCCAACTGGTAGCATTTGCTAATCAGAACCCTAAACGTGTAGCTGTGGCTCGCTGGGATAGCGTAATATCCGGACACACCGAATTTTTAGCAGGGGATTGGGTACACCCAGACCAAGAGGGCGCCAAAGTGTGGGTAGACACAGTGAAAGCAGCACTGAAATCTTTCCCTGGGGTCACTGAAATTGGCGCAAAGTAGGCAACGTCAGAATTGATAGGATGGGCGCGACAAAGGAGGAGCATTGCCTAAGGCGAATCTGATAGAGCCGGCATTTACAGATCCCAGCCGGATCCGCAATTTTTGCATTATTGCGCACATCGACCACGGTAAGTCGACGTTGGCTGACCGCATGCTGCAAGCTACGGGGGTTGTGGGCGCGCGCGAAATGCAGGACCAGTACTTGGACCGCATGGATATTGAGCGCGAACGCGGAATTACTATCAAGTCGCAAGCAGTGCGCATGCCCTGGACTGTCGCTGGGCAGCCCTACGCTTTGAATATGATAGACACTCCCGGTCACGTGGACTTTTCGTATGAAGTTTCGCGTTCTTTGGCGGCTTGCGAGGGCGCCATTTTGTTAGTGGATGCCGCTCAGGGTATTCAGGCGCAGACGCTGGCTAACTTGTACATGGCGCTGGAAAATGATTTGGTGGTAATCCCGGTTTTGAACAAGATCGATTTGCCTGCCGCAATGCCAGAGCAGCAAGCAGAAGAAATTGCGGGTCTGATAGGCTGCGACCCTGATGATGTGTTGCGGGTTTCTGCGAAGACCGGCGAGGGCGTAGGCGAACTTTTAGACAAAATCATCGCGGATGTTCCCGCGCCGGTGGGGGACTTGGAGGCGCCGGCTCGCGCCCTCATTTTTGATTCTGTTTACGACATCTACCGGGGGGTAGTGACGTACGTGCGCGTGGTGGATGGCAGTTTCGGACCGCGCGAACGCATTTTGATGATGTCCAGCAAGGACTCCCATGAACTGTTGGAAATTGGGGTTATTTCGCCTGAACCAATGGCTTCTAAAGGGCTGGCTGTAGGCGAAGTGGGGTACATGATTACGGGCGCGAAGGACCTGCGCCAGTCCCGTGTTGGCGACACGATTACGTTGCAGCATCGGGGGGCGAATGTACCTTTGTCTGGCTACCAGGATCCTAAGCCAATGGTTTTTTCTGGTATTTATCCCATTGATGGTTCGGATTTTTCGGCGTTGCGCGAAGGCTTGGACAAGTTGCGGCTGAACGACGCGGCACTGTCTTATGAGCCGGAGTCTTCGGCGGCACTGGGGTTTGGGTTCCGGTGCGGGTTTTTAGGTCTGTTGCATCTGGAAATTATTCGCGAGCGCATTGAACGCGAAGCCGGAATTGACATTATTGCCACAGCGCCCTCGGTGGTTTACCACGTGGTTACCGAGGACGGAACCAAAGTCGAGGTGCTAAACCCCAGTGATTACCCAGACGGGAAACTGAAGGAAGTTCGCGAACCGATTGTCAAAGCCACCATTTTGACGCCCGCCGAATTTGTCGGGTCAGTGATGGAACTGTGTCAGAGCCGCCGGGGTGCCCTCGGTGGCATGGACTATTTGTCGACGGAGCGAGTAGAAATGCACTACACGTTACCGTTGGCAGAAATCGTGATGGACTTTTTCGACCAGTTAAAATCTCGAACTAAAGGGTATGCTTCGCTTGATTACGAGATGGCAGGGGAGCAGGAAGCCGACTTGGTCAGGGTGGATATTTTGTTAAATGGCGAACAAGTGGACGCATTTAGCGCTATTGTTCACCGGGATTCGGCCTACCATTACGGGCAAATGATGACGAAGAAGTTGAAGAAGCTGATTCCCCGTCAACAATTCGAGGTGCCAGTGCAGGCGGCGATTGGGGCGCGCGTTATTGCTCGCGAAACAATTAAGGCGCTGCGCAAAGACATGTTGGCAAAATGTTATGGTGGCGATATTTCCCGCAAGCGCAAGCTGTTAGAGAAGCAGAAGGAAGGCAAGAAACGCATGAAGTCCATTGGTCGCGTTGATGTGCCTCAGGAAGCTTTCATTGCGGCTTTGACTACAGATGTTCCGGATGGCAAGTAGTGGAAAAGTTTCTGGCACGCACCAAGTCCTTCGTGCGGCGCGGACGCGAAGTTGAAGGACCATTGGGGCGTACTTTTGCCAAATATGGCGCCGATTATGTGGTGTCGGTGCGGCGCGGACTGGGCTATACAACGGTAGCTGAGGATCATGATTTGCTTGATTTTGCCGGGCTATTTGAAAATGAGGCGCCGGTAACTGTAGAGGTCGGTTCGGGTACAGGCGATCAGTTAGTAGCGGCAGCAGCGCGTCACCCGGATCGGAATTTTTTGGCGTTTGAGGTGTGGGTGCCGGGTCTTGCCAAGACCGTGTCAAAAGCACATTCGTTGGGATTGACGAATCTGCGTCTTATAGAAGCTGATGTACAACAAGCTTCTTGCATAATTATTCCGCAGGGGGCAGTTGCGGAAGTATGGACGTTCTTCCCAGATCCGTGGCGCAAGTCAAAGCATAAGAAACGGCGTCTAATTCAAGAACCCTTCGCCCTCGAAGTTGCCCGAATGCTAGAAAAGGGCGGAATTTGGCGTATTGCAACGGATTGGGATGATTACGCGTGGGGGATTCGGGACGTGTTGGACCGGGCGGCACCCCTAAAAAATTTGTACCGTGGGCTGAACCCGGATGCGCGCGATCCTGAGGGCGATAGGGGCGGTTTTGCCCCCCGGTGGGAGGGGCGGGTTATGACTGCGTTTGAACAAAAAGGCCTGGATGCAGGGCGCGTTGTTCACGATTTTGCGGCGCAAAAGCTGTAGTTCATGCGTCCTTTCAGCCTGTACGTTCACGTGCCGTTTTGCCGGGTGCGGTGCGGGTACTGCGACTTTAACACTTACGTGGCAGATTTTGGCGAGGGCGCCGGGTCTGGAACCTATTTTTCTTCCGTTTTAGCAGAAGCCGATAGAGCGGTGGCAGCGGTTGGTAGGAAGCGGGTCGAAACCGTTTTTTTCGGGGGTGGCACCCCCACCATGCTGTCGGCAGCAGAATTAGCGAGCATTTTGCGGGGGCTCAGGCAGCGATTCGATATTGCGTCAGGTGCAGAAATAACTACCGAAGCTAATCCCGATTCAGTGGATCAGCAGTATTTGGAACAGCTGGTTGAGGCGGGGTTCACCAGGATATCTTTCGGAATGCAGTCTGCCGTGCCTCACGTGCTGGCACGCTTGGACCGCACGCACACCCCTGCACGCCTGCCGTTAGTAACCCAATGGGCAAAACAGCTCGGTTTAGAAGTGAGCGTCGACCTGATTTATGGGACTCCGGGTGAAACTATTGCGGACTGGAAAAAGTCTGTGGAGGCAGCCGTGGCGTTAGAAGTGGGACATATTAGTGCCTACGCCCTCGTAATTGAACCTGGTACCAAAATGGGCAGGCAGCTGCGGGCGGGGCAAATATCGCCAGTCGACAGCGACGACGAAGCGGAAAAATACGCATTAGCCGATAGCCTATTCGCGCAGGCAGGTTATCGGTGGTACGAAATTTCTAACTGGGCGAAAAGCGTTGGTCAACGGTGCCGCCACAACATGATCTACTGGGAAGATGGGGAGTGGTGGGGGCTGGGACCAGGAGCGCACAGCCACATTGGCGATGAGCGTTTTTGGAACGTCAAGCACCCGGCAGCATACGCGCAGGCGCTGCGCAGCGGGCACAGCGTTATCGCTGGTAGTGAACATATTGATGCGCAGGCGGACCGGTTGGAGCGACTCATGCTAGGCATTCGCATGTCGGCAGGTGTAGCCGCTGCTGGTTTGGATCAGCGCGGTTTAGCCCATTGCATAGAGGCTGGATGGGTGGATGTTGACCAGGTGCGTGGCGGGCGCGTTATCCTCACGCTGCGTGGGCGTTTGATGGCAGACGCAGCTACTTTGAAGCTGCTGGGGGATTAGGCGGGTTTTGCGGGTGAGGGCGACCGCGCCAGTTTCGGTGAGGAAGCTCAAGTAAATTCCAGTTGGCAAGGGCGTGAAATAGGCGTAATCTTTTTTCTGACAGCAGTGTCATTAAAATTGTTGTGGCGGAAGGATTGCGCAATGAATACCAAGTGGGTGGCTTTGGGCGTGCTGGCGGCTGGCTTAGGAATGATTGTCCTCGATGGAACCATCGTGGGTGTGGCGATGCCGGTGATTATTGCGGATCTGAAATTGTCTTTGGCGGATGCCCAGTGGGTCAGTGCCCTCTATTCCGTGGTATTTGCGGCGTTGCTATTGGCGTTTGGGCGCGCTGGTGACAGTTGGGGCAGGAAGAATATTTTTGCCTGGGGTATTGCCATATTCGCAGTGTCTTCAGTGATGGCGGCCCTGTCGACGGGGGCAGGAATGCTGATTTGGGCGAGGGCGCTGCAAGGCGTTGGTGGCGCGATGGTGTTGCCGTCCTCGCTGTCCAGCGTAAACGCTGCGTTTCGAGGTGCGGAGAGAGCGGTAGCGTTCGGCGTGTGGGGTGCAGTCATGGCTGGGGTGGCGGCGGTAGGTCCGCTTCTGGGCGGGCTGATTTGTAAGCACTGGCAGTGGCAGGGAATTTTTTGGGTAAACGTGCCGGTGGGAATATTACTGCTGGTGCTGACCCGCAGGTTTGTGCCTAATTCGCGCGGGCAACGGGGGCACTTTGATGCGTTGGGCGTAGTGCTGAGCGCACTAAGTTTTGGCAGCATCGTTTTTGGCATTATCGAAGGACCAGTGGTGGGATGGTTGCGTCCGAAGGCGCCGCTTAGGGTGGGAAATTGGGTGTTTCCCGAGGACGCTGCCTTGTCGGTTAGTTTTTTGGCACTTTGCGGTGGATTAGTGTTCTTGATCTTGTTTGTTACCAGCCAAGTGCTTGCGAGCCGGCGGGGTGGAGCACCTTTGGTGGCACCGGAAATGTTTCGGTTTCGGACTTTTAGTTGGGGGAATATGACCGCATTGGCGGTGGCAGCGGGGGAATTCGCCCTCATTTTTGTTTTACCACTGTATTTGTTGGCGGTGGCTGGGCTTGACACTATGGGCGCGGGTTGGGTGCTGGCGGCAATGGCGGTGGGCGCGTTTGTTTCGGGGGCTTTGGCACGGCATTTGTCGGCGATGATTGGGGCGGCAGGAACGGTGATTTTGGGGTTGGTGTTGGAGTTTGTGGGCGTCCTCGGTTTGACTTTTGATTTGCATTTGGGCAGCAGTGTTATTGCGGCTATTTTGGCGATTTACGGTTTGGGGTTGGGGTTGGCTTCGGCACAGTTGACGTCGACAGTTTTGCGCGATATTCCACCTGCGTTGTCCGGGCAAGGGGCGGCAACGCAGTCGACTTTTCGCCAACTGGGGTCAGCATTGGGAACAGCTTTGGGCGGTACTGTGCTGGCGGCAAGGCTACAAGCGGATGTGATGGCACAGTTAGCAAAGTTGCATTTGCCTGCGGCGAAAGCGGAAGGGCTGACAAAAATGGTGGTGGATTCCGTGGGCGGCGGAATTGCGGGAATGCCGTCCTCACCGATTCGGGACGCGTTGCAAAGCGGTTTTCAAGCAGCAACTACGGCGTCATTGTATTTAGCGTTGGTGTTTATTGGAGTGGGGGTTATGGGTGCCATGCGGGTGGCGAAGGTGGCTAAGTCAGAAGTTGTGCCGAAAGTGTAAGGATTCCGTTACGCTTTTAACATGAGTTATGGGTTGTTGTCTGCGAGAGGGATTATTGGGGTTCGTCCGGTCAATTAAATAACAATCTAGGTCCTGTTTGTAGTGGATAATAATTTATGTAAAGACCTGCTTTTAGGACTTTGCTCATATGTGTATAGGTAATTGTGATTTTGTGAGGGGTAATTTTCGTAGTACGTTCGCGCTCAGATGTGAGTTTTGGTTTATTTTTGGCGGTTTTGAAGGTGGCGGGTGGAGTATTGTGGGGTGCGCAGTGCGCGCCTAGGACATTTTTCTGAAAAAATATAGCCATAATTTGTGTGAGGATTTAGGCTATTTTGCTGAGTCCCTGAAGAAAGGCTGTGCTATGAGTTTTCGCGGGTCGAACCCGGTTCTGAATGTTCCCCAGTTTCTAAATTTTAGGGAGGGCGAAACTCTAGTTTCGTTCTTGGGTAACAAAGCTGTTAGAGAGCTGGGGCAAAGTGGGGTTTTGGCGTCTGGTCAGGTTCCGCGCCAGCCTTTTCTTCTACGGGCTCAGGTGGGGGTAAATCGGTCTGTACTGATACAGCCGGGGATGGGGCTGGTTGGGCGTGACTCGGTGGCACCGCATCAGGAGGTGATGGGGTCTGGCTGGTCGGGTGCGGAGTCGCGACCTTTCCCATCTGCGGGTGGTCCGGGTGGTCCGAGGCATCGCCGGGAAGCAGGGGCGAGGAAGAAGCGGGGCTGGGGTAAGTGGCTGTTGCTGGTTCTGGTAGTGTTGCTGGTGCTTGCGGGGGTGGGTGTTTTCGCGTTGAATTCGTTTATGCGCCAAAGTGTACAGCAGGGGATTGGCGAGTATTTTGAAAAGAATGCGCGAAACGTGGTGGTGTCTGGACCGGATGGGTTCACGTTGGCTCAGCACTTTGTGGGGAAGTTTCGTCGCATTACGGTGCAGGGGGACGATTTGAAGGTGAATGAGATTGGTGGCAAGATGTCGCACTTTCAAATAGTCATGGACGGGGCGTCGCCGCGCACGCAGAGCGTAGATCATATTGAGATGTCGGCGGACGCGGATTTTATGGAGACCGTGATGCAGCAGGGGGCGGGTAATAACGCGATCAAGTTTGAGGACGGCGCTATGGTTTCGGAGCAGGATATTCCGGGTTTGGGGAAGATGCGGATGGTTATTCGTCCGGAGGTTGTGAACGATGGTGGTCAGTTGGGGATGGCTTCGCGTTTGGCGCGTTTAGAGGTGCCGAATCCGTTGGTGAAGGCGGCGGTCCCGTTTAAAGAGGGTGATGTGATGCAAACTGTTAGTGGGGATAAGATTTGTCGGGCACCTGTACCGCATTTGACGAGTTTGCAGTTAGACGGCAGTAAGGTGCATTTTGTGTGCGAGGGGCGCAATGTCTCTATGGAGGGTATGGGTGGTTTCGGCGGCAAGTAGTGGCGTGCCCTTTGCGTGACGGGTAGCAAGTGAGTAGCTGCGTCTGTGGGGAGGCGCAACTACCCACGGTGCGCTGCCTGCGGGTGTTGTGTCCGCTTGCTAAACGCATGTTGCATCAGTGGAGGATCCGCAAGAAGGTGCACCGTTCGGTCGTTGGCTGTTTTGTCAGCAGGGGTGTTTATGGGCGTGTTGTTTTCGTTAATGAATGTGTTGGCAGGTAGTCGCCAATTCGAGGGCGAAGGGGAACCTCCTGCCTAAGTTGCCTCCCTGATAGGGAGTTTGTGGATCGGCTCAATGTTGAGTTTTTATTGTCTGTAGTACAGGCAAATTTCTGCAAATTTTAGTTGAAACCTGCTTTGCACGGTTTTTGGTGGTTTGGCTGGTTTTGGGGTTTGTTTGTG
>JAUMZK010000008.1:0-38958 GCA_030528145.1 Actinomycetaceae bacterium
TGGCACTAAGACTCGCCCACGGCAAGACTCACGGGCACCGCACCCGCCCCAAACCTCGGTTTCCCAAGGACAAAGAACCCAACTTTGCCATAAGCACAAACCATTTCGCTCAGGCATAACAATTTCGCTGACAACATTAATAAAACCCGACTTTCGCCTACATGCGCACCGTTGCAACGAAGGCTCAACCCCAACTCAACACCTCAGCCCTAACCCCACAAACTCTCTAGCCGTCACCAACCATTTTGCTGAGGACGGTGGGTACGAAAACGCCCCCGCGGGGCGGGGGCGCAACCGACTCTAGGCGTCGAATTCGTCAACGGGCTCGTAGATTCCGAGCTTCGCTGCTTTCGCAAGACGACGCGGGATTTTCATATCCCGACCGCCAGCGCGGACTGATTGCAAACCAGTCAGGTTTGCTTTCCAGGTTGACCTGCGCATGCGAGTGTTCGCACGGGACATTTTGCGCTTAGGTACTGCCATGGTCCGCTCCTTCCAATAATTAGGCGCATTAGCGCTGTGAACATTTCAGCTCGTGGCTTTCAGCCACAAGACAACGCGATAACTCTAACATTATTTGCCCACGCTTCGCGAAGATGTTCAGTTCTTTATGGGACAAATCACCGGGTCTGTGAAATTTCCGCAATGGTAGTTTGTTCGCAGGTAACGCGCGCTCTGCCGCGGCTAAGGCTCTCTACTTGTGCAACTAGTTTAGCAGCGTCCGCGGCATGAATGATTGCCCGCAAGGTGACCACTCTGGTGCCATAGGTCGACTCACCTAGTACCCACCCGGTGCCTCGCAGCGCTGCTTCAACTTTCCCAGCTTCACCGTGTTTGAGGGCGACCGCCCAGATTTCGCGTTCTTCCAAACGTACGAATTGGGCACTGTCAAGACCCGTTTGCACGGCTTGCGTGTAGGCACGCACTAACCCGCCTGTGCCCAGTTTTATGCCCCCAAAATAGCGGGTGACGACAGCGGCACAATCCACAACATGTGCGCCCCTGAGCGCTTCCAACATTGGCGCACCGGCAGTTCCGGATGGTTCCCCGTCGTCTGAGGACCTCTCTATAGGGTTTCCGTCAGTTCTCACAATGAAAGCCGTACAGTTGTGCGTAGCGTCCCCGAATTCTTTCCTAACCTCACAGAAGAAGCGGCGGGCGGCGTCCTCGCAATCCACCCTGTGTAAGGACACGATGAACCGCGACCGCCGAATTTCTGTTTCGGCGCGCACCAGATCGAACGTTTTTAGAGTACGCACAGTCCTTACCTTTTTCGCCTTGTGAAAATTATGCTCACTGCTGATTGACGGGTCAGCATTTGTTTATTACCTGCTGTCGATAGTATTTTAGAGGACGGATAAGGTTACTACAGAAGGAGGCACCATGCTATTTGGCATCATGTCCTCCGCTTGCTGCTGTCTGTAGGGTGCCCGGATTCCGGTTCACTCCATTTCGGTCACCCATAAACCGTAACCGTAAATTAAACGGCGAACATTCACACTTTTGAAAACAGAAACAGACAGGAATTTAAAATGATCGCAGCAAACGTTTCCGAACTAGTTGGCAACACTCCCCTGGTACGCATCAACAAAGTGGCGGGCGCTGGCAAAGCCGAAGTGCTCGCCAAAGTTGAGGCTTTCAACCCCGCTTCTTCAGTAAAAGACCGTATTGCCGTGGCCATAGTGGATGCCGCCGAAAAATCCGGCGCACTGCCAGAGGGCGGCACTATTGTCGAAGCTACCAGCGGCAATACCGGGGTGGGGTTGGCAATGGTGGGCGCTGCACGCGGCTACAACGTGGTTATTACAATGCCTGAATCCATGTCCAAAGAGCGCCGCACTTTAATGAAAGCTTTTGGTGCAGAACTGGTACTGACTGCAGCCAGTGAGGGCATGAAAGGTACTGTAGAAGCAGCCGAAAGAATTGTGGCGGAACGTCCCGGCGCCGTCCTCGCGTCACAATTCAAAAACCCGGCAAACCCGCAAATTCACTACGCCACCACTGCCCAAGAAATATGGGATGACACGGACGGAAAAGTGGATGCTTTTGTTGCCGGAATTGGTACCGGTGGCACTGTCAGCGGTGTGGGTAAATATTTGAAAGAACACAACCCGAATATTCAAATTTTTGGGGTGGAGCCCACTGAATCGGCACTGATTAACACGGGCGTTGCCGGTCCGCACAAGATTCAGGGAATTGGCGCAAACTTCATTCCCGAAAATTTGAACATGGAAGTTGTCGACGAAGTGTTGCAAGTCGATTCCGATGTTGCTTTAGCAACATCGCGTGCAGCGGCCGCCCAAGAAGGGCTGCTAGTCGGTATTTCTGCGGGTGCCGCTTTAGCGGGTGCCGCCCAGATTGCCAGCCGTCCAGATTTTGCGGGCAAACGCATTGTGGCACTGTTGCCGGACACCGGCGAACGCTACCTTTCTACCCCGCTGTTTGCCGATCTCGCGTAAGCTGAACCCATGCATAAACGCTGGTTTTTCGATCTGTTACTTGAAGATCTGGACAATGCACTGCGACGCGACCCGGCGGCACGGAATCGTTTCGAGGTTGCGTTGACTTATCCCGGCGTTCATGCAATTTGGGGTTACCGCCTGGCGAATTTGCTGTGGTTGCGCGGGTCCAAACTGCCCGCGCGCGCAGTTTCCGCTTTCGTCCGGGTCCTTACTGGGGTGGATATTCACCCTGGGGCCCGGATTGGTCGGCGGTTTTTTATTGACCATGCCGAGGGCGTTGTTATAGGCGAAACCACATCTGTCGGTGACGACTGCGTCATTTTTCACCAAGTCACTTTGGGGGGCGTGTCCATGACGAAGGGCAAACGCCACCCCACTTTAGGCAACCGTGTCATGGTAGGCGCGGGCGCAAAGATTTTGGGTCCTATTACCATTGGGGATGATTCCAAAATAGGCGCGAATGCCGTTGTTACTAAGCCAGTTCCAAAGGAACACGTGGCTATTGGGGTGCCCGCGCGCCTAAGTTTGCAAAAGAAGCCGTGCCAGGACGCGGAACTGATTATCGACCCTACGTTGTTCATATAGTAAGTTGTCAGTATTTGCTGCCGCGCCACATTGGTGGCTTCCTAACAGCAGACGGACGCACCGCATACGTGCGTTTCTACCTGGCATGCGCGCTTGCGTCCTCGTTTTTCCTTGATATTGCCGAAATTTAGCGCGAGACTGGGCACCTTAGCGGTACTAGTTGGTAATCTGAGGAAATGACAAACATTATCGCTGGAGTAGTGGACCGAGACGCTGTCGACGAATCGACGCGCCCTCAAGACGATTTCTACCGTCACGCAAATGGGACCTGGTTGGATAACCATGTTATTCCTGCCGATCAAGCTAGTGATGGCGCTTTTTACCAGTTGCATGAACAGTCTTTGCGTGATTGTCGCAAGCTGATAGAACAGTGCCCAGATTCTCGCATCACAGCGCTATACCAGGCGTACATGGATACAGAAGCAATTGACCGCGCCGGTTTAGCACCCCTGCAAGCTGATTTCGCCGCTATCGACGCGGCCACCAACCACCGCGATTTGGCGCATTTGCTGACCCGTTTCGCCAAGGAAGGCAAGGGCGGTTGGCTGACTTTCTTTGTCTCGGCTCACCCTGACAACCCAGATGTGAACATTCTGAAGGCTTATCAGTATGGTTTGGGGCTGCCGGAACGGGATTATTATTTCGAGGACGCCCACGCCCCTATTCGTGACCTTTACGTCAAGTATGTGGAAAAAGTGTTGGAACTGACTGGGTTCGACGAGGCGGCTGCGCGCGCCACCGCCCTCGTGCAATGTGAAACGAACTTGGCTGAAGCGCACTGGTCGAATGTGGAATCCCGCGATGCCACGAAGACGCACAATATTTTAACTGCGGCAGAATTTGCGACTCTAGGCGCCTACGATTGGGATGCAGTTTGGAATATTCTGGGTATTTCTCCCACTATTATTCACGTTTACCAGCCTTCTTTTATTACTAAAGCAGCCGAGTGGTGGCAAGGTACAGATGTAGCCGTATTGCAGAATTGGATGCGTTTTCATCTGGTAAATTCTTTTGGTTACATATTGCCTGCGAAACTGCGTCAGGCGCGTTTTGATTTTTATGGCAAGGCTTTGGCTGGGCAGGAACAGCTGCCGGAACGGTGGAAGCAAGCCGTGTCCTACATTGACTCTGCTATGGGGTTTGAACTGGGAAAATACTATGTTGAGGCACATTTCCCACAAGCCGCGAAGGCGCAAATGGACGACTTGGTAGCGGACCTGATTCAGGCTTACCGCGAATCTATTTCGGATTTGCAGTGGATGGGCGATAAAACTAAAGCGTTGGCTTTGCAGAAGTTAACCCAATTTACTTCTAAGATTGGTTTCCCTAATAAATGGCGCGATTATTCGGATTTACAATTTTCCGAGGACGATTCTCTTTTGCAAATGGACGCGAAAGTTAGCGCTTTTCGTTTCCGGGAAGAAACCGCCAAAATAGATCAGCCCGTTGACCGGGAGGAATGGCATATGACACCGCAAACGGTAAATGCCTATTATTCCCCCACGGCAAACGAGATCGCTTTTCCTGCTGCTATTTTGCAGCCTCCATTTTTTGACCCGACGGCAGATGCGGCCATAAATTATGGGGCTATCGGCGCGGTTATTGGGCACGAAATTGGGCACGGTTTTGACGACCAGGGGGCAAAGTACGATGGCACTGGTGCTTTGAAAAATTGGTGGACTGACGCTGACGAAGCGGCATTTCAGGCACGCACGAGGGCGCTAATCGACCAGTACAGCGCCTACAGTCCCGCCCAGTTGCCAGCAGAATGTCGGGTTAACGGAAAGCTTACTATTGGGGAAAACATTGGCGACTTGGGTGGTCTCACTATTGCGTGGAAGGCGTATTTAAATCATTTGGAAAAGCAGGGGCTAACGCTGGCGAGTGCCCCCATTATCGAGGGCGTCACCGCAGCCCAGCGGTTCTTCTACAGTTGGGCTCGGATTTGGCGGTCAAAGGTCCGCCTAGAGATGGCAAAGCAATTGCTGGTGGTTGACCCACATGCGCCTGCTGAATTTAGGTGCAACGGCGTGTTGGTAAACATGGACGCTTTCGTGGAGGCGTTCGACGTAGTGCCAGGTGACGGGATGTGGAGAGCCGAAAATGAGCGAATACGCATATGGTCCTAAAAAATTTCTGAAAATAGTGGGATAATACGGAAGGACTATTAATAATTAATAATCAGGGAGGCAAAATGCCCGGCAAAAATTTGACCCGTGAAGAGGCGCTAGCCCGCGCCGAAGTCGCGACGGTTAATGCGTACGAAATTGAACTCGATTTAACTAACGGGGACCAGACCTTCTTTTCACGGACAGTTATTGATTTTGACGCCACCGAGGGCGCGGCAACGTTTGTCGATTTAATCAGTCCGAACGTCCACAGCATTGAGCTGAATGGACAACAACTGGACCCGCTGATTCACCAGGATTCACGTATCCAGTTGACTGGTTTGGCGGCTCATAATCGTCTGGTGGTGGCGGCAGATTGCGAATACATGCACACTGGCGAGGGCATGCACCGCTTTACAGACCCTGCCGACGGCAAATCCTACGTGTACACCCAGTTTGAAGTGCCTGATGCCAGGCGCGTTTTTGCCGTTTTTGAGCAACCAGATTTGAAGGCAACTTTCCAGTTCACAGTTACTGTACCCCAGCAGTGGAAGGTTTTCTCTAACGCCATTACTCCCGAACCTCAGGTTCACGAGGGCGGTTGGACTTACCGTTTTTCGCCCTCGGAAAAGATATCTAGCTACATTACAGCCATCGTAGCCGGACCTTACGAGGGCGTTACAGATTCGCTGGTTTCCGCAGATGGGCGCGAAATTCCGTTGGGCGTGTACACCAGGGCGTCTTTGCTGCCGTATTTGGATAGTGAAGACATTTTGGGCATAACCAAACAAGGCTTTGCTTTTTACGAAAACATGTACGACCGCCCTTACCCGTTCACAAAGTACGACCAGATTTTTGTTCCCGAATATAACGCGGGCGCCATGGAAAATGCTGGCTGCGTAACTTACCGCGACGAATTCTTGTTCCGTATCACCCCCACTAGGGCGCAACTTTCTGACCGTGCGAACGTTATTTTGCACGAATTGGCGCACATGTGGTTTGGCGACTTGGTAACAATGAAGTGGTGGAATGACCTGTGGCTAAATGAATCCTTCGCAGAATTCATGTCCCACTTGGCAATGGCAGAAGCCACGGAATACACCGAAGCATGGATCGCATTCGGAGCTCGCAAAGCCTGGGGTATCAGCCAAGACCAGTTGCCTTCAACGCACCCGGTGGCCGCCGAAATTCGCGACCTCGCTGACATCGAGGTCAACTTTGACGGCATTACTTATGCCAAGGGCGCTGCCATGCTACGCCAACTAGTGGCGTTTGTGGGTCGGGAAGCTTTCGAACGGGGGCTGCGGGCTTACTTCCAACAGTTCGCTTGGCAAAACACCGAATTAACCGACTTGCTAACAAAACTGCAGGAAGCCAGCGGCAGGGACCTGGGCGAATGGGCCAAAGTTTGGGTTCAAGAACACGGTATTACGGTTTTGCGCACTCGCGTCATTACTGGCGAGGACGGAAGGATTCGCGACCTGACGGTATTACAAGAAACCCCACAGGCGGGAACGTCGGTGCGTCCTCACAGGATGGTCGTGGGCGGGTACAACCTGCAAGATGGGCAGTTGGTACGTACGAACCGGTGGGAGTTGGACGTTGATGGGGAGCAAACTCCCGTTAGTGAAGCCATCGGTATGGCACGCCCGGATGTTATTGTGCTAAATGACGAAGATTTGACGTATGCGAAGATCCGTTTAGACCAGGAATCGTTGGCGTTCGCAACCGAACAGATTGGTGCTTTTGCGGATCCTTTGGCACGCGCGGTAGTGATGGCGAGCCTGTGGGATGCCTGCCGTGACGGGGAATTACCAGCACGGGAATACGTAGAAATTGCACTGACGTCCTTGGCTACAGAAACCGACTCTGACCAGCGCGCCCTCGTATGCAAGAACCTGGTTGTAGCCGCTACCAGCTACACTAATCCCGCAGAACGCGACGCCCTCACTGATGAATGGTCACACCGCCTGCACGTCATGGCGGTGGCGCAACCAGCGGGCGCGGATTCGCAAAAGCAATTGTTGCTTACTGCTGTGGCGCTGGCAAAGAATGACCAGGTGCAGTGGCTTAAAGATCTGCTTTCCGGTAAGGCGCCGCTGTCTGGTATCGCAATCGAGGGCGAAGTCCGCTGGAATATTGTCAGCGAACTGGCCGCCTTGGGGGCTATTTCCGAGAACGCAATCGCGGCTGAACTTGAGCGTGACGACACCCTGACGGGACGCCAATTTGCCGCCGGCGCGAAAGCAGCTTTGCCGCCAAACCGCATTGAGGCAATGCAAAAGGCGCTGAATGATACTTCCATTCCCAACGGCACCCTAGAGCAGATTATTACCGCGATTCGCACTACTTCTTGGCGTAATCCTGCCGATGGCGCATTTGTACCAACCTATTTTGCTTCCTTGACAAAGGTGTGGGAATCTTTCACTTTCCACATTGCCGAATTGGTAGTCAACGGATTGTTCCCCGATAACTTGGTGGGGGTAGAAGGTCTCGATGTTATTGGGACAGGTCGCCAATGGTTGGCAGATAATGTGTCAGCGGATACGGCTTTGCGTCGCTGCGTAATCGAATGTTTGGACACTGCAGAACGCAAACATCGCTGTCAAGATGCGGACGTGGTCAACTAATTTAGCCACCGTCGCAGGACTTTGCACTGTCCCCCGGAAGAGATCACTGAGCTATTCAGTTTTCTTCCGGGGGACACTTCGTAACGCCTTTTACAGAGGACAGTAGCATCGTCCTCGCCCACTGCCTTACCTACTCTTGCGGCTTTTCAACGCCCCTTAGGCGTCGGGCTGAGCGTCCGGGCGTGGGCAGGTCGAACATCTTTATTGCAACCGAGAAAATCGCGTAGTAAAGCGCAAAATACAATACTGCTATAGCCAAGAGTGTGACCGGACCCCACACGCCTCCGGTAGATAGGGCGGCACTGCGGGTAAAATTCACCAAATAGTCAACGCCACCCGCGCTGAACCCAAATCCCATGCGAATTCCGAGCAGGTCACACACTGCCATTGACGTCCCCGTCAAAACACAGTGCAACAAATAAAGCGGCGGCGCCACGTAAGCAAAAGCAAACTCTATAGGCTCGGTGACACCCGTGACGAAAGAAGCGAGAGCACCCGAAATCAGCAGTGCGCTAACCGTTTTTCTTTGCCGCTTCGGCACGCACCTGTACATTGCGCAGACCGCGCCCGGCAAACCACCCATCATTATGGGGAACATGCCCGTCATGTACGCGCCCGGCACCCAACCATGGGGTCGGAAAGAACCATCAACACCATTGAAAAAACACGTCAAATCCCCATGCAATATTTCTCCCGCCGGAGAAACGCACTGCCCAACGGTAAACCACGGCACCGCATTTACCAAATGGTGCAGCCCCAAAGGGATAAGCATTCGCTGCACTGTGCCAAACACAGCCGCCCCAATCACAGTGTTGTGCCCGGTGGAAAGTACCTGAGAAATACCCTCGGTAAAAACCAGCTTAAAACCAGGGTAAACAAACGACAGGACAACCCCCATGAGCAAGGAAATACCCGCCGTAATAATGGGAACGAAGCGTCGCCCTCCGAAAAAAGCCAGCACTGGCGGCAACGCAAAACGGTGAAATTTTTGCCACGCCAACGCGGTCACGATCCCCACCAAGATGCCGCCTAGAACCCCATAATTAATGAACTCCTGACCGCCAATGTTGCAAAGCCCCAGCGAATCCTTGGACAAATAGTCTATGGGCGTATGCGGTTGCACCTGCCGCAAACACCCCAACTGTGTGGGTGTCAAGGGCGGCGGCGGACCCATAATATAGGGCGACAGTACCCGCGTTACCGCACTAAAAGTCAAATAGCCAACAACTGCCGCAATTCCAGTAGAGCCATCGGAACGTCTGGCAAAACCAATTGCCACGCCCACAGCGAACAGCAGTGGCAAATTGTCCATCACTGCCCCACCGGCAGCCAGCAATACTTTCGCTACCGCATTGAAGGTCTCAATATGACGCCCCAAGCCACCAGATCCCAGCATGTCCGGCTGTCCAAACCGAACCAACAGCGCCGCCACCGGCAACGCCGCAATGGGCAGCATTAAAGAGCGACCCAAGCGTTGGGCAATAACGAACAATCGTCCTCGCCACGACAGCTTAGGTCCCATACCGTACGCTCCTTTTCAACAACCTATCAATTGTGCCACTCCTCACACGAATAGCCAAATTGGCTTACTCGACACCACTACATTAAGTAGTTCAAATTATGCGCAAGTGATAGTCTTGAAGTAATTCAGATAACAATAAGGAGGATCTGCCATGAGCCAAGCAAAAGATATTCTTGAAGCCCTTGGAGGCGCAGGCAATATCACCGAGCTTGATTCATGTATTACTCGTCTTCGTGTGGAAGTCGCAGATCCTCAAAAAGTCGACCAGGACGCATTGACCCAGGCTGGCGTATTTGGCGTTGTCGCCGTCGGTTCTGCCATCCAAGTTGTAGTCGGTCCTACTGCCGACCAAGTTGCGGAAGATATCGCTGAACTGCGCTAGTGTTTGTTTCACCGCTGCAGGGAAAAATACTCCCCCTGTTGCAAGTTAACGACGACGTTTTTAGCCAAGAACTACTGGGTCCAGGATTTGCGCTGCTGCCCACAATCGGCGTGCAGACAATTTATAGTCCCATCGCGGGAACTTTGGTACGCGTCATGCCGCACGCTTTCGCGGTTTCTGGCGAACTAGACGTGCTGGTACACCTGGGCTTGAATACCGTGAAACAACAGCAACATTTCACTGCCATTGCCACCCAAGGAGATATTGTCGAGGGCGGTGCGCCGGTTTGCACGTGGAACATTACGCAAGCACAAACCGCAAGAATAGACCCCATTTGTCCCGTCGTGTTCATGAGCGGGCGTACCACCGTCCTCGACGCCATCCTTGCAAAGTTGGATACCACTGTGAGCGCAAAGCAGGTTCTGGCGCCATAAATCCCGCTTCCCGACATGGTTCAGGTGAACGCCAGTGAGCATCAGTAAGCATCTAAATCCAAAGGAAGCCCGAAGGCTACAGGCGTGGTTTTAGATAGCGTCCTCGATAGCGTCTGCTAGCGTTTGGAAGCGAGCATTATCAGCCAACTCTTCGACGCAAACGGGGCGAGCGTCCGGTCCCCCTAAAGGTACCCGCCAGTTCGGGTACTCTTGGTCAGTGCCCGGCTGGTTTTGCATACGGTGCTCCCCCACGGCATCAACTAGCGACGCGCAGATCAATAGCTGCGGTCCCTTGGCGATAAAACGGTGCAATGCACACACTACCTGTTCTTCGTCCTCGGAATCAGCCTCGTCCAGCACACCCGCCTGGACCATGGCGGAAATCATCCGCGAGCGCCGGGAACGACTGGCGGCGAGGGCGTCTTCTTTTGTCATACCCAAAAGTCCCAGCCGCGCCTGCACATCGATTTGGAGGTCGCGGAGGTAGCCGGCGGTGGGCGCCATGTCGTGCGTGTTTACCGACGCCAACATGCGGTGGCGTTTGTGCGCGGGGTCCACCGGGTTACCGGCTTCGTCCACATCGAACCATAGTACCGAAGTGCCCAAAATGCCCCTGTCGGCCAGGAAGTCGCGGACCCATGGTTCTACGGTGCCCAGGTCCTCGCCGACTACCACGGCGCCGGCACGGTAGGCTTCCAACGCTAATATTCCCACCATTGCTTCGTGGTCATAGCGCACGTATGTGCCTTCGGCGGCGCTGGCGGCTGTGGCGGGAATCCACCACAGGCGGAATAATCCCATAATGTGGTCTATGCGTAAGGCGCCACCTTTTTTGAGGGCGCTGCGCACCATTTCTATGTATGGGCGGTACTGTTGTCGAGCTAATTCCAGGGGGTTCCACGGTGGTTGGGACCAGTTTTGTCCCAACGGGTTGTACATGTCCCCAGGGGCTCCCACACATATGTTTGCGGCGAAGAGGTCGGGATTTGCCCACCGGTCTGCGCCGCACGGGTGGATGCCCACCGCAAGGTCGTGCATTATGCCTACGCGCATGCCCAGTTGTTTTGCGTCAAGTTGTGCCTGTGTCAATTGGGTTGCTACTACCCACTGTGCCCATTCGTAGAAGGCCACTTTATGCGGGTTCGGTGGCGGCGCGGCAACCGGAGCAGTAGTAGTGAGGGCGCGCTGCGCATCGTCCTCGTTTATGGCAGGGTATGTGCCGTTTGCGTCAATGAACGCGCACCACTTCGCGTAAGTGTGCAGACTGGATCCTGCTTCGGCGCGAAAACGCTGAAAAAGTTGGGCGCGTACAGGTCTGAGTGGAACCTGGTACAAGATTTCGAGGGCGGCTTTCTTGGCTTTCCAAACACGGTCGCGGTCAATAAGACCATCTGCACTCAAAGTGGATGTTGCTTTCAGTTTTTGAATTTTGGTGCGGGCGTCCTCGTCAAGAGCCGCATATTCGGGAACCGCTTCAATGTCGACGTAAATTGGGGAAACGAAGCGACGGGAAGCCGGCAGGTAAGGGCTGGGTGCCATTGGCAGCATAGTCCCGGCAGCATGCAAAGGGTTAATAAGTAAGAAGTCTGCCCCTTTTGCCGCCGCCGCCGCCAACAGGTCACGCAACGTCCCCACGTCACCAAACGCCCATCCTCGCCGCGACATCACAGAGTACAGTTGGGCAGCCAATCCCCACAGTTTCCCACCACAAACCGCGTCGGGGTCCAGGTGGTGGGGGTAAACCGCAAGCTGGGAAGTGGCTGTCGTGCCGTCCTCAAAATAAGCGTTTACCTGGTGCCACCCCGGCGGTAAATCGCAACTGAGTGCAAACGAGGCTTCCCCTACCTGCGCGCCGTCAATTTCGCGGGGATTAACCCACCGGTCTAGTTGGTGGGGATGCATTTTGCCACCATTTTCGAGTACGATTTCCACAGTTACGCCACTGCCGTGCGGCAAATGGACTGGGAAGAAACCGTCGCTGCCTTGTCGGTGAACCAGGAATGGCGGTAGTGCTTGGCGCCACGGGGTTTCGCTGGCAGCCACTAGGGCGGCATCGACCTGTTCTGCGGTTTGCGCTGGAATTTGCATTGCGGCGAGGACGGCACGCAAAGTCGCGGTGGAAACTTGCGTTAGTTTCCCGGAATACCCCCAAAATTCGGTGGCGATACCGTAGCAGTGGGCTAGTTCTTTTAGCTTGTCCTCATATGCGCTCATTTTCTAATACTCCTGTTATTTGGGCTGCGAGGTCGTCTGCGTGAATGCCAACGACTATCTGCACTACATTTGCGGAACGCACCGCACCAAAGACTCCAGGAGTTCTGATTCCAACGTCGTCTACCAGGGAGGGGTCCTTTACCACAATTCGGACGCGGGTTATGCACGGCTCAATTTCTAGCACGTTTTCTGACCCACCAAGCGCTTCGACAATCTGTCTGGTGTCGATTTTTTCCACTTATCCTCCTTGCTACTAACCAATAATACCCTAAGTGAGCTAGGCAACTTGACTGCATCGCGTCCTCGAACAACGGTTAAAGTGAATTCATGGAACCTATTTCTATTCCCCAGATCCATGACACCCCAGTTTCGGGGGTGTTAGAGGCCTTGGCGTTGCGCCCGGATGGTACCGACCGGTTTGTGGCCTCGTCTTTACCGCAGTTAGCGAAAAGGATTTACGGCGGTCAGGTTATCGCCCAGGCGCTGCTGGCAGGGTGCGCGACGATGGAACGCAACGAGGGCACTGTGGAGCGTCCTCCACATTCTTTGCACGCCTATTTTTTGCGGGTTGGAGACCACACTAAACCTGTATCCTTGCAGGTGGAACGGTTACGGGACGGGCGATCTTTTAGTGCTCGGCGCATTGACGCATTACAGGATGGGCGCGTGATAATGAGCATGGTGGCGTCCTTCCAGTTGCCGCAAGCAGATTTGGACGCACAGGAGCAAATGCCTGCCGTTGCCCACCCCGACGATTTGGAGTGGTCGTTGCACGTCTTACAACGCCAGGGGAACCCGGTGGCAAAGTATTTAGGTAAAACTGGCGCGTTTGAGATGCGGCACGTTGGTTCTTCTTTGTACGAGGACGTAACTCCCGTTCCCGATGCCCGCCAAGCCGTGTGGTTGCGCCCGTGGGCAAAACTGCCGACGGATATGGATCAGTGCGTACACCGGGCTTTGATTGCGTACGTGTCGGATCAGTTCATGTTAGAGCCTGTGTTGCGTGCTAATGGTTTGTCTTGGCAAACCCCGCAGCTCGCTGTGGCCACTTTGGATCACGCCATGTGGTTTTATCGCAACATCAATGTCAATGATTGGCATTTGTTCGTGCAGTCTTCGCCTACGACGTTTGGTTCGCGGGGTTTGGGGCTGACCAAGATCTTCAACGAGGACGGACAGTTAGTTGCGGCGGCAACCCAGGAGGGCATGTTGCGCATGGGGTCTAAAGGTTCGTGGGCGTTGCCGACCCCGCCTGTGCATTGAACCGGTTTGGGTTCTGTCACTGACGAGGTCGATGCGCAAGCTCGGCTTTTCGATCAGTTGGTAGTGGCTTAAGCGGGCCAGCGGCTATTTGGGGCTTCTGTGGGCGCGAACGCGCCCACAGAAGCATTCCCCGTGTCGTCCTCGTTTTGAGCCGTTCTGACCCGATTTACGCCACCTTGACTGGTTTTGTCCGACTTTGGTCCCGTTGGTGTTAGTCGCGGGTAAGTCGGCGGTGAGTCACGCGATGCGGACGCGCCGCTTCTTCGCCAAGGCGTTCCACCTTGTTCTTTTCGTAGGCCTCGAAGTTTCCTTCAAACCAGTACCAGCTGGCCGGGTTGTCTTCGGTACCTTCGTATGCCAAAATGTGCGTTGCGATGCGGTCTAGGAACCACCGGTCGTGGGTAATAACAACGGCACAGCCGGGGAAGTTAATGAGGGCGTTTTCCAGGCTGGACAGAGTTTCCACGTCGAGGTCGTTAGTTGGTTCGTCCAAAAGTATTACGTTTCCGCCCTGCTTCAGTGTCAACGCCAAGTTAAGACGGTTGCGTTCGCCCCCGGACAGTACTCCAGCTGGTTTTTGTTGGTCGGGTCCTTTGAAGCCGAACGCTGATACGTATGCGCGCGAAGGCATTTCTACCTGCCCCACTTGAATGTAGTCGAGCCCTCCAGAAACTACTTCCCACAAGGGTTTTTCGGGGTCAATTCCCGCCCGGTTCTGGTCAACATAGGACAGTTTCACGGTTTCACCGATGCGTAAACTGCCGCTGTCTAGTTCTTCTAGTCCGACGATAGTCTTAAACAGGGTGGTTTTGCCCACACCGTTGGGGCCGATAATTCCCACAATGCCATTGCGTGGCAACGTGAAAGAAAGATTATCTATGAGGACGCGTTCCCCGAATCCTTTCTGCAGATCTGTAGCTTCAATTACCAGGTTCCCCAGGCGTGGACCTGGCGGAATCTGAATTTCTTCAAAGTCTAGTTTGCGGGTCTTTTCGGCTTCTGCCGCCATTTCTTCGTAACGTGCCAAACGCGCTTTCGCTTTGGCTTGGCGTCCTTTTGCTGAAGAGCGCACCCATTCAAGTTCGCTGGCGAGGCGTTTTGCTAACTTGGCGTCTTTGCGTCCCTGAATGGCTAAACGTTCCTTCTTTTTTTCAAGGTAGGTCGTGTAGTTGCCTTCGTAGGGGTACAGGTGCCCCCGGTCGACCTCGGCAATCCACTGTGCGACGTGATCCAAGAAGTAGCGGTCGTGGGTTACAGCAATCACTGCCCCTGGGTAGGTTTGCAAATGCTGTTCGAGCCACAGCACGGATTCGGCATCCAGGTGGTTGGTGGGTTCGTCTAGCAACAGCAGGTCGGGGGCTTCGAGCAGCAGTTTGCACAGTGCTACGCGGCGACGCTCACCACCCGAAAGCACATTTACTGGAGTTTCGGGCGGTGGGCAGCGCAAAGCATCCATGGCTTGTTCCAATTGGGAGTCCAGATCCCACGCGTTTAACGCATCAATTTCAGTTTGCAGCTTCCCCATTTCGTCCATCAGCGCATCGAAGTCCGCATCCGGGTTTGCCATTTCTGCACTGATTTCGTTGAAACGGTCCAGTTTCGCGATGGTGGCTGCGACCCCTTCTTGGACGTTTCCCAGCACCGTCTTTTCTTCGTTCAGTGGGGGTTCTTGCATTAGTATTCCCACACTATATCCGGGCGTCAGACGGGCTTCACCATTTGATGGTTCGTCGATTCCTGCCATGATTTTCAGAATCGAGGATTTGCCCGCACCATTGGGACCGACCATACCAATTTTGGCCCCTGGCAGGAACGCCATAGTGACGTCGTCCAGGATTAGTTTGTCACCAATTTGCTTGCGGGCGCGCACCATCGAGTAGATGTATTCTGCCACCGTTTCTCCATTTCACATTCGAGTTAAAGTCGCTTACAGCTTAGCGGTTAGGACGGTCGTTCTCGAATGCTCAGGATTAGTTTGCAACTTGGTATTCGCGTTCCCCATTGGCGGCTTCTTCCAATATTTCGGTGGTGGATTTTCCGGTGAGGGCATCGTCTACATCTGTGTCTCCTTCGTCCGCAACTAGCGGGTTCGCCACCGACGCGTTAGCACTGGTGGTAACACTGTCCGTTGGGGAGGGAATGCGGGCAAGGGTCTCCTGTGGCTTTGCGTCAACGTTCCACGGCGACTGGCTCTTCGGAACATCAAAGTTAATGAAGTTGCCCTGCGCATCCACCTGACGCTTCCACACGTAGTTTCCGGCGGCGAGGTCGATGGCTGCGCGGGTTATGTGTATCGCGTATTCTTCGCGGGTTTGCCCATTGTCGTCCTGCCATTGTTCCAGTCGCGGCTGCCCAGAAATAATGAGCGCGTTGCCCTTTTCTACTGAGGCACGTATAGCGCGAGCGAGCCTCCCCCACGCTTTTACGGTGTACCAGATGGTTGGTAAATCCTGCCAACCGTCCTCGGTATGTTTCGACGGGGTACAAGCCAATCGAAAGCGCACGAAGTCTTTTTGAGTGGCTGTTTGCCCTGATTGTGGGTCGCTTCCAACAAATCCAGCGAGCGTAATATCGAATGGTCGAGGCATTAGTTCTCCTTACTTTGTGGCGCTTTCTGCGCTCTTCTATGCTCGCTGTTGGGTGGGAATTTTCCGAGGACGACCGCTAACTTCTGTGGATAACGCCCCTGTGGACGGCTAAAACTAGTTCTGTCTCCAGACCCCTCCTTGGCGGGAACGCAACATTCATGCGCGCCGATTTTTCGGCTCTTCAGATCTGTAGCACCCCGTTCTTCACACTTTCCGAAAATGTAAGATACTTAACAACGACGCTCCTGGGGTGCTCAAAAACGCCTGACCAGAGTAAACATTGGCGCCCCCGACAGGATTCGAACCTGCAACCTAAGGATTAGAAGTCCTCCGCTCTATCCATTGAGCCACGGGGGCAACGCTACAACTCTACTGTTTTTCCCTATTTTTTCCTAACCAAAGCATAACTAATGCTTGACACCACAGGGGCGGGCGTCCTCATCCAGAAAAAACACTGCGTTAGTCTAGAAGTATGAGCACTGTAGAGACCATCGAAACCACTCCCCTAGTGTGGATCGACTGCGAAATGACCGGGTTAGATCTGAAACAAGACACGCTTATCGAAGTTGCAGTAGTATGCACTGACGCCCACCTCAACCTCCTCGACGCTGGCATAGACGTAATAATCCGCCCCCCAGACGCCGCCCTCGAACAGATGAGCACTTTCGTGCGGTCCATGCACACCCACTCCGGACTGCTGACAGACCTGCCCAACGGAACCACTTTGGCGGATGCACAACAGCGCGTCCTCGACTACATCAAACGCTTCGCCCCTGTCGCCAGAAAAGCCCTCTTGGCAGGCAATTCGATTGGCACCGACAAAGCCTTCCTCGCTAAAGAAATGCCTGACGTCATAGAGCATTTGCACTATCGCGTCATCGACGTATCCTCTGTGAAAGAACTAGCGCGCCACTGGTACCCTCGCACCTTCTTCAACGCCCCCCAAAAGCAAGGTGGGCACCGCGCCCTCGCCGACATTACCGAATCCATCCAGGAGCTGCGCTACTACCGGCAGCTACTGTGGCCAGCAGATGAGGGTCCGTCCTCGGAAAAATGCGCCGAAGTTGCCCAGCAAGTCACCCAAACCATGGCTGCAGAAACCGCTACACTACGAGCCCGCGATTCACAACCTCAGTGACCGGTTACACGCACGCGTGTTTTGCCAATTCTATTTCGGCTTAGATACACTTGAGCCTGTCGCAACGCGACAATGGTGGCTGTAGCTCAGTTGGTAGAGCCCCTGGTTGTGGTCCAGGTGGTCGCGGGTTCAAGTCCCGTCAGCCACCCCATTCCTTTCCACCATTTCCCCACTCTACGCATTTTCCTATACTTGGTGCACATTTCGAATTACAGTTTCGCATTTCCCGAGGACGATGGCACAGCAATTCCTGTAACTACGTTCGCACCAGTGGCGAAGGCTTAGAGAACGCGGCGAACGCGGAAAACACACCCAGCACCTGCGCAAATCTGTGAACTCTTACGAGCTTCGAGCCGCGCAGCGTCACGAAGAACGCGAGTCCGTTGCCGCAATTCAACGAAATACCGCTACCATAGAACCGAAAATTTTACCGGTAAAAAATATTACAATTAACACCCGAACACCTATTTTCGCTCCTTTTTAATCCAATTCCGAGCACCCCGAGCAACTATTCAACACTTCAGAATCCTCGGACGAAAGCCGCAGATTTTCCCAATATTCGTCCTCATTGTCAGTCCAACAACCAAACAAACACGCATTTATTCCACATCGTTACCCAATTGTTACGAAGATCTCTAAAATAACTTTTTCCGATTATTCTGCACAAATACAGAGAAATATCACACCCGCAAATTCGAACCCTGAAAAAATCCTTAAATTTGCCTCAAATTAGCTTGACAGCAGGGGGGGGAGAGACTCATAAGGCAATGGACTTTTTCGTCCGTGAACCTATCGACAGGAGAGTAGTATGAAGCTCATCAAAAAAGTCACAGGCGCCGCGACTTTGGCAATGGCTGTTGTCGGTCTCGCTGCGGGACCAGCTTTGGCCGCAACCCCTGCGGAATTAGAAGCCGCCAAGGCTGAAGTTGCCAAGTTCTGCACCATCAATTCTGACTCCGCTGATGTCACCCAATGTATGGCTGCTAAAGCCAAGCTGAAGGAACTGCAGACACCTAAGGTCGAAACGCCTGCTCAAAAGGTCTACACCATGGAAGAGACCTACTGCCACGCATACCTGGATGGCAAGCCCAACCCTAACGCGGACGTTGCCAAGTGCAATGCGCTAAAGAAGGTTCCTCAGGACGTGAAGCCAGCTCCTCAGGATGTGAAGCCGAACAACTCCGACCTAGTGAAGAAGTACTGCTACATATACCTGGATGGCAAGCCCAACCCTAACGCGGACGTTGCCAAGTGCAATGCGCTAAAGAAGGTTCCTCAGGACGTGAAGCCAGCTCCTCAGGATGTGAAGCCGAACAACTCCGACCTAGTGAAGAAGTACTGCTACATATACCTGGATGGCAAGCCCAACCCTAACGCGGACGTTGCCAAGTGCAAGCTGGCTAAAAAGGGAATCGACCCCGACAAGAAGGTCGATAATGGCAAGAACGATAAAGACAACAAAGACGCCAAGGGCAAGGCCAAGGTCATGAAAGCCTCCGCCAAGAAGATGACTGGCAAGAAGGCTCTCGCCAAGACCGGTACCGCAGCCTCTGTTGCTGGTCTGATCGGCTTTGTTGTGGTCGCCGCTGGTGCTGCTTCCGTAGTAGTTGCCCGCAAGCGCGCATAACTAAACCCACCTAATTTGGCTCTCTGCACACGATGCAGGGAGCCAAATTTTTATTGTTTCAATCTGCCGCAAGCCGCATTTTCGAGACTGATAACCGTTTGGGGTGCGGACCTTTTGCTAGACAGTTTCAGTATTTTGTTATTGCAAGTATCCAGACCAGGGACCCTGTGGAGTTGGAACTGTGGGTTTGGGGCGGGCGCGCCGCCCGTGAGCCGCACTTTCAGTGCGACTCAATGCCCACCGAACCGCCCGCACTCCGCCCCAAACGCAAGCCCGAAACTGCGACCCGACCGTCGCCCTCGGGAAACTGCGGCTTATGCTGTCGTGAGGGCAAACGATTTTGCTGAGGTAAAACGATTTTGCTGAGGGCAAATGAAATGCGGTTTCACCTCAACAAAATTATGACACCTCACGAAAAAACACCCCCGTGAGAACAAACCATTTCGTTCAGGCGCAACGTGTCGGCGGAAGTCGAAAATTGAGCGGTTTTGGCATTTGAAAATTGAGCACTTCGTTGATTATGAGGAGAGCGATTTGTATGCAAAATTGGGAAAAGATCCGGGTTCGTGCTCGCGACAGTGTTTCTGGTGCGGTGATTGCTAGAGGGTTAGGGATTTCGCGTAATACGGCTATGCAAACGATTAGGTCTGATGGTCAGCCAGTGATGTTACCTAGTGCGATCTATGGTTGCCAGATATTAACATTCCCATTGGGAAATACCAGTCGGGGCATTTCCCACGATTGTGCTAGGTGACAGATTTTATCGAGGACGCCGCTACTGATTTTGGTTGCTGCTGGGCCACTTTCGCTTGGCAGCACTGGGATTTGCGTTGCCTTTAGAAGTGCCACCCGGATTTGCGCCCGCGTTTACATTAGCGACAATTGCGTTCTTGCTGCTTTCGACGCTAGTAATCCCGTTTTGGTAGATTCCACCCCCATCGATATGCCCGGACGAACTCTCACTCGCACCACCCTTAGGGGCACCCATTTTCTTAATGACGCGACCCGGACTCATGCGGCTAGGCAGCGTCCTCACTTTTCGCAACGAATTTGAGGGGATAAGCCGCCGTATACCGAAAGTACGCAAGCGCCGCATATTACTAGCTTGCGCCTTAGACTTCTGAGTAATAGCGCTAGCACGTTTAGCACGGTAACGAAGTTTTCTTCCTCCCCCACCAGCAGCAGAAGAGCGCAGCACCTTGTCGACCAGTTCGGACAGATCCGAATCGCGGTAAAACTCGACGCCCTCCACCTTTTCGTTATCGCGCAACAAAAATAGGGCACCGAACCCTACGCCCACAGCCACTGCGCCGACAACAATCCCAAATGTGGGTTGGTAACCAATACGGTCCTTTATGATACCAATAAAGGGCGAATAAATTACCACCCCAAGTTGGGCTGCAATCTGAAAACCCACCATGTACAAAGTTGCGGACAAGCGTGTAGGAAAATGCAACGTAATGTAGCGGAAAATTGGCAGCAATAAAAACGGTAATTCAATAGCCCATAGCAACCGAAAACAAGTTATAACAACAACGGAAGTGAACATAGCATAGGCAGCATATCTGACAAAAAGCAGCAGCGCGCCAATTAAAATAGTTGAACGCACCCCTATTTTGCGCATTACCCATGGCACTACGCCTAAAGTGGCAGCTTCAACGAAAGTCTGACCAGCGCAAACAATACCGAATACCCGCCTACCGACCTCTTTATCTGCAAATAAAGTAGTGTAAAAATCCGGGTACAACTGTGCGTCCAACACCGTATAGAAAGTCCACGTCAACATTACAAACGCCATAATTGCCCAGAGTGACTTTTTCTTAAAGCACCGCAAAATATCGCGACTGCTGGGGTGCGCAGACTCAGTTGGTTGGGCGCCCCCTTTTGGCAGCGGTGGATTCTTCCAAAACACTTGAATAAGCAGCGTTGCCAGCCCAAACGCCGAAGACACCCAAAAGTTCAGACGCGGATCAAACGGATAAAGTACCCCGCCCACGATCGCGAGCACCGCATAACCAACAGACCCCCACATGCGCGACTGCCCGTACTCGAAATTGTAGTAGCGGCTATAACGTTCACTAATGGTCTCAAATAACGCGCCCGCACTGTTAAACCCAGCCGCCAAAAACAGCGCCCCAATAATTGCACCCACCAAAAAATTTGCTTGCAAAAGCGGCCGGTAAACCCATATGAAAAACGGACCAACCAAACTGGCCAATATGGTGGCAAACAATGCCAAATGTCGCTTCATCCCAATGCGGTCTTGAATAATTCCGTAGGCAAGCATCAACGACAGCGTCGCTAAAGAATTTAGCGAAAAGATTGTGCCCACTCGGCTGCCACTCAGGTTTAATCCACTGGGATCAGTGAGCCAAATTTGGAAGAACACATACCAAATGCTCCAGGCGGAGAAAAACAGAAAGAAAATGGCAGAATTTTGCTGATAACTTTTATTCGCAAACGATCGCCATACGCTCACTTACCGCCACCTTTTCTGTGGAAGAATTTATATTACAAGACCTGATTGTGAACACTTCGCACATTAACAATTTGAGGGAGCCCCCTACGGTCACTCCCTCATGAACTATAAACAAACTCAATCACCAAAAAGCTCTCATGGTTATTGCGTCTGCAAATGTGTCGAGGGCGCCGGGCACTTCCTTCAAATACAAATTCGTATCTATCATGGAAATTTCCATTACATAGTAACCGCCAGCCCCGTCCTCGATAATGTCGATACGGTTAAATAGCAGCAAATCATCATGTCCCAGACGTTTACGAATAAAATTGTGAACCACCATACGAATTTCTTCGCCGCGAATCCAGTCCTCTGAGCAGGCTTTGCGGGCAGTTACTACCTCATCTTGTATTTCGTCCTGAGGGGACTGCGCCGGGTGTAACATGGCCCGTTTGCTGACCGAGTGCGACAAAATGCCGTTCACGTACACCATCGAGGTTTCACCGTGTACATCTACAGATTCAATGTAGCGCTGGATCATTACGGGTTCACCGCTAGAAAGCAAGTGCATACAGTGTTCCAAAGCCGCCACTCGGTGCTTGGAATCTATCGCAGAATACCGCCCCATGGCTCTTCCTCCCGAAGAAATGGCAGGCTTTACCACAAATTCTCCGTGGGCAGGGAAACGATTGTGGATTTGGTGCTTACTGAGTTTATGTCCCGGATCCAACCACGTAGTAGGAACTATTTTCAGCCCCATTTTCTCCATTTCAAACAAATAATGTTTGTTAGAATTCCACTCTTGAACATCCGGTTGGTTAAGCAATCTGGGGACCGATTTTGCCCACTTAATGTAGGCATCGCGCTGGGTGGCGTAATTACGCACAGAACGCACCACGTTCGCCTTGGCGCTGTCCCAATCCACTGAATTGTCCGTCCACGATACGATCTTTGGGTCGACACCACGTTCAGCCAGCGCATCCAGCAATCCTTCGTCGTCGGCTTCCAAATGTGGGTATTCGTCACAAGTTATCAGGTGTACATGTGGTTTTGTCATGGTTTCAGCGCAATCCGTAAGGGCGATCAAGTGCCAGTTCGATTAATTCTGTAACTAATTCAGTGTATCCCATTCCCTGCGCCTGCCAGAGCATTGGGTACATGGAATATGGGGTGAAACCGGGCATGGTATTTATTTCGTTTACGACTATTTCCCCTGTTTGCGGATTCGCAAAGAAGTCTACCCGTGCCAGCCCTTCACACCCCAACGCATCAAAGGCTGCCGCCGCCAATTCGCGGGTGCGCACCATCATTTCCGGGGGCAGCGGCGCCGGAATCTGCAGCGAAACGGCATCGTGGTCAATGTACTTGGTTTTGTAGTCATAAAAGTCCACCCGTTCAGCAACCCGAATACAGCCCGCAGTAGTAGTGCGGGGGGCACTGCCGCCACGTCCACCCAAAACTGCCACTTCGACCTCGAGACCGGTAAGCATCGACTCCACTACCACGCGCGGATCGTGCTTTTGTGCCTCCTCAATGGCTGCCGCCAGGTCTTGCCGCGTTGCAACCTTGGTAATTCCCAAGGACGACCCTGCCCGCGCCGGTTTCACAAACACTGGCATTCCCAAGGTTTCTAAGCGTTCGAGGACGCCCATCCGGTTTTCCCGCCACTGGCGTGCGGTAACTAATTCCCACCTGCCAGCTGGCAGCCCCGCACTGGTGAGCATAGTTTTAGTAGTGTGCTTGTCCATACACGCCGCCGAAGCTAACACCCCGCACCCAACATACTTCACGTTTACCATCTCAAACAGCCCTTGAATGGTACCGTCCTCGCCATAAGGACCGTGCAAGAGGGGAAAAACCACGTCTATGCGACCCAAATCAGCCGCCGACACTACTTTTCCGCCCGCTATTTCAATTTCGAGGGCGCTTGACTGCCCCGCAATTAGGTTTATTCCCACTTCCCCACCGGTAATAGTGATTCCGTCCGCGCCTTCTAAACGGTACAAGTCAGGGTTGTCGGGAACTACCACCCACCTGCCTTCAGGAGTAATTCCGGCAGTAATTACGTCATAGCGCGAACGGTCAATCGCAGAAAGAATCCCCGCAGCCGTGGCGCAAGAAATTGAGTGTTCGCCAGATCGTCCACCGAAGATTATTAATACGCAGGGTTTTGTCATGCCTTCACGGTATCGCAATTTTTCACGCTGGACCTATCCGCGCCCCTAAACGATCATTTCTTGTCAAATATTTTCAAGTAACGGCGTTTTTTATATGGTCTTTTGCTGCGATTTTTTTGGCTCGGCTGCACCGGGGTGCGCGGCGGAATTTCGCCGGGACGGAAAGTGGCGACGCCTTTTGTAAGCGCCGCAATTATACGCCCGGTGGCTTCTTTGACTGCATCGTGGTCGTCCTCGCCCCGTTCGTACAAGTCCGTCAAATCTACCGGCGGCATTGCCTGTACGTGAATGGTTTTGCGCGGCCACAAGTGAAAGTGACGGTCGCGGTAAGCCAACACCTCGTGGGCACCCCATTGCGCCACCGGCACTACGGGCGCGTGGGTGCGCAACGCCAAGCGCGCCACCCCCGTTTTTCCTTGCATCGGCCAGTAATGCGGATCTTCAGTCAAGGTTCCTTCCGGGAACACGCCCACGCACTCGCCCCCGCGCAATGCCCTCTCGGCACCGGCAAGGGCGTCCTTGGCACGCCGACCTCCCCGAAAAACCGGCACTTGCTTGCAACTACGCAATATCCAACCCAAAACGGGCACGTCAAACAGCTCCGCTTTCGCCATCATGCGCGGGGGCACCCCATGTTCGCCCAAAAAATGCATGAAAGTTAGCGAATCCAACGTAGTGACATGATTTGCCACCGCAATAAAACCGCCATTTTCCGGCAGATTTTCGCCGCCACGCCAATCTTTTTTCAAAAAAATCTCAAAAGGAACCTTCGCTACTTCGTAGCAAAATCGGAAAAAAGGACCAAACTTCCTAGCCATCTTCAACCTTTCGGTGCCAGAACTTTAAGGTGTTTCGGCAGGGCGCGCGCCATCACCATTCCCTGCCACAGCGGGTCGCCATCTGCAAAAGCCTGAATTGGAAACAGCGGCGTCACCGTCACTTCACGTACGCGACGCACCCGGTATCCGGGCGACAAATGAATTTTCCCAGTCAGCGCCCTCTTCACAACGCGCGCCAGTTCCACCTTAGAATCGATGGGATCGTGAGTGACCAGCTCTAATAATCCGTCGTCTAATTTCGAGGACGGACACACATTTATTCCGCCTCCGAACATACCGTCATTGGAAACTGCCGCCAGAAACGACCGGCGAGTGAGCGAAAAATGCGCACCGTCCTCGGAAATACCACTGATTTCGTACAGGTCGGGACGAAACCTTGCTGCCGCCCACAAAAGCGCGATTTTGTACCCTAAAGCAGTAGGCACAACCGTTTTATTTGCCGCATCATTTACCGCCGCGTCAATGCCATTTGACAGTACCCCGAGGATGTCACGACACCTGCCGCCTGCGCCGCGAAGCCGCATGACATCAATTTTGCGTGGCACGTAGCTATGCCATTTCGCGAGTACTTCCCGTAACGTCGGGGCGATGCCGAGCGCCCGCACGAAGTCGTTGCCGCGCCCGCCCGGCAGGGGCAGTACCGTCACGTCCGTGCCCGCCATACGCGTTGCCACTTTCGCAACGTAACCGTCCCCGCCCAGAATCGCCACCATGTTTGCCGATCTTTCGAGGGCGGCAGTCACATCTTCGGCAATATCGCCAGTACCGCCTTCCCTGTTATCGAACACTAACGCAGCGCCCTCGCCCAATTTTTGTGCCGCCAGCTGCGCATTTTCAGCCGCCTTCCCCCGCCCCGAACGGTGAGAAGTCAGCAGCGCAACGCGGTAGTTCATCGCAGTTCCACTTCCGCATCTAACGCGTGCAATTTGTCGATGAAAGCTTCGTAGCCACGCGAAATCATGCCAATTCCGTGAACAGTCGAGGTGCCCTCGGCAGCCAGTGCCGCAATCAGGTAGCTGAACCCCCCGCGCAAGTCAGGAATTTCCATTTCGGTGGCGTGCAGCGGGGTAGGACCGGAAATTGCCGCAGAATGAAAGAAGTTCCGTTGCCCAAAACGACACGTCAGCGACCCTAAGCATTCCCGGTAGACCTGAATGTTGGCGCCCATTTGGCGCAGCGCCTTGGTAAAGCCGAAGCGGTTTTCGTAAACAGTTTCGTGAACTATAGACAAACCTTGGGCTTGTGTAAGCGCCACCACTAGGGGCTGCTGCCAGTCCGTCATGAAGCCAGGGTGAACGTTGGTTTCGAGCGCAATAGACTTCAATTCGCCGCCCGGATGGTAGAAGCGAATACCGTCCGGCAGTACCTCAAATGCGCCGCCCACCTTGCGGAAGACGTTCAAAAAGGTAATCATGTCCGGCTGGTTGGCGCCCTCGACAAAAATGTCGCCCTTAGTGGCGAGGGCGGCACTCGCCCAGGATGCTGCTTCGATGCGGTCCGGCAACGCATGGTGGGTAAAACCTACCAGTTTATCGACGCCCTCGACGCGGATGGTCCGGTCAGTGTCAACGCTGATTATGGCACCCATCTTCTGCAACACGTTAATGAGGTCGCTGATTTCAGGTTCGATAGCGGCGCCACGCAATTCGGTAATGCCTTCAGCGCGCACGGCCGTAAGCAGCGTCTGTTCAGTAGCCCCCACCGACGGGTACGGCAGCTCGATTACAGCACCGCGCAGGTTGCGCGCATGCAAGTGGATGCCGCTGGGCGCCTTGTCAACTGTCGCCCCAAATTCGCGCAAGATTTGCAGGTGAAAGTCGATTGGGCGTCCTCCGATTGAACAGCCCCCCAAGTCAGGAATGAAGGCTTCGCCCAAACGGTGCAGCAGCGGACCACAAAACAAGATGGGAATACGCGAAGACCCGGCGTGGGCGTCGATATCCGCCACGTGCGCCAATTCCACATCCGTAGGATCCATTCGTAAAATGCCACTTTGCACGTCATAATCCACGCTGACACCATGCAAATTCAGCAGTCCTGAAACCACTTCCACGTCCCTAATAGCGGGCACGTTAGTTAATTGCGAAGGTCCTTGCCCCAGCAAGGCGGCCACCATCGCTTTCGGAACGAAATTCTTTGCTCCGCGTACCATAATGCGTCCACGCAAAGGCCTGCCGCCGCGAACGCGCAGTACTTTTTCCATGAAACCTCCACTTTCTGTTGCTTTGCCAGTCTACGCGATTGATCGGAAAAGAACTTGCAACATTTGCGCCCAGTTTGGCGGCGCGCGAAATATTGCCGGTAAGTCCGATTACGCTAACAGCATTTTGCGTTCGGTTGACAATTTCGAGGACGAAGTCGCGGCTTGCGTGCCCAAAATGTCACTTTTTTCTGACTCGCTGGTAATCTCTAGATAAGTGGGGGAAGTTTACGGTATTTGTCCCAGATGCGGGCACAGATGTTATTCTTTCACCCAATAAATATGCGGGAGGTCCGTTGACCTTTCGATCTGAGACGGGAAAATCAGATTATGGAGAAGAGAGCTACTTCTAGCGGGGTGGGCGTCCTCGACAAAGCCGCCCTAGTACTCAGCTCGCTCGAATCGGGTCCAGCCACGCTAGCACAACTCGTAGCGGCCACTTCTTTGGCGCGCCCCACCGCTCACAGGCTGGCGGTCGCTTTAGAGTACCACCGCTTCGTAACCCGCGACATGCAAGGGCGTTTCGTCCTCGGACCACGCCTATCCGAATTAGCCAGCGCTGCCGGTGAAGACCGCCTGCTGGCATCTGCCGCCCCCGTGCTGAAAGCGTTGCGCGACCACACCAAGGAATCCGCCCAGTTGTACCGCCGCCAAGGCGACCAACGCATTTGCGTTGCTTCAGTGGAGCGCCCTGTCGGTTTGCGCGACTCTATTCCTGTGGGTGCCGCCTTGTCAATGAAAGCTGGCAGCGCCGCCCAAGTGTTGCTGGCCTGGGAAGAACCCGAAAAGTTGCACCGCGGTCTGCATGGGGCGTCTTTTACAGCCACACAGCTCAGCCAGGTGCGCAAACGCGGGTGGGCGCAATCCGTGGCAGAACGCGAAATTGGTGTCGCTTCGGTATCCGCCCCCGTACGCGGCACTTCCGGACGGGTAGTTGCCGCCGTGTCTATTTCCGGTCCCATTGAGCGCATGGGACGCCAACCGGGACGCCTGCACGGACCAGCTCTGGTAGCCGCCGGTAACCGCCTTTCCGAATTTTTGCGTAAAGCCGAAGAACTACAAGCTGCCAGAGGACGGGAGATGGGCTACCGCTGATGCGCCGGACACTGCTGGTCACAAACGATTTTCCCCCCCGCTTGGGCGGCATCCAAACATTTTTGGAAAACTATGTGCGCCGCCTTCCTGCCGCAGACATCGTGGTGTACGCCAGCACGGAAAACACAGGTGATCCAGACGGGGCGACCTCGGAATATGACAAAACCACACCGTGGAAAACCTACCGGTACCCCGGTGCAATGATGTTGCCAAGCCCGCGCGTGCGCCGCGAAATGGTGCGCATTATCTGCCAGGAACGCATTCATACCGTATGGTTTGGGGCGGCCGCGCCCCTGGGTTTGCTCGCCCCGGCGGCGCGAGCAGCGGGCGCAAAACGCGTAATTGTCACTACACACGGACACGAGATCGGGTGGACCATGTTTCCTGGCGCCCGCTTTTTAGTAAAGAAAATTTTCCGAGCCGCCGACGTGGTCACTTACATTAGCGACTACACTTTGCGGCGCCTAAGAAAAACAATTGGCACTACCCCAGTAGCGCACTTACCAGGCGGTATAGATACTGATGTTTTTCGTCCCAACGAGGACGCCCGCCAGCGTTTGCGCCACCGCTACAGTTTAGGCTCTGGTCCGGTAGTGCTGTGCTTGTCCCGGTTAGTCCCCCGCAAAGGTCAAGATTTACTAATTAAAGCCTGGCCAGCAGTCACCAAAGTGGTTCCTGAAGCGAAGCTGGTTATTGGTGGGCGTGGTCGCTACGAAAAGACGTTAAAAAAGTTAGCAGCGGTCTCAAGTGCGCACAAAAATATTGTTTTTACGGGCGCTATTTCCCCCGCAGAACTGGCTGACCACTACGCCCTCGCAGACATTTTTGCAATGCCGTGCCGGACCCGTGGCGGGGGGCTGGATGTGGAAGGTTTGGGAATTGTTTATTTGGAAGCAGGTGCTTGCGAAATTCCGTCTATTGCGGGCAATTCTGGGGGTGCCCCGGAAACCATCCGTGAGGGCGAAACCGGTTTTGTTGTTGATGGTCGCGACGCCACCGTTCTAGTTGAGCGCATTTGCCAGCTCATATCACGTCCATTATTGCGGACACGCATGGGCAATAATGCACGTGATTTTGTAGCAAAAAATTGGCATTGGGACCTCCTGGCTAAACACCTAATTCGGCTTTGTAACAACGAAAACTAGAAATTTGGGTACCCTTAATTACCGTCCGGAAACCATAACGTTTACAAATTGTCAGACTCCTCCCAGCACACCTTCCCGCTGTTTTAGGTTTGTCTTTATATGTTCGAGGCGTTGCCTGTGCGCAACCTGAACAAGAACTTTTAGCAGGAGATAAGCGTATGAACCTAAAACGCGCCGGTGCTTCCGGAATCCTCTCAGTAACTGCAGCGTTGGCGCTGTGCGTGGCTTCGGTGATGCCCGCGAATGCTGCAACCCCTGGCACTGAAGGCGAAATGCCCACCAAAACAGTGGGTATTCCTTCGGCTCAAGAACTGGCAAAAACCGGGAAAGATGACCCTCTGTTGGGTTTTGACACCCGCAACGGGGAAATGACAGTTGATGCAAAATGGGCCGACAAAAACAAGATTGGGGCACGCACCATCATCGCCGTCGGTCGCTCCGACCGCTACCCAGACGGCATGTTCCGCTGGGTTGAAAAAACCACAAAAGATGGGGACGTGTACGTCCTCAAAACCCGCACTGCACGACTAAATGAAACGCTGGCAGGGATCCCCCAAGAAGAAATAAACAAGGTTGCCGGTAAGGAACTTACCGGGCAGAGCGAAGGCGTTGAAGGCACTGTCGCCGACATTAAAACCGCAAAAGATGTCGCTGCTGCAAACGCTGGCATAAAGATCACCAAGGACGGAGCACGTGGCGCTGATGCCACCATTTCCGCAGTCGGCGCCCTCAATCCCATTACCACAAATTCTGGCATTCACGTAAACAAACAGTTTGGCAAAGAAATTCACTTTGAATTTAACCGCAAAATCGATGCCAAGTCTTGCCAAGACAATACTTTCAAATACGGTCAAAGTGCTAAACACGACCCCAATATGTGTTCTTGGGAAGGTCCCGGTCAACTAAGGGCACACCTGAGTCTTAAAGTTGGCGCAAATGGCGCCCTCGTCATCGAATCCCACGGTTTGAAATTGCAAGAAGCTTCCGCAACCGGTAGTGCCGAAATTACTGGCGAAACCAAATTGGAAACCGAAGGCAAAATTCACGGACACATGACTTGGGTTTTGGCGGACCTGAAGTACCCGATCACTATCCCGGTCGGGTCCGTGCCAATCACTATCAATGTGAACGTCAAGCCGACAGTATCACTGATGATTGACTCCGATGGCAATTCTTCTGCCACACTTGGGGGTCTGCATGCTTCGGTCAATAGGATTGGTTTCCAGGCTTCAACTCTGGGCGGCGTAGCCAACGATGGTCGTGGCGGTGTAGAACTGCTCAAAGGCAAGCCTGAATTCAAAGTCGACAAACCCGATCTGATGGGCAAATCTAACCTCATCACCCAGGTGAGCGTAGATCCGAACACCACCGTGGACCTGATGGGCATCATAGGCGTAACCGGTAACATTGGTGCGACCGGTCATACTGCTTTCCATATTGCGAAAGATCAACCCATCTGTCTGCTGGGTCTAGGAATGCATGGATACACTGCCCTGGCAGAATTGCACTTGTCCAAGATTCCGGCTGTCGGCTGGTTCTTAGGCGGCTTCGAGAACCAAATTAACAAGCTAGCTAAGAAGGTCCGCTACGAATTCGACATGCCTTCCCTCTACACTTCGCCGAACTTGTGTGCGACCTCGCCAATTTCTATCGGTGACAAGGTGTGGATCGACAAGAACCATAACGGTATCCAAGACGAGGGCGAACCGGGACTTGCCGGTGCTCAGGTTACGTTGCTGCGCGGCATAAACAAAAACGTCATAAACGAGCCAGCTTCCGACGCATTCAAGCGCACGGTCATCAGCAGCCAAACCACTAAAGAGGACGGCGCGTACAAATTCACCGACGATCCTTTGTACAAGGGCTACCCATTTGGCAAGAACAAAGGCAAGAATAAGGGCAAGCTAATGCCTGGATACTACACAGTGGTGGTGACTCCTCCTAACGCTTCCGGTGGCGACGCCTACGCCAAACACCGCGAGCAGGCTCCGTGGGGATATGTTCCGACCACACGTTTCGTCCGTTCTGGCAGTATGCGTCAAGACGGCTTGGCTCGCACTATTGACGACCTCAGTCGCGACTCCGGTGGCAAATATGCTTGGGAAGCAAATTCTTACGGCGGATTCTTCGACGGCACACGCTACCAGGACCAGGCTCCCAAATCCTTCCTAGGCTACTCTGACAACATCAACAAGAATAAGTTGGACCTGAAGCAATTGCTCGACTATTGGACCGCAGAACTGAGAACTACCAAGGGTTACAACAACACTGTTGACTTTGGGTTTATCCCAGCTTCCGAAGCCGACGTACCCAAGTTCCGTATGTCTGGCAAGGTCTACGTGGCCAAGAAAGGTGTCTACGAACCAGGATTCCACGTTGGTAATCTGCCTTGGGCCGCTGCCCCGCGTTGGGTCAAGGGCGCCCAGATTGTTTTGACTCCGCTGGAAGGCACAATGGGTAAGGAACGCGTATTGGAAACTGACCTGGCCGGACGCTGGTCCGACCGTATACCGGCTGGTAATTACCGCATCACTGTGAAACAGTTGCCAGATGGTTACGTCATGCCACAAGACTCGTCGAAATCATTCGAAATTGTCGTCAACGAACAGACCGCATCCTCGAATCTGATTCCAAATTCGAAGTGGCCAAACCTTGGTGTAGTCGCCAAGTAGCGCCTCTTTAGACAAAAATTAGTGGTCAGCAGTGCTGACCACTAATTTTTTCCCGGTTTTCACCATACTAAAGCCGGTCGGAAATCCTTCTATCACAGTCCCCTACTGGTAGGTGCGCCCCAGTAACCGGTGGGTAGGAACAACCGTTCCACAACGTCCTCACCGCAGGCAGCGAAAGTATTCTGATCGGCTACTACGAAAACTTTCTTCCCTGGAAAAGTACGTTGAAATATTTCCCCGGTTTTTTCGACCGCACCCCGAGAAAATGCGATGGCGTTAGTTTGATCTGCGGTCTGTAATGCAGTTTCGATCAGTTTAGACACTATTTGCCTTCCGCTAAGTGATCCACGGTCTTGTGGGTCAATTCCGCCATTTGCGGCCACGCATCCATGAATTGTTTCACATAAAACTTGTATTCTTCGTGCCGCTCCCTGTCTGGCTCGATAACTTCGGATTCGTGAACCATGTTCCTGGCGGCGTCTTTAATTGAGGGGTACAGCCCTGCTCAGCCGCTAACATACAGGATCCGAGGCCGACCGCGTCCCCTACTTCAGCCAAAGTAATGGGACGCCCGGTAACGTCCGCATACATCTGCATCCAAAGTTTAGATTTAGTGGCACCTCCGCAAAAGACCAGCTTGTCCGGGCTGAAACCGGAATCTTCCATGACCTTGAGGTTGTGTGCCGTGTCGTATGCGACCGATTCCATGATGGTGTGGAACATGTGTTCTGGCGTGTGAGCCAGTGACAGTCCCCAAATCATTCCGCGCGCCTTCGAGTCCGTGTAGGGTGTGCGGTTCCCTTGGAAGTATTCGTTTACAATCAGACCGTCTGAGCCTGGCGGGATGTGCGCGCAAGCCTTGTCCAACTCTTCGTAAGCATTCATGCCGACGCGTTCGGTTGCCTGTACCACGTCGCACGCAAACCCATCACGGAACCACTTCAATACCGACCCTGAAGATACCGCAGATCCCTCAACGGTGTATTGGCCAGGTATCACACCATCCGTATAGCCGCCCATGAAACCTTTACCGTAAATTGCTTTCGCGCTTTGCCCGGTCATGGCCTGGCTGGACCCGGTAATTACCGCGAGCGAACCTGGTTCAACTACGCCCAAGCCAATCTGACCATGCCAAGCATCACCGCCTCCTTGGGCTACCGAAATACCAGGGGTCAGTCCGAGGTCGCGAGCCGCACTAGTAGAAAGATCACCAACCGGGTCGCCTAAATTTGATACGTTCGTAGGCAACTTTTCAAACACGTCGCCACAACCAATATGCTCAAAGAACTCGACCGGTCAACCGCCCTCGTCCCGGTTGTAGTAAGAAAGAATTGCAGCAGTGTTAATGTTTAGCGTCCATTCTCCTGTCAGCTTGTAGGTGAGCCAATCTGGAGCATCTACAATACGGTAAGCAGAATGGTAAATTTCTGGTTCGTTTTCCTTAATACAAGCCGCTTTAAACGGGTACCACTCAGCAGTAACCGGCAGCTTTCCCCCGCCGTTGTAAACGGCTTAGCCCAGTGGTCGATGGTGTCAGCACGCGCTGCCTGTTCGGTGGCACGCACATCCATCCACATTATGGCATTGCGTAAAGCGTTTCCTTTTTGGTCCAAGCACACGACCGTCATAGTGGTGGCGTCGTAAGAAATCCCGGCGATGTGGCGGGCGGGAACACCCGTCTGATCGAAAACCTTGTAAGCGGAAGCCTTCAATGCCTCCACCAATCATCTGGGGACTGTTCTGCCATTTTCGGACGCGGATGGGTGGTTTTATACGGAGTCGCTGCAAATCCAATAGAATTTCCCCGCAAATCAAAAATGGCAGCACGACATAACTCGGTGCCAAAATCAATACCTAAAAGGTACGGACCTTCATAACCTGGTGAAACCATTTGCTTTTCTTAGCTTGATGTATCTGAATTGGAGGGGATGAGCTGGTCAATCGAGTCCAGAATGTACATTGGACGTTCGCCCTCGGGAAGCGCCATCGCTTCCGCTAACGTCGAATCCCCAGTTAGTGGCATCGCAGAAGCCATACCGGCTTGCACGGCCATTTTTATGTCCGTACCCAAACGGTCGCCCACCATAATACAACGGTGCATATCGATTTCTAATCCAGTCAGCGCCTCTTCTATCATTACTGGATTCGGTTTACCAATGACCATTTCGCACTTCGTTTGCGTGCAAGCTTCAATAGCGGCAATAATCGCGGCGCAGTCTGGTTCCCCCCTGCCACCTGGGAAGGGACAATAGCGATCGGGATTGGTAGCAACCAGTTTGGCGCGCCGGTGAAACCAAATAGCGTCGAAGGCAATTTGAAGTTTATGGTAGTCAAAAGTGCGGTCGTAAGAGGCCAGCACAAAATCAATTTCTTCCGGATTATCACTGATCTTAATCCCTGCCTGACGCAACGAATTGACCAGCGGTTCTTCGGCAATGGGAAAGACCACGGCGTCTGGATGATGCTGCAAAAACCACTTCGTCATGGTTACCACCGTGCTGGCAATTTCATCCATACTGGTGGGCAAACCCAGATTTTCTAATTTTTCTAAATATTGGTGTGGATCCTTGGTGGGATTATTAGATAAATAGCGGATCGGAATATTACGTTCACGCAAAGTTTCAATTAGTTTTTGCGCTCCTGGAAGCAAATGGTCGCCCAAATAAATGGTACCGTCCATATCGAAAATATACGCGTCATAAAACTGCGTGGGGAGCTTTGTGCTGACCATATTTCACCTCAATTAACTGACTAGTGCAACGAGTATGTACACGACTGTTGTTGTCGGTCAAATAGAAACTGCCGATGGGTCAATGTGGGTATCACCCACGGCGTAGAAGGCACGGTTCATTATTTCTGCCAGCCAAGCAGTGAATATCCCCATCACAGACCCAATTATGAGGGCGATGAACATATTTCCGTGTACTATCGGCAAGAATCGGACTGCAGCCAACGCCCCAATAATGGTCATGTGGTGCGTTACTGTGACTGGCTTGCCCAAAGTGAGCAAGAAAATAGTCAGTGCCGAAATAGCGAACGGGAGTGCTTGGGCGTCGCCGGATACGACCTCGAAAACTTTTTTATTTGCCAAAGTGGAAGCGCCAGTTATGAGGGCGAGGGAGGCAGAGGAAGCAAAAAGACCGGAGACAAAGCCCAGCGCAAATATTGCGAGGGCTTTTCTTGCCACTTTAACCACCTGGTAGTACCTCCTAAGTCAGAGATCCACTTCATGAACGGTTCTTTACCGAACAAAATACGCGCGAGGACGTCAGTTAGGAAAACGGTAATGGCGACAGAGTCCATATTACTGCCGAATACGGGGATACGGAAGATCGCCTGACCTGATTATGTTCTTTTCGTCGCTGAAACCAAAATCCGAAGCGACCTCGGTAAACCCCACCTTTTTCCCGCATAACTGGAATTGGCGCAACTACCTGACAATGTGGTCAACGCCCGAAACCCCACTGCCTCAAAACCTCATATCCACAATAGTAATATCGGTACTGGCGACCGCTTTGGTACTGTTGGTGGCCATGCCCGCCGCATACTACACCGCCCGCTACCGTTTCCCTGGGCGCGGGGCTTTCATGTTTGCTTTGCTCATGACCCAAATGCTGCAACCAGCCGTCCTCGTAGCCGGTCTGATGCAAGAATTCCTGGCCATAGACCTGCAAGACACCTGGTTAGCTATGATTCTGGTAAACTCCGCCTTTAACCTGTCGTTTGCGGTGTGGATTATGCACTCGTTCTTTGCCTCGGTTCCGAAGGAAGTTGACGAAGCTGCGCAAATCGACGGCGCGGGACAATGGATGGTGCTTTCGCGAATCAACCTGCCATTAGTATGGCCGGGAATAGTAACGGCAGTGATTTTTGTGTTCGTTGCCGCCTGGAACGAATTTGCCGCCTCACTGGTGATCCTTTCATCTGCGGAAAACCAGCCGCTGTCAGTTGCGCTCACGAAGTTTGTCGGCCAATACGACACGTCTTGGCACTACGTTTTTGGGGTATCCACGATAGCTATCATTCCCGTGGTCATACTGTTCGCCCTCGTCGAAAAGCGCCTGGTAGGCGGCCTGACAGCAGGGTCCATAAAGTAGCAGTTACCTGGAGTGCGAAAAAGTGCCGACGATTTTACTCGCCGGCACAATTTGCAACACACCAAGGTAAATGTTGGATTTTCAAAGCACACAGGAAAGTGAGGGTCACGCCGCCCGCACTATGCAACAGTGGTCGCGTCGCCTGCGTTAGCGCACGTCAGGCTTCCAATCTGACTTGCTTTATGTTCAGTTGACCTTCGCCAACACTTCACTGCTTTTTAACGTCACTACATATTCCGAGGACGCCCGCTTGGAATGCATGTAAGCACGCCGCCGTGCCCTCGCCACGCGCACCTTAGCAAACGCAAAGGCGATAATAAAGACTAGCCCATTCGTGGCCGCCATCATCGAAGAAGTGGCCAGATCGAAGCGGTAAGCCAGCCAAAAGCCAACCAGCGCTCCAACAACCGCAACTACTTGACCAAGTGCTAATAACCTGGGCAAAGACTTCGAGAACAACAATGCGGTTGCCGGTGGAACAATCATGAACGAAACCACCAAAATGGCACCCGCAGTTTCAAAAGCCGCCACCACGGTTACTGAAACCAACAGCATTAACCCGTATTCGACGGCACGCACCGGGAACCCCATAGTTTTTGCAAGCAACGGATCAAAAGTCGCCAGCTTCAAGATACGGTAGAAAATAGCCACGAAAGCCACATCCACCGCAAGGACTACCAGCAACAGCCATGCCGTCCTCGGACCGATACTGATTCCCCCCACCAGTAAGTGTTCTGCGGGCAGTGCCATCAAATTAAGGTCCCCAGTCAATACGGTGTCTTCACAAATGTGCACCGATTTCAGCACGGTAGACAACAAAATAACGCCAACTGCAAACAAGCCAGGGAAAATTAATCCCTGATCGGCATCCCCCGCCACTAATCCCGTATTGCGCAACTTTTCGGCACCGATCACCACAATCAACCCCATCAGGGATGCCGCCACAATCATCATGAATGAATGCGTTTTTCCAGATACTAATGCGCCAATAACGATGCCCGGCAGTACCGCGTGACTCATCGCATCTACCAGCATGGATTGGTGGCGTAATACTAAGAATGTGCCTGGTACTGCGCAAGTAATTGCCGTAACTACCGCCAAAAAGGCTACAGAAAAGATGAGGTCCATTTATGCTCCTAACGCCTCGGAATATGCTTGCGCGCGCAACGCCCTCATTTTTGCCCGCCGCATAAAGTAGCGCCGGATCACGGATCGTTCCGGCGCGAACCCTAAGGAAATCAGGAACACGGTAAACAGTACGAGGACGATAACCGGCCCAGTAGGCACCTTCCCAAGATTTACTGCTAAGTAAGAGCCGACCACGCCGGAACCCGCCCCAATTGCGGTGGCTAAACCGACCATATGGGACAAACGTTTTGTCCATTGGCGGGCAGAGGCGGCAGGCATAATTGCGAACGCGACCATCAGGATCAGACCGGCGGATTTCACGCCGATAACAACGGCAATCGTGGTGGCACCCGCCAAAATGAGGGACGTTGCGCGGGGAGAAAAGCCCAGCATTTGCGCCAATATTGGGTCAAAAGTAAATACTTTGAAGGCTTTCCATCCGATGAGGACTATCAGTAACGCCCCGCCTCCAAAGATGGCGATTGTCAGCAGGTCTTCGTTAGTAAGCGTGGCGGCGTTACCAAACATGTATTTGTCGATTCCGCCCCGGTTAGGCAGGCTGGAATGCACAATGGCACGAAGAGCCACCATACCGATTCCGTAAAATAACGCCAAACTGATGGCCATTGCAGCATCCATTGTCAGCTGGGAATGGTGGGTTATCCACTGGGCAAAAATTACTGAGGCGGTGGCGGAAATAGTGGCGCCTATGGTCAGCACCAACATGGATCGCCCATCAACACCCACAATGGCGGTGGCGAAAACGAAAGCTCCCATTACCCCAGCAATGGCGGAGTGACCAATAACGTCGGCAATTAGGGACTGTTTGCGCAAGTACAGGAAACATCCCAGTGCCCCAGAAAAGCCCCCCACCAGGGCAGTACCCACCAGCATGGTGCGGAAGGTAAAGTTGCTGAGAAATTCGACGGGTCCTATCAAAGTTGCGATGGTCATGCCGTCACCATGTTTTCGTCAAAACCATAAGCTTTGCGCAAATTTTCCGCAGTGAAGGCGGTTTCTATTGGGCCGCTGGCAACTACATTCCCGGCGTTCATCAAGGTGATGTAGCTGCAGAATTTTTTCACAGAGGCAAGGTCGTGGTGGACAATCAGAATAGTTTTGCCCATTTCTTTAAGCTTCGCCAGCGCTCCCATGATCGCGCGTTCAGAGGCGGCGTCCACGCCCGCGAAAGGTTCGTCCATTATGTACAGGTCGGGGGCTTGCATAAGGATTCGCGCCATGAATGTGCGTTGCTTTTGCCCACCGGAAAGTTGGGAAATTTGGCGGTCTGCCAGGTCGGCTATACCTACTGTTTCGAGGGCGGCGCGCACTTCCTTCTTGTGCTCGCGTCCCATTCTGCCGAGCCAGCCAATACGACCGTATGCGCCCATTTGGACTGCGTCTGCCACCGTGGTGGGAAAGTCCCAGTCGACCTCGGCGCTTTGCGGCATGTACCCAACGCGGGTGCGAACTTTAGAAAGTGGGGAGCCGAAGAATTTCACATCCCCCGCTAGTGGCGGTATTAACCCGAGGGAAGCTTTGATTATTGTGGATTTTCCGGCACCGTTTGGTCCCAATATGGCCATTACTTCGCCCGCTGGCAAAGCCAGATCGGCGTGGTGAACTACCACCCGGTCGTGGTAGGCAACAGATAATTTTTCAATTTGGCAAGGTAGTGACTTCACTATATTCAGATTTCTTTCTGCCTATAAGCAGTTGCCGCCGCCGGGAGCGAACTGGCGGCGGCTACTGCACTGAGTTACTTGGAAAGTGCCTCAGAGATGGTCTTGGCGTTGTATTCAAATACGCCGAGGTAGGTATCAACTGGGGCGGCTTCACCAAGTGAGTCTGCGTACAGGGGCTTGTCAGAAACTTCGACGTTACCGCCCTTCGCTTTCACAGCATCTTTCAGGTGCTTGATGGCTTCCGGGTTCTTCAGGTTGTCCTGGAAGATTACGGGCACTTTTTTGTCTGCGATCAGTTTTGCCAGTTCGTCCAGTTCTTTTGCAGACATTTCAGATTCTGAGGAAACGAAGTCCGTGGCGTGAATTTCAATATTGAAGGTCTTGCCAAGGTAATTGAAGGCATCGTGACCTGTGATTAGCACGCGCCGATCTGCTGGGATCTTTTCGAGCATCTTGCCAGCTTCAGCTTTCGCTGCGTCGATCTTCTTGTTGTACTCTTCCGCATTCTT
>JAUMZK010000008.1:38968-78188 GCA_030528145.1 Actinomycetaceae bacterium
GTTGTCGGGCGAGTTCCACACGTGCGGGTCGTGCCCTTCAATCTTTCCGTCCTCTTCCCAAGGCAACAGCATCTTTTCAGGAATGGCTTCACCGGCAGGAACTTGCTTTTTGCCTAGTTTGTCCAGCTGGTCCATCATTTTATGTTCCATGTCGTGACCGGTCCACAAGACAACGTCTGCGCTGTTAATTTTTTCAGTGTCTTTGGTGGTCAGTTCCTGCGTGTGCGGGTCCCCACCAGGTCCAACTAGCACGGTCACGTCCGCTTCAGGAGCAATTTGTTTCGCCGCATCACCAAGATAACCGGTGGTTGCGACGATGCTTAGTTTTCCGTCTGCTTTTGGCGCTTTGGTTTCGCCAGAGTCGCTGGCACCGCATGCGGTCAAACCTGCACTGAGGCTGAGTGCCATAGCCACTGGCAATACTACGCGTTTAAAGGACTTCTTCATCAACACATTCCCTTGGTCTAGAGGTAAGTATTACCTAAAACTATATATAGGTAATGCCTATTTTGCAAAATTCTCCCAGCTTTTCGAGGGCGCCCTCCTAGCTACCCCTCGCCTTCAGTTCCGCTACCTCAGCAAACCAACGAAAGCAGGCGCCCTCGCCACAATCCCTGCAACAAAGACACATACACGTCCAACACCACTGCAGCTTTCCCGCGCCCGCTTTCAGTTTCTGCCCCTAACTGCACCGCGCCATGCCTTGACGTGATAATTAAACGCAAAAGCGACTGGAATCGACGAATCGGTTCCAGTCACTTCGAGGGCGACATACTAAGTTGTAATTCTTAGCTGCAACACGCACATCAAACTAGTTATTGTCCGCGCCCCTGTTCTTACGGCGTTTTACCACAACCACGCTGGCACCAACCACAGTCATCAGCAGCACCAGCAGTCCAGCACTGGCTGCCGCAGTACCCGTCCTCGCCAAGTAGACTTCGCGATTATGGCGCTGATGCGGGTGCGGTTTCAGTTTTTCAGTTTCTACCGGAGCGGTCTTACCCGACTGCACAGGAGTGGGTTGCGGCTGCGGCTTCAGTTTTTCAGTTTCTACCGGAGCGGTCTTACCCGACTGCACAGGAGTGGGTTGCGGCTGCGGCTTTGGTTCCGGTTTAGGCTGCGGTTTGGGCGTCGGCTTTGGTTTGGGCTGAGGTTCCGGCGTTGGCGTCGGAGCAGGCGTCGGCTCCGGTTTGGGCTCTGGCTTTGGCATCGGCTCTGACTGCGGTGGTGGAGCAGGTGTCGGTGCTGGTATTGGTTCAGGCTTAGGCTCGGGTTTGGGTGCTGGTCGTGACTCTCTAGGAGGACCTGGTTCTGGCTGGAGCCCAAGTTCTGACTGAGGGGCAGGTCTGGGTTCTGGCTGCGGTTCAGACCGAGGTTGAGACCCGGGTATTGGACAAGACCTACTACACACGTAAGGAGTGTAACAACAGTAATACAAGCGACCATCAACATCTTCACCATTGATCGTAACCCTCTCGGCTTGTCCGTAGAAGTCTGGCGCAGGAGTGAATGTTACTTTCGCATTACGGACGTCAATGCTGTATTCACCTTGAGCCGTGAAAAGTTCGCGCACGCGCGCGCCACGATAATAGAAGAAGTAATCTTTTAGAGGACTACTGCCTGCGCGATAAAAATTAATAGAAGCGGTTTGCGACTGTCCCCGCCAACCACTGGAAGTCATACCACTTATAGAAGCACCTGCCGCTATAGCACCCCCCTCGGGAGCAGCCTTCGGTTTACCTTCACCTAGCATAATAAGGTCATCAGTAGCACCGTCAACCTTCGCGTACTTGCCGCCTACCTTAGCGTTCACCACTAAAACGGGCGCGCCCTCCCCAGACTGCCCCTTGAAAGAAATTGCGACCGGAGTAGTCCCCTCGGACAGTTCTGCGATTTCGAAAGTGTCATTTTTACCTTTTCGCGTGACGTTTCCAGAGGTTTTGAACTCAATACGACGTTTCACTTCAGTGCTTTGGACGAAACTGACAACTACATCTTGCAGCTTGGTGCCGGCGGGGGCTTTAAATTGCACCTGACCAGCAAAATTGCCGCCAAGCTTCTTTGCTTTTTCGCGCAACTCATACTCCACATTGAGTACTTTCACTTCTTTGTGCCGAGTCAGCGTATCATCTGCAACAACCGCAGAGTCAGATAATGCAGTAACTTCCTTCCCGTCCAGTTCCCTCTGTGAGTTTTGCTTTTCAACCGGTTGCCAGAAAACTGTTCCTGCGTGGGCAACTTCGCCCGTCATGGGAACCAGTGATAAGCCAAGCATTGCGGCGAGCGCAATCGCTTTCTTCATTAGCGACTCCTCGAGTTGGTTAAAAATGAAATTGTCGGTAGAGATTCAGAAACTTACCAGCCCTACCGAATCGAAGTATATCCAGCAACTCACCCCGAAAAAGCTCTATAAAAGCTGAAAGAAACATAAAAATACTGAACAACTTGTAAGATTTTTTCAACTTTTTTCAGCAAATAGTCTCTACGCTTTATAAATAAAAAGCTACACTCCGACACGAATTGCAAATATTTCCAAAAACCTGAAAAAGTGTAATCGATACTACTTCTACTTTTTAACGAAAGTGACCCACCTAACTCCCAACAGGCGTTCACCTGAATACCTCTGGCACGCCCGCCGAGAACTACCGTCGCAACCAAAAGCCCTATCGCGGGACGCTCTGGCTACACTCACCATTTCCGCAACCGCAAACGTCGTCACTCTGAGCGCCCCTCTCAACTTATTAACAGTAAAAACATTGACTACGTTCACAACATCCATAACTAGAGTTTCAATAAAATAGAAGATTTTCACCAGATAGTTTAAAAATAATTAAAAGGAAACAAAGACAATAAATTACAGTAACAAAATTTAATTTTCTCGAACTTTTTTCTCAATTATATATTCACACCTTTGAATACTTACCACCTACACGCAAGTATCTGAACTGCGGTAATTTTTTAGGCATGATCCTAACTTTCAAGAAATAACACTTTTACTGTTATTTCCCACACCGTCCTCGTAATTGGACTGCGCAAATATGACGCTTCGGATCGAAGCGGTTGTGACCGTGAGAGCGAACTATTTTGCTCAGGTGCAATGACTTTGCTGAGTGCAAGTGTTATGCGGTTTCGCCTCAGCAAAATCATTGTACCTCACGAAAAAAACTGCCGTGAGTGCAAACTATTTCGTTGACGACAAGCTATTTTGCTCCGGTCAAATACTTTCACGAGCAATTTGGTAAAACGAAGAGGCGTGAGACGAAGACTGACCGACCTTTCACGTGCCCGCATCGCCCTCGAAACAAAAATCCCCGCAGAAAACACGTTTCTGCGGGATACCGTACCCCCAACGGGATTTGAACCCGTGTCGCCGCCGTGAGAGGGCGGTGTCCTAGGCCGCTAGACGATGGGGGCCTAGAGCGAACTCCGCTGGGGTACCAGGACTCGAACCTAGAATGGCTGAACCAGAATCAGCTGTGTTGCCAATTACACCATACCCCAAGGGTTTTGCGCACCCAGCACCTGGGTACTGCAAAACTCTATCGGAACCGATCTGGTTTACCAAACTGAAAGCTTGTGGATCGGCTCATAATTGCACTTGCAGACCTACTCCAGTTTGTCTTTGAGTAGGCGAAGGCGCCGCAGGGTTTCGTCCTTGCCCAGTATCACCATCGAGTCAAATACCGGAATTGACGCAGATTTACCAGTTACGGCAACGAACAGCGACCCAAATGCCAGACGTGGCTTCAACCCCAGTTTTTCAACGAGGGCGGTGGCAAGCGTTGCGTGTATGCCGTCAACCGTGTAGTCGGCATCGTCAAGTCCAGAAATGGTGTCGATAGCGACCGTCAGTGCTGCAGAGGCACTATCTTTCAGTTTCTTCACAGACTTCTCATCGTATTCGACAGTATCCTTGAACAAGAATCCGATAAGTCCCTTGGCTTCACCGAGCATTTGCAGACGGGTTTGTGCCAGGGGCGCAGCGGCTCCTAGTAGCTCTTGTTCGTTTTCGCTCAATTCGTCCCAAGTGGCGGCAGAAACCAGACCGTCCTCGTGCAAATACGGAACCAGCCGATTACGGAAGTCCGTAACTTCTAGGCGGCGCACATGTTCGGCGTTTATGGCCTGGCATTTCTTCTGATCGAAACGAGCCGGATTCGGGTTGACGTCATGTACATCGAAAGCAGCTACCAACTGTTCTTTGGTGAAGATATCCTGGTCGGCTGCATATGACCAACCCAGTAAAGACAGGTAGTTGATTAGCCCCTCGGGAATTATGCCTGCCGCCTTATGGTTCAGCAAGTTTGATTCAGGGTCCCGTTTTGACAGTTTCTTATTGCCTTCCCCCATTACGTAAGGGAGGTGCCCAAATTCAGGGATCCGTTTCGCAATTCCCAGTTCGACCAGTGCCCTGTACAGCACGATTTGACGGGGTGTAGAAGACAGCAGGTCTTCGCCACGCAGCACGTGGGTGATTTCCATGAGGGCGTCATCGACGGGATTTACCAGCGTATAAAGCGGGTCCCCGTTGGCGCGCACTATTACATAGTCGGGAACAGAGCCAGCCTTAAAAGTAATTTCGCCGCGAACAATATCGGTGAAAGTTATGTCTTCGTCTGGCATGCGCAGGCGGTAAACCGGCTGACGCCCTTCCGCGCGGTACGCAGCCTTCTGTTCTGCGGTAAGATCGCGGTCATACCCGTCGTAGCCCAGTTTTGCCGGACGTCCGGCGGCAATATGGCGCGCCTCAATTTCTGCGGGCGTGGAATAGGACTCGTAGGCGTACCCCGCGTCAATCAGCTTTTGCGCAACCTCTTTGTAAATGCCCATCCGTTGGGATTGCCGGTACGGACCGTGAGGACCGCCTACCCCAACGCCCTCGTCCCAATCTAAACCCAGCCACTTCAGCGAGTCGATTATTTGGGCAAAAGACTCTTCACTGTCGCGCGCGGCGTCAGTATCTTCAATACGAAAGACGAAAGTCCCGCCAACATGTCGGGCATACGCCCAGTTAAACAGGCAGGTCCGGACCATTCCTACGTGCGGAGTTCCGGTAGGGCTAGGGCAGAAACGGACGCGTACATCGCTACTTGGAGCAGGCATATTTTCAGTCATAATATCTTTATGGTATCGCGCGCAGGCGCGGAAAAAACAATGAGAAAGAACGACTATGAATTCTTGGGCGCCAACGCTCGATTCTTTGCGTAGCTCGGGTACCTTGAAATGGTCATTGACAAAAGACGGCAAGCCTTTGGATGGGGCGTGGATTGCCGAGTCCGATTTAGGAACCTCCCCCGAAATTGAACGCGCACTCACCCACGCAGTTACGCATAATCAGTTAGGTTACATGCCAGCGAAATGGGCAAAGGGCGCCGAAGAAGCGTGTCGGCTTTTCCAACGCCGCCACGGCTGGGATTTAGATCCCGCAGACGTCGCGTTGGCTCCAAATGTTTTGAGCGTATTACACCAAGTCATTGACCGCCTAACTCCAGCAGGTTCGCCTGTGGTGGTGCCAACACCCGCTTACATGCCGTTTTTGACTATTCCGGGTCAGCACGGCAGGCAAGCGTTGCAGGTGCGTGCCGTTGTTGATGAGGGCGAATACCGCCTGGATTTACTTGGTATCGAGGACGCCTTCCGGGCGGGCGCAAAAATGCTGGTTTTGTGTAACCCGTGGAACCCGGTGGGGCGAGTGTTTACCCGTCAGGAGTTGCTAGATTTAGCGGCTGTGGTGGCACGCTACGATGTCTTTGTTTTCTCTGACGAAATTCATTCGCCACTGGTTTTACCCGGTTTTACGCATGTTCCTTTTGGTTCCTTACCGGGAATGGGCGCTCGCACAGTTACCGCAACTGCGGCTTCAAAGGGGTGGAATATTCCGGGGTTGTCGTGCGCTCAAAGGATTATTACGGATGCAAATTTGAGGGCGAAGTGGCAGTCTTTCCCTGCAGGTCCGGTTCCGCCTGTTCCTTTAGGAGCGTTGGCGGCGCAGGTTGCGTACACGGATAGCACTGCCTGGCTGGACCAGTTTGTGGCGTTAATCAGCGATAATGCGCGACTTGTTGCGGAGGCTACTGCGGACACTAAATTCCGGGTTTCCTGCCCCCAAGGCACGTATTTGTCGTGGTGGGATGCCCGCGAATTTAATTGCGACAACCCTTGCGAAATGCTTGCTGAAAGGGCGGGTATCGCCGTCAATTCTGGTTGTACTTTGGGCGAGGGCTACGAAAAGTTCTTCCGGTTTAATCTGGCTACGCCAAGAGCGGTGCTCGAAAATATGTTACAGCGAGTTTTCACGGCATTTGGCGTGTAAACAGGTGTTCTCGTTGCGCTCTGCGGAAACCGCGAACGCTAACGATGCAAACGAAAATGGGAAAGGCGTCCTCGAAATGCCTTTCCCATTATTGTCTGTACCAGGTATTACCGGCGAATGACCCGGTTTGGTAGCGTACCAATGTTTTCAATTTCGCATTCTACCAGGTCACCATGCTGCAAGGGACCAACCCCCGCAGGCGTTCCAGTTAAAATAATGTCACCGGGAAGCAATGTCATGGAATGGCTGACATATTCTACTATGTAGGGTACTGACCACAGCATTTGCCCAGTGTTTCCGTTTTGACGCGCTTCCCCATTGACTCGACAGGTAATATTTAGGTTCGCTACGTCCAACGTCGGGTCCACGTTGATCCACGGTCCCAGGGGACAGGATGTATCCCATCCCTTCGCCCTCGTCCACTGTCCGTCTGCTTTTTGTATGTCGCGTGCCGAACAATCGTTAGCTACCGTATAACCCAAAATAACGTCCCCCGCTTCTGCGGCCTTCACGTCTTTTGCCAAAGTTTTAATGACTACTGCCAATTCGACCTCGTGGTCGACGTGCTGTGACCAGGGCGGCAACACAATGGGATCGTCAGGTCCAATAACTGCGGTGTTCGGTTTTAGAAACAAGATGGGCGCGGGCGGCACTTCATTACCTAGTTCGCGGGCATGGTCGGCATAGTTTCGTCCCACACATACTACTTTCGATCGCGGTATTACCGGCGAAAGTAGCCGCACTTCGTCCAGGGCTACCAACGCCCCAGAATGTTCCACAGGGGCAAACAGGGGGTCATTTTTGAGGACGACTATGTGGTCTTTGCCTTCTTCGAGGACCCCGTATTGGGGGTTATTCCCAGTTGTAAATCTAACTATATGCATGCTTCTACACTACTTTGCGTTTGCTCGGTGCTGTGTCCGCCTCTTTCGTGCCACACCTCGGTGGGTAGTTCGCCTGGCATATGCGGGTTATTCACGGAGCAGAACACCGGAGTGGTAGTGTGGCGTTGCGCGTTGTAGTCCGCCAATGCGCCCAGTGCCCATTTGCCCAGGAACAAGATGGCTACGAGGTTGACAATGGTCATGAGAGCGGTTGCCCAGTCCGCTATTGACCATACAGATTTTAGTGGCAGCAGGGCACCCAGTACGGTGGAGGCAATTACCAGGATTTTCAGTGGTAGTACGGATTTATTCATGCCCACCAGGTAACGGTAGTTGGTTTCCGCATAAGCGTAATTGCCCAAAATAGTGGAGTAGCCGAAGCTAATCATCATTGCCATTACGAGGACGGCAACCAGGTTGTGTACTGCCGGGGAGGATCCCAGTGAGTCCACCAATGATTCGCCGGTCAGAGCTGTGCCGTTCAGACCGGCGGCACGTCCCTCTTCCCAGAATGGTCGGGACATGAGGATGATAAATGCGGTAGACGTACACACCAGCATAGTGTCAACGAAAACACCAAGCGACTGGATGAGCCCCTGGGTGACAGGGTGGTCGACAGTGGCAGTAGCTGCTGCATTGGGCGCAGATCCCATGCCCGCCTCATTGGTAAACAGACCGCGTTTTATGCCTTGAGTGAGGGCCGCAATGAGTGCGCCAGCGCCACCGGCCACGGCGGGAGGTACGTAGGTGCCGTGCCCAAAAGCGCCCGTAAAAATTTCGCTGAATACGTGCGGAATGTAGGTGAAATTAATCAACATAATAATTATGCCCATCACTACGTACACCAATGCCATTGCGGGGGCAAGGATTTCGGACAGGTGCGCAATTTTACGCACACCGCCAATTACTAGTGGCAGCGTCAAAGCTATCAGTACCACCGCAGACACCCAAGTGGGCACGTGAAAGCTGGTGAGAGCCAGTTGGCTAATCGAGTTGGACTGTATCATCTCGAAACTAAATCCGTAGGCAAAAATCAACAAGACCGCAAAAATAGCGCCCCAAGTGCGGCTCCCCAGCCCTCGCTGAATGTAATAAGCTGGTCCACCCCGGAAGGTACCGTCACCGCCACGCACTTTGAACAATTGTGCCAACGTTGCTTCGATAAATGCTGTCGCCATCCCCACGGCCGCGACTACCCACATCCAGAACACGGCCCCCGGACCGCCTGCCACGACGGCGAGAGCGACCCCCGCAATGGATCCGGTACCGACCCGGTCCGCCAGCCCAATCGCGAAGGCTTGGAAACTGCTTATTCCGCCTTTTGCGCCGCCGCGCGACTTCACAATAACGCTCAGCATATGGGGGAACATCGCGATTTGCATGCCCTTGCTCTTAATTGTGAAAAACAGACCAGAGGCCAGCAGCAGGACTATCAGAACCCACGCGATAGATACGTCGTATGCCGAATCCAGCCACGATGCGATTTGCGAATTTATGTCCAGAAACTTATCGGAACCAGTTGGCACGGCATTCCCCTCGCATTCTGTTTATTTTTCTTCTAAAGGTAACACGATCGTGACGACTACTTTAAATAAATTTTACTTTCTGGTGAGTTTTACCAAATCTCACTTTGTAGTGGACGCGGCAAAAACTGACTGTCTTTTGCGACAAAGCGCGGGTCTGAAATGCCCCGCTTTATCTGGGATTCGTAATCTTTAAGGGCTCCGACTACCCACTTATGCAAGATAACGAGGGCGGTCAGGTTAGTTACCGTCATCACAGCCATAGCAATGTCTACCGCATTCCACGCCACATCCAAAGTGACGATAGCACCCAAACATGTACTAAACACAGACAGGATGCGCACTGCCCAACGCCCCCACGCGGCGGAAGTGACAAACGACATGTTCACCTCGGAATACACGTAGGCAGCAATAATCGAACTAAATGCGAGGACGAAGATCATTAGAGCCATAGGTATTTGCACCCACTGACCCAGGTGAGCAGTTATCGCCAGCGTGGTCAAATTACCGGGGTTTACGCCCTCGCCATTCCACACCGCCGGTCCCGCCAGCAAAATAACAAAAGCAGTGGCCGTACAAACCAAAATTGTGTCTACGAAAACCCCCAAAGACTGAATAAAACCTTGTTTAACCGGGTGAGACACGGTGGCCGTTGCCGCCGCATTAGGTGCCGTCCCCTGCCCCGCTTCATTAGAGAACAAGCCGCGTTTCGTGCCATTAATGATTGCTGCCAAAACACCTCCGGCAGTTCCCCCACCCAGGGCTGCCCCCGTAAATGCAGAACGGAAAATTTCCGCGAACAAATGTGGCAACGCCGAAATATTTAACAAGCAAATCGCTAACGCCATACCCAAGTAAATTGTCGCCATGATTGGCGCCATCCACTCGGTAACCCTGGCCACGGAACGAATACCACCCAAAATAATTGGTCCCGCAAAAGCAAACAATAAAGCCGCCACCACCCACGCAGACGTTGACGGCATTGCCGCAATCAACGTCCCCGCAATGGCGTTAGATTGCACCGAAGTAATGACGAACGCACAAGTAATCACGGTGGTAACCGCAAATACAGCGCCATAAACGCGTGAGCCTACGCCCTTCCACATGTAGTACGCCGGACCGCCACGGAAGGTGCCGTCCTCGTCACGTACCTTGAAGATCTGTGCCAAAGTCGATTCCACAAACGAAGTAGCCATACCGACAGCAGCCACCACCCACATCCAAAACACCGCGCCAGGACCGCCCACTAGCAGCGCCGCTGCCACCCCAAACACGTTTCCTACGCCCACCCGGGCTGCCAAAGAAATTGTGAAAGCCTGGAAGCTGCTAATTCCCCCTTTGGCGCCCTCACGCGAAACCACCACAGTTTTACACATGTGCCAAAAATGGCGGAATTGCACCCCCCGCGTAACCACTGTCAGGAATATGCCTACCCCTGCCAACGCCCACATGGTCACGTACAATGTCAGCCAGTCCGCTACTGCCAAAATCATTTCTGCAAGTTCGTTCACGTCATCTCCTTTTTCCTAACCTTAATAAAAACTGATTTTTCGGGTCCGACTGTCCCAAATTTTCGGGCATATTTCAAATTTCTTTCCCCTACAGGCAAAATATAAGAATGAGTGCGCCTGCCCTGAACCTTCTTTTAGACGACCTTGAGGACGCTGGGAAACTTTCCGACCCCGTCGCAGTTATAGAAAAGTTTGCCAAGTGGGCTAGTTCAGGAGGTCGCGAGCTTTACCCCCACCAGGAAGCCGCCGCCCTCGCAATAGCCAGCGGAGATCACGTTATTGCGGCGACGCCTACCGGTTCCGGCAAATCCATGGTGGCACTGGCAGGTCACTTATTGGCGCTATCCCGTGGCGAAACCAGCTATTACACTGCCCCCCTAAAAGCGCTAGTTTCGGAAAAATTTTTCGACCTAGTAGATCTATTTGGTGCCGAAAACGTGGGTATGGTTACCGGGGATGTGTCTTTGAACGCGGGCGCACCAATTATTTGTTGTACTGCGGAAATTCTGGCAAATCAAGCACTGCGGGACGGTCCTGAAACTGACGCCGGACTGGTAGTAATGGATGAATTTCACTTTTACGGGGACCACCAACGCGGCTGGGCCTGGCAGGTACCGCTCTTGGAGCTGACTGGCACCCAATTCGTCCTCATGTCGGCGACGTTGGGGGACGTAAGTTTTTTCGTCAAAGATTTAACTGCAAGGACGAAACGTCCAGTTTCCGTCATTGACGATGCGCCTCGCCCGGTACCGCTGGAGTTTTCTTACACTTACGACGACACTGCGGACCTGATCGAAAGGCTGATGAAAGCGGGTAGATGGCCAATTTATTTGGTGCATTTTGCCCAAAAAGATGCCACTGACCGGGCGCTGGCACTGGCCGGAACCAGCACGGTTCCGCGCGCACAACGCGAAAAAGTCGCCTCCGCCATTGCTGGTTTCAATTTTGGTAAAGGTTTTGGCAAGACTTTAAAAAATTTGTTGCGCGCGGGTATTGGGTTGCACCACGCAGGAATGTTACCGCGTTACCGGCGGCTGGTGGAAAAGCTGACGCAAGAAGGTTTACTAGTGGCGGTGTGCGGTACAGACACGTTGGGAGTGGGCATTAATGTGCCAATCCGTACCGTAGTCATAACGTCGCTGACTAAATATGACGGCAGGCGTTCGCGCCACCTGTCTGCCCGCGAGTTTCACCAGATTGCGGGCAGGGCGGGACGGGCCGGTTTTGATACCAGCGGTTTTGTGGAAGTACAAGCGCCCCCACACGAAATAGAAAACGAAAAAGCACGCGCAAAAGCCGAAGGTTTCACAAATAAGAAAAAACGCGGCGGTAAAGCCAAATTGAAGTCTGCACCCGCCGGTTTCGTGTCTTGGACCGAAGCAACTTACGAAAGGCTGAAAAACGCCGCCCCCGAAGCCTTACATTCCCAATTCCAATTCACGCACGCCATGGTGCTCAACGTTTTAGAAGGTAACCGCAATTTCGCCCAACACCTGGTGTGGTTGGCGCGCAATAATCACGATCCGCAGCGTGAACGCAACCCCCACTTGCGCACTCTGGGACAGATTTACGCATCGCTTATTCAAAGCGAGGTTGCCAAGCTGGTTCCCGCCCCGCAAGCCGGTCGCAAGGGAGTACTTCAGTTAGCCAAAGACCTGCCAGACGGCTTCGCCCTCAACCAAGAATTATCCCCATTTGCGCTGGCTGCCACCCAATTACTGGACCCGGACAGCGAGACCTACGCCCTCGACATTTTGTCCCTAGTGGAATCCACTTTAGAAGATCCGCGCCCAGTTTTATACGCACAACGGGCGCTTGCGCGCGCCACCGCCATGCAATCCATGAAAGCGGCGGGTCTGGAATACGACGAGCGCATGGAAAAGCTAGAGGAAATTTCCTGGCCAACTCCGTTGGCAGACCTGATCGAGGGTGCCTTCGCCACGTTCCGCCAGTCCAACCCGTGGGTGTCCGGGTTGCAGCCTTCCCCTAAGTCAGTGGTGCGCGACATGGTCGAAAACGCCGATACTTTCAGCAGTTTTGTTCAACGCTTGGATTTGACGCGTTCTGAGGGCGTCTTGTTACGTTACTTGACGGATGCTTACCGGGCGCTCACTCAGGTAGTCCCCGAAATGGCGCGCACCGCCGAATTTACGGCGATAACCGAATGGTTAGGGAACTTAGTGCGGGCCGTGGACTCATCGTTGCTGGCAGAATGGGAAGGTTTAGAAAGCGGTCGTCCCAGGCAAATTACCCCAGGCGGTGAAGAAACAGCCTTCGGGGCAGACGAGGACGGTAACGTTAACTTTTCTAAAAATCGACACGCGTTCCGTCGGGCACTGCGCAACGCCACATTCAATATTGTGGAATTATTCGCCGCAGATAACTTGCAGGCGCTGGTTGGTCTGGGCGCACCGGGGTGGAATGAAGAAAAGTGGGAGGATGCCCTCGACGCCTATTTCAGCGAACACGACTGGTTGGATACCAGCGGGAGGGCGCGCAGCGGCGAACATTTTCGCCTGCTGGAAGCACCGACGCAAGCCGATCTGGCAGACTTTGGCATCGACCTCGAAAGCGACCTGGCAGAACGCCTCCGTGCCGGAAAAATGTGGCTTATTGAGCAAACGCTGGTGGACCCAGATGAAAACCTGGACTGGCGCATGCACCTAATAACAGACTTGGAAGCGAGCACGCAAGACGCCGTCGTGTGGCCGATTTCCGTATTTAGGTTATGAGGCACTAACGCGCGAAGCCCCGTGGTGGGCGTACGCTCGCATACATTCTGCCAACACCTCCAAGTCGCTGTAACGGTGAAACACGCCCTGGATTTCCTGGAAAGGTTCCACCCCTTTGCCAGTAACAAACACGATATCGCCCGGTTTCGCCGCCAACGTTGCATAACGCAACGCATCGCGGCGGCACGTCGTAACTTCTGTAACTTGATGCAAATCTGGGCGTACTTGCTTGACCCCCACCATAATCTGGTGACGAATTGAGCCCGGGTCTTCCGAGCGTGGGTTTTCGTCTGTCACCCACAGATAGTCCGCCAGGCGGGCAGCTATTTCCCCCAAAATTGGGCGTTTACTGGCATCGCGGTCGCCGTCAGAGCCAAATACCAGGTGGACGGCACCACGGGTAAGCGGTCGCAAAGTCGTCAGTAGCGCCTCCAAGGCATCCGGCGTGTGGGCAAAATCCACCCCACACACGGGAACACCCGGCATCTTCGGCAAAAAATGCATTCGACCGGGAACTTGGTCCGCATGGGCAATGGCGGCAATGGCGTCCGTGAGCGGCAACCCTGCGGCTGCCACCATCGCCACAGCCAGCGTCGCATTTTGCACGTTTACTTCCCCAGTGTAAGGAAGTTCCACGGGAAACACTTTCCCCCCATGGGTCAGGCTAAAACGCGTATGCCCTACTTCTAATTGCGTCGCCTTACCACTGTAATCTGCTTCCTTCCCCTTTCCCGAGGACGTCACGAACGGGACGGTGGCTATTTCCGTCAACTTCTGCCCCCATTCGTCATCGACACAAATTACCGCCTGGTCAGTTAGTGCGGGAGTGAAGAGCTTCGCCTTTGCCGCAAAATATCCCTCCATGGTCTTGTGGAAATCCAGATGGTCGTGCTGCAAATTCAAGAAACCACTGACATCAAAATGTAAACCCGCAGTGCGGTGCAGCGCCAAGGCGTGACTGGAAGTTTCTATTACAGCGGCACGTGCGCCCTCTTCAATTGCCTTAGCAAAAACCCGCAACGTCAAAGGCGCCTCAGTAGTAGTGTGAACCGCAGCCACCGTCATGTTCGGAGTAGCAATATCAATAGTCCCAATCATCGCCGTTGGATAGCCCAAGGATTGCAATACCGCACGCAACAAACAACTGGTAGTAGTCTTCCCGTTCGTACCCGTAACCGTGAACACCTTCAGTTTTGAACACGGATCGTCATAAACTACCTTCGCTAACTCGCCCGCGAGCGCGCGCGGGTCCGGCACTACGGCTACGGGGACGTCGGCATCGCCCACGATTTGCGCGCCGGCTGTGTCGGTAACAATTGCACTAGCACCAGCGGCGATGGCATCGGCAGCAAACTGGGCGCCGTGAGTTTTTGCCCCGGCAATGGCCACGAAGATTTCCTCTTTCCCTACGTCTGCGCTGTCTACAGTGACACCGCGGACTGTCGCGTCACTGACGTTGACGCCGTGGGATGCCATTAGTTTTGCAAAAGAGACGGCAGGTAAATTTTGGGGGCGAAAATCTGAAAGGCTATGCATGGCTCTATGATAGGGCGGCTCGCCGGAAAAGTCGGAACCTCCTAGAGTAGGACTATGGTCAACTTGCAGGAAAACATTGAGATCGTGAGGGAAAAGATAACGGAGGCGGCACGCGCGGCTGGGCGTGACGGTGGGGATATCGCCCTCGAATTGGCAGTAAAGACGCAAACTGCAAAAACTTGTCGGGCTGCCGCCCTTGCCCTGGCTGCTGCAAAGTTACCGGTGCTGTTGGGGCATAACCGCGTACAGGAAGCAGAGGGTACTATTGCGGCAATACGAGACGCGCAGGTGGGGGCAAAAGTCAGCCTGATTGGTCCGTTACAAAGTAACAAAATCAACCCGGCATTGCGCTGTTTTGACGAGATCGAAACCGTTGCTACCGCCCGTTTAGCCCATAAATTGGCGGAAAGGTGGGGGGACGAGGACGATCCGCTCAGTGTGCTAATTCAGGTAAATACCAGTGAGGAACCCACCAAAAGTGGGTGTGCGCGGAGCGCGGCGGTAGACCTGGCTTTTGAAATTGCTGAACTGGCGGAGCTGCGTTTGAGCGGTTTCATGACCATTGGTGCGCACACTTCTAACCAACAGAAAGTGCGCGAATCTTTCGAAAAATTGCGGCAAATTCGAGATATTGTCGCTGACAGTGGGCGCTTTGGTACGGAAAATGCGACCGCTTTGTCGATGGGTATGAGTGGGGACATGGACTTGGCTATTGCGTGCGGTTCCACCCGCGTGCGCGTGGGGACCGCAGTATTTGGTGCGAGACGCTGATGGGACGGCGGCGTAATAAACACCAACAACCGTTCCGTCCCCTGGACTTGGATCGCCTGGCGTCCATGCCGAGGGCGGTTTCCCGGCGGGGGCAAACATACCAGGTGCAGCATTTGAGTGCGGCGGCGAAAACCTACGTTTGTCCTGGTTGTAACCACGAAATTGCACCCGGCAGCCCCCATGTGGTGGTGTGGAAGACCGAGGGCGATTACGGTTTTGATTTCGGTGTGGAAGCGCGCCGCCATTGGCATCCGTACTGTTGGAAAGGTGGCGCAAGCAGTTAGGCGCGCTGGTACGAACCGTCACGTTCTGAAGGCGCGATAGTGGTTATCGGCTTCTTTATGGGCTTCGGCGTGGGCGCAGAAAATGTGTGCGCCGCATTAGCACAGGCGGTACAGCCATCCGTGCGTGTCAGGGCGCAAACCGAACTGAATACCGGTCAGTTCGTCGTGAACCTGTTTCGTAAGGGACCCTTGCGGTACTTCCACCACAAAATCTGCGCCCCCCAGTTTTCCGATGGGCGCCACCACTGCCGCCGTGCCGCAAGCAAATACTTCCGTAACCTGCCCGGTGCGAATCCTTTCTAAAAGGGTCTGGAGGGCGATGTCACATTCAGTTACTTCCCTGCCGTTACCGCGCAGTAACGTAATTATTGACGAACGCGTTCCTCCGGCCAAAATAGTGCCCGTAAGCCGGGGCGTTTCCACGTGTCCGTCCTCGTAAACTACGAAAACATTCATACCCCCAAGTTCTTCCAGGTAGCGCCCTGAGGCATCCAAGAAGCATACCTGTTGGTAGCCCTTTTGCGCGGCTTCAACTTGCGGCAACAGTGAGCCCGCATAATTGCCCCCACACTTTGCCGCTCCGGTGCCTCCCGGAAATGCCCGGTGGAAGGATTGCGTAACATAAATGGACACGCCCGCGCCTTCGTCCTCAAAATATGGACCTGCCGGGGAAGCAATAACACAATACGTGTATTCGGTGGCGCTGCGAACTCCCAGGAATGGTTCCGTAGCTACCATGAAGGGACGCAAATACAAGGCGGCGCTGACCGCGGTGGGCACCCACTGTCGGTCTGTACGCACTAGGGTCACCAGTGACCCCAGGAAGTCTTCGTTAGATATTTCCGGCATCATTAGACGCCGCGCCGACTGCCGCAACCGCGCCGCGTTGTAGCCAGGACGGAAAGTCCACACCGAGCCGTCTGGGTGCGCGTATGCTTTTATGCCTTCAAAGATTTCTTGACCGTAGTGCAAAACGCTGGCAGCTGGCGACAGCGAAAACGGTCCGAAAGGCACTATTTGGCGTTCGTGCCACCCATTTTTGGCAGACCATTGTGCCAGTGCCATGTGGTCGGTGAAATGGGAACCAAAGTGTGGGTTTTGTAAGATTTCTTCGCGACGCGCAGCGGGCGTGGGCACGGTTTCACCAGATTTTTTGAACGCGGTTTGCACTTGCGCAGCGGGCGGTAAAGGCAACTTTGCTTCCTTTTCTAAATCCGCGTAAATTTGGCACGTCTTGAGCATGTGGGTCTGCTCCTTCCCGCAAACGGCTGGTCTGCTCACTTTCGATATTTAACAGTTTGCCTCATGAGGACGCCTCACCAAAGTGTCGTCCGCACTTGCGCGTGTTTTTGCCCTTCCTTCCACGGACGCTACTGTCGCGCTGGCAGCACATGCGCAGTTTTGCGCATTTACACAAATTTTTGTTCACTATTTATCTAAAAAGACGCTCAATGAGCGCAATAAACGTCACATTTTCCGCACTGTCAGTGCTTTTTCTTCACTGTCAGTGCTGATAGCCGCTTTTATCGCGAGGACGCCCGCCTCCGTCCTCGAAATCCGGAACGTGCCGCCTCTCACGGATATAATTCACATAAGAATTGCCTCTAAAGGGTAGTTTTCCTCCGTATGGCGTAAGTTCCTAAATTGGAAAGGAGTCAAGGATGACTCATACTTTGAGCGCGCTGCTACCCGCAGTCACAAGCGCGCACTCCCCGACTGCATGGCAAATTTTTGCCTCCGAATTTTTTGGTACCACAATCTTGTTACTGCTAGGCGTTGGCGTAGTTGCCAACAACCTGCTGCGTAAGACCAAAGGCAATAACACTGGGTTCTTGATGGTCAACTTTGCCTGGGGTTTTGCGGTTATGGCGGGCGTGTACTGCGCCTACTTGACCGGTGGGCACCTTAATCCAGCCGTCACTTTGGGCAAAGTAATCATGTACGCGCTCGACCCTGCGACCACTTTGAACGGTCCCGCAATCGGTGAAGGCGGCGTGGCAGTCACCTTCGCCAACGTCTGCATCTACATTGTGGCGCAAATGCTGGGTGGTTTCGTCGGTGCTGTCCTCGCCTGGCTCGCTTACAAACAGCATTACGACGAGGACCTGGACCCCGCTCTGAAACTGGGTACTTTCTGTACCGCTCCTGAAATTCGCAACTCTGTTTGGAACTTCGTCACCGAATTTATAGGCACATTTGTGCTGATGGCATGGATTTTAGTGTCCGGCGGCACCCAAACCGCCACCGGCCCCTTGGGGGTTGCGCTTATCATTGTAGTGATTGGTAGTTCACTGGGTGGTCCCACTGGGTACGCAATTAATCCGGCTCGTGACCTTTCCCCACGTATCGCGCACGCAATCCTACCAATCAAAGGTAAGGGTGGGTCGGATTGGGGCTACGCCTGGGTGCCGGTCGTTGCACCGCTTGCCGGAGCCATGGTTGCACCGCTAGTTGTTTCTGCACTGCAACTACTACCGTAAGACAGCACACTTTCAACGAAGAAACGGATAGATAGATGACTCAAAAGAAATACGTCCTCGCAATTGACCAAGGCACCACTTCCTCGCGCGCAATTATTTTCGACCACGGCGGGCAAATCGTTTCCGTCGGACAATACGAACACGAACAAATTTTCCCAAAGGCCGGTTGGGTAGAACATAACCCTACTGAAATTTGGGAAAACGTCCGCAAAGCAGTGGCAAAAGCACTGTCTGACGCCGAAATCAACCGCCACTCCCTGGCGGCAGTGGGTATTACGAACCAGCGGGAAACCGCAGTAGTGTGGGACAAGAACACGGGCGAACCAATTTACAACGCCATCGTTTGGCAAGACACCCGCACCTCAGAGATTATTCGCGAACTAGGCGGTGAGGTCGGCGCGGACCGTTTCAAGAAAGTGTGTGGGTTGCCGCTGGCTACCTACTTCTCGGGTCCGAAGATCAAGTGGATTTTGGATAACGTCGAGGGCGCCCACGAAAAAGCCGAAGCTGGGGACCTGCTCTTTGGCAACACCGACTGCTGGGTACTCTGGAACCTCACCGGTGGGGTGAACGGAGGCGTCCACATGACTGACGTTACTAACGCTTCGCGCACAATGCTGATGGATATCAACAAGTTGCAGTGGGACGCAGACACTTGCAAGGCTATGGACGTGCCCATGTCCATGCTGCCCGAAATCAAGTCGTCCTCGGAAGTATACGGTTACGGACGCAAGAACGGGTTACTGATCGACACCCCCATTGCGGGCATTTTAGGCGACCAGCAGGCGGCTACTTTCGGACAGGCTTGCTTTGAAAAAGGCATGGCAAAGAACACGTACGGCACCGGTTGCTTCATGCTCATGAACACCGGTGAAGAAGCCGTGCAATCCGAAAATGGACTGCTCACCACGGTGTGCTACAAGATTGGGGACCAACCCACCAAGTACGCCCTCGAAGGTTCTATTGCGGTAACCGGTTCTTTGGTGCAGTGGCTGCGCGACAACCTCAAGATGGTTGCCAGCGCCCCTGAAATTGAGGACCTGGCAAAGACCGTGGAAGACAACGGCGGCGTGTACTTCGTACCGGCATTTTCGGGCTTATTCGCTCCCTATTGGAAGGACGACGCTCGTGGCGCCATCGTCGGGCTGACCCGGTACAATAATGCTGGTCACATTGCCCGCGCAACTTTGGAAGCGACGGCTTTCCAAACTCGGGAAGTCCTCGAAGCCATGAACGCCGATTCCGGTGTAGATCTGAAAGAACTGCGCGTGGACGGGGGCATGATCGCTAACGAGCTGCTCATGCAATTCCAAGCTGACATTCTCAATACCGAAGTAGTTGCCCCGCAAGTGGCAGAAACTACCGCCTTGGGTGCGGCCTACGCGGCTGGAATTGCGGTCGGATTTTGGGAAGGCGAACAGGACGTAATTAACAACTGGAAAGAAGGGAAACGCTGGACTCCGAAGATGGATGAGGAAGTGCGCGAACGCACTTTCCGCCTGTGGAAGAAAGCTGTGACTCGTACTTTCGATTGGGTTGACGAGGACGTTCGCGCGGCTGCCGAATAAGGCTGTGGTAACCGTTAGTAACAGCTTCTAGTGGGGGGACCAATATAGGTCCCCCCACTTTTTATTCCGCCTACAATAAAGGCATCAGTCCGCCTGGCAGTGCCTGCGGACTCTTAATTAGAGGGAGCGACAATGAAGAAGCTTGAAACAGAGGTCGTCGTTATCGGTGGTGGGGCTACCGGAGTCGGCGTCCTTCGTGATTTGGCTATGCGGGGATACCGGGCAATTCTGGTTGACCGCGCAGACCTCGGGCAAGGCACGACCGGACGCTACCACGGATTGTTGCACTCGGGTGGTCGGTACGTAGTTTCGGACCCTCATTCCGCCACCGAATGCGCTGAGGAAAACGAAATTATTGCCCGTATTCACCCCGATGCTGTCGAGGACACCGGAGGCTTGTTTGTGGTTACTCCCGAGGACGACCCAGAATTTGGCGACCGTTTCTTGCGCGGTGCTCGCGACACGGGGGTGTGGACCGAAGAAATCGACCCGGCGAAAGCCCTACACCGCGAACCCCGGTTGAATCCGGGCATCAAACGCGCGTTCGCGGTACGCGACAAGACCGTGGACGGGTGGGGGCTGCTGTGGGGTGCAGTGCGTTCTGCACGCCGTTATGGCGGTCGCATCCTTACGTACCATGCAGCAGAAGAAATTATTGTAAATAACGGGCAAGTCGAAGCAGTCCGCGCCCATGGGCGCAAAACCGGGGAAGACGTCCTCATAGAATGCAACTTCGTAATTAACGCGGGGGGACCGTGGACGGGTCGCATTGCCGCACTGGCGGGGGCTCACGGCGTAGACGTAGTTCCGGGGCGGGGCATTATGATTGCGATGAACCACCGTCTGGTCAACTCGGTGATTAACCGTTGCGTCTACCCCACCGACGGCGACATTTTGGTTCCGGTACACACCGTGTCAATTATCGGCACCACCGACCAAAAAGTGGATGACCCAGACCATTTAGAAATTCCGCTGGCTGAAGTCCAACAGATGCTAGACGCGGGCGAAGCACTGATCCCAGGTTTTCGCAATTCCCGCGCCGTACACGCGTGGGCGGGGGCACGCCCGTTGGTAAAAGATTCGCGCGTAGACGCCTCGGACACCCGGCACATGTCGCGCGGCATGTCCATTATCGACCACTCTTCCCGCGATGGTATCCGCGGCCTGTTGTCAATTGCGGGCGGCAAACTGACCACCTACAGGTTAATGGCAAAGAACATTGTTGACGTCATGGTAGAGCAGCTGGGCGACACACGTCCTTGCATTACCGAAACCGAAGTAATGCCAGGCGCACCCGAAGGACACAACTACCAGGTTACGCACCGGTTGGAAAATCGCGAACAAGACCGCCTCGACGAACAGATCATTTGCGAATGCGAATTGATGACCCGCAAAATGTTCACCGACATTTTAGAATCCCAACCTAACGCCACTTTTGACGACTTACGCCGCCAATTGCGCCTGGGAATGGGACCCTGTCAAGGGGGCTTTTGTTCGGTGCGCGCGGCCGGCATTTCCCAGGAAAACGGACGCGGCAATTCCGATGAAGTAACCACCTTGTTGAAGCTGTTTTTGAAGAACCGGTGGATTGGCCTATGGCCAATTCTGTACGGGCAGCAGGTCCGCCAAACGGCACTGGATTACTGGATTTTTCAGGGCACGTTAGACATTGATAACGCCCCCACCGCAGCGGAAATGAAGGATGCGAAATGAGCAAAGTTATTGTTATTGGTGCTGGCATTGCAGGTCTGACTACGGCATTGCGGCTGCGCGAATTTGGGCACGATGTCACGGTGGTCACCAAGGGGATTGGCGGTCTGCAGCTCTCCCAGGGCACCATTGACGTGCTCGGTTACGTGGGGGAAAAAGAAAAGCTAGCAAACCCATTTGCTGGTTTTGCGCGCCTCGATGCGGACCATCCCTACCGGGTTATTGGCGAGGACGCCACCCGCGCCGGGTTGACATGGTTGCAGAAAAAACTGGGTCCCGATTACTTGCAGGGGGACGGTCAACGCAACTTCATGCTGCCAACTGCGGTGGGCGCAATTCGCCCCACGGCTCTCGCTCAACCGTCAATGGTGGCGGGCGACCTCGACTTTTCAAAAAAATACGTAATTATGGGGCTGCGCCGCTTGAAAGACTTTTACCCACTGCTGGTGGCAGGCAATTTGGCGCGCGTACAGTCCAAGGACGGCAAAAAACTGGAAGTGCGCTCGGTAACCGTGGATTTTGAGGCGCGCACCGGTGAAGCTGACACTTCCGCTCTGAACTTTGCCCGGGCGATAGAGGATGATGGCAAGCTGCGCCGTTTTGCTGCAATCGTGAAAAACCACGTGCGCGAGGGCGAAATAATTGGTTTACCCGCCATTTTGGGTGTAAACGGCAGTGGTATTCACGCCAAATTAGAGGATCTGGTGGGCACACCCATTTTTGAGATCCCACTGCCTCCCCCGTCGGTGCCCGGCATGCGGCTCAACCAGCAGCTCACCCAACTGCTCAAGGACGCCAGAGCCACGTTCATGCTGGGTTGTGACGCAATCGGCGCATCTTGCAAAAATGGCAAGATTACCGCCCTCACGGTACACAAGGCGGGCGGACCAGTAAACCTGGAAGCCGACTACTTCGTCCTCGCCGCAGGCGGATTTGAATCCGGCGCCCTCGAAATGGATTCGTACCGCAAAATTAGCGAAAGAATATTCAACCTGCCCCTCGCCGGCACAGACAACGACCCACTGATTTCCGGAAACTACTGGGAAGACCAAGACCACCTATTCAAAATTGGGACAAAAGTAGACCAGGACATGCGCCCCCTAGATGGCGGAGGCGAAGTCGTATACCAGAACCTATTCGCGGTCGGGGGAATCCTCGCTGGCGCGATCCGTTGGGCGGACAAGTCCGGCGAAGGCATCGCCCTCGGTTCCATGATTCGCGCAACTAACGCTATCAACGACGCAAAGTGAAGGAGCCAAAATGACTGAATCTTTAGAACTCGCTAAAGCCAGCTTGGCGCGCGTATCCTTGGACAACTGCGTCAAGTGTACGATTTGCGAAACCCAATGTCCCATAGCACGAGTAACACCGCTGTTCCCCGGACCAAAATACGTTGGTCCCCAAGCAGAACGCTTCCGTAACGGGCAATCCGTCGACCGCTCTCTAGATTACTGCAGTGGCTGCGGTATTTGCACACTAGTATGCCCACAAGGCGTCAAAATTGCGGAAATTAACGCGCAAGCCCGCGCGGTAATGAAAGCCCAAAACGGAATGCCCATCCGCGACCGCCTTATCACCCAAACCACCCTAATGGGTCAAGCCATGACCCCGGTAGCACCCCTGGCTAACGCTGCACTGAAAGTTAAACCACTGCGCAAAGCCGTGGAAGCAGTAGTGGGGGTGGGCGCAAACTCGCCCATGCCAAAAGCCCGCACGCAAAGCATTCAAAGATGGCTGAAAACCCGCCCCGCACCCACAAAACCGCCCACCAAAGGACCACTCATCTTCTTTACCGGGTGCGCGGGGCAGTATTTTGAAACCGAAACTTCTAAACACACCATTGAAGTTCTCGAACACATAGGTTACGAAGTGTTAGTCCCCAAACAGGGCTGCTGTGGTTTGGCTGAACAATCGAATGGTTTATTTGGCGGGGCCACCCGTAAGGTCCTGAAACTGTGTGAAGACCTGAACAAGGCAGGCACAGATTTAACTATCGTGTCGTCCTCGGGATCTTGTGCAGGCATGCTAAAGCACGAAGCCCACGAAATCATGGGTGTGGACAAAGAAATACTGCAGGATGTCGGAAAACGCACTGTGGAAACCTCCGAATTTCTGCTGGAATTGTACAAAAAAGGCGAACTTCCCACCGACTTCCGGGCTATCGACCTCACAATTCCCTACCATCAGCCCTGTCAAGTGAAAGCCCAAGGAATGGGTATGCCCGCCATCGAACTAATGGAATTAATTCCCGGCGTCAAAGTCGTAGAATCTGGGCAACCGTGCTGCGGTATTGCTGGAACTTACGGGTTAAAGAAAGAAAAATACGAAATAGCTCAGGCGGTTGGCGCACAACTATTCAAAATGGTTCAAGACACCAACCCGTCTTTGGGGGCATGCGACACCGAAACGTGCCGGTGGCAAATCCACAAAGGCACCGGGGCAAAAATGATTCACCCCATCAGCCTAATTCACTGGGCTTACGGTCTAACTGACACGTTCCCATCAGTGGAGTCCGATTAGTCGTAATCCTTCCACTGGAACAAGGCGCCCACAGCCGCCGCGCTTTGGGACAGTTTTTCGTCACCCCGGTCAGGTTCTGCACTGCTTGCAAGTTCCTGACCGGGTTCCATTTCGGCTTCTTGCGCAGAGCAAACCAGGGCGTGAGCGCGGGCAGCGTGGGCGTCCTCGAAATTCCCGAGGGCGCCTTCTTGCAGTTGTTCTTGAGCGCTTTGCAGCGCTTTACCCAATTGGATGAAACTGATTTCAGTGCCGTAACCGACGGCGGTCAACGCCGCAAAACTGGCTGCTATGTGGCTGGCAAATTCTTTGGCGAGCGCTGCAGACACGTAGGCGGTCTCACCGGCTTCTTCGAAAGTGGTGAATATGCCGCCAGCACGCAAACACCCAAGGGCGGAGGCAAGCGCAAGCAGTTTGTCTTTGGCTCCCCCACCGAGGTCTTGTTCTACCGCGAGGACCGCCGGAATGCCCCGCCCAATTTCAAACTGTTTGCGCATTTTCGTACCGTCAGCTAACGGCATGAGTAGGCAAATGTCCACATTTTCCGGCAGTTCCGCGGTTTCGTAACGAACTGGCTGGGGGTCCATAAAAACAACTGTTTGGTTTTGGGACAAGTGCGCGGAAACGGTCGCGTTGAAAACGCGGGCGGGGGTGTTTTCGGTTACGAGGACGATGTCTGCTGCCGCCACTGCCTGCGGTAATGCCTGTACTTTCAGACCTTGCTCGGCTGCAGCGCTAATTTCTGCCGGATCCTCACTGCCAATTAGCACCTGCACCCCGCCGTCGCGCAAGTTCAATGCTGCAGCGCGCGCACTTTTGTCATATCCGAGGACAACCACCACCTGTCCGTGAAGAATAGTTGCGTCTGCGTCCTCGTCGTAAAAAAACCGCGCCATAATTTTCTGCTCCCGAAATGATATGTGGGCAAAGTCCACTATCGATAATAGCGCCTGTCCCCAACTTGCACGGTTTGCCGCAGGATAACTGGCAGTTTTGCTGATAGCTTAGGACCCAGGAACATATTGAGAAATTAAACACATGAGAGAATTATTATAGGTTTTTACAAAGGAGCAAGCCTTGGCTGATGTTTTTCATGCCCTCCACGAAAATGGTGTTTTGTTGCTATTTGTCATTTTGGGCATAGGAATGATTGTAGGACAGATCAAAATTAAGGGCATTGCCTTGGGCGCCGCAGCGGTTTTGTTCGTTGCAATTGGGGCGTCCGCGTGGGCAAATAGTTATGGCGTCACACTTAGTATCGACCACCTAATTGGGCGCTTAGGATTGGCAGTATTCACGTTTGCTATTGGCATTGCTTCGGGACCGAATTTCGTTGCGGGTTTCAAAAAATCGATGGGACCAGTACTGTCATTGTTGGTCATTTTAGGGGTCGTAGGCACACTCTCGTACGTGGTTGGGCATAAATTGTTGGGCATGCCCCTAGCATTAGTGGCGGGCACTTTTGCGGGGGCCACTACCAACACGCCCGCACTGAACGCTGCGGGTGTTGCTTCTGGGGCCGAGAACGTTGCCACAGTTGGGTATTCCATTTCCTATATTTTTGGGGTAATTGGGATGCTCTTTTTCGCGGGGGCGGCGCTTTCTTACCGTCGTACTGACACGGATACCCCCACTCCCGTTGCCAACCGTACTATTCGTATTGAGCGCGACGACGCCCCCAAGATCGGTGACATTATCGAAAAATATGGCGAAAAAGTTCGCTTTTCCAGGTTACGCCGGGGAGAAACGGGACCAGTGGTGCGACCGTCTACGGACGACTGCCTAAACCGTGACGATCTGGTAACTGTGGTCGGTCCCTCCGACCTGGTAAACCGCGTGGTCGAATCTTTGGGTCACGGTTCTAGCCACTCACTCATAGAAGACCGCTCCGAACTGGACTTTCGCCGCATCACCATATCGGACCCGAAACTGGCCGGACTAACCGTTGCCGAACTGGAATTACCTCGACGTTTCAGTGCCACTATCAGCCGGGTCCGACGCGGTGACGTCGACATGGTTGGGGAACCGAACTTGGTAGTTCAGCAGGGCGACCGCGTGCGCGTGGTCGCACCCACCTCCAAAATGAAAGAGGTTACCAAATTTTTTGGCGATTCCACCCGGGGGTTGTCCGATATCAATCCCATCGCTTTTGGCATTGGCATGGCAATAGGATTGTTAATTGGCGAGCTGCCCATTCTCACGCCAACTGGTGAAACATTCTCTATTGGCGCGGCGGCCGGAACTCTGATTGTGGGACTACTTTTTGGCTATATTGGCCGCATTGGTCCCTTTGTAACCGCCATGCCGTATATCGCCTGTCAAGTATTGACAGAATTTGGGCTGCTGATCTTCCTCGCCCAAGCCGGAACCAAAGCCGGTAGTCAAATTGCGCACGCTTTCACAGGCGGTGACTGGTGGCGCATCTTGTTGCTCGGCATCATAATAACCACTGCATACGGGGGGCTGATCTACCTGGTAATGCGCTTTGGGTGGCGCAGTGGCGGTACCCGCCTTTCCGGCATATTAGGCGGCGCCCAAACCCAGCCCGCAATTTTAGCCTTCGCTAACAGTCGCACCGCCATCGACGCGCGTGTCGCCCTCGGGTACGCCATGGTCTACCCCATGGCAATGATAGGCAAAATATTGGTTGCCCAAATTCTCGGCGGACTCTAAAAAGCGGTGCTGCGCTACAGGCAGACGCGGGTCAGGTAACGCCCGAGGCGATGCTCCCAAGGGGGAACCGAAAAATTCGGCTCCCCCCCTTACCCAAAACTTACTTTAGCGCATCTGGTAAGCCGCGTCTTCGCCCTCGCCAATAGCACGCACGGCACGACTGAGAGCAGATTCGGTACGCCACCCTGGGTCAGTAATCAAGCGCGCCGAAGCCAGACCGATACCAATTCCAAGGATTACGAGGCTAACTTGTGCCAAAGAATCCATGGCGCCCGCGTAGTTGCCTTGGTTCATGTGCGTGAGCGCCGCATACAATGGCACACCTGGGATCATTAAAACCGCCGCTGGTACAGTCAGTGAAACGCGCGAATACCGATACCCGGTCACTGCGGAAATAACGTGGGCGAAAATACCAATCGCGAACGATTCCAGACCGACCGCGAACTGCCAGTATAACCCCAAATCCACACCCAAAAACCGCAGCGGATTCAAAATCGCGCAAATAATCGCCGCCCACAAACACAGCTTACGCGTGGAGTTGAACAGCATCGCAAAACCGAACGCGGCAGCAAAAGAACACAGCATCCGGATAAGGTACAACCACGGCTCACCCACCGGGGGGTGGGGCGGCGGATCCACCCTCCAGTTTGCTCCCAATGACACCAACCACACTGCCACTCCCGCAGAAATAACCAGCATCAACACGTACGTGATACGCGAAATTCCTGCCAATAAATCCGTTCTGACTAGGTCTAACATGGCTGTAATCATGGGAAATCCAGGCACCAAGAACAACACCGCCGACACGATACCCGTGCGGTACCCATTCGATACCCCCGTAAACCACAAAGGTAAGTCTTTTTCCAGACCGAAAACAAAAGGCAATCCCCACGCTGCCAGTGACGCTAACGCCACGTAAACACCGGCTGCGACCAGACCACACATCAGCCACACCCCGAAGTGATTCATGCGGCGGATCATCATTTGTTTACGCAGAGCTTGCCCGAAAGTTGCCGCAATCCCTGCCAAAATGCATTCCATCAGACCGCCCCTGTTCAAAAAACAGAAACAGGCACAAGAAAAACCTGACGCCAACATGTTTTCAATGGTGGAATATTCGGGACCAAACTGGCTGATTTTGTTCAAGGTCGCATTTGCTTTCGCGACCGTCATAGTGGGGTCAAGGTGTTGCACGAAATGGCGCAAACGGTCCAATTGTGCGGCATTAGTGCCAAACCGACGTTGTTCGGCAATCTCGGTTCTGAAAGTGTCGTCAATGTAAATTGTGCTGCTAATTTCGCCAAAACTAACTTGGGAATGGAAGTCGCTGGCACCAATCGCCCTCGCCAAACGCGCCATCGCAATTTTTATGCGGTATGCGCTGGCACCGCACGACTGCATCATGCTTCCCAGACGGATTACTACTTTGGAGGCATCAGATACTGTGCTCTTAGATAGATCGCCTTCGGGTTCGGCTGAAATTGCGGAGGTCATTTCTGCGCGTCTGCGATTATTGCGTTCTCGGACGTAATTAGCCAGCGTGGATGTCATACAAAAATTATTTCACCTGAAAATTTTGTGTTTTCTTCAGATAGTCCTATTACATTTATTGCATTTCTTACATTTTCATATGCTGCTCAGTTTTGCGCGCACTTCCGGTTCTAGTTTTTCGAGGACGCCTGCGGGCAGTACCGCCGTAAAAGGATTGTGTTCCCGGTAACTACAAAGGTCACACAGTTGGTCGGCGGTGAGCATGCCGACCCCGCATTTGCGGCAATGCCAGGATGTGTCGTCTGCGTTAATTGGGGTGGTAGTGGCAGGTAAGTCCTTTAAAAGCGCGAGCCGAGCGGCGTCCTCGGCAACATGCTGACTGGGACAAACGCTTAGGGCAGCCCGACAGTAGGGGCATACTTCCCACCAGTTTTGGTATGCCCACAGCCCCATTGCCACACTGTCCCCCACGTCAGCAGGCTGCCTTTCACCATCGTTGTTATTGGTTTCGCATGCCCATCCGCGGGTGTGCGCGCATAGGCGCAATTGCTCCTCGCAGGTCTGGCAGTGCAGAGCGTGGGCGCGCACCATCCCATCGTCCTTGCTATTCCCGCCGGGAACTGGCACGGTTACTTTCCCTTGCGCACTTAGCGCGTGAATTGCCCGAAATGTGCGTGTCGGGGCACTTTCACGGTGGTCAATCGGGGAATTCATGGGCGTGGGCAGCAAGGCGCGGCGCGGAAACGGCATTTTGTCCTTTTGAAAAATGGGACCTTTACGCCAGCGGGGTGGCGGCGCCGTGCCGTATTTTACGAGGTCGGTGGCAAACCTGATTTCTTTTAGGGACGCCGGCGCACACGTATTTATAACCACGTGGCGGGCGCCTTGCACCAGGATTTGCGCAATTTCGCGGGCGTCAGGACCCGCGCAATCCCCCCAAATAATGCCGAAATCTTTGGCAGCTACTGACGCGCCCACAACAGTGTGGTCGCAAAAAACTACCAGGTTGCGGACCGGATCCACCGCCCCTAAGTAGCGCAACAGTCTTCGCATTTAGGGGCGCCTTTCTGGCGTCTTTTGCGGATTTTCGCAAAAATCTGCCAGCTCTTTGACAAACCCGCGCATCAGCATCGCAATGGCGGCGAAAGTTGTAGTTTGCGCGCCGGCTTCAATGCTTTTTATGAATTTCACGAGGGCGCCGCCCCCGCTTTCGTTCAAAAACTCCTGTAACAGTGTAAACAGTGCCGTACAGTCATCTTCGGCGCGCCACTTAGCCGCAATTTTGGCGCACATATCGCCAATAAAAGCCAACGCGACCGCAACGTGTTGGTCACCTAATAGTTGGCGTCGCGGGCCTGCGAATTCTGCCGCAGCAAAATACTTGGTAGGTATTGGATGCACCTGGGTGTCATGGATTATTTGGTTGTAATCGATGTGGACGTCATACTGGCGTTCACGCGTGTTTTGCAGCAGTTGCACGCCGCTTTGGGAGTCCCCGTCCCGCAATGGCCAAAATTCCAACAGTTCGGAGTCTTGAAAATTATGCAGCAAGGCGCGCGCGGGCGCCTGCGTGAAAACCATTGCTAATACGGTCCCGGCTGTTGCCAAACGCACTGCTCGCGAGGCGATGTCACCATCTGCTGGTCGCACTAAAGGATCAAATGTCATAGATCCGCTAACCACTTCGCTTTCTTACCCAAACGTACCGGTTCGCCGATAAAGACGCGTCCGTCCTCGGAATTATTCGGCACAACAGTCACTTTTTCTGCCAAATACCCGCTATCTAGCAAGAATTCTTCCCACGCCGCACAGCTGCCGGCACTCAACCACATGATGCCTTGTACCCACTGTGTTTGGGCGTTTTGCGCGGCTGCCTCTAGCATGCCAGGTACCCACTGCAAAAAATGGTCGGTAGTGAAGTTAACGGTTGCCGCCAGCACTTCCTCGGCCTTTTCGCCCTCGCCATCTTCCAGCAGGTCGGCAGCACGCAAGCAACATTTTGACAAAAAGTCCAGTTCCAAACCAATATGGTCATCCGGTTCGTGTCCAATTTTGGGCGCCTCGTAGCCCATCTCAAAGAAAGCGCGGCGCACTTGCACGGTTTGCGTGTCGAAAATCAGGTGATCCTCACCCCGGTGAACGGATTCGTAAGGCGGCACTTTCGCACTTGCCGTAATCCCGTACAACAAGTCTTGGTCGCGCCACCTGGTGTATTCGTCCTCGCCCCCTTCCGCACTGGCCAAAATCAGCTGTTTTCCGCGCACGATTTCGGCATTTTCTGGCACCGGCCATTCTGACAAAGTGGAAACCACCTGGGCAACCACCCCATCGGGCGCAGGACGCAAATGAAATGCCGCTAGCGCCGCAAACGCCCCCGCAAACGCATCTAATTTTTCGATCATTGGTTTACCAGTGTGTTTATACCGGAACGGATCAGACCTTCGTAGTGTAGTCCGCGTCCCAAAAGTTCGCTTATCAGGGCGAGGGCGAACGAGAACGTTACTATCCAGGTCAGTTTTGCGCTGGGTTTTTCGGTTAGTTCGCTGCGTTTGCGTACTGCGAGTGCCAATACTACCACTACCGCCGCCAGCAGTATCAGACGAATTGCCAAGTAGCCGTGTGTCATCATGGCGTGTGCGACTTCGTTTCCGGCGCCGTGGCTAAGTGCTAGTTGCATTATGTGGAACGGGTAGCAAAGCAGTACTATCAGCGCGGTAATTATTGCAATGGCAGTGCATAGTCGTATCGCGGTGGCGGTAAATGGGTTCAGTTCGGCTTCCAGCTTTCCTTCTGCCAGCAAGCCCCGCCTCAGGGCGGCACGCCAGCCTTTCGCTTTGGTGTTAGCGGCGGCATCGCCCTCGTGCATACGCCAGGTTACTGACAACGCCAAGGCTACTGCCAAGGATCCCAGCAAGAAGGTAGTCCCAAAGAATGAAATCCAAGTAAACCAGGTATTCCACGCGGGGACAGTGGGTAGCGACCAGTAAACACCGACCATGGATATAATCAACAGCAGACCAGCCAGCGCGGTCAGTGCGGCAAAGATGTCGCGAACGCGCCGCGAAAACAGTCTGAACCACATGGAAATGGCAAAAATTGCGCCAAACCCTGCGTAAAGGACGCCGCTAATTAATTCGCGCGACAGCCATGAGGATCCCAAGTGCAGCAGCGTGAAGGGCGCGTGCAGCGGGTCATTCAAGTGGAATGATGCCGCTAAAAACCCGAAAATCAGCAACGGTCCGGCTGCATACATGCCAGCATTGGTCACGCGGTCGACCGAGCTTTGCACCAACTGGCGTTTTTGCCCCAGAATTTGGAATAGTCCCAGAATCCAGAAAGCGCCTACCGACATTTGGGCGACGGTAGTGAAGATGATCATTGGTAGTTCGCCGATGTGCATGCTTCCTCCTAGATTTCTTTGGGGTTTTGAATCATACCCGTGCCGGCGTCCCAGGTTTCGGCGTCACGGTGCGGGTGAATGACCAGGTGGGGTTTAGTGATGGACGGATCTGGCAGTGGTGCAATGCCGGCTTCGTTCCCGTAGGCGGTGCGCAGGTCCTCGATTGGTCCCCATCTTAGGGCGCGGGTCGGACACGCATCTACGCAGGCGGGGTTTTGCCCTTGCTCACGGTAATCGTAGCAGAGGTCGCACTTGGACATGTGTCCGCTGCGAGCATCCAATTGGGGGGCGCCGTATGGGCACGCCCACTGGCAGTATCTGCAGCCTACGCATTTGCTTTGGTCCACAAATACGGTGCCGTCTTCGCGCCTGGTCATGGCCGTGGTCGGGCAGACTTTCACGCAGATGGGGTCTTCGCAGTGGTTGCACGAAATGGACGTGTAGTAGGCGAAAACGTTTGGGGTGAAGGTGCTTTCGCGTTTGTTTTCGTACCAGGTGCCGCCCGTGTATTCGATTACGCGCCGCCAGGTTACGCCTACGGGTAGGTCGTGTTTGTCTTTGCATGCGATCTGGCAAGCTTTACAACCATTGCATACACTTTGGTCGAAGTAGAAGCCGTAGTTGGCGCCTTTCTGAGTTAAGGGCGCGTCCACTTTGTCGTGCCGTCCGGGTGTCGGCAGGTCGACTTTCGCCATTGTTTCCTCCTTTAAAGTGGTTTATTTCGAGGGCACTGCCCCGTTTTTCGTTTTGCTTTCATAATTTGCGCGAGGACGGTGCTTGCGGGCAATCATTTTCTCGCGGATCCAAACTATTAGGACAGCCAGCAGGTACAGTGATACCAGGACCAGCGCTTGCAAGGTCATCGGCCAGGGGCTGGGAAGTGGGTTAGCGATGGCGGCAAAAATGAATGCGAATAGTGTCACCCACCGCCACGCTTTCAGCAAGCTTTTCGCTGTTACTACGTTCAAAAACCCCAGAAGAACCAGTATTTCCGGCAGCAGGAATGACAGTCCGAATATCAGTACCAACCGGGTGTAGAAGGATACGTACTGTGCGGCACTTAGCAAGGAGACGCCCTCGGCGGGCACAAAACTTTGCAAAACATGCACGGCTTTGGGCGCAACCCAAATGCCGCTTAACGCACCCGCTAAGAACAGAATTACCCCTGCCACTCCAAACACCAAAATGTATAGTTTTTCGCGCTTCCGTAGCCCCGGCGCGATAAAGGCGCCGATCTGGTATATCCACCATGGGCATGCCAGGAAGGTCCCTATCCACACTGCCACTTTCAGCTTCAGGTCAAAGGCTGCCCCGATAGTTTGGAAGTTGATCTGCGGTCCGTGCAGCTGTGTCAAAGGACTGGTGATAAAGGACATTACGGGTTCGTACAGGTACCACCCAACGATGGAACACACGCCGATACCTACCAACGCCCGCGCCAATCGGGTACGCAATTCTTGCAAATGCGCCCAAATGCTCATCCGCGCCAGGGGGTCCTTCCGTTTCGTGCTCATGGTTTTCGTGCCCGGTCTCCTATTGCGCCGGGGGTGTGTCTACGGGTTCGCTGCTTGTTGGTGGCAGTGGTTGGGTGCCTCCGGCTCCCCCCTGAGGGCGATCGACCGGTTCGCTGCTCATGGGCGGCATTTGGCTAGCCTCGGTTGGGGTGCGCGGGTTAGCGCTGGGCATGGGTTTATCTTCTTCTGCTAATTCGCGCATTTCTTTCTTTAGCACTTTTGCGCTTTGTCCTAAGTTTTTGGCAATGTTTGGCAGTTTATTGGCGCCAAATAGGATTATTAGCACTATCACCACAATTAGGATGTGCATTGGTCTCATTTTTGTTCTCCTTCGTTTTCCCCGCGTTTTTGAACCTCGCTGCTGGCTGCTGCTTTCATCCATTCGTCTATTTCTTCGCGAACCGCGTTGCGGATCATTTGTTTGGGGCTTAGCGAATCTAGGTTCAGGTTGCGTAATTTTTTCAGGTTCTCTAGGTCTTCTGCGGTCAAGTTAGCCAGGTCGCCGCTGGTTTCCGCACGTAACCTGGCGCTCCATTTCCGGAAGGCTGTCACGGCACGGCGCAACGTCACCATTGCTTCGGCAACGTTTTTTGGACCTATCACAAAGGCGGCTACCACCAATATGACCAGCAGTTCTGCACCGTTTATTCCGAACATGTTATGCCTTTACCACCTGCGCGAGGACGGTGTGGGCACTCATTCCTTTGGCTAAAGGAGTCGGGTGTAGTGACGTCAGGGTGTTTACAGAACCGGCGATGTCGACCGGTTTCTTCGGATTGGCTCCGGCAGGAGGCGCGACTTCGCTAGCTGGACGCGGGTTGTACCAGGCGCCTTGCGGTACTGACAGGATTCCTGGTGCGATACGCGTGGTTACTTTTGCGGGTAGGCGTATGGTTCCACGGTCGTTGTACACAAATACTTCGTCATTGTTTTTTATGCCGCGTTTTTCGGCGTCGATGGGGTTAATCCACACGGTTTGAATGTGTGCTTCTTTAAGCCATTCGACGTTGCCGTAGCTGCTGTGAGTGCGCGCTTTGAAGTGGTGTCCGATAACTTGTAGCGGATATTTTTTGTTTTGTTTGGCTTCACCGGCGCCTTCCCAGGTTTCGGTGTGTACAGGCAGCGGGTCTATTTGGTCTCCGACCAATTTTTCGTGGAACTTACCAAATTCCCAGGCTTTTGCCAGTTTTGCTAGTCTGTCAGAATATATTTCTATTTTTCCCGAAGGCGTATTTAGCGGGTTTTTATTTGGATCCTTACGGAAGTCTTGCATTGGTATTACTGGTTCGACTTTGCGGCGAACGATACCTTTTTTCTTCCACTCTTCGTAGGAAGGCAAAGTGGGATCCTCTGCACGCGCCAAATCAATGGTTTCTTTTAACCATTGTTCACGGGTTTTCCCGCCCGTGTATTTGTCTTTGAATCCCAGTTTTTCTGCTAGTGCCGTACAAATATCGAAAATAGACTTCGCTTCATACAGTGGTTTTATCGCTTGGGAGGATACAATTCCGTACGCCAATGGTCCTGAGTTTTCTCCATGGTGGATGTCAAATTCTTCGGCAGTGGCGGTTCCTGGCAACAAGTAGTCAGAGTAACGCGCCGACACTGTATGCATAATGTCGCAGGTGACTATTAGTTCGCACTTTTTGTCATCCCGCAGTATTTCAACGGAACGGTTGTTGTCACCGGTTTGGTTTACCAGCGAGTTGGAACCGTAGTTGAAAATAGCTTTGATTGGTACTTCCAGTTTGGTGTTGGTGGGTTTGCCATGTTCGTCTACTGGGACTTTGAGGGCGCGCACGCCCGCTTCCGGTTTAACCCCAACCCCACTGTTGAAAGTGTCCATTTCGGGGCCGTGTTCTATGGCGTCGAGCCATCCGAATACGGAAATGATTTTCATCGAGGGGTTAATTATTTCGGTGGTGAAGGGGTTGGATAACGGCAGTGTTTGTCCACCTTCGCGTCCTCCGGTACCTCCGCCCGCAATTCCCACATTGCCGGTAACGCATGCCAGCAGGAATATTGCCCGTGCAATGTTTTCCCCATTGGCGTGACGTTGCGGCCCCCATCCTTGGCTGATTGCGCAGGGTTTGGCGAGGGCGATTTCCCGGGCTAGTTGTCGAATTTGGGTTGCTGGTACCCCGGTTATTTTGGCTGCCCACTCCGGGGTTTTTTCGGTTTTGTCGACGCCTTTGCCTTCAATGTAGGCACGGTAGCTAGAATTTGCTGGCGTACCACTGGGCAAAGTGTGTTCATCAAAGCCAACGCAGTATTTGTCCAAGAAGGCTTGGTCGTGCAGGTTTTCTTTTAGCATTACGTGAATCATGCCGGCTATCAATGCGGCATCAGTTCCCGGACGAATCGCCACCCACTCATCCCCCAAGGCCACTGATGTTTCTGAAAAACGCGGGTCGATAACGATGGTTTTCACGCCGGATTTGCGTTTGGTTTGTTGGGTTACGAAAGTTTGCCCACCCCCGGACATACGGGTTTCTAAGGGGTTGTTGCCAAACATTACTTGCAGTTTGGAGTTGGCGGCATCGTGGAAGGGGTTGGTTTCTTGCCAGTCCCCATAGAAGTAGGGGTAGGCTTGCGTGATGTTCGTAGTGGAATAGTCTGAGTAGTGGTCCAGATATCCACCAAAAATGTTGAGTAGGCGGGCCATTGGCGTGGCATCTGGCGGCCAGGAACATGCCATTGTTGACCCGAGGACGCCTGTCCCGTACTGAATGTAGAAGGCTTCGTTGCCGTATTCTTTCTTAATTTCTTTCATTTTGGCGGCTATTTCTGTCAGCGCCTGGTCCCAACTGATTTCGACCCACTGCCCGTCGCCGCGTTTGGTGCCGGGCTTACGTTTCATCGGCTTTTTGATCCGGTCAGGGTTGTATATGCGGTGCCGGATTGAGCGTCCTCTTGGGCATGCACGAACCTGTTGGTCTCCTAATTCGTCGCTGCCAGTGTTATCTGGGAGGACGCGCACCACGCGACCACCTTTTACTTGCAGTCGCACCGGGCAACGGGAGCCACAGTTTACGGTGCAGGCAGACCACACTGTGGCGTCCACGTCGGTTCTGCCGGTGCCGTTGGGTACGAGGCGCCCGTCGCTTGGCACAGAGTACGGGTTTTTCACGCTGCAAGCGACCAGACCGGCGCTGGCGCCCGCGATGGCTGACCACTTCAAAAAGTTGCGTCGCGTTGGTGTCACCCCGCACGCTGCTGAGTCTTTGCTCATGTATCCGTCCTCGTTTCTTCCTCGACCGTTCGTGAATATTTACTGTCAGTTGCCCTCATGGTAAACAAATATTCAAGAAGCTATATGGGACTAATACCAACCCCTCATTTTGTCGCAAATGCCTCTTCGCAGTCAGATTTATCTGGTATTTGCGTTGCGAGGACGATTTTCGGGTTAGGCATATTCAGAGAGTTTCGCAAGGCGTTTATCAAATAATATGCTCACCTGCCCGAACATGCGCAACCGGAAAAGCTTCATCATTGCATCGGGAGCACACCGATTCCTTGTTGCGCTCTGTCGTTAGGCTTTGGCTGCTTCCGCGAGGTTAGTGTGCTGACCATTGCCCTTTGCCAGTGGCGTGGGGTCGAGCGAGGTGAGTACATTCATAGCCCCACCTTTGTCAATACCGTTTTCTGACCACTCCACCCAGGCACCTTGGGGCACTGACATCACACCAGGGGCGATGCGACTGGTGACAAAGGCTTGGCTTTGTATTTTGCCACGATCATTCCACACCTGCATTTGGTCGCCGTTTTTGATGCCACGTTTTTCGGCGTCACTGGTGTTGATCCAAATTTTTTGTGGGTGTGCCTCACGATTTTTCGCCAGGTTTCCGTACGTGGAGTGTGTTCGCCCTTTGTAGTGGTGGCCGATAACCTGCAGCGGATACTTCTTATTTTTGCGGGCTTCCTCGGCGCTTTCTCTGGTCGTAACGTGCATGGGAATAGGTGTGACTACGTCTCCGAGCAGCTTCGGGTTGAACTCCCATTCTTTCGCAATTTTCGCCAGTCGTGCGGAATATATTTCTATTTTTCCCGAGGGCGTTTCCAACGGGTTCGCCTGGGGGTCTTGTCGAAATTCTTTGAGGGCGACCACGTGTTCTTTCGGCGTATAGCGGTATACGCCTATCTTCCGAAGTTCGTCGAAACTGGGAATTTCTGGATGTTCTGCCCGGTTTTTTATTTGCAGCTCGCGTGCCCATTCCTCGGTAGTGCGCTTACCTTTGGCGAATTCTTTTCCGATTCCGAGGCGTTTAGCAAGCTCTGTAGTCACATCGAGGGCGGATTTCGTCTCAAATAGCGGTTTTATGGCTTGTTCTGCCATTATTTCGTAGGCGAGTTCACCGGTGTACTCGCTAGGGATCAGATCCCAACGCTCTGCGGTGGTAGTATCTGGCAGGACGAGGTCGCACAGCTTCATCGAGGGCGTCATTTGGTTGTCCATTCCCAGGATAAATTCGCACTTTGAGTCGTCGTCCAAGATTTCTTTGGTGCGGTTGATATCGCCGTGCTGCGATGACAGCATGTTTGAGGCATACACGAGCATGAATTTGATACCAACTTTAAGCCGGTCTGCGCCTTGCACTCCGTCTTTTTTGGCTGTTAGTTCTGCACCGCGATCTATGGCGTCTGTCCATTTGTAGCAGCTGATTGCTGTCTTTACGGGGTTTTTGCCATCGTCTAACCAATTGGTGATGGGCCAAAAGTAGCCGTCGCGTCCACCTGTTCCGCCACCGGGAATACCCACGTTACCCGTAGCGCAAGCGAGCAAGTAGATTGAGTTAGCAATGTTTTCCCCATTGGCGTGGCGTTGCGGCCCCCAACCTTGGGTGATGTTTACCGGTCCGATGGTTGCAAGTTCGCGTGCAAATTTGCGAATCTTATCGGCTGGAATACCTGTTATCGGTGCTGCCCATTCTGGCGTTTTGGGAGTCTTATCATAGCCAGTGCCGTCAATGTAGGCACGGTAGCTGGATCTTGCTGGCGCACCCTTTGGCAGTGTGTGCTCATCAAAACCTACGCAGTATTTGTCCAGGAACGCCTGGTCGTGTAGTCCTTCTTGCACCATTACATATATGAGTGCGGCAACCAGTGCAGCATCAGTTCCCGGACGAATCGCAATCCATTCGTCTGCTACTGTCGCGGCACTATCTGAATAGCGCGGGTCTACTACGACTATTTTCACGCCAGCTTCTTTCGCTTTCAGCGCTGTGTAAGTAATTCCGCCACCAGACATGCGCGTTTCCAGGGGGTTGTTTCCCCACAATACAATCATCTTAGAGTTATCAATGGAGTCTTCTAAGGAATTAGAGGGTTGTTCGTCCTCGTTCCCATAAAAGTACCGCGTACACTGCGAAATTTGCAGGTAAGAGTAGTTCCCGTAATACCCTAGTTGACCACCCATCAGGTTGAACAGGCGTTTCCAGCCACCGCTGTACGCCAAGTGCGCATTCCACGCCCCTGACCCGTAGTTCTTGTAGACGGCTTCTGGACCGTAGGTTTCGTAGGTGTATTTAATCTTTTTGACAATGAGGTCGAAGGCTTCGTCCCAGCTGATGGGCTTGAATTTTCCTTCGGAGCGTTTTTTCCCCACGCGCAACAGGGGTGTTTTTATGCGATCTGGGTTGTATATGCGCTCGCGCATGTTGCGTCCGCGCACGCACGCAAGGATGTTGCGTCCCATCAGCGAATTGTCGCCCGTGTTGTCGGGGAGGACGCGCACCACGCGACCGCCTTTAACTTGCAGTCGCAGTGGACAACGAGAACCACAGTTGACGACGCAAGCGCTCCATACCGTTTTTTCCACATCTGTGCGCCCAGTACCATTGGGGACCAGGTGTCCGTCGCTGGGTGTGGGGTAAGGGTTTTTGGCGCCACAAGCCACCAAACCGGCACCGGCACCTGCTACTGCTGACCATTTTAGAAAGTTCCGTCGCGTTAGCTTTGTCGATTTAGGTTCCGCATCCTTACTCATATTTTCACCTTCGCTTATTCCTTAAGGCATAGTAAACATTCGCTGTCAGTTGCCCATGCTAAGCAAAGATTCAAGCAGTAAACCGGGACCAATGCTGCGGCATTTTCTTGCCGCATACGCGCCTTTTTGTCGATTGCTTTATCGCATTTGCTTCCCGAGGGCGATGCGCAGGTTTCGTCTCCCCCTAGAGTTACGCAAGGCACTGGTTAGATAATATGTGGCTCTAACTGTCGGACAGCTCGGGTAAGCGGCAGAGTCTCGTGTCTTATTTTCGGTTTTTTTGGGGGGGGGTTAGTGGGTGGTTAAATTGTTTGGGGGTGCGTGTTT
>JAUMZK010000009.1 GCA_030528145.1 Actinomycetaceae bacterium
CTTCATATCCGCTTAAAGGCAGCGAAAACACCCGCGAGGGCGCCGCCACAGTAGCGCAAAGTTGGATTGTCGCGACTGACTATTTCATGTTTACGGGAGACTCTAAGCCCCTAGAGCACCTCACAGATCCGCAATATCCTGCATATCAGGCGATTCTGAATGGAAAAAATTTGCAAAAACAAGACGGGCGACTGTTCGGAAAGCCCTGTTCTGTGCAGTTTGATACGCAAGAACTAATAGATGGGGATACTTTCGATACCCAGTTTCTTGTCCATCAAAACGAACGAGTTATAGAGCGCGTCAAAGGTAAAGCGGCAAAAATTCCTGCCGTTGATGCTTATATGAAGATTCGCACCAAATATGTGGGTTCGCAATGGAAAGTTGTAGCTGTTGTCGCGGAGGAAAAATGATTCAAAAACGGATCCGGATAGGGGGCGGCACGCTGCTATGCGCGACTCTTTTATTTGTCTCCGCGGTGACTTCATATGGTGTCGAGCCAGGATATGGAATTGTCAGGTACGAAAAGGGTGGAAGTGGCGGTATCGTGATATCGCGCAACGAAGGAACAGGAGGATCGGTGAGTTCTCCTCGTCCACGTGCGGGTTTTGTTCCCACAGTCTCTGCGCGTCCGGTGCGGCCGCGTTCTATTTATGAGAAGTGTAATTTGGTTGATGATTTGAATGGTTGTTATAAGCCTGCGCGTTATGGTAGGGAAAAGGCTGATAAGGCGGGTTCGGTTTTGACTTTAGGGATGGTTAAGTCTTGGGCGCAGTCTATCCAGTTGGGGGCGCCGAGAGTGTTTCGGCAGCCTGTTACGAGGCAGGTAATAGCTGGTGAGCCTCCGGTTATTGCTTATACGGACGCGGTTGCAACCCAGACTTTTAACGCGACATTGGGTGGGGTAGCGGTATCTGTGATGGTAAGACCGGTTTTTTATCGGTGGGATTGGTCTGATGGGGATCATGACACTACATTCAGACCGGGGGCTCCGTATCCGAAAGAAACGATTACGCATGCTTATGATCCGGCGCCGCGTCGGCAGATTGGTTTGACGGTAACCTATGAGCCCTACTTGTCTGTTGGTGGTGGTTCTTACCAGGTGTTGCCTTTTATGCTGAAAACTACGGGGGTGTCTACGCCCTTTGAAGTAATAAAAGTGGGTATCGTCCTCACCGACGACGCCGAAAAAGCCCAAGGACACTAACCACCACAAAACAACATCAACAAACACGATCCTTAGTCTTCTGACTTATCACAGTCCTTCCATATCAAAACTGTCCAACCACAAGGGTTTATTCCACTTTATTTCGGAGTTCGGGTTGGTATAGCAATGAAAGGTGTGGGTGGCTAATCTTTTTGAGCTTATTTTGTGACCTTGCTTGACATTTTCTGCGATCGTGATACGCGGCGGGGTCAGCTGGGTCTATGGCTCGTAAGCCTAGCATCAAGAAGTATCCTACCTGCTCTCTTGCGGGCGTGAAGAAAAACGGAGTGTCTCGTTGACTATGCTGGTGGTCTGAATGTGGTCAGCAAGCTCGGGCAACAATAGTTGGGCAAGCGTAACAATAGCGTGCTGCGCTTTGAGTAGTTCGTTGCGTCTTGCAGAGGTAAACAGCGGCTCGTGGTGAGAGGCGCGGTTGCGGACTTGGTTGATGAGCGTGAGCCTACATTCCACCTGTTTACGGTCAGTGCCTTTAGGGAAGGCGCGGTTGAGATAGGGCACCCACAACGTTTTCTCGTGCGCGGTATCGGTGAGGTGACGCCAAAACCCAAATGGAAGTTCCGCGATTACTTGACCGGGCGTGGGGTGCTGACTACGGATACGACGTTTCGCATCATCGATGCTCGCCCGATTCCGCGTGTTAAGGTCAATCGTTTTGCCTCTGCGGGTGCGCAGCAGAGGTCTTACTACCGGCGAGTGAGGATCAAATAGCCAATGTGTGTTGCTGGTGAACGAAGAAGCAATAGTGCGATCGTAGATATTGCGAACGGCAACCTCAATATGAGCGATATCGTGCATGATGGCACTTGCCAACTGTAGATTCCACTCATACAGCTTGAGCGCTTTCGTGGCGTCTGAGCCGCAGGCATGCAGGTAACGTTCCCAGCGTGGCGTCGATAGCCATGATGCTATCCAATCGCGTTCAGACACTAGGTGCGCTCGATTCAACCTCGTTTGGGAATGTCAATGCCCCGGCGAGAATACCTGTCCGGAGTTCTCCGTCAGATAGCGCTCCACCGGGGCTTCACATATGAGCCTAACACAGTAAAACCGTCCCCCGCGACCATCGTAGGTCGACCTGTCGGACTATCGTCGCCAGAAGGCAAAGACGGTAGTTGTGAACCCTTTCTGGTGCAAAAAGAAATTCAGTCCGTCTGCAACTAAAGTAGGGTTAAGTAACTTTTTGGGGATAATCGGCATATTTGTGTGTCTTTGGAATGAACCCTGTTTGTTTGTTGGCGGAAGTTGAAAATTGAGCACTTCGTTGATCATGAGGAGTGTGATTTGTAGGCAAGGCTGGGCAGAAGTCCGGGTTCGTCCTCGCGATCGTGATACGCGGCGGGTTTTGCTTGGTTTAGGGTTTGTATGCAGGACTCTATCAAGCAACAAACCTAAAAACAGGGATCAGACCAAGCGCAGGGGTTGTGGTTGGGGTGTTTGGAAAAGTTGTCCACAGATTTGGTTTTTGCTCTGGTGTTGGTTGCTTTGGTGCGGTAGTTTAGATCACATGCGAAAATTGTGGTTTATAACACCGATTTTGAGTGTCGTCCTCGTGATTAGTATGGGTGGGTGTGCTGGTAAAGATCCTAACGTGGCGCAACCAAAACCGGGTAAAGCTGTTTCGGTGTCTCAAAAATCCGCTGCTGGGCAGCAAGGTTTAGTTGAGAAAGAAAAACTGGGTACCTGGCAGGGTGATATTCCTTCATATCCGCTTAAAGGCAGCGAAAACACCCGCGAGGGCGCCGCCACAGTAGCAGCATTTTGGGTCAGCGCCTTAAATTACGCGATGTTCACTGGAGACACAAAACCTTTAGAAGCAGCGACGGGACCAGAACAACCTGCTTTCAAAATGGTGAAGCGTCTACAGGAACATTACAAAGAAAAAGGACGATACTTTGGGAAACCGCTGACATTTTCTTTAGAGCAGCAAGAATTGGTTGACGAAAAGACCTTCGATACCCAATTTCATATTAAAGAGTCTGCCTACACGCTTGAGCGTGGTGAAAACATTCCTGCCGCTGAAGGAGTTGCAAAAATTCGTACAACCTACACAGGAAGTAAATGGATTGTGGTTAACTCTAACTCAGAGGAGATGAGCGAGAAATGAAAAAGTTTAGTACGCAACTTTTTCAAGTACTTCTAGTTGCAGTGTTCTCCTATGGATTTATACCTGAACTGAGCTTTGCAGGAGGGCCAGACTCGAACGGTATCGAATTTTTGAAAAATGGTCCCGATAGAATCGTTATCCACAAAAGTTACTCAACGGGCGGCAACCTTAGTGGTGGGAGTGTTGGGCGGGGAGGGGCTTGGTCTGCGGGGACTAATCTTAGTGCTAAGCCGGTGCGGCCGCGTTCTATTTATGAGAAGTGTAATTTGGTTGATGATTTGAATGGTTGTTATAAGCCTGCGCGTTATGGTAGGGAAAAGGCTGATAAGGCGGGTTCGGTTTTGACTTTAGGGATGGTTAAGTCTTGGGCGCAGTCTATCCAGTTGGGGGCGCCGAGAGTGTTTCGGCAGCCTGTTACGAGGCAGGTAATAGCTGGTGAGCCTCCGGTTATTGCTTATACGGACGCGGTTGCAACCCAGACTTTTAACGCGACATTGGGTGGGGTAGCGGTATCTGTGATGGTAAGACCGGTTTTTTATCGGTGGGATTGGTCTGATGGGGATCATGACACTACATTCAGACCGGGGGCTCCGTATCCGAAAGAAACGATTACGCATGCTTATGATCCGGCGCCGCGTCGGCAGATTGGTTTGACGGTAACCTATGAGCCCTACTTGTCTGTTGGTGGTGGTTCTTACCAGGTGTTGCCTTTTATGCTGAAAACTACGGGGGTGTCTACGCCCTTTGAAGTAATAAAAGTGGGTATCGTCCTCACCGACGACGCCGAAAAAGCCCAAGGACACTAACCACCACAAAACAACATCAACAAACACCGAAAGCGGCAGACAAACTAACGCAAGACACAACCACTATCGCGAAAAGCAGCAGTAACCCATACACAACAAAATGAACTACCGCGCGCAGAACCAAAATGCGCATCGTCCTCACCAAACCTGAACCGCCACCCCCGACGGCGTCCTAATGGTGCATCTGGTCACGAAACCTCGCGTTTTCGACGGTAGCGCCATGTTTCCCCGCCGATGTCGGTAAGCTTGATGCGGACATCATAATGTATTCGCGTACAACGTACTTACATACACAAAACATGGTAGGAAAAACTAGAGTAACTATTGCCGACATCGCTGCATAAGCAGGAGTATCACGTGCCACCGTTTCACGCGTACTAACCGGCAACGCCCGAGTCAGCTCCGACAAAGTAAAAGCCGTCCAAGACGCCATAAGACGCACCGAATTCATTGTATCCGCCTCCGCCAGGCAACTCGCCACAGGCAAAGCCGAATCTCTAGCAGTCGTCCTCACAGAACTCATAGACGAATTCTTTGAAGACCCCACCTACGTTGCTGTCATGAAAGGTGTCTTCTGCGGCATCAGCAACACCGCCTACGCCCAAACCATGCACCTGGCAACAACTCCCCGAAGAAATCAGAAAAACTGTCGGTCTGTTCCGCCGCGGCGTAGCCGATGCCGTCATCGACCTATCGCCCTACACCACAGACGCCCTAGTCAGTGAACTACTGCGATTGAACGTACCACTGGTAATGTGCGGTCAACCCAACCCCAACACGGCGCGCTGCTGTTGCCTCGCGTACGTCTACTCCGACGACGTTGCTGGAGGACGACTAGCCGGTACACACTTCCAAGAAATAGGTGCTACCCGCATCGACGCCCTCCTTGGACCCGAAAACAACCCTGCAAACACAGAGCGACTAGCAGGACTCATCGAAATCATCGGAACGCCCAAATATATCGGATACGGTGGTTGGGACGAAAAAACAGGATATCTCCTCGTTCAAAAAGCCACCGAAAATGCGTCCATCGACGGCATATTCTGCGGCAATTACCGGATAGTCCGTGGTGCCATCCGCTACTTGCAACAACAAGGACGCGATGTCCCCGGTGACATTAAAGTGATTGGCTACGACGACCACCCACCCGCAGCTAACTTCGACCCACCAATAACCACCATCCAACAAGACTTCTGCAAACAAGGCGCAGTAGCAGTTAGACAAGCCATAAAAATGATAAACGGCGAACGCGGCAAAAATCGTGCTCATACCCAAACTAGTAGTACGCGCCTCCGCCGCCGGGAAAACCCCAGATCCTCCCCCTTAAGACAGGATAACTATTAATTAGACCCAAAATAGAACGGTCACAAAACCGCCAACACCATGTGTAAAGGATAAGCAAACAACGGCAACAGCAACGCCGCAAACAACAGTTCCTTACCAGCAAAATCTCGGCGCCAACACGCCAACAACGCTCCGGCAAACAAAGCGGCAAGCAGCCGCAAAACGTGGGTGTAGTCCCACGCCCACTCAAACGCCAACACCGAAAACGCGAAAACACTGAGCGCCAAAGAAATATTTGCAAATGCGTACTTTCCCGAACTACGTTCGCGGACTTTAGGGTGAAATCCGCCAAACTGGCTACCCCAATCGCTGCCAGGCACAATACTTGCTGCCGGCAGTGACGCAAACAGTTGTGGCGAACTATCAGGTTGAGCAAGGGGTCTGCCCGCCGGAAAACCTTCAGCAACGTCACCTGCCAGACTGCTATTTGCGCGCTCCATCCCAGTCGAGTCGCCGTGACAGAAACTGTTCTGACTGCCAGCAGCGGCGTCCTCGGAAAAACCAGTTACCGCAGGGGAAACATTAGGGGCACTCACATTCTGTGCCGCGGGTTCACCCTGGAAAGATGGTTGTGACTCAAACATTTTATGAATACCTTATTCTTTCCAGGAAAAAGTACTGTAATACGCCATCAGAGTTACGGTTAACAAAAAGCAGCCCAAATTTAGCAGCAACATATCTTTCGACAATGTTGCGCCACGTTGCCCATACTTGGCGATAATAGGAAACGAGCAACCGGATAAAGACAACCCCACCAGTGACAATGTGAACGCTAACTGGTTCATAAACGGGACGTAAGATATGGGAATGCTCAAACAAAAGAGCACTAAGGAAGCAACCGAAAAAATACTAAACTCGGCATTGTTCACGGGCGTACGAACACGGTAAGCCCCAAGAAATGGTGTCTGCTGCGTGCTGCTGATAGTGGGATTTATCATTGCTGGATCGACCCAAGTTTCTCAACCATTTTTACTGCCCGGAACAAGTGCCTGCATTGGCGGGGGAGCAGCGGCGGGAACCAACGAACCAGGAATGACGCTAGCTCCCTCAAGTGGTACTTGCAGACTATACTCACCCACTTTGGGGTTAGGGCATGAGGACGGCACACCGTTACTCATGTAGACTTCACTTCGTTTTTGGGGACTTTTAAATTTTACGGAAAGTTTTGTGCCCAAAAGAAAAATGCCAAAAATGACCGCGATTCTGTCTGGGTAGAAGAAGTGGTGGACCGTAATGCGCAGAGCAATTCCTTACGCTATTAAAAGAGAATGGGAACTAACGTGGCACCCAAAAGCACACTCGCCTGACAAATCACCTAAACTGGGGGAACAATAAATGGAATCATTAGTATGGCTAGTAAAGCGGGAAACAATGATAGGGCGCAGCTGTCGAACGGTTGGGCGTTCGCGGGGCAGCATCGGAGACCATGGACAACGTAGAAAACGAACAAGACGCGACCTCTCGGCTGCGTTCCCAAAGTACGCGTCTTGAAAACCAAATACACTGAAAATATCGAAAACGTTGTAGACACTGTAGACACCAAGAACGCTGCAGAAGCCGAATACTGCGTACCGCCGCACCAAAAAGCACACAATATATACGCCATATACGCCACTATTGCCGCGAAAGTGCCGCAAGCCGCCCGTTAAGGAGGGAACGTGGAAATAACAGAGCAACTCGCCCTCAACGAAAATTCGTGGGCACCGATAACCCCAGTTGAGGCGCAGACGGTAGTGGGCGCCCTCGGCGAAGAAAACACGGAAACAGTGCGCATACTCGCGACCTCCCACCGTCCCATGGCAGCCGCCGCCCTGGTGGATTTGGGTTCGCGCGCCGTCTTCATGAAACGTTACCCAGTAGACATGGTGTCGGTTCGCGAACTACAAGCAAAGCACGCGTTCGTGAATACACTGGCGAAAACTTTTCCTGCTGCGAAAATGCTGACGTTTGCTGACGGTGGCACCACTTTCGTTACTGACGGTAACATTTACGAGGTCAGCGAACGCGCCGTAGGGGAGGACCGCTACAAAAATGTGCGTTCCTGGCAGCCTCCAAATTCTGTCGAGGACGCCCGCGAACTAGGGCACACTGCCGCAAAGTTGCGCCTGGCAGCAGCAAACATCCCAACCTCACACCAGGAACCGACCTCCTTCTCTAGCCCTTTTGAGTTGGCTTTTCGTATTTGTGAGGGCGCAACCGCTGTGCGCGAGTGGGTCCGGCAGCGCCCCGTCATATCCGCTTATTTGCACCAACGAGGCTTGGACTTTTGGGCAGACCTGCAGAACATGGTGAAATTCAGTGAACAAATTCAGCCACTGCGCGCCGCAAAACCCCAATGGAGCCACGGTGACCTGCACGTTTCCAATACTTTCTGGGATGGCGGTCACATTTCCACTGTAATTGACTTTGGCTTGGCCACCGTCAACCCGCCACTGGCAGACCTTGCCATCGCGATAGAGCGCCACAGCATCGACTGGGTCCAAATCAGCGCTGGGCGCAACCCGCGGTCAGGGTGGCCAGATGCCGCGAAAGCAATTTTGGAAGGATACTGTAGCCAGTGTCCACTAGGTGATGAGGAGGAAGACGCACTATCCGCCCTCGTCGCCCTGTCGGGAATGGAGTTCGACCTGATGATGGTCGAATATGCCGCGAAAATACCCGACCCTGCCCTGGCAGACTGGGCTTACAACATCGGTTTCTTGCAACACAACCAGTGGTTTTGTAGTGATGCTGGCACTGAATACTTGCACTTTTTGCGGGCAACTGTCACCAAGTAAGCGAGAACCCCTGCACGGGCTGGTTATGGTCGGAAGTACATGTGCGCGGCACTGCCGCCGGGTTCGGCGTCCAGAGCGTAGCCAAAATCTACCCAATCTTCGCATACCGCAAAACGTCTGGAAGCCGCCGGAGCCATAATGGTCGAGCATCCCGCTATATCCATCCAGCCGGTTTTGCAGTTCTACGTTCGTGGGCATCCTACTAATAGTCAAATGTGAAGAAACACTGCTAGCGCTGGTTAACCAGCTGCACTCCAACCCCGGTCCGGTACTTCACCCGATACGTCGCCACTAATTACGAGGGCGGTAGGGCAGTGGCTCTTTTGGCGTAAGCGTCTCTGACTTCGGAACCTGGAGGAACACAAAAAGTTTGGTCAGCCCGCAAGCTGACCAAACTGAATCTATTTGCGAATATAGCGGCGTTTTAGAACAAACCGGCGTTCTTTGCCCCACCGTCCGTAAGCGTTGCCTGCCGCGAATCGATCCCCTGGTCATTGCCGGAGGTATTGTCGCCTTTCACGCGTGTCAATTGGGTGATCGTAATGTAGTTCTTAATGCGTCCCTCCGAAGTGAGACCATCACCGAAAGCTAAATTGCCTACTAACTGATCTTTGCCGGGCTTGATTGGGTTTGCCAAAGTTACTTCGAACGTGCGGGTGGAAGTTTTAGCGTTAAAGCCCAGGTCCCGCACCGTAGCACCATTGAACTGACCCGGTGTAATAAGGCGGTCGACACCCTTGGGACCCTGCGCTGTCTTCACGTCAACGCGGAAACGCAGTGCCGGAAATTCCGCGAAATAACGCTCCGACCCAACATTCTTCACATGTATGCCCACCAGACCCGCAAATCCGGGAACTTTACCGGCAGCCACTGTAAAACCAGCAGTCAAATCATGGGCAGCTTTGCCGTCCTCGGGATTAGACGGGTGTTCCACCGGTTGGGGAATCAGAGAATCCGCCAAATCCACTGGCTTCGTTATGGCATTGGGAGCGTCAGATTCTGCAGATCCTGCTGCAGTGTTGTACAGTTTCACTTTTACTTCGTTCTTAATTGGCGCTAAAGCGATCCACGAGGTGGAGTTTGACCAAGTCCCATTCGCCTTGCAATACTGCTGGGTTCCAGTCAGGTTAATAACCCGGAAACCGTATGTGGCTTCCCCAGTGTAACCGGTAGGCACTTCGTAAGGTCCAATGGACTGTCCCACATTCCAGCTGAGAGAATAGGACGCCGAACCGCCCAAACTTTTTGCTAAAGACCACGCAATACCCGCGTTTACTGTGCCCTTCCCAACCGGACCAGACCCGCCGGTATTTACCGAAATGCTTTCAGTTTGTGAACCGTTCACAGTCAAGGAAATCGACTGACTCTTTGATAGCGTTTGCGTCAAAGGTACTGGCTTGCTGGACTGATTAGTTGTAGAAATAGTCCCCACCGGCAGGAACCTATCCGTTGCCTTGTAAATAACTGTGCGGTAATCTTCCAAAGAATTACACACGGGGTGAGGGTTCAAAATATTGGCTTTAATGTGGTCGGAACCGTGGTAGGTGTGAACTATGGGGAGCTGCGCATTGGTAGCCGGGGTCTCCGGGTAAGTATCATGCGACGTAGCAGCCTGGGCTGGCAGTGCCATAAGCCCTAAGGCGAGGACGGGTCCGACAGCAATTCCGATGTGTGCGCGACGCAACTTCATGCGGTCCTTCTTCCTGTATAGTGCCGAATAAAATCGACTATGCCGATTGTCTAACGCCCACCCAACCCGCCTTGCGCAAAGTCCTTACGGTGAAACGTTGACAAGATCAAAATACATACGCTCTGGTGTTTGTGCGACCGGAAATGTTTGAAAAATATGCAGAAAACGCCAACAACATCCTTAAAATAGGTCTTTTATCAGCGGTTATACAGAAGATAACTTCTGAATGTTTCCTAAAAATTTCTCCAAAGATTAAAAGAGGGAAAGTTTGATGTTTCACAATATGGAATATTTTTCGTAGCTGTTGCCAGGTTGTGGATGTTGAAATAATCTCAGTCGGATTCGTTAGTGGCAGGGTCGGTAACGAAGTCAATTAACCGTTCGACTGTACCCAGCAGCGTCACGTCAATATCGCGATAGTCGCGAACTTGCCGCAAAATCCGCTTCCAACCACTGGCAATATCTGCTTGGGTTTGGGCAGGCCAACCCAAAGCGTGCAGAGTTCCCACCTTAATGTCGGTGGTGCGGTCAATTTCTGGCCATTCTTTCAGTCCCACGCGGGTTGGTTTTACAGCCTGCCACACGTCCACAAAAGGATGCCCCAATACGAGGACGCCTGCGTACTTTTGTTGAATTTTTGCGGCTATGTGGCTTTCCTTACTGCCTTTTACTAGGTGGTCAACTAATATGCCAGCGCGGCGGTGCTGACCGGGCTGAAAGTCTGCCAGCGCCGCGTCTAAGTTGTCAATGCCGTCTAGCATCTCTACTACCACGCCGACATGGCGCAAGTCATCACCCCAAATATGCTCAACCAACTCGGCATCATGTCTGCCCTCCACCCAAATCCGGGAGGCGCGGGCGATGCGGGCGCGTTCGCCCTCGACCTTGACAGAACCTGAATTAGTCACGCGCCGACCCGATGCCGAGGGCGGACCCGAGACCACTCTTTTTGCGCCTGGCACCAGTTCGACCGGCTTCCCCTCCACCCAAAACCCTGGTCCCAGGCGGAACGCGCGCACCTTGCCAAAACGGTCCTCTAATTCCACAATGTGCATGCCGCCAGATTTCGCGGTGCGCACCACCGCGCCCACCCATCCGGTTTCCACATCCTCAACTACTAATCCGGGAACTGCTACGACTTTCGGAATACTGGGTTTTTTCTGTTTGGCGAGGACGTCGCCACCGTAACGGTCAAACACGTTCGTAGCTTACACGCTCAGGAAACAAAACGCGTGACCGCATAGTGCGTAAACGTGAAGTACTGAAAAACAGTAAACAGTGGGCGTACGCAGTCTCCCGCTGGCGCGGCACATCAGTCGTTTTTGCTGACAGCCGATTAGTTAACCGTAACTGGTTTCGATGTGACAAAATTGGTTTGAAGCATTCGGGGTCAGTGTAAGTCTGAACCGGCGGTAGAGTCCGCGACCCACGTCAGTGGTTGAACCGGTGAAATTCCGGTACCGACGGTAAAAGTCCGGAAGGGAGGATGCTGGCGATTGCCCTCGGTACACACTGCAAGTGCGACAATTCGCAGATTGCATAAAAGTTGCTACCGAATGCGGTCCCGTTTCCCTTAACCCCGTACGGAAAAGGAGGGAAATGGACGTAAGCGATCTGGACAAATTGTTATTAGCCGCCACTGCATTAGCCCTACGTGGACCAGAATTTGGTGGCAATCCCCAAGTTGGTTGCATAATATTCAACTCCGATGGCGTCGTGAGTCAAGGCTTTCACCGCGGCAAAGGCACGGCACACGCCGAAGTAGACGCCCTGACGGCAGCCCGAAGACACAGGAAAGACGTGAAAGGCGCCACCGCCCTCGTCACCTTAGAACCGTGCGGTCACTACGGAACAACCGGTCCTTGCGCAAAAGCCCTGGCAGATGCGGGTATTGCGCGCGTAATCTACGCCGTTTCGGACCCCAATCCTATTGCTGAAGGTGGAGCTGCGTACCTGGAAGGGCGGGGCGTAAAAACACAGACCGCATTGCAAGCGGGAATACGCTCGGAAACTATCCGCCGCGCGACCGCCATTACCGATAATTGGCGCCGGGCTATTACCCGAGGACGACCCTACACTATTGCCAAAATTGCGCAGACTGCGGACGGGTTTGTGGCGGCTCCCGACGGCACCTCGAAGTGGATAACAGGACCGGCGGCACGCGCTCATGGGCACGGCGTTCGCGCCAGCGTGGATGCAATTGTGGTGGGAACCGGCACTGTGCGCGCCGATGACCCTGCGCTGAGTGTGCGCTTGCCGGGTCGCCCGACCGCCCACCAACCGCGTCCGATAGTTATCGGCAAAACCGGGGTGTCGTCCTCATACAAGCTGCATTGCGCCACCCACTACCGCAGCCACGATCTGCCACAAATCTGGCAAGACCTGTTCGGGCAGGGCATGCGGCGGGTGCTTATCGAGGGCGGTCCTACGCTGATCAGTGCTGCGCTCACGTTCCACCTGGTAGATGACTTATTGGTGTATGTGGCACCAAAACTGTTGGGGGCAGGAAGAAAATCGTTGGACTTACCAATGCTCTCGCTAAATGCCGCCTTCACAGGTGCCTTTACTGAAGCCACGCGTCTTGGCGAGGACGTGCTCTTACGTATAAAACTAGAAAACTAAAGGAAAACAATGTTCACAGGACTAATAGAGGCTACTGGTTGCCTGGAAGATATGAACGATTCAGCTGGCGGGGTAACGGTGCGCATCAGCGCCCCCTTCACTTCCTCCTTAAGTCACGGCGATTCCGTGGCCGTCTCTGGGGTCTGCCTGACCGTGACTGGAACCGATGAAACCAGTTTTACTGCCGATGTCATGCCAGAAACCCTGCGGTTAACCAGCCTGGGCGCCCTCGAAATAGGAGCCATTTTGAACCTGGAGCGCGCCCTGCTGCCAACCACCAGACTGGGCGGGCACATTGTTCAGGGACACGTGGACGGTACTGGAACGGTGCTGTCGCGCAACAAAGCCGAAAAATGGGAAACGCTGCGCATACAAATGCCTGCAAAACTGGCTAAATATGTGGCTTACAAGGGGTCTGTCGCCCTCGAAGGCGTGTCTTTGACCGTCAGTGCGGTGGGCGAAAACTATTTTGAAGTTTCGTTGATTCCCGCCACGCTGGCGGCAACGAACCTGGGGGAACTGACAGAAGGAGCCACCGTGAATCTGGAAATGGACGTGCTGGCAAAATATGCTGCACGCCTGGTGGGAAGGGACTAAAATGCGTAATTTTGCGGAAAAACTGCCACTTATAATAGCGGATCTGCGCGCTGGCAAACCTGTTCTGGTGGCAGATGATGTGGCGCGCGAAAACGAGGTCGATGCCATCTGGTCTGCCGCTGCAGCCAGTGAACACTGGGTAGCGTGGGTTATTCGGCATTCTTCGGGGTATATTTGCGCTCCCATGACCGCAATCCGCGCAGACGCTCTCGAACTGCCACTGATGGTGACCCAGAATCAGGACAGCTTTCGGACGGCATACACGGTGACTTGCGATGCCGCCCAGGGGGTAACTACTGGTATTAGCGCCGCCGACCGCTCCCACACCCTGCATGTGCTGGCACGAAAACAGCCGGATCCGTCCGCGTTGGTGCGTCCGGGGCACGTGGTTCCGTTGCGGGCCCGCCCAGGGGGGGTGCTGACTCGCCCCGGACATACCGAAGCTGCAGTTGACCTGATGCGCCTTGCCGGCCTAGAAGCAGTAGGCGGTATTTGCGAGCTAGTTGCGGATGATGGCACTATGATGCGCCAAAGTGGCGCTGCAGAACTGGCGCGCGAATACGACCTGCAAATAATTACTATTGCGGAATTGGTGGCGTGGCGTAAGGACCACGATTTGGTTTTTGAGGACGCCGGGTCCGGTTCCACTTCGGCGCGCGTCAAATTTATTGCCCACGCCAAACTGCCCACAGCCTACGGCAATTTCACTATCCGCGCATACCGCGACCTGCAAACCGGGGCGGAACACGTCGCCCTCGTGCCCGAAGGAAACTATGAGGGGACGCCGACCGTGCGAGTACACTCAGAGTGCCTGACAGGCGACAGCTTTGGTTCTGCGCGCTGCGATTGCGGACCCCAACTGCGTGAAGCTATGGAGATTATCGTTCGCACTGGGGGAGCCGTGGTTTATTTGCGCGGACACGAAGGACGCGGCATTGGTTTGGCGGAAAAAATTCGTGCCTACGCGTTGCAAGATCAAGGTCAGGACACCGCCCAGGCAAACCTGTCGTTGGGGTGGCCAATAGACCTGCGCGAATACGGGGCTGCCGCAGAAATATTGCGCGATTTGGGGATGACCCGAATCAATTTGCTAACGAATAATCCCGACAAACAAGTTCTGGGGGACAATATCGAAATCGTGGACGTCTTGCCCCTAGAAGTAGGGGTTGGTCCGGACAATATTCGCTACTTGCGCACCAAAGCCAAACTAGGTCACCGTTTCTCCACTCTTGACGTTTGTGCTGGAGAATAACGAGGACGCCCGCCCGACCATCCCACCGATACGAAAAATAACACCAAATCAGCAGAATCTAGTAGAAAGTAGCACAATGGCAGGAAGTGGAATTCCCCAACTAAAGGTTGACGGCACGGACTTGGAAATAACCATCGTGGCCTCCCGCTGGCACGACACCGTAATGAACGGACTCATCGAGGGCGCCAAAAAAGCGGTAGAAGCAGCAGGCGGCAAATGGAAGCTTGTGCGCGTCGCAGGATCCTTAGAATTGCCACTGGGGGCACAAGCAGCGATAGGGGCAGGCGCAGACGCGGTTGTCGCCCTCGGCGTAGTAATTCGCGGCGATACCCCCCACTTTGATTACGTATGCCAGGGAGCCACTGTTGGACTTACTGAAGTATCGCTGAAAACCGGTATACCGATTGGCTTCGGGGTACTCACGGTGGATACTGAAGAACAAGCCCTGGCGCGCGCCGGACTGCCCGGATCTGCCGAGGACAAAGGCGCTGAAGCTGCCGAAGCTGCCATTGACCTCGTGAGGACTATGCAACAACTAGCCCGCTAGAGGCATCCCGTTTGCTAAATTAGCAGTCAGTGGTGTTAAGTGCTAATAATGGTTCTAGGGAGGTAACATGGTCAATTCGCGCAGAAATAGCATACTGAGCGCAATAGTCACCGACTATGTTGCCACCCGCGAACCGGTCGGATCCAAAGCCCTGGTAGAACGCTACAATCTGGGAGTTTCCTCTGCCACCGTCCGCAACGACATGGCCGCCCTTGAAGAAGCGGGGTACATTTACCAACCCCACACCTCGGCGGGACGCGTACCCACGGACAAAGGCTACCGGGCATTCGTCGACCAAATAGCTACACTAAAACCGCTTTCAGACCCCGAACGGCGCGGAATCGAACAATTCCTTGCGGACGCAGTCGAACTAGACGACGTAGTCCACCGCACCGTCCACCTGCTGGCACAACTAACCGGTCAAGTAGCCATAGTCCAATACCCATCACTGCAAAATGCGGAACTGCGTCACGTAGAACTGGTCCCGCTCAGCGAAAACCACGTTCTGACCATAGTCATAACCGCCAGCGGACGGGTCGAACAAAAACCCGTCGTCCTCGAAAACGACACCACCGACACCGACATCCGCGCCCTCACAATAGCCATAAACGAACAGTTAGCAGGGAAAATCCCCAGCGAAATAAACGCCGCCAGGTCCGAACTGTGCGCCGCAGTCCCCGCCCTCGCCCCCTTCTTGGACGCCATCGAAACCATGTTGCTCCGCCCAACCGAGGACAAAATCGTCATGGCAGGCACTGCGAACTTGGCGCGCGCAGGAATCGACTTTGAAAATACTATCGGACCTGTACTGGACGTCCTCGAAGAACAAGTAACCCTTCTGCGCCTATTTGCAGAAGCCAAAAACGAGGCGCTCGCGGTTTCTATAGGTGCCGAAAACAAACATGATGGGCTCTCTGAGGCCAGCGTTGTAGCGGGGTTATACACCTACAACGAAGGAATGTCCTCGCACTTGGGAATCGTGGGTCCAACGCGCATGAACTACCCGAAAACAATGCGTAGCGTAAATGCGGTGGCTCGTTACCTCACCCGTTTTTTAGCGAAAGGTTAACTTTTGAAAGATTTCTATGAAGTCCTCGGCGTGTCACGGGACGCCAGCCAACAAGAAATTAAGAGGGCATACCACAAGCTTGCGCGCAAACTGCACCCAGACCGGGCAGGCGCGCAATCCGAGGAAGCTTTCAAAGAAGTTAGTGTCGCCTACGAAACATTGTCCGATCCGGCGCGGCGGCGGAAATACGACATGGGGGGAACGAATTCTTTTGAGGGGGAAAGTTTCGGTTTTTCCGACTTATTCGAGACCTTTTTCAGTGCTGCCACTTCTCAAAGTGGACCCGTACCCAGGGGGAGGCGCGGGCAGGACTCGCTGTCAGTTATCAGCCTGAGCCTAGAAGAAGTGGCTTTTGGGACCACAAAGAAAGTGTCGGTACACACGGCTAATCTGTGTCCGACTTGCGAAGGATCATGCTGCAAGCCGGGGACCAGTCCGCGCACGTGCGAATCTTGTGGTGGCCGCGGTTCAGTGCAACGCGCGGTACGGTCATTTTTAGGAGAAATGGTTACCAGTGCGCCCTGTCCAGCTTGTAGTGGATACGGCAACATTATTCCCGACCCTTGCCCGGAATGTTCCGGCGAGGGGCGAGTGCGCGCTACCAAAGACGTAAATGTGGACATTCCGGCGGGTGTTTCGCACGGAACCCGCATCCGCATGTCCGGTAAAGGAGAAGTAGGTCCGGGAGGCGGGCCAGCCGGAGATTTGTACTTTGAAATACACGAACGTCCTCATAAAGTGTTCGTACGTGAGGGCGATGACTTGCACACTACTATCAGGTTGCCAATGACTTCGGCTGCATTAGGCACAAAATTTAGCCTGGAAACCCTGGATGGAAATGAAGAAATAGAGGTGGCGCCTGGGACGCAGCCAAACGAACAGTTGACGTTGCGTTCGCGCGGAATCACGCACTTGCACCGCAACAGTAGAGGCAATTTGTACGTTCACATCGAAGTTGAGGTGCCGCGAAATTTGAGTGAGCGGCAGACTGAATTGCTACGCGAATTTGCCGGGGATCGTCACGAAGATTCTTTCACTCCGGTGCATCGTAACGAGGGCGGAGTTTTCAGCCGCCTACGTGACAAATTTGCAGGCCGATGACCAGACCTGTCTACTTTTTTACGGGTCGACCCAAGGTCGGCAAAACGGTCACTTTGGATGGCAGCGAGGGGCGCCACGCCGTAACTGTGCGGCGTTTACAGGTGGGCGAGGACGTTGACCTGGTTGACGGTTTGGGTTACCGGGGTACCTGTTCCGTAGTGGGTGTGGCGAAAGCTGCTGCCCAACTGAAAGTTTATGCCGTTACTTGTGAAGATGAACCCGCGCTGAAGGTCACTTTGGTGCAGGCTTTGATAAAAGGCGGGCGCGGTGAAACGGTCATAGAAACGGCTACTGAACTGGACGTATGGCACATAATTCCGTGGCAAAGCGCACGTACAATTGTGCGTTGGAACGGTCCGAAAGCTGAAAAGGGGAGGCAAAAATGGCTGGGAGTGGTACGCAGTGCCACCAAACAATCCCGTCGCGCCTTTCAACCACAGGTCTCTGCCGTGCATAACACTAAGGAGTTAGTCGCCTACGTTAGTGAAAAGACGACAGCAGGGGCAACCGTCCTCGTGCTGCATGAAGAAGCCATAACACCCCTGACGCAAATAACGCCGCAAAGCGAAGAAATAGTGCTGATCGTCGGCCCTGAAGGAGGAATTGGCGAGGACGAAACTAAGGCTTTGTGTGATGCCGGGGCGCAGCTGGTGCGTCTAGGCAAAACGGTGTTGCGTGCTGCCAGCGCGGGACCCGCGGCGTTAGCTTATATTGCTGGCACGTGGGGCACTTGGAGAAGATAGAATTGAAGTGGAAGCATCAGTTCCAAGGAGCAGCTGTGCAAACTGTAACTATTCCCGAAAACGTGTCACCAGTAGGTATTTTTGGTCCTGCAGACGCGTCGCTAAAAGCCATAGAAAAAGGGTTACCAGGTGTAGATATTGCGCCCAGCGACCAAAAAATTGCTATTACGGGACCTGATGCAGATGTAGAGATCGCCGCATCCTTACTTCGCGAACTAGTATCCTTGGCGCGTTTGGGAACCCCGCTGGAACCAGAAGAAGTTTCCCACGCCATCGCCCTATTGAAAAAACACCAGGCTGTTCCTGCGGAATCTCTGACAGCGGCGGTGCTCTCTTCCCGAGGACGCTCGGTCCGACCGCGCACCGAAGGGCAAAGGGAATACGCCCAGGCAATGGAAGAAGCGACCGTTATTTTTGGGCTGGGACCTGCGGGTACGGGCAAAACCTACCTGGCAATTGCCAAGGCGGTACAAAAGCTCCTCGATGGGCAGGTGCGCCGCATTATTGTTACCCGCCCGGCGGTGGAAGCAGGGGAATCTTTGGGGTATTTGCCGGGTTCTTTAACGGAAAAAGTGGACCCTTATTTGCGACCAGTTTATGACGCCCTCGGGGATATGTTAGAAGCGGAGACACTCAGTGAATTTCGCGAGGCCGGAACCATTGAAGTGGCTCCTTTGGCGTACATGCGGGGGCGTACCCTCAACGATGCGTTTATCATCTTGGACGAAGCTCAAAACACTACGGCGTTGCAAATGAAAATGTTTTTGACGCGTCTGGGGTTTAATTCCACGATGGTAATTACGGGGGATAGTTCCCAAGTGGACTTGCCGGCGGGGAAAAAATCCGGATTGCGCGATGCCGAAGAAGTTTTGCAAGGTCTTAACGGCATTCGCTTCTGCCATTTTACCAGTGCTGACGTGGTGCGAAATTCTCTGGTTGGCGACATTATTGATGCGTACGAAAGACGTGAATCCCAAGACGTAAGGCACGGATATGGCCACTGAAATTATTAATGAAACGGATGTTCGCATTGATGAAACGGAATTCTCTGCCCTCGCCAGTTTCGTTTTGAAAGAAATGAAAGTGTCTCCGCATGCGGAACTGACAATTGTTTTTATTGAACCAGAGCCTATGGAAGAACTGCACGTGCGCTGGCTGGATTTACCTGGTCCTACCGACGTCATGAGCTTTCCCATGGACGAACTGACCCCCGGAACGGACGGCAAATATTCCGAAGGCACATTGGGTGATATTGTCATCTGTCCGCAGGTGGCGGCGAATCAGGCGCATGCAGCCGGGCATAGTGCCAGCGAAGAAATGCTGCTGTTGGCGACGCACGGTATTTTGCACTTGCTGGGTTATGACCATGTGGACGAGGACGAAAAGAAAGAAATGTTCGATTTGCAACGCAAATTGTTGCTTACGTTTTTGTCCCGCCGATGAGCTTTTTGGTATTTGCCGCCGCCCTCAGCCTGTTTTTAACAGGTTTGGCATCAGCTTTAGACGAAGCGTTGGCGCGCATGACCAAGGCGCGTGCCGAAGATTTAATTGAAGCGGGCAACAAACGTGCGCAGGCACTACTGTTTGTCATGCAAAGGCGCGCGGTGGCGTCACTGTGTGCGCGTGCGTTGCTCTCTACGTTTAGTGTTTTTGCCACGGTTTGTGTGGTTATTGTATTTGAGCTGCCAAATTGGTCGACTTGGTTGACACTGTTGGTATCGTTCCTGGTGGCAGCCGTATTGACGGGTCTTCTTTCGGTACTGTTTGGGGCATATTTAGGTCAGCGCTTCGCCGAACCTTTAGCACTTGCCTTGGCGGGGGCTATGCGGCGTCTAATATTGCTGCTGCGTCCTGTGATAGAAAGCTATATGAAACTGCATCCATCCCCGTTGACCGAAGCCGAAATGCGCGCCCTCATGGCAGAAGACCTCAAAGAAATGGTCGCTGAAATGGGCGAGGACGAACAGCTGGAAATTGAGGACGAAGACCGCGAAATGCTGCGTAGCGTCTTCGAACTGGGAACCACTTTGGTGCGGGAAATAATGGTTCCCCGCACTGACATGGTCTCAATTGACAAGGACGCCACCGGCGCAGAAGCATTAGCCCTGTTTGTAGACTCAGGTTTTTCTCGCCTGCCGGTAATCGGAACTGATTTTGATGACGTGCGCGGCGTTCTCGTCCTAAAAGACGTGTTGGGCAGGACTCATCGGGGTGAAGAAGCCCTTACGGCTCCCGTCCACCAAATGATGCGCACCATCTTGTTTGTGCCCGAAATGATGCTGTCGGATGATTTGCTGCGTAAAATGCAAGCAAACGGGGACCATATGGCAATGCTTGTGGACGAATACGGTGGTATATCTGGGCTGATTACTCTGGAAGATTTAATCGAAGAATTGGTGGGCGACCTCGTCGATGAACACGACCATTCCGAACCAGAGCCAAAAGAAATACAGGGCGGTTGGGAAGTGCCCGCGAAAATGGAACTGGGTGACCTTTCGGAACTGCTCGGTTTGGAAATAGATGACGAGGACGTCGACACAGTCGCTGGTCTGCTTGCTAAATCTTTGGGTAAAGTACCATTGGCGGGAATGGTAGGGACCGCGCAGGGCCTAAAACTACAAGCCGGACCAGCAACCGGGCGGCGGCGTACCATTCAAACAGTAATAGTCAGCAAACTTCAGGAGCCTAAAAATGCAATTTCCCAGTGACGAAGCACTGATGACAGGACCATCCGCCCTCGCCGAAAAAACGGCAGAAAAGGCGCAATTTCCAGAAGTTAGTCCCGATTATGTAGCGGGTTTTGCCACAATTGTCGGTCGCCCAAATGTGGGAAAATCGACGCTGACTAACGCTATTGTGGGGCAAAAAATTGCGATTACGTCAATGCGCCCCGAAACTACCAGGCATACTATTCGCGGGGTGCACTCAACTGATATAGGACAATTAATTTTGCTGGACACGCCGGGGTATCACCGTCCGCGTACGCTGCTTGGAAAACGCCTCAATGACCAAGTTCGCGAGGCTTTAACTCAGGTTGATCTGGTGTTTTTTTGTATGCCCGCAGACCAAAAAGTGGGTCCTGGCGACCGCTTTATAGCACGGGAATTGCGCGACGTGAAAGTGCCCGTAATCGCTGTAGTTACCAAAACTGACCTAGTAGACCAAGGGCGTTTGTTGGAACACCTGACAGAAGTTGCGCAACTGGGGGACTGGGCTGAAATTGTGCCGGTGTCAGCAAAGAAAAATAAGCAAGTAGATGTGCTTGTAGACGTGGCGTTAAAATACTTGCCGCCCTCGCCGCCCCTATATCCCCTCGATGCGCTTTCTGACGAGTCGGACGAAAAAATGATCGCCGAATTTATTCGCGAAGCCGCACTGGAAGGCGTGCGTGAAGAATTGCCGCACTCGTTGGCGGTCCAAGTTGAAGAAATCATTGAACGCGATCGTGTAAAAGGACAAAAGTCGCGCCCGCTTTTGGACATTCACGTAAACGTTTATGTAGAACGCGACAGCCAAAAAGCCATAATTATTGGCAAGGGCGGGGCGCGACTAAAGCACATTGGCACCGTTTCGCGCCAAAACATCGAGCAGTATTTAGGGCGGCGCGTGTATTTGGACCTGCACGTGCGCACTGCTAAAGATTGGCAATCTGACCCGAAAATGCTTGGACGTTTAGGTCTCTAGGTGATTATGCGCACCAGTGGCAAATGGTAAATTAGCAACCCCGTCCCATGTCGGTGGAAAAGTATGTTCCCAACCACCGCAGCAATCCTTTCACTTTGCCGTTGCGCACCTGGCTTGACCAAATAATTTTGCGGGCGCCACGGTGGCTTTCCACCAATTTGCGTGACGGCATCCAGGCGCCACCAAAACCTCTGAATATGGTGCGTAACGCAGGTAAATTATCACGGTCCCAGGGGCGCTTTCGTGGAGGATTTAGACAAAGCTGGCATCGCGATGCGCGTGATGGAATTCGGAACATGCTCTGAGCGGGTACAGATGCGCAGGCAACTGCTTACATAAAGGCGCAAATAGGAGACCAAATCATTGGGGGCGCGGGTACTGATCTATCAATACTAAAGCTTCTTACAAGGCAGTCATTTCTGCACTAAATCGTTCATCGTAAGGACGTTTGTGCCTATCTTTGGGTGGGTTTGGGCTTGCTAGTACAGTAGAAGTATGACTGAGTTACAACATGTTACCTGTGTAGACGAAACCGATTTTGTGGTGCTGGGTTTGGGCGGTACCAAAGAGGCCTTGCAAAAGTATTGTGACTGCGACGTTGCGGACCGCACGTACCAGGACGCATACGGCAAGGACGTTTTGGAAATGGCTGAGGCACTGGGGGCTGATGTCAGCACCGAGTCTGTAACCATTTTCCCGAAAGCCGAGCCCACCGTGGTGGTGGCCGGATTTGGTCAGGGCTCGCGGGCAGAAATTCGCGAGGGCGTTGGGTCGGCTTTGCGACACCTGCAAGGCGTTGCTAGTGGCGCTACCGTAACGGTGTGTACTGGCGTTGCGGACGCCGATTTGGTTCAGGCGGTTGCCGAGGGCGCCTTCTTGGGCGCCTACCAGATTCGTAAAGTTACTAATGCGAACGTGGATGCGCCTATTGCCACCATTAAAGTGGTGGCACCGGCAGAATTTGCGGCGGTCGTGGAGCGGGCACGCATTGCTACGGCTGCAGTAGTGCAGGCACGCGATTGGGGAAACACCCCACCAAATACTTTGTACCCGGAAACTTTTGCAGCTAGTGCCGAACAGTATTTGAGCAACAGTGGCGTAAAGGTTGAAATTCTTGACAAAGCGGCACTAACTGAGGGCGGTTTCGGTGGTATTTTGGCGGTGGGGGGCGGTTCTGCTCGTGAACCGCGCCTGGTACGCATGAGCTACAAACCCGAAGGCGCTAAGTTCCACCTGGCTTTGGTTGGTAAGGGCATCACTTTTGACAGTGGTGGTCTGGACATTAAGACCGGTGGGGCAATGTTGGGCATGAAATACGACATGTCAGGCGCCGGTGCTGTAATTTCGGCAATTAAAGCGATCTCCGACCTCGGAATCAAAGTGCAAGCGACTGCGTATGCGTCGATGGCGGAAAATATGCCTTCTGGCAGTTCCTACCGGGTTGATGATGTTTTGAACATGTACGGTGGTCATACGGTAGAAAACTACAACACGGACGCGGAAGGGCGCCTGGTGATGGCTGATGCTATTGCGCGCGCCAGTGAAGACCAACCGGACATGATTGTTGACGTTGCGACGTTGACTGGGGCGTGTATGGTGGCGCTTGGCGAAAACATTGCCGGATTCATGACTAATGACGACCGTGCCACGGAGGCGGTTCAGGCGGCAGCAGCGGCTACCGACGAAGAATTCTGGCACCTGCCCATTACGCCATTCATTCGCAAGAAGTTGGAAACCAAGTATGCGGACTTCCGTTCCGGTGGGCACAATCGGTGGGGCGGCGCGTTGGTGGCTGGTGCATTCTTAGAGAAATTCGTTGGCAAGGACATCATGTGGGCGCACCTGGACATTGCCGGTCCGGCTAATAACGAGGGCGAAGCTTACGGTTTCACTCCGGCTGGCGGTACCGGTATGTCGGTACGCACCCTGATTGCTCTTGCTGAGCATTTCGCAAAGTAAAACGGCAGTAAAATGCCCATCTGTAAAGCGGATGGGCATTTTTATTACTTAAGTCCTAAAATTGCTCGCGTTTTTGGTTTCGCTTTCAGGATTTTGGGTACACAATGGAATTACCGACAACTCAACAAAGGAGGCGATTTGATGGAGAATACCCAAAAATATCTAGAACTGGAACAAGCTTATGTTGCGCACAACTACCACCCGTTGCCGGTGGTTCTTTCTCGGGCTGAAGGTCCCTGGGTGTGGGACATTAACGGGAAAAAGTATCTTGACTGTTTGGCCGGATACTCGTCACTGAACTTTGGGCACCGCAACGAAAGAATTATCAACAGAGCCATTGACCAACTGGGCAAAGTGACCATGACCTCGCGAGCATTTCACACGGACCAATTAGGTGAATTCGCGAAGGCGCTTTGCGAACTAACACACATGGACATGGTTCTTCCCATGAACACGGGCGCCGAAGCCGTTGAAAGCGCCATCAAATTGGCGCGCCACTGGGGTTATCGCGTAAAGGGTGTGGAAGCGGAAAAAGCCAATATCATTGTTATGGCAGGGAACTTTCACGGGCGTACAACCACCATTATTTCCTTTAGTGACGACCCGGTAGCCAAGGAAGACTTCGGTCCTTACACTCCCGGATTTAAGATCGCGCCCTTTGGGGATGCAGCCGCTGCTGCAGAATTGATTGATGAAAACACAGTCGCAGTGTTGACTGAGCCCATTCAGGGTGAAGCCGGTGTCATTATTCCAGACTCAGAATTCTTCAAGGGTTTACGCAAAGCTTGCGACGACGCCAATGTATTGCTGATTTTTGACGAAGTGCAGTCTGGTTTCTGTCGCACCGGCTACACTTTCGCAACCGAAATGACCGGTGTCCGCCCGGACATGATGACGCTAGGCAAAGCCCTCGGGGGCGGTGTATATCCGGTATCCGCAGTGGTAGGCAAACGTGAAATTATGGGGACTTTGCGCCCAGGTGAGCATGGCAGCACCTTTGGTGGCAACCCGCTTGCCGCCGCCATCGGGCACGAAGTGTGTCAGATGATGCAAGAGGGAACCTACCAAAAAGCTGCGAAAGAACGCGGCGCAGAAGTAGTATCCGTCCTCGAAACCCTGGTAAGAAAGGGTATTGACAGTTATCGTGCAATGGGACTTTGGATCGGTGTGGACATTGATCCTGCAGTCGGCACGGCACGGCAAATGTGCGAAGAACTGATGGAACGCGGTATCCTCGCAAAGGACACACATGAAAAAACTGTTCGTTTGTGTCCGCCACTGTGCGTCACTGAAGACGATACAAAGTTCCTTACGGACGCATTCGTGGCGTCACTAGAGGCTCTAAAACAAGGCAAATAATGCGAAAATTTTTGTGTGCCGGGGAGGCATTGATCGACGTAGTAAAACGCGAGCGTGAAGTCACCGAGCACGTGGGCGGCAGCATACTAAATGTCGCCTGTGGGCTGAAAAAGTTGGGACACAACGTTCGTTTTGCCTCCTGGTGGGCCAATGACCACCTCGGCGCCAAACTGGAAGCCTATTTGCAAGGCGCGCAAATCCCCGTTGCTACTGGCAGCAACGGGGCTGTGCGCACCACGGTTGCCACCGCCCTCATAGATGGGGACGGTCATGCCACCTACGAATTCGATTTGGAATGGGATTTGCCCGAAATTTCCGCTGTCGACCAAATCGGGCACCTCCACGTGGGATCATATTCCACAGTTTTGGACCCAGGCGCACAAAAAGTCATTGCGCTTGCGCAACAGTGCGCGCAACAGGCGGGTACCACCTTGTCCTACGATCCCAACATCAGACCGGATATTATGCCTGCCAAATCCGAGGCGCTTCGGCGCGTTTTACAAATGGTGGAATTAGCCGACGTAGTGAAAGCCTCAGACGAAGATCTGGCGTGGCTATACTTTGGCGAAAATCCTGCTGAAGTTGCAAAAAAGTGGCTGCAAATAGGACCGAGCGTAGTAGTTGTTACCCAAGGTAGTAAAGGTGCCACTGCTTACATGCAAGATGGCACGAAACTTCGGGTGCCTCCTTTGCAAATAGCTGTTGCAGATACTGTGGGGGCAGGGGATTCCTTCATGGCAGGGTTACTTTCGGGGCTTGCGGACGCCGGATTGCTTGGGGATAGTGGCAAGTTGCGTGGTGACAGCAAGACGGAACTTGCAGATGCACTCCAAAGGGCGGCAACGACCTCGGCGATAACGGTTTCTCACAATGGCGCCTATTCTCCGAGTCGTGCCGAAGTAAGTAGTTTTCACCAAAGTTAGTAACGCGAAAACTCTCACATAAAAGATTGGGCGGAACCACACAATACCTGGTTCCACCCAATTGCTTTCTGTGCTACTTGGCTACTTGGCTTCTTGAGTGTGGATATGGCGACCAATCCACGGGTTCAGCGCGGCCAAAATGACCGTGAAGATCAGGGCGACAGCGCCTGTCGAAATGAACACGCTGGTGTTAGACATGTTTGCAGTTGCCTTCAAAGTCTGTGCGGCAATTGCTTGCCCCGAAGCGGAAGCGAGGAACCATAGTGCCATTGCCTGGCTCTTGAAAGCGCGCGGTGCCAACATGGTGGTAGCCGCCAAGCCAACAGGGGAAAGGAACAATTCGCCCACCGTTTGAATAATGAAGGTCAGGAACAATACCCACCAAGGAGCTTTCACTCCGGAATAAACTCCAGCCCATACACCTAGCCAGATGAAGGACAGACCGCCAAGACCAATGCCGATAGTAATCTTCGTGGCGGTAGGGATGCGGCTGCCCCAGTGGCTCCAGAACGAAGCAAAAATGGGGGTGAGGGCGACGATGAAGATGGGGTTCACAGACTGGAACCATTCGGGATTGATAGTAACAAACCCAGTATTCAGCTCGGTATTGTCTTTAGCGAAGGAAGACATTGAGGACGCGGCTTGTTCAAATATCATCCAGAACAGCATCGCAGCTAAGAACAGTGGAATGAACGCTGCCAGGCGGCTGCGTTCGGCGGAGGTGACTTGTGGGCTCTTGAACATCACAATGAAATAAGTGATAGGTGCCAGTACCGAGAAAAGCGACAGGGTGTCGATGACGGTAACTATTATGCCCACACCCGTGAAGCGATTGTAGATGCTCATCAAAATGGCGACAATTACGAGGGCGCCCAGTACCGCCAGGGTGACTTTCTTCTTTTCTTCTGCCGAAAGAGGGTTGGGGACATGGTCGACGTCAGCGGGCAGGTTCTTGCGTCCAAAGATGAACAGTATTAGGGCTACGGCCATGCCGATGGCTGCCACAGAGAAACCGGCGTGGTAGCCGCCCCAGTTGCGGGCTGCTGCAACTGCGAAAGGCGACACTAGGGAACCTATGTTGATGCCCATGTAGAAGATGGAAAAGCCACCGTCACGGCGCGGATCGTCGTTGTAGTAGAGGGCACCCACCATGGTGGAAATGTTAGGTTTTAGCAACCCAGTGCCCAGCGCCACAAACATAATGCCCAAGTAGGAGGTAACTACTATGGGCAGAGCAAGGAGGACGTGACCGATAACAATAACGATTCCACCGTACAAGGTTGCCCGTCGCGGACCCCAGACTCGGTCGGCTACCCACCCGCCAATTACGGCAAGTAGGAATACAGAAGCTGAGTAAACCTGCGTGAGCGCCTCGCCGATTCCCTTTTCCAACCCCAAACCGTCGTTGGTAGTGACATCGATGAGGAAGTACAGCAGGATAGCGCGCATCGAATAGTAGCTGAAGCGTTCCCACATTTCGGTGGTGAATAGAGTCATAAGCCCGTAAGGGTGACCAAAAAACGTGCGTTTCGTTTCGGATAGTGGAGTGGGATGCGCGCTCATCGGGTCCAATCTTTCGTTCGACAAAAATTTCTTATAGAGAAACCCCTAATCTAATTTTTGTGACGTGAAATTTAAAAGTGCAAACTGGAAATAGTAATTTTTTCGCAAACATGATGAAAGTCACGGAGGTTCCTGTGCGCACTTATCGAGATCAAGGTGTCGTTTTGCGCACGCATAAACTGGGAGAAGCAGACCGAATTATCAGCATTTTGACGGCTAATTTTGGGCTGGTTCGGGTGGTTGCGCGAGGGGTGCGGCGCATAAAATCGAAGTTCGGGGCCCGCTTGGAACCATTCTCAAATATTGATTTTCAAGCATACCGTGGAAAAAATCTCGATACTCTTACGCAGGTTGAAACAATCGCCGCGTACGGAAATCTGATTGCCGCCGATTATTCCCTTTACACTGCGGGCACAGTCATGTTAGAAGTGGCGGAAAAGATCACTGCCGAGGGCGCCCCCACTGCCGAGCAGTACCAGTTGCTTCGCGGCGCCTTACACGCCTTGGCAAATCGGCGTCAAAGCGGCGCCTTAGTAATGAATTCCTACATTCTGCGCGCACTGGCAATTGCGGGATGGGCACCTTCGTGTACAGAGTGCGCTAACTGTGGCAGCGCCGCAGAATTGGAGGCGTTTTCCGTGGTTAGTGGCGGTTTGTTGTGTGCTGTCCATCGGACCAGCGCGGCGGTGGGAATTTCCGCGGACGACGCGCAAGTGTTGGCGGCATTGCGTTATGGCAATTGGGAGGCATTGGCGCACGCGTCGAGCGCGACGGTGCGAAAAGTGGGCGGTCTGGTAGCGGCCTACGCCCAGTGGCATTTGGAGCGTCGCATCAAATCTTTACCGCTATTAGAGTTAGACCATGACTGAAAAAGTACGCGCGCCGTTCGCGGGTTTGGTTCCGCCGCTGGGTCCTTCACCTCAGCACGTGGCAATAATTATGGATGGTAATGGCAGGTGGGCAAATTCCCAGGGATTACCGCGAACAGCTGGTCATGAAGCGGGGGAAATATCGCTGATGGACACCATTGCAGGTGCCATCGAGGCAGGGGTGCGGTATTTGAGTGTGTATGCGTTTAGTACCGAAAATTGGCGGCGATCACCCGCTGAGGTGCGTTTCTTGATGGGATATTCCCGGAAAGTGTTGCGGGCGAGGCGCGATGAACTGGATAGTTGGGGAGTGCGCGTGCGCTGGAGTGGTCGGCGTCCCAAATTGTGGACTAGTGTTATTCGCGAACTGGAAGTGGCAGAGGAACAAACAAAGCATAACCACACCCTGGACCTAATAATGTGCCTCAATTATGGGGGGCGTGCCGAAATCGCGGATGCGGCGACAAAAATAGTTTCACGGGTGGTAAAAGGGGAGTTGAAACCTGGTCAAATTAGTGAAAAAACTTTCGCTTCCCACTTGTATTTGCCGGATGTTCCCGAGGTCGATTTGCTGATTCGCACTTCGGGCGAGTCCCGGTTTAGTAATTTTTTGTTGTGGCAGTGCGCCTACGCGGAAATGTCCTTCGTAGATTTGCCCTGGCCGCAGTTTCGCCGCGAACATCTGTGGGACGAAATTGCAGCTTACGCGGGTAGAGAACGACGCTTTGGGGGCGCGGTAGATAAAGTCAGGCAGTAACAGACGTGTAGCCCCGAAAACCGCAGTTATTACGAGGGCGAAACGCAAGCTCAAGTTTTAGTCGGCATCGTCCTCGTGACATTTTTTACAAATACCAAAAATGTCCACAGAGTGAGTCACCTCGGAAAAACCGGCTTGGTCCGCTACGTTATGAACCCACCGTTCAAACTCGGGACCGGCGATGTCTACAGTTTTGCCACACAAGCGACACACCAAATGGTGGTGATGGTGGTCGGTGGCGCAAATCCGATATAGGGATTCGCCCTCGACAGATATGACATCGACTTCGTCAAGGTCAGCCAAGCGCTGCAAGTTCCGGTACACGGTAGGAAGGCTGATTTCGGTCCCCTCGGCAACCATTTGCGTAAAAATTTGTTGCGCGGAAAAAAACGCTTTTTTTCCTTCCAAAAACGCTTTTACGGCTTCGCGCTGCTTAGTGTTCCTCATGACCTAACCCTATCGGATCTTTAGTATGACTGGCCTAAATATCGCTACCAGCGCGTAAACTGCGATTGCCGCGCATACTATTGTTGCTCCTGAGGATACTGGGTAAAAATAGGAAATAATCAATCCGAACAGGCACAAACATACGCCCATTACGGTAGCAATGGACATGGTTTCGCGAAAACTCCGCGACACCAACTGGGCGATAGCGACGGGCACTATCATTAGTGCCGAAACCAGTAACACGCCCACCACGCGCATCGCCGTGGAGACCGTCAATGCCGCCACCACCGCGATTAAGGTAGTGAGAAATTTGACGGGTAAACCGGAGGCGCGCGCAAATTCCTCGTCGTGGCACAGGCTAAACAGTGAGGGCAGTAAGCCTACGCCCACGCCAATGATGAGAGTGGCAAGAATTGCCGTGATTACTACGTCTGACCACGAAACTGAGGCGAGGGAACCAAACAAGTACCCGTTCAGGTTCGCGGTGGTACCTCCTGCCAGTCCCATTATGAGGACGCCGCCCGCGATTCCTCCGTAAAAAAGTAAGGAAAGTGCCACATCGCCGCTGGTTTGCCCACGTTCGCGAACGACCTCGATGAGGATAGCCCCCACCACGGCGGCAACCACGGCGCCAGGAATTGCTAAGGAGTCGGCGCGCACGAACCCCACAGTGTTGCCAATAAACCACCCCAGTGCCACTCCGGTCAAACAAACGTGCCCAATGCCGTCACCTAGTAGCGCCAAACGCCGTTGTACCAGGTAGGTGCCTATGATGGGGGCGGAAATGCCAACTAGGACTGCCACTATGAGGCTGCGCTGCATAAATGGAGTAGATAGTAGTGTCCAAAATTCGTTAAGCATTTAGTGGACCTCCCGTGAGCGTAGGGGTAAGTGGCGGGGGAGTCGACTGGAAATGGTGACCGCCGTCAGCGGTTCCGTCGGTGCGCAGGTGTCCGCCTTGCAAATGTACGGTCCGGGAAATATGCGGTTTGAGGACGCCCAATTCGTGTAGCACTATTATGAGAGTTTTACCTTGCTCGTGGAATTGTTTGACGGTTTGCGCGAAGGCTTCTTGGCTGATGTGGTCTACTCCCGCGGTGGGTTCATCCATTATGAGTAATTCGGGGTTGCGAACTAGTGCCCGCGCAATTAGGACGCGCTGTTGTTGACCTCCTGAAAAGGTTTGCACACTTTCTTTTGCGCGGTGTGCCAAACCGACTATTTCGAGGGCGGTAAGTGCTTTTTGTTTGTCTCCGCGCCGTCGCAGCAGCCGTCCTTTGCCCAGCAGACCAGACATCACTACTTCGAGGGCGGTGGCGGGAACGCCCGCAGCGGCAGTGAAACGCTGCGGGACGTAACCAACTTTTTGCCACAGGGAACTTTGCCGAGCCTCCTGGGCTTCTGTTCCAAAAACTGCTATGCGACCACCAGCTATAGGGTTTATCCCGGTAATGGTTTTTACCAACGTGGATTTGCCAGAACCGTTGGGACCCATTAGGGCGAGGGCGCTTCCGGTCTCCACTTCTAGAGAAATATCGTGCAAAATTATTTGTCCGCCGAGGTCGACGCGCAAGTTTTGGATGGAGACGGCTACTGGCACTGCAAGGCTGCTTTCAGCTTTTGCAGGTTGGCTTTCATTTCGCTGTCGTAAGTCATCTTGGCATCCGAAAGGGATTCGAGCGGGTTCAGCACTTCAGATTTGATACCCAAGTCCTTTGCCATAGTCTGAGCAGTCTTGGTGTTGATCTTATCTTCGCTGAAGATAGTGGTGATGCCTTTAGATTTCGCGACTTGTTCGATTTTTTTCAGTTGCGCAGGCGAAGCTTCCTGCTCGGGATCGAATCCCGCCAAACCAATTTGTTTGAAACCATATTTGGCAGCCATGTAGCCGTACGCTTCGTGGCTAACAATAATGGTGTCCAGCTTGCATTGTTTCAGCCCGTTTTGGTAACTAGAATCCAGGTTTTCCAGCTTTTTCACCAACTCTTGACCATTCTTTTCAAAGTCTGCCTTGTGGTTTGGGGCAGCATCTGACAAGCCCTTCACTACAAGTGGCACAGCCTCCTTCATCCGTGCCGGATCCAGCCAAAAGTGAGGATCTAAACCATCATGGTCGTGACCGTGCTCGTCGCCGTGGGCATCCTCGTGGTCGGCTTCCGAGGCGTCTTTCTTTGTCTTAGCGTCCTCGTCGGAAACGTCAGCATCTTGGACTTCGTGGTCTTTCATAGGCACCAGTTTTACGGCGCCGCTAACGTCTACTGCGTGTTTAGGAGAAGTTTGTTTCACGGCGTCATCGACTGCTTTTTGGAAACCCTTTTGATAGATAACTACCGCAGAATCACCAATAGCGGCCACATCCTTAGTGTTCAATTCTAGGTCGTGCGGTTCGCCACCAGCGGGGGTCAAATTGGAAACCTTAACATGGTTCCCACCAATTTCTTGGGCCAAGTATTGCAGCGGATAGAAGCTAGTCAAAACGTTCAATTCGTCCGCTGTCGCGGCGTTGGAGCCGCCACAGGCGGTCAGGGGAAAAGCAAATGCGGCAAGCGCAGCAATGTAACGTTTCTTCATATTTCGACCATAAGACTAATGATAATGATTTGCAACAAAGGTGAGATTGGCGAAAAATTTCCGCAAAATCCAGCTAAACTTCAGCAATTTCCTTGGTAGGCATCCTCGGAAAATACCATATTCTTCATAAAATACTTGGTTTTAGTAGTATTAACAGGCACGCGCATCAGCCAGGTGCGCGCCAACACAAGGAGTATTCGTGGCAACTTCACGTCTTGATTCAGTCATTTCGCTCGCCAAACGGCGCGGCTTTGTCTACCCGTGCGGCGAAATCTACGGCGGCACCCGCTCGGCCTGGGATTACGGACCCTTGGGCGTGGAACTGAAAGAAAACATCAAAAAAGCGTGGTGGGCAGCCATAGTGCGTGGTCGTGAAGACGTGGTCGGTTTGGACTCGTCGGTAATATTGCCGCGCAAAGTCTGGGAAGCATCCGGGCACGTCCAAGCCTTCACCGATCCCCTGACCGAATGTCAGTCCTGCCACCGGCGTCTGCGCGAGGACGAACTTAAAGAACAGTACGCCGAGCGCAAAGGCATCAGTGAAGAAGACGTGCAAATGGTGGACGTTCCGTGCCCCAACTGTGGTGCGCGCGGACAGTGGACCGAAGCAAAAGCCTTCTCTGGGCTACTCAAAACCTACTTGGGTCCAGTAGATGACGAAAGCGGACTGCACTACCTGCGCCCCGAAACTGCCCAAGGTATTTTCGTGAACTTCACCAACGTGATGACCTCGGCGCGCATGAAGCCGCCATTTGGTATTGCGCAGATCGGAAAATCCTTCCGCAACGAAATTACTCCCGGTAACTTCATCTTCCGCACCCGCGAATTTGAACAAATGGAACTGGAATTTTTCGTTGCGCCCGGAACTGACGAAGAATGGCACCAACACTGGATCGACGAACGCTTAAAGTGGTATGTCGACCTTGGAATAAACCCGGAAAATCTGCGGTTGTATGAACATCCCCAAGAAAAACTATCGCACTACTCTAAACGCACCGTCGACATTGAGTACACGTTCGGTTTCCAAGGCTCCCAGTGGGGCGAATTGGAAGGCATCGCCAACCGTACCGACTATGACCTGTCTACGCACGCCGAAATCTCTGGGGCGAAACTGGATTACTACGACCAACAAAATAACGAACGGTGGATCCCCTACGTCATCGAACCATCGGCGGGATTGACGCGTTCCTTGATGGCATTTATGGTGGATGCTTACCACGAGGACGAAGCTCCTAACGCAAAAGGTGGGGTGGACAAGCGGACCGTATTGCGCCTCGACCCGCGTCTGGCCCCCGTAAAAGCTGCGGTACTGCCACTGTCGCGCAAGCCGGAACTACAAGGACCTGCCCGCGAACTGGCGCGCGAACTGCGCAAACTCTGGAACGTGGAATACGACGACGCGGGGGCTGTAGGACGGCGTTACCGCCGCCAAGACGAAATTGGTACCCCACTTTGCATTACCTACGACTTCGACTCCGTAGCGGACGGCGCGGTTACCATTCGCGACCGCGACACCATGACCCAAGACCGGGTCAGCCTCGATAAAGTTCGCAACTACCTGATTGACCGGATAGGAATTGCGTAGCGGCGTCCTCGAAATTGGCACGCTCGCCCTGGGAACGCCACTAATGCTGGCCCCCATGGCGGGCGTTACTGACGTACCCTTCCGGCGTCTTTGCCGAAATATGGCGGAAAAAGCCCTAACCGAATTAGGCAAGGACACAGTGGGGCACCCCCGTTATGCTCCTGCCGGATTGTTCGTAACCGAAATGGTAACCGCTCGGGCGCTGCTTGAGGACAATGCCGAGACTCTGCGCATGGTTCAACCAGATCCACAAGAGCCAGTGCATTCGGTGCAAATTTATGGCGTGGAACCGAAAACCACTGCCGGTGCCGCCGCCAAATTGGTGAGTTTGGGTTTAGCCGACCATATTGACCTCAATTTTGGCTGCCCAGTACCGAAAGTTACCCGCAAAGGTGGGGGGTCGGCGCTGCCGTGGAAAACTCCTTTGATGGTGGACTTGTTGCAACGCACCCGCACGGTCATCGACAGAGAGGACCCAACGGTACCGCTAACCTTGAAAGTGCGTCTAGGGATAGACGATGGCCACCAAACCTGGCGTGACAGCCTGCAAATAGCAACCGACGCCGGATGCGCCGCCATCACTTTGCATGCGCGCACCACCGCCCAATACTATTCGGGACGAGCCCGGTGGGAAAAAATTGCGGAACTGGTGCGTGCCGCCCAAATTCCCGTTTTTGGCAACGGCGACATTTTCAGCGGCGAGGACGCCCGCAACATGATAGCCCAAACCGCTTGCGCTGGGGTTGTGGTAGGTCGGGGTGCCCAAGGACGACCCTGGATATTTGCGGACCTGGTTCATGCCCTTTCCGGTAGCAACGTCACTGCCACCCCCACCTTGTGCGAGGTCGCCAACATAGTAGTGAGCCACGCCGAACTAATGGCAAACTGGTTAGCAGACGAAGCGCGCGCAATGCGGGAAATGCGTAAACACATTGGCTGGTATTTGCGCGGATTCAGCGTGGGAGGGCAGACCCGGCGGGCTCTGGGGTTAGTGAAAACCCTCGAAGAACTACGCACCTTCCTGGGCGCCCTCGACCTGGACCAAAAATACCCACCAGCAGCTGGCGGCAGCAGGGGGCGGACCGGACGCGCCAAAACCCCACATCTGCCCCACGGGTGGCTAGACAGCCGCGAACTGAGCGCTGCCGATCTACAAATGCTGGCCTCTGCCAGCGCTTACGGAGGAGACGGCGGCTAAAACTCACCAAAAGTTGCTAAATCCGCAGCGGGCGCACGCGCGCGTCCGAATTATCTTTCTCAAAACGGAACCAAGAACACGCGCCCGGCAACACCTGGTGTTCTGTGCGCACCTCCGTAGCAGAAGTTTCGACCTCGAATAAAGACGCCGACGCAACAACCGGCTGCGTACCCGTGTTCAAAATAGTTACCAGCTCCCCGGAAGTTGCCAGCAGCACCGACTCGGCCGGATATGCCTCCGATTCCACCCACGACCAGGACGAATTAGCCAACCGTAACGCTTTCCGGCGGGCAATTGCCCGGCTTAGCAAACTGAAAGTCGAGGACGCATCTATAGCGGCGTCCTCGGCAAGACCCGCCGCCATCGCAATACGTTCCGTATAAACCTGCGGTCCCAACGCCGTGTTGGTATCAACCATTTCGTCCACCAAATCCACTTCGTCCCCACTGGCAATAAACACACAGCCTGGCAGTCCCAAACCGAGCAAATTCATAGCCCGACTGCGCCGTACTTGATCCGCGCCATACCAACTCTCGTAAGTGTTCTTACCGTAACGTCGCAGCGCCGGTGGCGTCACATTCCACGCCAATGCCGCCCCCGTAGAATTGCGGTTACTAATAGTAGTATGCAAAACCGACACAATATCGAGGGCGCCAAACTGCACCCGTACCAAGCCATCGTCACGTACTTGGTCCACATAATCGTCAGTAAGCAATTGCTCTAAATCTTGGTGAGTGCGCGAATGCGTGGAACCACCCGCCAAAAGGACCGCTTCGTCCTCGGGAAGCGCCGACAATTCAGCGCGACAATTTTGCAAATACTCGGAAAAAGCGCGCATCCCACCCGCACTATCCTCGCGTAAAGTCACGTGACCAATATCAATCCCCTGGGCGCCACATGCCACAAAACTGGCGGCACGCCGCAGCGGATCCATTTCCTCATACGCGTAAACAGACTGGATTTCCGCCCCCCTCGCCCCTACCCAAGCACTGCCAGACACGCGCACAATAACGCGCAACCCTAAGGCGCTCGCGGACTTGGAGAATCCGGAAAAGGCGGAAACCGGGGCATAAGAGGGACGCAATAACACTGCGTCTGCGCCCAAGCGTTTCACAACGGGCAGATACCCGGTTGCCGCTGCCAAACCGTCCTCGTCTAAAAAACCCCGAAATTCATAAATGACAGCAGTCCGCCACCACGGTTGGCGACCCCGTAGCGGGCGGTGAACCCGGTGGGTGCGCATATAACCCTCAAAAAGCCCATTAGTCACACTTCTATTGTGAAGGCAGACACCCCAAATTGTGCAAATGGGATTTGCATATTGGAGAACCTAAGATAGAGGCATGGCGTATTCCACTTTTGACACCGAACGGCACGTCGTTGAAGCGCCCAAGTCAATGCGGCGCACCCAATTTGAACGCGATCGGGCGCGCGTTCTGCATTCGTCCGCATTACGGCGTCTGGCGCATAAAACCCAGGTTTTGGGTCCTATCGGCAACGATTTTAGTCGCACTCGGTTGACGCATTCGTTGGAAGTGGCGCAGGTGGGGCGGACACTGGGACAAGAACTCGGTTGTGACCCGGATTTGGTGGACGCGGCATGCTTGTCTCACGATATTGGTCATCCGCCTTTTGGGCACAATGGTGAGCGGGCATTGAATGAAGTTTCCACAGATTGTGGCGGTTTTGAAGGTAATGCGCAAACGTTTCGGCTGTTGACTCGCTTGGAGCCGAAGGTGGTTCACGAAGACGAGCCTGCAGGCTTGAACTTGACACGGGCTGCCCTGGATGCGGTGTTGAAATACCCTTGGCAAAAAGATGGCGGTCCGCACGGGAAAAATAGTCCCAAGTATTCGGTTTACGAGGACGATTTCCCGGTTTTCGCGTGGGTGCGCGGGGAAGTGGAGGGGTGCCGTCGTCCTCTGGAAACCCAGGTTATGGACCTTTCGGACGATATTGCGTATTCGGTTCACGATATCGAGGACGCCATAGACGGCGGACGCTTGCCTCTGGCGCAGTTAGCGAGTCCGCGCGAGCAACAAAAGTATTTTGAGACCACCCGGCGGTGGTACGGCTCAAAGGTTAGCGAGGACGAATTAGGGGCGGCTTTTGACCGTTTGGCGACGTCTGACTTTTGGTTGCAAGAATACGATGGAACATATGCGGCAAAAGCGCGTCTGAAAGACATGACTAGCCAGTTGATTGGTCGTTTTTGTGGGGCTGCTCATGATGCCACGCGGGCGAAATACGGCATGGGTGAACTGAACCGCTATGATGCGGATTTGGTGATACCACCGCAGGTATGGGCGGAAATTCAGTTACTTAAGGGGTTGGCGGCGCATTACGTTATGGAGCCGCGCGAAGCAGAACCGGTGTATTTTTCGCAGCGCACAACTATTTTTGATTTAGTTGATGCCCTGTACGAAACAGGCGCGCAGCATCTGGAAGTGCCCTTCCAGCAAGCCTGGCGAAAAGCTGAAAATGACCAGGAGAAACTGCGCGTGGTGGTTGACCAGGTGGCGTCTTTAACAGATGTTTCTGCCAATCAGTTACACGCACGCCTTTGTGGGATGCTCAGCGGTGTGGACTTATAACGTCGCAAAAACCACTAGAATCGGGGTATGGCTGGACTGATTAAACGCGAAGACATTGCGGCGGTGCGCGAAGCCGTTCGAATCGAAGATATTGTTTCTGAACACGTCACGCTCACTCCAGCCGGTATTGGTTCTGTGAAGGGACTTTGCCCTTTTCATGACGAAAAGACGCCGTCGTTTAACGTGCGTCCCGCCCTCGGGCTGTGGCATTGTTTTGGGTGTGGTCAAGGCGGGGACGTAATCGATTTTGTGCGTGAAATAAACCATGTTTCGTTTACTGAAGCGGTAGAATTTTTGGCCGGAAAAATCGGTTTCACCTTGCACTACGAGGAAGGCAAAACCGAAAATCGGAGTGCGGACGTGTCGATGCGTAGTCGCATTATTGACCAGAACCGAATTGCCGCCGAGTTTTTTCGCCAGCATTTAGCCAGTCCCGCAGCGGGGCTTGCGCGCCAGTTTTTGGCTGAACGGGGGTTTGGTCCCGAGGTCGCCGCTCGTTTTGGTATTGGATTCTCGCCAGATTCTTGGGACGAGCTGTTGCGGTATTTGCGTGGACGCGGGTTTACTGAGCCCGAGATCTTGGCTTCGGGGCTAATGAGCCAAGGTAGTAGGGGGCCGTACGATCGTTTCCGCGGACGCCTCATGTGGCCTATCCGGGACTTGACGGGAACGGTAGTGGGGTTTGGGGCGCGACGTTTGCGCGAGGACGACAACGGGCCAAAGTATTTGAATACGCCCGAGACCGCTGTCTACAAGAAATCACAGGTTTTATTTGGCATCGACCTCGCGAAAAACCATATTGCCAAAACCCGTCGGCTGGTTATTGTAGAGGGCTACACGGACGTTATGGCAGCGCATTTGGCGGGTGTTTTGCAGGCAGTGGCGACGTGTGGGACGGCTTTCGGTCCGGACCACGTGCGTATTGCGCGGCGTTTGATTGGTGATAGTGCAGACCCGGCGGCGGGGGTAATGCTCGCTGATGGGACCACCCGTGGTGGGGAAGTAATTTTCACGTTTGATGGGGACGCGGCAGGGCAAAAGGCGGCTTTGCGGGCGTTTAAAGAAGACCAGCATTTTGCTTCGCAAACTTTCGTGGCCGTGGAAAAAACTGGCATGGATCCATGTGAGTTGCGCATGAACAGGGGGGATCAGGCGTTGGTGGACCTAATTCGCAGCCGGGAGCCACTGTTCGCCTTCGCGATCCGCTCAATGCTCGGCGGATTGGACCTGTCTACGGCGGAAGGGCGCGTGAAAGGTTTGCACAGTGCTGCCCCAATAGTGGCGCAGATTCGCGACCGGGCATTACGCCGCGAATATGTTCGCGAACTCGCCGGGTGGCTCGGTATGGAAACTGGGGAAGTAGCCTGGGAAGTGAAGCGGAGTGGTGGGGGGCGTCCTCGGCACTACCAACCCAGTCAAGATCCGCAAGAAGTCGAAGCACAACCCAGTATTACTAGCCCGGCGGATCCCGTAACTAGGTTGGAACAACAGTGTTTGGAAGTAGTTTTGCAAAGACCAGGCGACGCCATCGGGGCAGGGTTTGATAATTTGCCCGAGGACGCTTTTTTGGCGCCGATGAACCGGGCGGTACACGATGCCATTCGGGCAGGCGGGGGCTTGCAAGCTTACGCTAATTTGGTGGCAAAATTTCCTCCCACCGACGAGGCGGCAAAAGCACGCGCAGCCCAGCAGTGGTTGGGGCAAATTATCGAGCAGGCGGGAGAATTTGCGGGACCTTTCGTGCGCCAACTGGCGGTAGTTCCGCTGAAACAAGACCGCCCGGACAAGGTGCGCGATTACGTCCAAGGCGTGGTGCGCGCTCTGGTAGGCATGTCATTGACCCGTTCAATTGGGCAATTACGGGCAAAATTGGGGGGTTTAGCGGCAACAGATCCACAGTATGGGAAAGTATTCGAACAGCTGATGGACATGGAGAACGCGCGACGGATTTTGCGCGAGGGCGCCTACTAAAGTCGTGCCTGTAGGGAACCTTCTGGATGCAATCGCTTTTCCGCATTGTCTCCTAAAAGTCCTGAATCTTCGGGAAAGATTTGCGGAAAATCTGAAAAAGGTCCCTCACGGTAGAAAATGAAAGCAGATTCACTAACAGTCCTGACCTGGGTGAATATAGATACTGTTTGGTAGAAATGGGATATGCCTCGCATTTTTGGGCAGTTCCAAAGGTCTAAAGGCTTACAGTCCCATGTGAAAAACATATGCGCTACTAAAATTGTGTATGCAATCAAATTCTTCTTATGGAGAGGACGACGGGTGCCGAACATTTCCGAGGACCTTTTTGCGAAGACCCCCGAATGGGAGGGGTTTACCGCAGGTAATTGGTCAAAAACTATTGACGTGCGCGATTTTATTCAAAAGAATTACCGTCCTTATGAAGGCGATCAGTCCTTCCTGGTGGGACCCACTGACAAGACTTTGCGAGTGTGGGAAACCTTGGACAAGCAGTACTTGGCAGTAGAGCGTGAACGTCGCGTCTACGACGTTGACACCCAGACTCCGGCGGATGTGGACGCTTTTGGGGCGGGCTATATTTGTCCAGAAGACGACGTGATTGTTGGTTTGCAAACTGACGTTCCACTTAAGCGTGCCATGATGCCTAACGGCGGGTGGCGCATGGTGGAAACTGCTATCAAGGAAGCTGGTAAGGAACCAGATCCGCGCGTTAAGGAAATTTTCACCAAGTACCGCAAAACGCACAACGATGCGGTTTTTGACATTTACACGCCGCGTATTCGGGCGGCGCGTTCCAGCCATATTATTACTGGTCTGCCCGATGCCTATGGGCGCGGACGCATTATTGGTGATTACCGTCGCGTCGCCCTCTACGGCGTGGACTACCTGATCGAACAAAAGAAGTTCGATCGCGACAAGGTTGCGGACCAGCCTTTTAGTGAACATTGGGCGCGTTACCGCGAAGAACACTCTGAACAAATCAAGGCGCTGCAAAAGCTAAAGAAGATGGCGGCAGAATACGGCTTTGACATTTCGCGTCCGGCCAAGGATGCCAAAGAAGCTGTGCAGTGGACCTACTTTGGGTACTTGGCATCAATCAAGAGCCAAGATGGCGCGGCCATGTCCATTGGTCGTCTTTCTGGTTTCTTTGATATTTATTTCGAACGCGATTTTGCGCGCGGCACTTTGACTGAAGAAGGCGCCCAGGAAATTATCGACGCCCTCGTAATCAAGTTGCGTATTGTGCGGTTCTTGCGCACTATTGCTTACGATCAGATCTTCAGTGGCGATCCGTACTGGGCCACCTGGTCTGACGCTGGTTTTGGCGAGGACGGTCGCCCGTTGGTTACTAAGACTTCGTTCCGCCTACTGCAGACTTTGATGAACCTGGGTCCGGCACCGGAACCGAACATTACCATTTTCTGGAACGAAAACTTGCCGGAAGGTTACAAGCGCTTTTGTGCTCAAGTTTCCATCGACACCTCGTCCATCCAATACGAGGCTGACCAACAAATTCGCGACCAGTGGGGTGATGATGCGGCAATTGCGTGCTGTGTTTCACCAATGCGCGTGGGCAAGCAAATGCAGTTCTTCGGCGCTCGCGTGAATGCGGCAAAAGCGCTGCTTTACGCTATCAACGGTGGTCGTGACGAAGTCAGTGGCAAGCAGGTGGTGTCGGGCTATGAACCAATTACCACCGAGGGCGTCCTCGACTTTGACGAAGTGTGGCAAAAATACGAACAGATGCTGGACTGGGTAATTGGCACCTACGTTGAAGCCCTGAACATTATTCACTACTGCCACGACAGGTACGCGTACGAAGCTATGGAGATGGCGTTGCACGACAGCGACATTGTGCGCACCATGGGCTGCGGCATTGCGGGGCTTTCTATTGTGGCGGACTCGCTCTCGGCAATTAAGTATGCGAAGGTTACGCCCGTGCGCGACGAAACCGGCTTGGTGGTGGATTACCAGACCGAGGGCGACTTCCCGCGTTACGGTAACGATGACGATCGCGCCGACGACATTGCGGCAACTATTGTTCACACGGTTATGGCGAAGATTAAGGAAATCCCCATGTACCGTGACGCCATTCCTACCCAGTCCGTCCTAACTATTACTTCCAACGTGGTTTACGGGAAAGCAACCGGGTCATTCCCGTCCGGTCACCGCGCGGGCACGCCGTTTGCTCCTGGAGCCAACCCGGAAAATGGAGCGGACACGCACGGCATGCTGGCTTCCATGTTGTCTGTGGGCAAGTTGGATTACGAGGATGCCCTGGATGGTATTTCTTTGACGAACACAATCGTGCCGTCCTCGTTGGGACGCACGAAAGATGAACAGATCACTAACCTGGTGGGCATCATGGACGCCGGGTTCGTAAAGAAGGGTTAAGAAAATGAGCACGATGACATTTGCTGAACGCTTGGAGTCCATGAAGGCTAACCGCGCAGCGGCTGGCGGGGTGAAGGGCTTGTACCATGCCAACATTAACGTGTTGAACAAGGAAACTCTGGAAGATGCAATGGAACACCCAGAGAAGTATCCGCAGCTGACGGTACGCGTGTCGGGTTACGCCGTGAACTTCGTGCGCCTCACGCGTGAACAGCAACTCGACGTCATTTCGCGTACTTTCCACGCTGGGATGTAAATGACCAGTACTTTGGCAGGCGGTGCTACCTGGGTGAGCGAAGGCTCGACTGGGCAGTACCGCCCTTTGCCCTTAGAAGTGGAAGTTCCCCGCATGAAGGGGGCAGGGTTAGCCGGTGTGTCAGGGGCGCCGCAAATGTCCCGAAAAGAGCACCTGCTTGCAGTTCGCAGCGGCGAAATCGGGTCCGTCCATAGTTGGGAACTGGTGACGTCGGTGGACGGTCCTGGAACGCGGCTGACCATGTTTTTGGCGGGTTGCCCACTGCGTTGCCTGTACTGTCATAACCCGGATACTTTGAAAATGCGCGATGGGGAGGCCGTGTTTGCGGCCGACCTGATTCAACGCATGGAAAGGTACCGACCGGTTTTTCGCGCTACCGGTGGGGGAATAACCGTTTCGGGTGGGGAACCCGCAATGCAACCCGCGTTTTTGGCACGTCTTTTGCGTGCAGCGAAGGAACGCGATATTCACACTTGCATTGATACTTCTGGTTTTTTGGGACGAAACGTAACTGACCAGATGCTCACAGACATTGACCTCGTACTATTAGACGTAAAAAGCGGTACCGAACAAACATACCGGAAGGTGACCGGGCGTCCTCTGGCACCCACGCTGGAATTCGGGCAGCGGCTACAGCGTGCCGGAAAACCGGTGTGGATACGCTTCGTGCTGGTACCGGGACTGACAGACGCGCCAGATAACATTCGCGCAGTTGCCAAAACGGTTGCGAAATGGGACAACGTGGCGCGCGTCGAAGTGTTGCCATTCCACCAAATGGGACGCGACAAGTGGGCTGATTTGGGGATGGACTACCAATTGGAGGACGTGGAGCCCCCGGAAAAAGACCAGGTTGCAGCCGCGCGCCAAATATTTAGCGATGCCGGAATAGCCCAGGTCTTCTAGCTCGCGCGACCATTTTGGTGAGGACGGTGGGACCTAGAGTCTTTAGCCTGCGGTGTCTGCTAGATTTGCAGCCACCTTTTAGTGGGGTTTGCACAGCGCGCCGCAGTTTGCGGGTCTGTTTTAGTCCACTTTTGGTATAACTATCAGGTCTGCGCCATATTTTGTATCTCGCATTTCAAAACGGGCAATTTGTTTATTGTCGATAAGGTCTTGCATTTTACTCATGAGCAGATCGAAAGTGGCGTCCTCGCCCAGCAGTTGCCCAGCGATTATGCCTCGCCACTTCTTTGCCGCATGGGAAATGACGCGACCAGTTGCGGTTTCGGCTTTTACGACAATGCGCTCGTTTTTTGGTGCTTTCCACGCATTAACGTAGGTGCCAGAACGGCAGTCTACAATCACTTCGCCCGCAAATTTCGCGTCGGCAGTTTCCGTTAGGTGTTTTCTCCAAAATTTCGCAAGGTTACCTACTCCCGGCAGGTCCGTGCCCAGAGATAACCGATAGCTGGGAATGCGCGCGGTCAAATCAATTAATCCAAACAGGGCAGATTGAACGTAAAATTTAGTGCCGGATGCAGCCAGGCGTCCTCGGGAAGCAAACTGTCCAGCGTCATACAGTACGCCCGCATAGGTTTTATAAGCGGGTGCCGCTGGACGCGTAAGCACCGTCAGATTGTCGACTACCGCACTGCTGATCCGTGCCCCTACACCCAATATTTCGAGGGCGTTTGCTCGCGCTGACACTTTGGTGAGGGCGTCAATGACTTCCCTGCGGGCCGCGAAAAGCTCTGGGAAAGGTGGCAAATCGTGCAAACTTACGGGTTTTCCAGAAGTTGCGGCAATTTTGCCCTCGGATGGTGGCAATAAAACGATCACTTCAACATGTTATCGGGCACGCTTATGGCAAAGTAAAGGTATGGGAGTTGAACTGATCGCGAAAACGCCGGGGAAGACGCCACAGGTTAGGGATATTGTCCAGATAGTGGAAGAACTGTATCCTCCCCGTCTTGCTGAAGAGTGGGACCGAGTGGGTTTGATTGCCGGTCGGCCGGATAACCCGGTAACGCGCCTCTTGGTGGCGGTTGACCCGGTGCCGGTTGTGGCTGCCGAGGCCTTGGAATTAGGGGCAAATATGGTGCTCACGCACCACCCTTTGTATTTGCGGGGGACGTCATTTGTGGCGGCAACTGATTACAAGGGCACCTTGATCCACGATTTTATTGAAAACCGGGTGGCACTAATGAATGCGCATACGAATGCGGATGCAGCGCGCAGGGGAGTCGCCGAAGCGTTGGCGCAAGCCGTCGGTCTGGCTAACGGAGTGCCCTTTGACCCGCACGAGGACGGTTTGGGACTGGGACGCATTGGCGAATTGCCCAAGGAAGTAACTGCGGGGGAATTAGCCGAAAAAGTGGCGGGCGTCCTCAATGTGGGACCCGAAGGAGTGCTGTTGGCGGGTGATCCCGCGACAGTGGTACGCAAACTAGCAGTGTCTGGGGGCGCCGGTGATAGTTTCTTGGAAAGAGTGAAATGGCTGGGAGCGAACGCGTATGTGACGGCGGACTTGCGCCACCACCCGGCATCGGAACATATCGAGGACGCTGGTCCAGTTTTAATTACCGCCAGCCATTTTGCTACGGAATGGCCGTGGGTGCCGGTAGCCGGTCGCGACATTGCCGAGTCCTTGGTCGCAGCCGGTTTGGGTGCAGAAGTGTATATTTCTACTACAATTACTGAACCTTGGACAAGGCGGATTGGGGCGAAATGAAAGCCAGTGTGGGTGCGCAACACCAGTTGTTGGTAATTCAGGATTTGGATACCAAAATTGCGAAATTGAATTACTCCAGACGCGAGCTGCCGGTGCGCGGTCGCATTAAAGAACTGCAAGCTGAAATCGGCGAGGGCGCACTTGCCGTTGAGAACTTGCAAAGCCAAGCCAGGGAGGCGGCGGCAGCATTGAAAAATCTGGAGATGGATGCCGCGCAGTTACAAGCCCGAATAGAAGTTCAAGAACAGCGTTTAGCCGGTGGTGGAAAACCGGCAGAACTTATTGCCATTGAAAACGATTTACAACAGTTAGGGCAGCGGCGCGACAACTTGGAAACTGCGCAGCTGGAAGCTATGGAAGCCAGTGAGGATCTGGAGGGAGAAATCGGGCGGGCGCGCGATCGCATGCAGCGTCTGACCGCCGCTGTGGACAAGTTATGCCAGCAACTGGCGGAAGAAGAACGCCAAATAGACGAACAAACGCGTCAGTTGGAGGCGCAACGCCAGGATGCGGCCGGTCTGGTGCCGCAGCAATTGCTGGATGAATACGAGCGGATTCGCGCGCGTACTGGGGGAATCGGGGCTATTGCGGTACAAGATCGGCGTGTAATTGGTGTGCCAGTGGAATTCAGCGTGTCGCAGTGGCACGACATTGGGGCTGCTGATCCCGAGGACGTTTTGGTTTCCGAAGATTTTGACTACATTATTGTGCGCTTGTAGTGGTATCCTTTAGCAGTTGGTCGGACGGTCGCGGCAATGCCGAGGAAAGTCCGGGCTCCTTAGGGCAGGGTGGTGGCTAACGGCCACCCAGGGTGACCTGCGGGAAAGTGCCACAGAAAACAAACCGCCGCTTTGCGGTAAGGGTGAAAAGGTGAGGTAAGAGCTCACCGCGGCTCAGGTGACTGGGCTGGCATGGTAAACCCCACCCGGAGCAAGACCGAGCAGCAGGAAGGTGGTCCGCTTTCGCCTGCGGGTAGGTTGCTAGAGGTCAGCAGTAATGCTGGTCCAAGATGGATGACCGTCTATTACAGAACCCGGCTTATAGACCAACTTTGGGAGGCGCGTATGTGCGCCTCCCAAATTTTAGTTTCTTATTTTGCCCGGGTTAGAGGCGTGTTTTGCGACTTAAAGCGCCAATTGCTGCACCGTAAATGTCGCAGGAGGGCGCGCGTGAGTGCAAACGATTTTGCTGAGGTGAAACGACTCTGGGCTTAGCGCCGCTATAGCAACGAAATGTCAGGACCAAGTCGGGTACCTGGTTAAGCTACGCTCTGCTGCAAGTCTTCAAAAACTGAGCGCAAGGGGGCACCCTCGCAAACCTGGTTGGTGCGCTGCGCTCCAAAACATCAGTGTTGAAATGCCTCCTTATGAGTTTGCGCCAGTTTTTCTATGACATCTAACAGCGGTTTTGTGTCTTGTCCGGCAGCTGTGAGGACGTAGCGGACGACCGTGGGTGGACCGGGGTCTACTTGACGTTTAAAAAAACCGCGTGAGCTCAGTTCTTTCAACCTGGTAGAAAGAACCCCGTCAGAAACACCGGTTGCAGATTTGAAGTCACTAAAGCGGGTAGCGCCTCCCAGTGCTGCTTTCAAAATAGCGCCTGCGTACGCTTTTCCGAGGACGCCCATCACGTCCTCAATTGCCGTGCATCTGGCACTAGCTGTCGAATCGGACTCTGTGTTCAATGCCACCTCCGGAGTGGGAATGTTTATAGCAATAATATAGTTACTATGAATGTAATAGCAACTAGCGCAAGTGAAGTGCTTGTTGAAGCTTCGTCCTCGGAAAAGGAGTAACAATGTCCAGTATGCAATTTGGTATCTTTACCATAGGCGATTTGACTACTGACCCTAAAACCGGCAAAACACCCACCGAATACGAGCGCATGAAGCACATCTTGAAAATGGGGGAACTCGCTGACCAACTAGGGTTTGATGTGATGGCCATAGGGCAACACCATAACCCGCCCTTCATGGTTTCTGGCACCACCGAAATTATGAGTTACATCGGGGCGCGCACCAAAAATCTAATTCTGTCCACTGCCACTACTTTGATTACCACCACCGACCCAGTGCGCATTGCAGAAACTTACGCTAGTGTGCAACACATGCTGGATGGGCGAGTGGATCTGACAATGGGACGGGGAAACACCGGACCGGTCTACCCGTGGTTTGGCAAAGACATACGCGATGGCATTCCTTTAGCTTTGGAAAATTATGCGCTACTGCGCAAACTGTGGGATGAGGACGTAGTGAACTGGCAAGGCAACTTCCGTACGCCACTGCAACGATTCACCTCCACGCCCAGACCACTGGATGGGGTAGCCCCATTTGTGTGGCACGGCTCTATTCGTTCGCCGGAAATAGCCGAACAAGCCGCCTACTACGGCGACGGTTTCTTCCACAACCATATTTTCTGGCCTAAGGAACACACGCAGCGCATGGTCGATCTGTATCGGCGGCGCTACGAACACTATGGGCACGGCACTTACGACCAAGCCATCGTGGGGCTCGGGGGACAAGTATTCATGCGCAAAAACTCCCAGGACGCGGTGCGTGACTTCCGTCCCTACTTTGACCATGCGCCCGTCTACGGTGGGGGACCGTCCTTGGAAGACTTTATGGAATTTACTCCGCTGACTGTGGGCAGTCCCGAGCAAGTAATCGAACGCACTCTAGGTTTTCGCGACTATGTGGGGGACTATCACCGTCAACTGTTCCTCATCGACCATGCTGGCTTGCCAGCGCATGAGGTTTACAACCAGATGGAAATTTTGGGCACCGAAGTGTTGCCGGTCTTGCGCGAAGAATTCGATAAAGTCCGCAAACCGGGTGTTCCGGACGCGCCCACTCACGCCACATTGGTGGCCAAAGCGGGAGGCGCTGTGGAAAAACGTACTCCAGCAGTAGACCGATGGACTGGGACTCGCGCCGAAGAAGGCAATAGTGGCGCAAGCGAATTGTACTGAGCGATCCCTGCCCGTCACCTGTCCTCACTAACACAAATGAATGCTAAAGGCAGTAAAAGGACTAAGAACTGAGGAAGAAAATGTACCGTATAGCCATTGTTCAAGCTGGTTTGTCCAATCCTTCTACAACGCGGCTGTTGGCCGAAGAGTTTGCCACCGTCTTAACCGAAGTGTTTGAAAAAAGTGGCACGGCGGCAGACCTTGCGATTGTTGATGTGCGGGCGGTGGCGGGCGCGGTTGTTGATGCAACTTTAACCAGTTTGCGCACTCCGGAACTGGAACAAGCCTTGCAAACTGTCGAAGAGGCGGATGCGGTGGTGGCAATTTCCCCCACTTTCAAAGGCAGTTACGTGGGATTGTTTAAAGCATTTTTTGACATTGTCGATACGGAGGCTTTGCGGGGAACTCCCATGGTGCTGGCAGGCACTGGCGGTAGCGAGCGCCACACTTTGATGCTCGAACACGCCATGCGCCCCCTGTTCACATTCTTTGGGGCGGACCCCGTGCCTACTGCCATTTTTGCGGCAACGAACGATTTCGGTGCTAGTGCGGTGGCGTTGCGTCCTCGCCTGGAACGGGCCGGGCGGGAGTTGCTGGCTCGCCTTCGCGCATCTGTACCAGGTTCAGTAGCTACCGTGGGTACGGCTGCATCGAGCGGTGGTGATGCCCCGGTGTCGTCAGTGAAAAAACCGCTCGCCGAACGTGGATTCGGGGAAGACGTGGTGCCTTTCGCGACGCTCATGGCTAACATTGGAAAAGCTAGGTAGGGGTGGCGCGCGTGAGGGGCAGTGCCCAGAGGGCGTCCTCGTCTTTCAATAATCAGTAACTATATGTGTTCCGTATTGAATTTCTGTAGCTTTCAGTGTGCCTTGCAAAATTGGTAGGTTAGTCTTGCTCGTTTTTTTGAGGAGGCGCAAACAGTACCCATTTCTCTGAATCGCGGAAATTCTCGTGATACATTCTCCAATCAATTCGATGTAAGATGCGCTCTCCTTGGGTAATAATCCATCCACCTTCACCACTTTTACCAGCTTCACTACTAGAACCGATCGCAACAAATTTATTGCTGGAATTATCAAACCTACCAATGACAAGATCATTTTCACTTTCAGTTGGCTTGTCGATGAGATATCGAACGAATAATTTCCCATTGTTAACGTCGAAGGATATGTCGCTCGGGGCATCGAACAGCTCGAAAGTGCCGTCTTTGCTTACTTTTGCAATCACTTTCCCCACATCTTTTTGATTGCCAAGTAATGCTAGTACAAAGTTCCCGGTTGTGGCACATTGTATTAGTTAACGATAGTTCGGAATGGTAGTTTTAATTGGTGGCGTATTAGCGGCTTTCGGGGTGATCGTAAGCGCGCCGTTTTTTAGGGAACTTACAAACAGTGAATCTGTATTGCTGAGGCAGAGCTTTCCATCAGATAATACATTGTCAGTTTCTTGGTCGTCAAGCAATTTGAAATGTGAGCGTTCGGAATTGATTATAGTAAGCTTTGAGCTGTGTTCTTCTAAGAGCGGATTTGCGCTTTCAAAAAGAATGTTAGAAAACTTTTTATGTGCGGTTCGTAGATCGTCAGAAGTCCATATATTCCAGTGAACAATGTCCTTTCCTGAGCCGATCCAGAAGTAGTTAGAATCTAGCTTTACTAGGTTAGATACAGGTGCAAAATCGCCGTCTTTAGAAAACATTTCAATACAGCTATTACCGGCTCCTGGAGTCCACCAAGCGATACAGTTTTTCTTTGTTCCTGGAGGCGCGTATATCTCTAATACGGAGTTGTCTGAAATATCTATGAACGAAGGGGTTACTTTTTCATCAACAGTATTAAGGGCTATGCTTACCGGTTCTAGCCCTTTAAATCCTGGAATTTCACTAACGCGTGGTGGAAGTAAGTTGTCAGCCGGTTGAATTGTTTTTGTATTTTTATTATTTGTTGGGGGGCGGTTTTGACTACTTTCTCCGACGCTTCCGCAGGCGGTGATTGAAAGGCATGTACAGAGTATCGCTAGCGCCCGAATTAAATTAGAATCGTTAGTTGCTTTCAAAACTGAAACTCTTTCTGATGGAGTTGTTCGTGTGATGGGTTTGCAAAGGGAGATTCTCCCTAAGATAATCTCCTAAAAGTATATTAGGGAACGACAACGCGCGTAAGGGGCAGTGCCCAGAGGGCGTCCTCGTGAAGTCTTATGTTCACCGTATCGCCAACTATGAAATTATTGTCTTTGGCCCACAGCCACGTCGAAACCACGCCCAATTCAGTTTCGATGCGGGCTAAATATTGTTCACCCTGATAAGTCAGCCCAATTACCTGACCAAATTTTCCTTGCACCACAGATTCTTTGGCGGGGAAAATTTCCACAGATGCCGGGTAGCCGACTAACAACAGGTCTTGGCAAGCCCCTGGCATTACTTGGGGGGAGGCAAGAACCTGCAAATCCTGGTCTAAAGCCCGGCAACAAACAATATTTTCACCCAGTTCATTGCGCGTTGCCTCCGCCCGAACCGGAATAAAATTGGTGGCCCCCAAATGTTTCGCGATAGCCACATTCGCGGGAAAATCGTGTACCTCTTCCACAACGTCGTCTTGAATAACCCGCCCCTGTTGCAAATAACAAATGCGGTCTGCCACCTCGTAGGCTTCCCAAATATCATGAGTAACATACAAGGTGGCGCACCCTAGGCGAGTATGCAAACTGAGCAGTTCCTCCAATAACTGCTTGCGTGACCCAGGGTCTACGTGCGCCAAGGGTTCGTCGAACAACAGTACCTGAGGACGCCGCACCAGCGACCTAGCCAGCGCCACTTTTTGGCTTTCCCCGGTGGAAAGCTCGTGCGGGAAACGGCGCGCTAAATGCTCAATGTCCAAAGAAATAAGCGCCAATTGCACAACCTGCTCGCGCCGAGGTGAACGCGGCGCAACCGCGAAAATGTTTTCCGCAACAGTCATATCCTCAAACAGACCCGCAGTGTCCGCAACCATGGCACAGCCGCGCCGAGAAGGCTGCAAATCAGTGACGTCCTCGCCATTAATCAGGACCCGCCCCGATGCAAGTCTTTCCAACCCGCTGACGGACCGCAACAAACTGGACTTACCTGCGCCCGATGCCCCCAGCAACGCCACTACTTCGCCGGGTGCAACCACCAAGTTAACTTTATCGAGGACGGTCTTCCCGCCCAATTGCAATGAAACATTGCTAAGTTCTAACTGTTTTGTACTCATTTTCGCGTCCTCAAAATGGGTATTGTCAATGCACCCCTGGCAACCACCAACAAAATAATTTGCAAAAAAGACATAGTTACAGCCAGCGAGAAGGCGTCAGCGTAACTGGAACTGTCCAATAAGCGAAACAAACGCGGAACCACGATGGGGCTATCGGGGCTGGTAACCCAGCTGATGGGCGCCACCATAACCGCCGATACAGCCGTAACTACCGCCACGGCCACAGTGGCGTGAGTGCGAACGTGCGGTCGCACTGCTAACAGCACTGCCCGTCCTCTACCCATTCCTTGAATGATAGCGGTATCGGCTGAGTCGAAACGACTACTGCGCGTTACAATCGCTGCCAAGTACGTAAGTGGCATGGACACAGTCAAATAGCTGAAAACAATCAGCAGGGGTGATCCACCTGCAAAGCTGCCGTAGGACATGGTAAATCCGGCGCCAAGAGTGGCTCCCGGTGTCAGTAATAGCGCCAAGAATGCAATGTCAGTAGCAGCGCATCGTAGCCAGGCTCCCGCCAGTGCAATTCCCGAGGCCGCAAGAGCAGCCAGGGCAACCAGCCACAAAGTATTAGCAATAACCCCCCAACTGGAACGGGCGACCGCCCCAGCGTGTTCGAAAGCCGTGAACGCAAGCAGTAAAATGGCACCAGTCACCAGCAGCGGGGCTGTCAGGTGGGAGGGCGCAAAAGTCACGTCGCGTTCTTCGCTACCACGCCCGCCCAACATAATTTCGGTTTTAGTGGATTTATACAAAATGGTGGCAAATACGAGAGAAGGAATGGTCAGTAACAGTGCGGTTTGGCTGACCATATTATCCGCATGCAAAACGGTGGTCCCAATCCAAGTAACTTTGGCGCCATTTGGCACTTTTCCGCCCGCCAACGTGGGGGTTAGGGGATCGGATATTGTGAGGACGAAGGCAAGCGCCATCACTTGCGGACAAATACGCATAAGCGGTCGTATTTTTATGTAATAAAATGCCGCAGATGTGCGCATATAAAGTTGGCACATTTCGCGAGTACGATGTTGTTCGCGGCGCAATGCAAATCTTGCTGCAAAATACGCAATAGGGAAACCCGCAATTGTTAAAGGTAGGACGCTTTGCCACACTCCTGGCAGGCGAATTCCTGCTAATCGCAGTATTGACAGGTGGACAAATGCCGGGATTGTGAGTGGCCAAATCATTGCTAAATCGAAAACGTAACGGAAATAGTTGCGATCCAAAAGTGCGCCCAAGGAAAATCCCAGCAGTACCTGGGCGCAAGCTGCGACAAGTCCTAGTTTCATAGACCCGAATGCGGCAGCAACGGAAATATCCAAAGTGTTTGGTCCGGTGAATAGTCCGAGGACGGCTTTGCGTATTATTACCGCTACGGGAATTATTAGTATTACAGCAAAGACACAAAATAGTAAAGTATATCCCAGAATTCTACGTAATTTTATTACCACATGTGCCTCACTAAATCAGTGAGCCACTGTCCTCGTTTTGTGGCAGCTTCTTGCGGATTAGGAGGGATAATTTTGATATTTGTTGCGCGTAAGAACTCTGAAATATTGCCCTCAACATTCGTGTTGATCGCCAGTTGGGGTATGTCCGGGGTGGGTTGTTGTCCGTGCGCGCTCGATAAGTAGTCCAAAAATATTTTCGCGTTGCGGGGGTGAGGGGCATGATTTAGTAATCCTGTTGCCCCTATTTCGTATGATGTACCTTCAGTAGGATAGGTGACGGTCAGATGGGTTCCGCTGCCGATTGCCTTATCGCGGCAATAAGGTGAAAACGAAATTGCCACCCCGCCCTCGCCCATAGAAACTATGCGGGCAGGTGCCGTGCCGGCGTGAGTATAGCGTCCGATGTTTTGGTAAATGCGGTCGTGGTGAACGGAGGCGGATGCCCCGAAAATCTGTTGTCCCGTCCAGTAGGTGGTAAATGCTGTGCCGGAGGTAAGCGGTGAGGACGCTACCACCAGTCCACGCATTTTCGGAGATTCCAGGTCGGTCCAAGAGGCGGGTACTGTTATCGCGTGTTGCTTTAGAACTGGGATGTTACTGCAAAATGCCAGGACCGAGGAATAAACGCCGAACCAGTACTGGGTACGGTAGTTGGCGGGAATTTCGGCGGCAAATTTTGGTCGGTAGGGGATCAGCAGATTTTTTTGGCGGGCTACTTCATAGGCTTCTGCCGGTCCGCCTAACCATACGTCATATTGACCTGGCTGGTTTTCAATGCGCGCTAAGGCTTCCCAGGTCGGCAGGCGTACTATCGTCACTTTTATGCGCGCGTGTCTTTGAAAGTCTTGCTGCCACTTGGCGCAAATTCGTTCGTCGTTGCTGCAGATTACTTTTAGCCCAGCATGGTTTTGTGCGCACCCTCCAAGGGCGAGGATGATTGCTAGGGTCGCGACTAAAAATTTGCGCATGTGTTAAATAATATGGGCCCAGTTCAGCTGGGCCAATTAGAGTGTGTATGCGGACTTTTTAGGCGGTTTCGCCATTGTTGACGCGTTGGTGGTGGCGGTTCATGATTTTGCGTTCATCCTTTCCTATAATTGCAAAAAATAGTAGCGTGATCACGGCCATTAGCAAGAACACGATGAAAGTGACGTTCCAGCCAAAGAAGTGAACTAGGTAGCCCACGCCAGTGGAAGCCAAGGTGGCGCCCATCAGGTAGCCAAATAGTCCGGTGAAGCCAGCCGCTGTGCCCGCGATGTTTTGTGGGGCCAGGTCGATAGCTTGCAAGCCAATTAGCATTACCGGTCCGTAGATCAGTCCGCCGATTAAACCTACGAGGGTAATCAGTACCCACATGGGGGTACCAACGGGCACCAGCCAGTAGGCGGTAATTGCGAGGGCAGTCAGGAAGGTGAACAGTACGCCTGCGCTGGAGCGGTGTCCTTTGAAGACTTTGTCGGAAACCCAGCCACATAAGATAGTGCCCAAAATGCCGGCTAGTTCGAAAGCCGCGAATCCGGCCAGACCACCATCAATTTTTGCGTGGTGTTTTTCGGACAAGAACACGGTAACCCAGTTGAGCACCCCGTAACGCAGCGAGTATACGAACACGTTGGCGATAGCCAACATCATGATTACTCGCGAACGCAGAATGTACTTGAAGACCAGATCTTTGGTGCTGAGTTTTTCCTTAGACTTCGCTTCGACCTTAGCGGGGTCGTTGCGGTGTTCTTCGATGGGCGGCAATCCCAGTGATTCTGGGGTATCGCGAATCATTAGGAACGCTATGAGGGCGACCACTAACCCAACTATGGACGGCACCCAAAAAGCCGCCCTCCAGTTGTTATTGGTCAGCGCCAGACCGAGGGCGATGAGGGCGGGCAGTCCAGCACCGCCAACGTTGTGCGCCGTGTTCCACAGGGCGGTTTTCCAACCGCGTTCGTTGGTGCTGAACCAGTGTACGAGGACGCGCCCACATGGCGGCCAGCCCATACCTTGGAACCACCCATTGATGAACATGAGGGTGGCGAACAAGCCTACGGAGGCAGAAACCCACGGAATTACGGCCACCAAGAGGTTCGTTACTGCGGAAAGAGCTAAACCTAAGGGCATGAAGTAGCGGGCGTTAGCACGGTCTGAAACCATCGCAGAGAAAAATTTTGACAAGCCGTAGGCAAACAGGACCGCGTTAGCAATAATGCCTACTGCCAGCTTGTTGATGACGCCGCCTTCGTCTAGCAGCAGTGGCGCTACGGCGGAGACGTTGTTGCGAATCAGGTAAAATCCCGCGTACCCAATGAATATGCCCATGAAAACTTGGAAACGTAACCGTGGGTACTTGTGCTCTATTTCGTGCGCACTCAGGCGCGGCATGGCTGTCGGCGCTTGTAACCACTTGGGAATATCAAACTTGATCACGAATCGGCTCCTATAACGATTGACCCGGGAAGCATCCTTTGCATCCCATACGGGATCAAGGATGTCACTTCCCAGGTAACAAAGGTACCGTCAGCAGTGTTACTCCGTAACAAGGCTGTTACTTTGCGGTGTGATTATGCGTTTTCGGCTTTGACCTCTGCTGCATCTGTGCCGGCTGTAACTTTTGCGTCAATGCGCTTATTCAGCACGGCCAGACCGAATGCGCAGGCAGCTCCGACGGCGGCAACGACCAAAGTAATCCAGAAGATTTGTTGGTAGCCGACATAGGGATTGTCTTTGTGGTGCTCTACCAAACCAGAGGTAACGTAGTTTCCCCACAATACCGAAGCGTAAGCGAGGAACGAACCGACTGCCATTGCCGAACCGTTGATTTCTTCGGGAAGGTGCAGTTCTGCGACGGGAGCCAGCAGTACAGCTTTGCCCATGAACACACCAACCGACATGACCATCAGGAGGATGATGGCCGGCCACATCATGCTTTCTTTAGAAGGCAGCATCCACACGAGGAAGGTGCCTACTGCGGTGATGGTGAGGGCGCACGCCATCATTACGGTTGAAGACTTGAACACGTAGTCGGCGATGAAACCAGAAATCAGACCGGCGAACACCCCAACTAGACCGGTGTTCAAAATGCCGAACACGCCGGAAGTGGCGTCAGAGGCGTGAAATACCAGTTTCAGGTAGGGGGCGGAACTGTAGATCAAGTTCACGTAGCACCAATACAGACACATAGCAGCAATGCCAGCCATCCACACGCGTGGCTTCGCCAAAACTTTGAATAGTCCGACGGCGGCGGCAGCGTTGTGTCCCATGTCTTCACTGTGCGCAATAGCATTCTTGGGAACGTAGCGCAAAATTGCAAAGATTAGGGGGATGAGCAGCAGCGCGTAACCAATGGCAAAGCCCAACATGATTTGGTTTGCATTATTTGGGTACAGCGCGATGAAGCCCACGATTACGATGTTCATCAAGAATTCGGCGGCGCGGCGAATAGTTTCCAGCAAGCCCATTGCTAGACCGCGTCCTTTAGAGTCTGAATCCTGCGCGACAAAGCTAACGCCATTTACTACTGCGGGCCAACCGATAGCATCCCATACTGCCCAAGTGAATGCGATTATCAGCATAAATTTGAACGGCAAACCGGGGATTAGGTATAGCAGCAGGAATGTCATTAGACGCCAGGCGGACCATACCAGCAGGATGGAACGGATAGTGAAGCGATTGTTCACCCAGCCTGCCGGAACATACATAAACATTGCCAGACCGAGGATGGACATTATTTTGCCGAAATCGTCTACGCCAATTCCGAGGGCGTTGCAAAGTGGCAACATGAGGGAGCCTTTGAAGGCTTCGAAAGAGGAGTAGACCAGTTGACCTGCCATTACCACGGTCAAGAATGCGCCAATTTTTCCTTTTTGCAGGAAAGTTGGCATTTTGGAAGTCTTGTTCATATTGGTTAATTTCTAGGATTAGGTGTTACCTACTGATTGATTTGGTGGGCAATATCTGTGAAGATGCCGGTAGCACCCCAGTTGAACAGTTCGTTTGCGCGTTCTGCGCTGTTTACTGTCCACACGTTCACGCCCACTCCGAAGTCTCGAAATTCCTTCACTTTTGCTCGCGTCAAGCCAGTATCTTCGGGGTGAATGTAGTCAGCTTTCAGCAGTTCTAAGATGGAGCGCCAGTCGTCGTACAGTGCGCAAGTTTCATATAGTGCGCCGATACTTAGATGGGGTGCTTTTTGCTTCAGGATGTACAGCAAAACCAGGTTGAAGCTGGAAACGATAACTTCTGGTCCGTCCAAGCGCGCCAGTTCGGCAATTACGCCGTCGATGAGGGCGTGAGTCATTTCTGCGCCCGCTTCGTTGGACTTTATTTCAATATTTGCGTTCAGCCCGGTTTCGTTCATGTAGTCAACCAGCTGTCGCAAAGTGGGTAGTTTTTCTCCAGCGTACTGCTTGCTGAACCAAGACCCAGCATCAATTTTTTCGATGTCGCTGGCAGTCATTTCGTAGTATCCGCCACTGTGGTCCGTAGTGCGGTCCAAAGTGGTGTCGTGGCAAATGATGATGGTTCCATCAGAAATAATGTCAACATCAGTTTCTATCCACTTTGCGCCACTTTCGTGGGCAAGGCGGAATGCGGCCATGGTGTTTTCTGGCGCAAGCGTATTTAATCCGCGATGCGCAAACACTGTTTTTTCGATCATTTTTGCCTTCCTTGGCTATTAGCTCCCGTAGCTAGGTTTAATATTCACACGCCATCTGGAAGTTTCGTGTAAATTTTAGGTAACCTTTGGTGACCTAAAGTAACAGTCGGTAACAAACTGTTGCTAATCTTCCATTTGATGGCGAATAGTGTAGCCTCGCCCACGTACCGAAATGATTGGTTCTTCTAATCCTGCCGCTTCTAACTTTTTGCGCAACCTGTAAATAGCGGTCTTCACCATATTGCGTCCCCCGGTCATAGCGGAGGTTCCCCACACTGTGCCCAAAAGTTCCCGAACGGTGTGAACGTGACGTGGCTGCTGGATTAAGGCACGCAGCAAGCGTACTTCCGTTTCCGTAAGGTCCACCAGTTTTCCATCTACCGCCACCTTGGGGCTATGTGGGTGGACGCGCATCCGCCCAAACTCCAAGTCCTTACTGCGATCATGCTGTTTTGGTAGCGTTCGCCGCATTATTGCCCGTACTCGTGCCCGCAACTCTTGAGGTGAAAATGGCTTACTAATGTAGTCATCGACTCCTGCTTCAAAACCGGCAAGTCGGTCTTCGACCTCGCCAAGTGCAGTGAGCATAACAATAGGGGTGTCGCATTGGGAACGAATATGTTTCGCCACTGTTGTTCCCGAAATATCAGGCAACATGCGATCTAAAATAATGATGTCAAAAGGGACGCGTTCGACGTGGATTAAAGCGGTCTTACCACTGCTGCAAGTGACGGTCTCAAACCCGTCAGTTTCCAGCGCAAAAGCAACAATCGAGGTCATTTGGGCTTCGTCATCAACGATGAGGGCAGTTGGCAAAATTATCCTTTCGCATCCCACGGGAATGTGACGTGTATGGAAGTACCCTTTGAGGTTATCGAATCTATAGCAATTTTTCCCCCATGAATTGCTACCGCGCGTTTTACGATACCCATTCCCAAACCGATACCGGGAGGAACATTGGTGGGGTTGTTACTAGTGTACGTAGTGAAGGGCGTGTAAATGTGGCTGAGCGTTTCTTCTTTGACGCCTTCTCCAAAGTCTGTTATTTTGAGGACGGCGCCCCCGGTAGTGGCGTATGTGCTGACTTCTATTTGGTCGCCACTGCGACTGTGACGCGCCGCGTTATTTATGAGATTCCAGGCGATCTGACGCAGCAAAGTGGGGTCAGCCTGGACGAATAGTGGCTCACCTGTGTCTGCAAGATAAATGGGGATGGTGTTTATTTCGCGCAATTGGCGACCTACTTCACGAATGAGCGCTCGAATATCGACCTTGGAAAATTTGGGCTGGTAGCCGGCTTGCAATTTCGACTCTGTCAAAAAAGCTTCTGCCAACGCCGATATTTGGATGGTATTGGAGTGAATTACGTCTACGAAACGCTGTTGGTCGGCACTGAGCTGTCCCGTCGATTCTTCTAACAGAAGTTCACTAGCACCTTGCAGCAAAGACAGGGGAGTACGAATATCGTGTGCCAAAATTTCAGTACCGCTAATTTCATATCCGTTTCCTGGGGGCGTCGATTTTTTCCCGAGGACGAAGCCACAGATAAAAATCACAGGCGCAAGTACTAATAAAAACCACGTCACGGTTGTTAGCATACTCAAGTTGGCAAGGCATGGAGCAGGAGAGATGGGGAAACAACGTTTCAGTGACGGTCTGAAGGGGGCATCCCAATTTCTCTGGGCTATTTTGCGGTAGCCTTGGCAATCGGGTTGTTCTGGGCGAAAAAACAGTTCCCGCCGTTGGCTTCCGCAATTTTTTCTGCCACCAACATGTCTTCCACCGGACAATTTGCGGGAATCGAGATCATTGCCGCGAAAAGTGGGGTTTTTGAACTGGCAGCAACCATCGTCCTCGTAAATTTGCGATACGTATTAATGAGTGCCGCGCTCACCCAATCTATTCCCCGACAACTGCCTAACTACAAACGTTTGATAATGGCATTTGGGGTGACAGACGAAATCTTTGCGCTGAATATTTCCCGCTTCCCGATTAGCTTCCGATACTACGTGGGCACCATGGTTCTTCCCCTCGCAGGATGGACAGCAGGAACCGTAACCGGGGCTTACATCGGGGAAGTACTCCCGCAACAAATTCAGGCCGCTGTCGGCATTTTGCTGTACGCCATGTTTATTGCCATAGTGGTTCCGCCCGCTAAAGCCTGCGTGCAGGTGCGCATCGTAATGTTGATTGCCGCGTTAGTGTCGACTTTAGCCGCATACTTGCCGGTAGTCAGCCAGCTGCAAATCGGGTGGCGCATCATCATCAGCACAATCATTGCTGCTGGTATCGGGGCAACGCTTTGGTCAAAGTCGGGACAAAAAATGCAAACCAAGAAGGCGCGATGAACCTGGCACTGGGGTTAGTCACATGCGCACTGGTAACCTACACGATGCGCGCACTGCCGCTGCTGCTAATGCGCGGCGACATAAAATCCCGGTGGGTAACCGACTTCCTCGACTATGTCCCCTGGGCGGTACTGACCGCAATGGTAATTCCCGCCGTATTTAGCGCCACCACGAACCTGTGGTCAGCCGTAGCTGGGTTTGCGGTGGCAGTGGGAATTGCCCTGTGGGGGCGGTCCCTCTCGGTGGTTGCGTTAGGAGCCGCCCTCGTCGTCTGGTTAGTAGAAATAGCTCTGTAAAGCCCCAGAAAACCAGCACTAACTAAGGGTGGAACTTGCCTTCTTGCGCCAAACGCGCCAAATATGCCGCGCCTACTATGCCCGCATCATTGCGCAACTGTGCCGGAATTATGGGGGTCTGCAAATCCAACAACGGCAAGAAATGCTCGTAGCGCTGTGACACCCCACCGCCCACAATGAATAAGTCCGGGGTAAGCAGCAACTCCAAGGCGGAATAATACTTTTGTAAGCGCTCCGCCCACTGATCCCATCCCAGTTCCTCGCGGGTGCGTGCCGCCGCACTGGTCCGGGTCTCGGCGTCTACCCCATCAATTTCAATATGCCCCAATTCTGTGTTCGGAATCAGTTTTCCTTCATGTATTAGGGCGGTACCAATGCCAGTTCCCAAAGTGGTAGCAACAACTAACCCACCTTTGCCTTTCGCAGCCCCGTAAGCAACTTCCGCATACCCGGCAGCATCCGCATCATTTAGCGGCACAACCGACCTGCCGGCAGAGGTGCGCACGACTTCCGTCAAATTAGCGCCCACCCAACTTTGGTCCAAGTTCGCCATAAAACGCACCATACCGTGACGCAAAGGTGCGGGAAACGCCACCCCAATCGGAGTCTGTGCCGACACCTCCGCCTGGTCCAACAATTTCGCAATAGTTTCTCCTACTGCCGCAGGCGTAGCCGGGGTAGGAGTGGGGATCAGGTGGCGGTCGCCCTCGCAATCCCCTGTTTCCAAATTGACGTAAGCACCTTTAATTCCAGATCCACCCACATCAATACCAAATGCGCGCATGCTAAACCTTTCCTGGAAGAGTCAAAATGTCAGCGCCGTCCTCGGTGACGACTAACGTATGTTCAAACTGTGCAGTACGCGAATGGTCTTTCGTCACTACCGTCCATTCATCGTCCCACTGTTCCCACGCAATACCACCCAAAGTGAGCATTGGTTCAATAGTGAACACCATCCCCACTTCCATAACCTGATTAGCCATAGGGGTGTCATAGTGGGGAATAATCAAACCAGAGTGAAACGCTTCGCCTACCCCATGACCAGTAAAATCCTCCACCACACCATAGCTAAAGCGGCTGGCATACTTTTCAATAACCCGCCCAATAATGTTAATTTCCCGACCCGGCTTAACTGCCTTAATACCCCGCATCATCGCGTTTTTTGTGCGCTCAATTAGCAGCGCGGACTCGTCATCAACCTGCCCCACTGTGAACATTGCGCACGTATCCCCATGTACGCCATCTAAATAAGCAGTCACGTCAATATTGACAATATCGCCCTCCTGCAAAGGACGATTGTCAGGAATACCATGACAAATGACCTCATTGACAGAGGTACACACCGACTTGGGAAAACCCATGTACCCCAAACACGACGGGTAAGCCCCCTGGCTAATAATGTATTCGTGCGCGGCACGGTCCAATTCGTCCGTAGTAACCCCAGGTGCCACCAGTTTCCCCGCAATTTCGAGGGCGTTCGCAGCGATAGTCCCAGCCTTGCGGATCTTCTCTATAACATCGGGAGTCTTCACATCCGACGCGGTTACCACCTCGGGTCCAGAATGGAACAGATACTCGGGACGCTCAATCTTGTCTGGAACGTGTAAAGGCGCAGAGACCTTTCCTGGTCTAGTATTTCCCAAAGGCGCACGGAACGCATCATTTGAAGACATAGCCCAATTGTACGTTGTTTCCACCCCTTTGGGATCGACCCAGTCAACGCGGTAATGTTGAAGTTAGAAATTGATCGGAGGACCAATGCCCAGCGAACTTTCACCACTAGACGCCGAAGGCATTCACGCGGCTTTACAGGACGCGCTCGCGGATATTGAAGGCGCTCGCAGCCCAGAAGAATTGAAGTCTATTAAAAACCGTCATTTAGGCGAGGACGCCCCGCTTACGCAGGCAAATAAAGGTATGCGAAACGTCCCAGCAGACCAACGCGCCGCCGCCGGAAAACGCGTCGGACAAGCGAAAAAACAGGTATCCCAGGCGTTTAGTGCGCGGCTTGAAGCGCTTAATGAACTAGCGCAAGCCGCCGCCCTCGCCAGCGAAAGCGTGGACGTTACCCAACCAACCGACCGGCGTTTGCCCGGCGCACGGCACCCGCTGGATACACTAATGGAACAAGTCAGCGACTTCTTCATTTCGATGGGGTGGGACATTGCGGAAGGTCCTGAAATTGAACACGAGTGGTTCAATTTTGATGCTTTGAACTTTGACATTGACCACCCGGCGCGGCAGATGCAAGATACCTTTTATGTCGCCGCAGATTCGGTGGGTGGGAATGCTGGCGATCGTTCCAACCTGGTGATGCGTACGCACACTTCTCCGGTGCAAGCCCGCGTATTACTGCAACAGCAGCCGCCGGTGTATGTTGCGTGTCCCGGAAAAGTATTTCGCAGTGACGAATTAGATTCCACCCACACTCCGGTATTTCACCAGATAGAGGGTCTGGCTGTAGATAAGAACCTGAGCTTGGCCCATCTGAAGGGCACGTTGGATCATTTTGCCCGGCACATGTTTGGTCCTGAAGCAAAAACTCGTTTGCGTCCCAGTTTTTTCCCATTTACCGAGCCGTCTGCAGAAATGGACTTGTGGTTCCCCCAAAAGAAGGGCGGTCCAGGGTGGATCGAATGGGGTGGTTGCGGCATGGTTAACCCGAACGTGTTGATTGCTTGCGGCATAGATCCGCAAGAATTTTCCGGTTTCGCGTTTGGCATGGGCATTGAGCGTACGCTCATGTTGCAAAATGGTATCGCGGATATGCACGACATCGTAGAGGGCGATATTCGTTTCTCTAGTCATTTTGGTACCACTGGGAGGGGCGCATAATGCCTTACGTATCCAAGGAATGGCTGGCAAGCCACGTAGAACTTCGCGAAGGCACCGACCTCGCCCAGATTGCCGCAGATTTGGTGCGCGTAGGTTTAGAAGAAGAACGTATTGTGCCTCCAGCGGTGCAAGGTCCGCTGGTGGTGGGCGAAGTGCTTTCGCTCGTGTCAGAAAAGCAGAAGAACGGCAAAATCATCAACTATTGTCGAGTTGACGTGGGACAGTACAACGATGCCCCAGGCGCGGGTAAGGAGCCTACGGACGTGCCTTCGCGTGGAATCGTTTGTGGTGCTCATAATTTCGGCGAGGGCGACCTGGTTGCGGTTGTTCTTCCTGGTGGGGTTTTGCCCGGTCCGTTCCCGATTAGTTCGCGAAAAACGTACGGGCACATTTCCGATGGGATGATTTGTTCGGAACGGGAACTGGGCATGTCCGACGAACATGATGGGATTTTGGTACTGACGGAAAAGTACAGTGTTGAACAAATTCCGCCCGTTGGTGAATCTTTGCTGGAATTGTTTGGTTTCGGTGGGGAATTACTGGAAATAAATGTTACTCCCGACCGGGGGTACTGTTTCTCAATGCGTGGTATTGCTAGGGAATACAGCCATTCGACGGGTGGGCAGTATCGCGACCCAGCCGCCCTCGAATTGGATTTTAAACTTGGCAAGAGCGGCTTTCCTGTGGTTTTAAAAGACGATGCGATGGTGCGCGGTAGGGTCGGTTGTAACCGGTTTGTTACTCGCATTGTGCGGGGGGTGGATCCGCAGGCAAAGTCGCCCGCTTGGTTGGTGCGGCGCCTAGAGGACGCCGGCATGCGTTCGTTGTCGCTGACAGTGGACGTGACTAATTACGTAATGTTGGATTTGGGGCAGCCCATGCACGCATATGACCTAGAGTCTGTCAATGCGCCGTTGACGGTACGACGGGCGTGCGCTGGCGAAAAACTCACTACCTTAGATCAAGTGGAACGCAATCTGGATCCGCAAGATTTGCTTATTACAGATGGCGAGGACGGTGCGCGGGTATTGGCTTTGGCAGGCGTTATGGGCGGCGCGGCTACCGAGGTCAGCGGGAAAACTACTGATGTTTTGTTAGAGGCAGCGCATTTTGACACGGTGTCGGTGGCGCGCACGGCGCGTCGGCACAAGTTGCCCACGGAGTCCGCGAAGCGTTTTGAGCGGGGCGTGGACGCGCAGTTGGCGCCTGCCGCAATTCAGTTAGCCAGCGATTTGTTGGCAAAGTACGGTGGTGGTGTGCCCGAGGATGTGGCCTTTGAGGTGGGTCAGGTCCCACCGCTTGCACCCATCGAGTTGCCGTATTTGCAGGCGCAGCGTCTGACTGGAGTCGAGTTTTCGCCTGCGCGCATATGCCAGCTGTTAGAAATGATTGGTTGCACGGTTTCCGAGGGCGATTCCAGTTTCATAGTGACGCCTCCTAGTTGGCGCCCAGACCTGGTGGGTCCGGCTCATCTGGTTGAGGAAATTGCACGTTTGGACGGTTATGACAATGTGCCGTCGGTTTTGCCGGTGGCGCGGGCAGGGAACGGCTTGCCTTTCGCTACGCGTTTACGCAGAGACGTTACCGCACATTTGGCTAGTAGTGGTTTGACCCAGGTGTTGTCTTACCCATTTTCGGGCGAGGACGCCGTTGGGGGGCTCGGTTCGGGTCACGTTCCGGTGCGTTTAGCAAACCCGTTAGCGGGGGATCAACCGTATTTACGAACTTCAGTTTTGGATACGTTGTTGCCTGTGGCGGCGCTGAATGTGGCACGCGGAAACGAGAGCGTGGCAATTTATGAGGTCGGCAAGGTGTATTGGGCAGAGAAAGTGCAGCTTTGCGACTTACCGTCTGCATCGACACGCCCATCTGCAGAGGAAATTCGGGCGTTACACAAGGCGGTTCCCATCCAACCAGACATGTTGGGCGTAGTTATGGCGGGTCCGCGTCATCGTGCCACGGCTCTGGAAGATGCCACTAATTTCGATTGGGCTGATGCCGTACAGGTGGTAAAGGATGTGGCGGGCGTCCTCGGAATTAAACTGCACGTTGCGGCGGCGCCGGATAACACGGCACCTTTCCACCCGGTGCGCGTGGCACAATTTACGCTTGGGCAGAAGGTTGTGGGCTATGCGGGCGAATTACACCCGGATGTGATCCGGCGTTTGCATCTGCCGCCACGAACAGTAGGTGCCGAGGTCGATTTGCAGGTTCTGATTAAAAGGGCGGGACGGCTTCCGGCGCAGGTGAAACCGATCAGTTCTTTCCCGGCGGCAAAAGAAGATATCGCCCTCGTGGTTGCCGAGGACGTTCCGGTCGCTGACGTGCAAGATCTTATCGAGTCGACCTTGGGTGAATATTGCGAGGAGGTTCGCTTGTTTGATATTTACCGAGGTGGACAGGTTGGGGAAAACCGCAAATCTTTGGCTTTTGCAATGAAAATGAGGGCAGCAGACCACACCCTATCGGCGGAAGAAACAGCAGGTTTGCGCAAAGCCTTAGTAAAGCGTGCGCAGAAGAAGTTTAAAGCCAAGTTGCGGGCAGAGTAGCAGACAGGACTTGAAACTGACTTTTCCAGTTTTGGGTCCTTTGCCCACCTTTTGGGTGCAGAGTAGGGGATAATTGGAATATGAAAATCCTTGTTGCAGTCGCATCGAAGCACGGTTCGGCTAACGAAATCGGTGACGTAATTGTCGATCAGTTGCGTGCGGGCGGACACGAAGCCCGTCGAATGGACCCGGCTGACGTATCCTCACTTGACGGAATTGACGCTGTAGTATTGGGTTCCTCGGTGTATATGACGCGGTGGATGGACAGTGCGCAGGCATTTATCTCGAGGTTTTCCAGCGAGTTGCGTCAGATGCCGCTGTGGGCTTTTAGCGTGGGACTTTCGGGTGTGCCGAAGGGGAATGTTCAAGATCCGTCCCGTGTCGGGCCGGTACTTTTACGAATCGAGCCGCGCGAACACCGCACTTTCAAAGGTCGCTTGGACCCGGAGGTACTGAATTTGCGTGAACGCACGGTGGCCCGTTTGGGCGGGGCTGTCGAGGGCGATTTTCGCGATTGGGAGCAGATTCGTCAGTGGGCGGACAGTATTTCCCAGCAATTGACACAGGAAGCCTAAATACACAGAGGTTGCTGCAAAATTTGATCCGGCTGCTGCGGTCGGGTCTTTTTTGTGCCCAATTGCAAATAAACGATATTCTTGATAATTTTCACACAAAATATGTTAGAGTGATGTTGTTGGCTCCGCCAGTGAGGTTATATCGGATTCAAAGAAGAGCGTTAAGAAAATGATGGCTCAAACTCAAAGACTCACAGAAGGTCCTCTCGTAGTTGCAATTGATTCATCTACGACCTCGACGAAAGCTATTTTGGTGGACGCGGTGGGCAACGTGTGGCATACGGCAAAACGCAATATTCAACTGCACACTCCGGCAACTGACTATTACGAACACAATCCCATCAGGTGGTGGCAGACGACAGAGGCAACCGTTGGTGAGGTTCTGGCGTAATTGGATAAGAAGGGTCTTCAACGGGTGGCGGCAATTGGTATTACGCACCAGCGGGAAACTTTTGCGCCTTTAGATGCGGATGGTAACCTGTTGCGAAATGGCATTTTGTGGCTGGATGGGCGCGCAACCGAGCAGATTCGCCAATTCGGAAACGCCCACATTCACGAGCTTTCAGGAAAGCCAGCTGGTGTAACACCCGCAATTTACAAGATGGCGTAGGTTTCCGCCCACGAACCGCAAGTTTTCGAGGACGCCCACAAAGTTGTGGAAGTACATGGGTATATTGCGTGGAATCTCACGGGCAAATGTGTAACTTCGCAGGCAGCTGCGGATTCCTTAGGGCTGTTTGATATTAGAAAGCGCGACTGGGCGGACGAGTTGTTGGAAATCGCGAGGGTAAAATGCGAGCAAATGAGTGAGTTAGTGCCTCCTGCCCAACCAATGGGAACTTTGAAATCCGTCCTCGCCAACCAATGGGGTATTGCGCAAGTATCTGTAATTGCGGGACTAGGGTATGGGCAGGCAGTTGGAATTGGCGCAGCAGCAGTCACTCCGGACGTAGGTTTTCTGAACTTGGGCACGACCGTTAATGCGGGTGTAGAATCGCCCATTTACAAGTACGATTCTACATTTCGCACGCATGTTTCGGGTATTCCGGGTAACTATGTGTTTGAAGTTTTGCAGTCTTCGGGTTCATATTTGGTCGGTTGGTTCCGTGAGGCTTTAGGCGATCCAGAGCTGTTGGGAGAACCAGATCCCAAGCTTGCTGCCGCTGCCGAAATTTCCCCCGGCTGTGAGGGCTTAATCACGTTGCCGTACTGGAATGCAGTGCAATCGCCCTATTGGTATTCGGTAGCACGCGGGGCAGTAGTGGGTTGGCGCGGAAGCCATTCGCGCGCTCACATGTACCGTTCAATTTTGGAATCTATCGGCTATGAAACGCGCCTAAATCTGAACTTCATAGAAGCTGGTACGGGCGTGAAGCTTTCTGGTTTGAGGGCGATGGGTGGCGGTACCCGTTCCCCGCTGTGGCGCCAAATAATGGCAGATTGCACGGGGCTGCCAATTACTTTGTGCGCGCAGGACGAAATATCTGCCCTGGGCGCGGCCCTGCTGGCGATGGCGGCAACGGAGGCCTATCCGGATGTTGCAACTGCGGTCGCGCAAATGGCGCAGTATGGGGAAACCATTGAACCTGACATGAAAATGCATGAGCGTTACTGCGAGATCGCCGCAATCCAACGTGAACTGTATCCGAAGCTGACTGATACTTTCGAAAAGCTTTATAACCTCAACCAAAAGTACCCCTCAACACGTCCGGAATCACCCAAAGCTGAAATTTAGTAAGGAGAAATGAGCGTAATTACTGTTCTTGAGGCAGGAGCCATGGGCTCGGCAATTTGTATTCCACTGGTGGACGCCGGTTGGGACGTACGGCTGTGGGGAACCTGGCTAGATGACCATTTATTAGATGCGATCGAGGCGGGTAAAGCATCCTCGCACAAATGAGGCTTTCCCTTAGGAAGTGACTTTGTTTCGTTCCAATCATCTAGATGACGCTTTGGAAGGCGCGGATGTAGTAGTTATGGCCGTGGTCTCTGGCGGCGTCGAGGGCGTCACGAAATTAGCATTACCAGGTATCGCGAAGGCAAAAGCACTGTGGCTGACCTCGAAAGGTTTCTGTAAATTTCCAGATGGGCGCATTGAACAGTTACCGACGGCGATACGCCAAATAGGACGCGATGAAGGATACACAGTACCGCCAATTGTCGCTATCGCCGGTCCAGTAAAAGCCAATGAATGCGCGGCGCGCAAACCCACCGCCACCATTTTTGGTTGCAAGGATGGCGAACTAGCGCTGAAGTATGCATGCGCAGCATACCGAAAACTATGCGATAGATGCCACGGATGACGAAGTGGGCGTAGAAATTTGCGCACCCATGAAAAACGTCTATGCTATCGCCCTCGGAATTGCAGATGGGCTGGAAGAAGCTACAGGCGTGCCACACCACAACCTGAAAGCAGCCACTTTCACCCAGGCGGTCAAAGAAATATCGTTGCTGGGAGCTGCCCAAGGGGCGGCAGAGCAGACCGCGTTTGGACTGCCCAATGTAGGCGACCTCGAAGTGACCGGGCTGTCGGGGCGGAACAAAGTTTACGGCGTGAGCCTAGGGGGGCAAAAGCCAGATGAAGCGCTGGCAGAAATGGAGCGCTTGGAACAAACTGTGGAGGGAGTTTCGGCGGCGGGGTTGGCGCAAGGTTTTGTGCGACAGCACGCCCCAGATACTGTCGAAAAACTACCGTTGTTGTCCGCAGTGAACGAAGTCTTGGCGGGCACCGACAAGTCCGTTCAAGAAGTGATAGCAAAGGCAGTGCTGCCAAGACCGTAAAACCGTGCCCCACACTCCGGGGGCACTTGCGCAGGGGTGAAAACATTTGGAGGGGGAGCTTTGGGCGCGCCTTCACGCTGCATCTAGGGTAATTCGCTTTCTGCTACGCGCTCATCACGTAATTTTAGTGTTGTTCCTGCATGAAATAGCGTCCTTTCACCGCAAATTTCGGATATGCGAAAAAATTGTATCGCATAACGGAAAGAGACTATATGGGAGCGAGGAAACGCCGTGAGTGGGCGAAAAACGCGAGGTGCGGGCGAGGCAATATCAAATAGAGCGAAGCCACGGGATAATCTGAAAGCAGATGGTCAAGTACGCCATTTCCACCTTTCCCGAGGACGCCGCACCGGCAGCGTGTTTTCTTTGGTTAACGGTCCCTCACTAGAGGAAATTAATCAGACGGTTCGCATTCCCGACCGAAATGCCAGTTTTTGGCGTCAATTGCTTGCGTTTTCAGGTCCGGGAGCCCTGGTTGCGGTCGGTTATATGGATCCGGGCAATTGGGTGACGTCTATAGGTGGGGGACAACGCTACGGTTATGTGTTGTTGCACGTGGTGTTGGTGTCTGCGCTGGTGGCAATGCTGTTGCAGTATATGGCGGCGAAGCTGGGCATTGTGACAGGAATGGATTTGGCGCAGGTAACCCGCCATTTTACTTCTCGCCGCCTGGGCTTAGTACTGTGGATTATCAACGAACTTGCCATTATGGCTACCGATTTGGCCGAGGTTATTGGGTCAGCTATCTCCTTGCATTTGCTGTTTGGCATACCGTTGTTGGCAGGCGTCATCATCACTGTGTTTGACGTGTTGTCGTTACTGGCGCTGATGCTGATCGGTTTTAGAAAAATTGAGGCGCTGGTTTTCACGCTGATTTTGACCATTATGGCAGTGTTTGTTTACGAGGTCGCTATTGCGCCCCCCCAGTTGGTCGGAGGTTTTTTGGGGCATGGCGCCTTCTACCCAGATTTTGCATCGCGGTGAGTTGGTTATGGCTCTGGGAATTGTGGGGGCTACGGTAATGCCGCACAACTTGTATTTGCATTCAGCTATCGTGCAATCGCGGATTTTTTCACGCAAGGACGAGGACGATGTCGCGCGCGCCGTCAGATTCGCAACTTGAGACTCTAACATTCAGTTGGGTTTTGCGTTCATAGTGAACTGTTTGTTGCTGTTGTTGGGGGCGGCACTGTTTTTTGGTGCGTCCTCGGATTTGTCCACATTTTCTTCGCTTTATGACGCGTTGGCAGACCCGAAGCTGGCGGGGAAGGTGGCTAGCCCGGTGTTGTCGACGTTGTTTGCGGTGGCATTGCTGGCGTCTGGACAAAACGCGACTATTACGGGCACTTTAACGGGGCAAGTAGTAATGGAAGGATTCATTCGTTTGCGCTTGCCGTTGTGGTTGCGCCGGGTAGTAACGCGTATCGTTACGGTTATTCCCGTGGTGGTTATTACTATCGTTTACGGTGGTTCTAGCGCGGCTTTAGAAGAACTCCTAATTTGGTCGCAGGTGTTTTTGTGTGTAGCGTTGCCGATTTCTATGGTGCCTTTGGTTTATTTCACGTCTTCACCGCGCATTATGGGACCCCGTTTTGCGATTCCCAGATGGGCTGCCTGGTGTGGATGGGTGGTGGCGGTCGTCCTCACCGTGTTGAATTTGAACCTTATTTTCGAGATTCTTTCGGGTAACGCTTAAGGCGGTGGCGTGCGTAGACGTCCATTATGGCGCGTATAATAGAAACTAAATTGCTTCATTTAAGGGGGTCTCCAAAGTGGGTCAAATTCGTCCGGCTACTAAGGCTGCTCGTCGGGATGCGATCGGAAAATTATTAGCGCGGGAAGCAATTGGCTCGCAGGGCGAATTACGCGAGGCGTTGGCAAAGATGGGGATCGAGACCACGCAGGCAACTTTGTCTCGGGACCTCGTGGAAATGCACGCAACAAAGGTACGCAGCAAGGGTGGGGCGTACATTTACGCATTACCCGAGGTGTTAGTTTCGGGTGAAGTGGCTTTGCAAGCTAACGAGGGCGCCTTACAGCGTTGGTGTCAGGATTTGCTGGTGGCGGCTATCTCGGTGAATAATCAGGTGGTGTTGCGAACCCCGGCGGGGGCGGCACAGTTGTTGGCGACAGCTATTGACGCCAGCCTAATTGACGAAATTGTGGGCTGCGTGGCGGGCGATGACACGCTGTTTGTTCTTTGTCGCAGTCGCGAGGACGCAGAAATGATTACTACCAGGTTACTTAAATTTGCGGAGTCGCGCGGGTAGGTTGACGGTAGGTTATTTAGGTTAAAGTCCTTTTTTGGTACAAACTTAATGGGTACATACAGAAAGGACTGACCGTGACTGACATTATTGACGAATTGCAGTGGCGTGGGCTTATTGCCCAGCACACCGACATGGACGCGTTGCGTTCCGAGTTGGCAAGGGGTCCGGTTACTTTCTATTGCGGTTTTGATCCGACTGCCCCCTCGTTACATCATGGGCATTTGGTTCAGGTGTTGATGATGCGTCATTTGCAAAAGGCTGGGCACAAGCCTATTGCGTTGGTTGGTGGCGCTACTGGGCTTATTGGCGATCCCCGTATGAAAGGGGAGCGTCAACTGCATTCCAAAGAGACGGTGGCGTCTTGGGTGGAGAAGTTGCGCCAGCAGATCGGGCATTTTTTGGATTTCGAGGGCGATAATGCTGCGATTATGGTGAATAATCTGGATTGGATTGGGCAGCTTAGCGCTATTGATTTGTTGCGGGGTTTGGGTAAGCATTTTCGCATGGGCACAATGCTGGCAAAGGATGCGGTGGCGAAGCGTTTGTCTTCAGAGGAGGGCATTAGTTACACCGAGTTCAGCTACCAGGTGTTGCAGGCTTACGACTTTTTGGAGTTGTTCCGCCGTTATGGTTGCCGTTTGGAAACGGGTGGTAACGACCAGTGGGGGAACTTGGTTGGCGGCATGGATTTAATCCATAAAACCGAGGGCGAAAGCGTCCACGTTTTGACTACGCCGCTTATCACGAAGGCGGACGGGACGAAGTTTGGGAAGTCCGAGGGTGGCGCTATTTGGCTTAACCCCGAAATGATGAGCCCTTACGCTTTCTACCAGTTCTGGCTTACTGCCGAGGACGCCGATGTCGTCCGTTTCTTAAAGGTCTTTACTTTCTTGGATCGTGCGGAAATAGAAGAATTGGAACAGGCGACCGAAAAGGCTCCTCACCAGCGTAAGGCGCAGCGTCGCCTTGCTGAAGAAGTAACGCGTATGGTTCACGGTGATGAAGCAACTGCTAAGGTTTTGGCGGCTACGGAGGCGCTGTGGGGTAAAGGCGAGTTGTCTGCGGTGGATGCAGATACTTTGGGTGCGGCGGTGGAACATTTGCCTAGTGCGAAGTTGAATCCAGGTGAATCGACTTTGGTTGATCTGTTGGTAGAAACTGGTCTGGAAAAGGGGCGTGGCGCAGCCCGGCGGACGTTGAGCCAGGGTGGCGTGTACTTGAACAACGTGAAGGTGTCGGAAGAAGATCGCGTTGTCACACAGGCGGATTTGTTGGCTGGTGGGCGCGTGTTGATCCGCAAGGGTAAGCGCAATCTGGCGGTAGCTACCGCCTAGTATTTCGCGAGTGCTCAGTGGTTACCGCCCGCGTAGGAGGTTGCGGCAGTAGCTAGTTGCGCACGCGCAGATGCGAATGTGTGGTAGCAATTGTGTGGCGGTAAATATGCGAAAGCGTCTGGTATCTAATGTCTAGCTGGTAAGCGCCGGTTTCGGTAGTTACTGTGCTCCCCGAAAGTTGGGTTCCCATCTTTCGGGGATTTTTATTAGCTGCCGGTTCTGGGGTTTATTGGGGTTTGAGTAACTTTGGGGGTGCAGGCGGGGCCGTTTGGGCAGCGGAATGTTTTTCAATTCCGAGGATGCCTGTCTCTGATTTGTGTGGCGTGTTGTTGGTTTTTGGGTCTTGATGCTGGTTGTTT
>JAUMZK010000017.1 GCA_030528145.1 Actinomycetaceae bacterium
CCGGAGCCGGCTTGGGTGCTGGCCGAGGTGCTGGAGTCGGCGCCGGTCGGGGCGCTGCTGGGGGGCGCAACACTGGTTCTACTACCGACCCTCCAGAACGCGCAACAGCAGAAGCACTGGGGCGTTCAGATTTCGGCACACCTAAGCGGTCTGCCGCCGCATTGTTTTCGCGAGCAATACGTTGGGCGGCACGCGCATTTTGGTTGGCAGTTTCGGTTGCCACGTCAGTGCCTCGCGCTTTTGCCAGGTTCGCAATTATTTCGTTGCGTTTATTTTGGAATTCTTGAACTTGGCGTTGGGCAGCATCTGCGGTGGCTTGCGCCGCGTTCAGGCTGCGGTCTGCAGCTGCGGCGGATGCTTTTGCCGCTTGTTCGGCTTTGTCGGCGCGTTGTTCAATTACCCCTGCAACTTCTTTCAGTGCCGAGTAGCTTTGCATCTTCTTGCTGGCTTTTGTGCCAAAAAGTTCAACCGCTACCCGCTTCATTTCCACGGTTTCCAACCCGTCCGCTTCCAGGTAAGGTGCCAGGGAGGACAAAGAACCGTTCTGCCGGTACACGGTTGTAGAAATTCCCGCTAACGATTTGCGGGCATCTTCTAATTTGCCGTTTGCTTCTTGGGCGTCTTTGCGCGCTTTTTCGGCTTTGGCACTGGCAGTGCGCGCCGACTCGCGAGCGGTGTTTGCCTTTTCGCCCATTACTTGCACTTGAATGAGAGCGTTTTGCGCTTCGGTGGTTTGTTTCGCGAGCTGCGCTTCCAACTGCGCAACACTGCCATTATCGGCTGCGCCAGAGACGTTAACGTTCAGCCCAAACACCAGACCAGACACTAACAGCCCACTAAACAAAGGAACAATCTTTCGTTTAGTTGCTACCACGAGGAACTCCTGTTTCCTTAGCGAGAATGCACAAGTTTCACATTCACATCAGATTTCACATCTTTAACATATACCTCATTGCTACCTTTTGCCTAGCGATCAGACCACATTTCTCATATTGAACAGCATAGCGTCACAGACTGGGAGTGGAGCGAGTTTAAAGTACTCCTTCTGGATAAAATCAACTCATGCGACCTCTTCCCACTGCAATGCCAACGCGTCCTGCACCTACTACCGAATGGGTTCCGGATGTCCTCGGTCCTGGTTTTATGACAATAACGCTGCCGCTCGGTTTCGATTTCGAGGGCGCCGCTATGGCAACGCTCGTAGCCCACAGGTCTGCCCAAGACCCAGAGCTGATCCCTGGTACTCCACCAACAGCAGGGTTCGCATGCCTTTACATTCACGGTTGGAACGACTATTTTTTTCATCGCGAAGTCGCCCGCCACGTCGCCCTTTCAGGGGGCGCATTCTACGCTTTAGATTTGCGCAAATATGGGCGCAGTCTGCGCCCGGGGCAATCCCCCGGTTACGTCACCGACTTATCCGCCTACGACCAAGACTTTAGTGCCGCCCTCGAAATGATCGAGAACGAAAATCCGGGTCTGCCCGTTATTTTTATGGCACATTCCACAGGGGGGTTGACTACGGCGTTGTGGGCGCATCGCCACCCTGGGCGTTTGGCAGGACTGGCGCTCAATTCGCCGTGGCTAGCCTGGCAATATCAGGAAGTCAGCCGCAAACTGGCAAGACCTATTGTGTCGGCGTGGGCGTGGCGCGCCCCCCGGCAGATCATTCCCATGCCCAGCGACGGTCACGTGTATTCGCGCAGTTTAGGACCGTGGCGCGACGGGGACTTACCCGCCTATTTACAGCCTTTCGCGGACGACCCGGCAGTAACTGGTTGGGATCTGATTCCGCAGTGGAAGGCACCCGAATCACAACCCTTAAGACCGGCATGGTTGCAAGCAATTTTGCGCGGACACGGTCAGGTGTTAGCGGGGCTACAAATCGACTGCCCGGTTATGGTGTGGGCATCGAAGCGATCTTTTTCAGGGCCGTGGGACCCATCTGCGCGCCGTGCAGACGCAGTTTTGAACGTAGAAAATATTGTCAGAGTGGCTCCACTGTTGGGTGACGACGTGACGATAAGGCGTTTTGAAAGCCGCCACGACATCTTCTTATCCGACCCTGATGTGCGCATACAGGTGTGGGACAGTTGGCACCGGTGGGTGCGCGCCACTTTAGGCAGTAATGCCACTGATCCGACTAAATTGGGTAGTTCCGCCTTGAGGGCGCTGTGCCCATAACCGGTTCTCTGCAATCCCACTTTTCTTACTATTTTTATGAATTGATGCTTTGCAGTCTTTCCCGCCTGCTGCCCCACATGGAGGACCGCAGCGAGGGCGACCGCGGCGCAAACCTGCCACGCTTGCATGCCCGGTTATGAGAAACGCACTTCTGCTACCATGCACCTGACCGGGCAGAAACTCGAAGCTTATGAATTGGGGCGGCTATGCTATCGCAAAGCTGTTAACTGTTATTTCCGCGCCATTTGTGTTTCCCGCGCTATTTCGGCGTTTATTTCGGTAACTGCTTCTGCCAAGCTGGGACCTTGGGCGTGCCCGAGACGCCAAATGTTCCAGGCGTCCTCGGCAGACACCGTATTTCCGAGGGCGAAGCTCGCGTCGGTGGTGGTTTGCCCCCCGAAGTTTATGTGCCCAGTGCTCGTGAGGACGGCTTCGTACATGTGGTCCCCCACGCTGGCAACCACGGGGGTGTCAACACCCAGTAAGGTGGCGATGATGCGCAGCCCCTCAGCATCGTGTTTCACGATTTGGGGAACGCTTTGCATTTTGGCTTCGTGTTCGCCGGGAATATTTTCTACTGAGGTAGCGTATGCGGATTCGGCAAATTCTGCGGGGCTGTCAAACTCAGCTAGTTCGTCAGGATTAGATCCCGGATGTGGAATAGTGACGTTTTCGACCTCGGTTTCGTCGTCCTCGAAAAAGAACTCCGGGTCGGGCTCAATAGTTTCGTCTGCTTCCACGATGGGGGCGTCGTAGCCGGCATTGACCTGGTAGGCATGTTCAGGACCTGCGGTCAGGTAGGCGGCGTTCTTTTTGCCTGATAGCGCGGGGTTTGAAGACCAGTAGGATGGACCGATGGGTTCAACGTCTAGGAAGCGCCGCCCGTTGGACATTTCACGCAAATTGATTTCGTGAATTTCCAGACCACTGCCTGCGAGCACATCCAGTGAGGGGCGCACGGCGGGGTCTACGTTGCCGGTAACGATTATGAGGCGGGGGCCCGCTTCGGGTGAAGGAGGCATGGATTCACGAAATTCAGTCCACCCGGCGCGGAAGGCTTCGGGACCACCAGGGTAGGCTTCGGCTAGGTCTAACCAACCTAAGGAGTTCAGGTCGCCTAGGCGCGACAGTGAGGATATGAGGGCGACGGCGTCTAGTTTACTTATTACTTCGACTGCGACTACGTGTCCTCCGGCGTCGAGGGCGGTGAGTCGGTGCGGTCCGTGGCTTTGGTCGGGTTCGTCGTTGTCCCAAGCGACAGGGAAAAGGGGGCGGGAGATTACTTCTAGCAATTGTGCCCGGACGATTCCGAGTACTTCTGGTCCGACCCCCCGGTCGACGTTGCGACCGAATTGTGCCGGTACTAGTTTGCCTTCGTCTAGTTCAAACAGTGCCACATGTACCCCCTCAACTGGTATCCTATTTTCCATTGTGTCACGAATTTTGCTGATCTGGTGACTGGGTTTTTGGTGGGTTTATTGTGGTGGGCTCGGGGTCTGGGTCGTGGGGTGGGGCGGGTTTTCGAGGACGCCTGGGCAATTTTGAGTAGCAAATTGCGGCAGCGCCGCGTTGGTGCTGCCGCAATTTGTGGGTTTGTTACATCTTGGTTCCGACGGAGCCGAGGCGTTGGCAAGCTTCGACTACGCGCTCAGCCATGCCGGCTTCAGCGGCTTTGCCCCAGGCGCGCGGGTCGTATTGCTTCTTTACACCAACTTCACCGTCTACTTTCAGGACACCGTCGTAGTGGCGCATCATCCAGTCCGCAACCGGGCGGGTGAACGCGTATTGGGTATCGGTGTCGACGTTCATCTTGATGACGCCGCCGCGTACTGCAGTGGCGATTTCTTCGGCGCTGGATCCGGAACCACCGTGCATTACGAGGTCGAATGGGCGGGTTCCGGCGTTGAACTTCGCGCCGACTTCTTCTTGGATAGTGGCGAGGATTTCGGGGCGTAGTTTGACGTGTCCGGGCTTGTAGACACCGTGTACGTTACCGAAGGTTAGCGCGGTCATGTACCGACCCTTTTCGCCAAGACCCAGGGCTTGTACGGTTTTAATGCCGTCTTCGGTGGTGGTGTACATTTTTTCGGAGGTTTCCCCAACTATACCGTCTTCTTCGCCGCCGACTACGCCAACTTCGATTTCGAGGACAGTGCGCGCTTTGACGGATTTTTCAAGCATCATTTGCGCGATTTCGAGGTTTTCCTTCAGTGGTACTGCGGATCCGTCCCACATGTGGGATTGGAAGAAGGGCAGACGCCCGGCTTTTACTTCTTCGGCTTCCAGGTCCAACAGTGGAATAACCCAGCTTTCCAGGTTTTGCTTTGCGCAGTGGTCGGTGTGAAGCGCAATGTTCACATTGTAATTTTTCGCAATTTCGCGAGCGTATGCGACCATCGCCAAGGATCCCGCAACACGATCCTTGACGGTGGAGCCGGACCAATATTCGGCGCCACCAACGGAAACCTGAATGATGCCGTCTGATTCGGCTTCAGCGAAGCCGCGGATGGCAGCAGTCAGCGTTTGGGAGGAGGTGACGTTAATTGCCGGGTAGGCGAATTGCTTTTCTTTAGCTCGGTCTAGCATCTCTGCGTAGACTTCTGGGGTTGCGATTGCCACTTTAACTCCTGTCTTTAGGTACTCAGTCTGTTTAATTCTACAGACTTATGCCAACAGATCCTGTTCGATTAGTCCCAGAATGTGCAAGTTTTCGCACCATTTTTGTTCTTCACCTCCAAGTACGCGACGACGCCCCCGCAGAAACACGCCCGCCTTGAGTCAGATGAAAGATCTCCATAGTTTCAATGACATGACAAAGGTCACCATGACATTTTCTGGCTATGAAAGATTATTCATTTAGTTTTCAAGCCATTGCGTTTTCGTTTACTCTTATTGCTTCGACCATCATTCCGTTACTTCCTGTCTCGGCTAATGCATCTACCAGCACTATCACAGGATAGTCATCTATCACGAAAAATTGCGAGTACGAGGACGGTCCTCACTGTAGAGTGATGGTATCCAAACGAGTACACCTGTAGAGGCATAGCAACTCGCAGGAACGTAGAATACTGGAAGAAATATGCTTGCGCTGCGTGGGCTGGCGTGGAGCGTCCTCGCCCCTGATTGGAAGGAAGGCAGACATGGACTGGACAGTTTGGCTAACCATTGCATTAATTATCCTTGTCAGCATCGCTCTGTCTCGCTTTGAGGTACAACGGCGCATTAGCAAAAAACACCGCGAAGCGGCCACCGCTGAGGAGCGGCAATATTTGACAAAGATCGACCAAGATATAGAAAAAGGCAAAGCCGCCTCACGGGGAGTTATGCCTTGGTAATCGTCTAAATGAAGTGTTTAGTCCGGGGGATTTTGTCCCCGGACTAAACTTTACTCAAATACTGACGCGCGGTCGCGGTTTAGTATTTCTTGCGCCGAATCATCGTGATAGTGATGCCAGCACCTACTATGCACGCGCCTATAATTCCCACGGTCAGTGTTTTCGTGCCCGTATGTACCAATACGTGCTTACCGCCGTGTTGGCGTGCCTTTTCGGCGGGAATGACCGGCGCAGGCTTGGTGCCCGGCAAGGTTTTGCTACCTCCATCACCACCTGGGATAGGAGATGGCTGCGGGGCAGGATCCGGCTGTGGGGCAGGACCTGGATTTGGCGCAGTTTCGGGGGCAGGGTCAGGTTTTGACGCCAGACCCGGCGCCTGTTCGGACTTGCCGAGGTCTTCAACCATAAAGTTGTCAATCGACAGGTCGTTTTGCGATCCTCCGCCCTTCTTGACGATACCAACCCAGTTTTGTCCGCAAGCACCGGCATCCAATTCGACCTGGAATTTGGTGGTTCCACTGGTCTTCTTTAGTGCCGCACTTTCGGTAACCTGCGTGGAAAGTTCACCTTTGACTCGGTCACAACCGTGGACGTAATAGTACCCACCATCGTAACCGGCTTGGTAGTCAAAGGACACCCGGTACTTGTGTCCGGCTTTGAAGGGCACATTGGCAGTGGTGGTGCGCAAAATCAACCCCTCGTTCTCTTCGTGTGCCATGAGCGACCAGCGCCCGTCCAGCACGTTGTCAATCAGTTTGCCGCCCTCGACCACCTGACCTTGAGCGTTCTTGCCCCACCAGCCGCGCTGCGAATAAGGCTCGTGGCGCTCAGCCAGTTGGGTGCGTCCGTCCCCACCTTGGTTGGCGCTACCGGTCACGAATGGCCAGTAACCCACGTCGGGATTTTCGAAGTTTTCAAAAACGATGGGCGATTTAGCTCCCGAGGGCGCCACGGCAGGCACATAGTTCGTGACACGCAGGTCATCAATACGGACTTCGTTTTCTCCCGCTCCAACTTTCACCTGGAAATTCACGTCGCCACCAGTGGTAGTAAACGTGACTCGTGCCCGCTGGAAATAGGTACCCAGTAGTTCATCGGAAGCCGTGGAGTTGGGCGCCCCCGTGGAGGTGAAGGTGGTAGTTGGGAATGCGCCCTCGGTAGGTTGTAAGCCGGCAGGCGTAATGCCAACGCCACGGACACTCAGCGACACTTGCCGGGGCGCGGTCGGCTTAATCTCTACCATCGCCGAGGCATTGTAAGTACCAGCCGGAAGGTGGAGCGTTTGTTGTAGTGACGCGGCTCCGGCGCCAATTACCGCCTGGCGGTTGCCGCGGTCGTTCGCCTTTACCGACACGGATCCCTTGGTCTGATAAGAATCCAAGGTGCCACTGTAGAAACCAGGGTCGTTAATCCCGGATGCTTCGCCCCAGTGGGGCGCTTTCGCCGGTGGCACTGCGCCCGCAGGGTAAAGGACGTATGCCATGCCCGCTTCGGCAGGAATCGTCACCTGACCATTCGTCACCGGCAGGTCGGCAACCTTTTGGCGCCCACTGTCTGTCAGCTTAAAGAGCGCCAGCGAGGATTGACCCGCCCATGCGTTGGTCAGATGCCAGGTTGATTTCCCGCCCGCCGGGTTCCAGTGGTACAGGCGATCGGTCCCACCGTTGCGCCACGGCAACAGATATTTGCCCTGCTCGTACACGGTGGCACCGTCGTATTTTATGGTGCGGTTGGTAGGAATTTCCGTGCCGGAAATTCTTTGCAAGGGGGATGTTGCCACCGTGCCGTTAGCGAAGGTGATCTGGCCGTCCTCCCAAGACATGATGTCGCTTTGTTGCAAGAATTTAGTAGGAAAGTTGCGTTCCCACACGTTGCGAATGAAGCCATGGTAGTTGTTGTGTCCCGTCCAACCTTCAAATTCCACCAGGTTCGTATTGGACAATATTGGGTCGGGATTGAACGTGTCCCGCCGCGAGTTTTCCATAAAACGCAGGATCTTAGAATTTAGCCCCTTGTTTTGTTGACCGCCGTAGCGTTCCTCGTTGGCCCAGTGCGACCAGAGGGACACTTCCGGCAGCGAGTACGCCCATTCGGAGCCTACTTTCCAGCCCTGTTTTTGCAACTCTTTGCCCAGGCGGTCTGCTTCCCACCCGTCGTCGTAGTAGACGTCAATGTAAAGCCAGTCCAAGTTGGCGGGCGCTTCCTTGCGCAACTGCGCGAAGCGTTGCAATACTTTGCCACTGCCCAAATCTTTCGCCGAATCAATGTAGTAGGCCTGGTTCATCCATCCCCAGGCTGCCTGGGGCGGCCAGATCAGCAGATCTTCACTGAAATTATGCGATTCGGAATAGGATTCGGTGACGTTTACGTGTACCCCGAAGTTGGCGTTCCACTGTTTACCTTTATTCGCCAAGGTGGTGATGTCTTTGAGCCCGCCAGCGCGTTCATTATAGTGCCCGGCGTAGTCGGGGTGGGCGGCGTCGTGTCCCTCGGACTGGTAGCCCTTTAGCATCACTTGCTGGCCCAGGTTGTCCGTGGCGAGGGCGATGCGCTTGGTTTCGTCGAGCACGCGCAGGAATGGGTGCGTGGCTTGGGAGACAATGTTGAAGGGAATGCGCGTAATGACTTTGTTCTTGACGTCGTCAGCCCCATTGGACTTGGCGCGAATTTCACGAAGTGCGATGGCGCCGTCTTGCCAGTCCACTTTGCCGTCTTTATTGGCGTCGGCAGTGGGGCGGATCTGAATGAAAGGGTTGGCGTCGAGTCCGATTTTGGTGGCGGTGCCCCCTTTCCAAACTAGGGTTCCAGGGTTGATGGCGGCTCTACTATTGGCGACTTTGGCAACCCACCGGGAGTCGTAAAGTTGCCGCCCGCGATCGTATTTGACGGTACCGTCCTCGACCGCACTACTTTCCATACCAAATGCCAGTTCGTTGGTGCTGGGGATCATGAACCACCCGTTGCGATCCCCGCGCAGGTCTTTGACTGCTTCGAAGCGATCCCCGGATTTAGTTCGGTCGGTCGATTTTATGGCGCTTGACAGGTGCGCCCCCGGCTGGTTCGCAGATAAGGTGACGAGGTCGAAGCCCCGGAATTTGATTCGGTTCACCACCTGCCCTGGGTCGGTCAGACCGGAAAGTTCCAGGCGCCAATTTCCGCCACTGACGCTAGCGGTAGCGATGAATTGTACTTTTTGGTTTGGAACGGAAATGTTCCAGATGGCTTTTGTGGCGGTGGCGTTAACCAAAGTAGCTTTGGCAGTTACTGGTTTTTCGTTGATTAGCAACTCCGGCAGTTGCTTGTTGTAATTCCCCACCTGTTTTTTACTGCCGAGTTTCCATTCGATTACTTGGGGGAAGTCGCGGCGCATTTGCACCCAGAGGTTCCCCTCACGCAACCAGAAGCTGTCTTTGTCGGTGAAAGGGTTTGAGGCGCTAGGTGTGGGTGCTGCTGGTGTAGGGGTAGTTTCCCGGTAGGGGTAGGCGTTAAATTCAGCCAAGGATGCCACTTGCTCTGGCGGTGATACCGGGTCCTCCCCCTTCTTTCCACCCCAGGAAGAGAGGTAGGTAACTTTCAGGCATTTCGCGTCCACTCCGCCCTCGAAAATTATTTCTCGATCCTGCGCGGAGGTGGCTGTGTCGCCGGGGAACTCTCCTGTTTTGACTGTTGTAAAAGAGCCTTCGGCACAGGTGGGACTAGCTTGAACTTCATAGCTGTGAGCGCGTCCGGAACCATTGGAGGACTGTCGGGGCGTGAGCACTATTTTGCCGAGTTTTACTGGCCCATCCGCCACCTGCACGGTGATGTGGTGGGGGGCTTTGTCCACGCCCCCAGCCCACTTAGTGTGCCAGTAGGTGTCCTTGTTTCCATCGAGTACGAGTTCGGGGGCTCCGTTAGTCCCTTCTCCAGTTTTTTCGACAGAGTCCGCTTCGATTACTTTCATCTGGGATTGCGGGAGGGCGCCCTCAGAGCCGTGAGCAGGTAATGCGAGCAGACTCATGGTTACCAGGCTGATTGATCCGACCAGCCCGGCAACCATGCGGATTTTACGTATTTTTCGAGACATCATCGTCCTTCATGATTGATTGAACGTGATTTGATTATATACTTTCGCGCACAAGTGAGCATCTTTAGGAGTAGTAAGGTAGTAAGCAACAGAGGAATGAGCGTAGACGCACGATCGGAAGCCCTGGCCAAATCAGAGTCCGCTAATTGGGCGCGCACCTGCGCTGACACCATTAACGCCTGCTTTGCAGTCGGATCAGAAAATCTCCACCGCCAACATAACACCTACATAACACTTAACTTCCCCAAGTGTTATGTTAAGTGTTGTGTTAGGTGGGAAGTTTCCTCCATAACACTGAAATTACCGCTGTGAAATTGGCAGATACCAAATCTTCCGTATGCGTCTGCCGGTAGTTCGAGGACGGATCGAAAGCGCCCCGCCCGCTGCCTGATCCCAGCGCGCCCCGCCTAACCTCACGATGTCCCAGCCCGGCGCGCTCTTTTCGGACCGCTTAGGCAATATGTCTACCCGCTTACGCATATTGGCTCCCGGTTCGTCCTCGCCCCGTGGTGTAGTAGAGACAGGACAGAAAGGAGGACGGGTGAAAGTAAATATCATCATCGGTCCTTCGATGGTGGAAACTGAGGTGACGGTTCGTACCCCGCAGTTCACGCCCGAGGTGCGGGCAATATAGGCGCTCGCCGAGCAGGGACATATCAAAAGAATGGTGGGCAGACGCGGAACTGAAGCCACAGTCTTAAGCCTGAATCAAATCCTTGCGTTTTCCACCAAAGATCGGGGCGTCCTCGCGAAGACTGCGGACGGGTCTTGGCGCGTAAAAGCCCGCATTGGCGAACTAGCGCAGCAGCTCCCTGCAGACCAGTTCGCGCAAATTTCGCAATCCGAGATCGTGAACATACACGCAATTGCACGCCTGGATCTGGGCGCAACCGGGACTATCAGCGTTCGGCTCCGTGACGGCAGCCGCTATTTCGTGGCGCGACGCGCACTGTTCCCCAGCAAATGTTTGCGATTGCCAGACAAGTAGCGCGCAGCGGATTCTTAGAACCGCCCGCCGCCCAGCAATTGTTCGCAAGGTCATCACACAGTCCAGAATCGCAACTTTTGGAGGCGCACCCTTTACGCTCATAGCACATATCGTGCCGGGCGCACGGTCCCTGGAGTTGGCAGAGAAAAGGAGCCTGGCGACCTAGTACAGTAGACGAGCAGGCTGCCGCGCGAACTACCGTTCCGTTGACAATCTTCACCCCTCTGGATTTGTGGTTTAGTTTCGCATCAGTCACCTCAACCATGTTCGAGGGCGGTAGATTGCGTCGTTTCGTCACTGCGGTCACGGGATTTGTCGCCATTACGGAATACTAAGCGCAAGCAGGGCAGCGCCGCGCGTTCGTGTGAAAGCAGTATTGGTGCGCATGCGTCTCCCTCTTCGACTAATCAGGCGCGATGACGAAACTTGTTCACATTGTTCCGATCAATGCGCAACTGACCTAATTAGTACCTGAAAGAAAGAGGATTTTGTCCTCCGCAAATACGCTACGAGACCCGCGAGGGCAGCAAACGTACAAGAATTAGCTAATTTGCAACAATAAGGTAGGGGGCATTCCACTTCGAGTAGACCACTAGCAGTTATATACCACATTTACATACAACTAGGGATTGATAATAATCACAACAAAAATTCCCTCAAATTATATATGCATTCCGTGTATATATTTGCTACAAACTACACAATTACCTAATGGTAAACAATCGTCATCGAAGCACTTCCTGAGAATTTTCTGTGAGTTGTTGTGCAAGTTCTAGGCGATTTTTTATTGCACTCAACAAGAATTTCTTTCCAATTCTTAAAAAATACTGACAACGCGATTATTGCACCCAATAGCGACGATCGCGAAAGTAATGACTTATCGGCAAAAGTCCAAATAGGAGGCATGTCACAAACACGAAGGAGATTCATTGGTACAACTTCATTACCATTAATTTCATATTTATATACTGGTAAAACACTCGGTTGCGGCAACGGCGACAAACCGCTGTTATACACATTACGAGTTACATCTCCTTGAAATTTGACCACTTGGACAAAGGGTTTTCCCTTTGAAAGGAATAGGAATGCCGAAGAGCTTTATTCGGAGAATTTCCCGCAGTCATCTGGCAGTAGCGTTTTCACTATTAGCCTTCGTTTTAGCAGTATTTTCTCCTCTGCCTATCACTATTACATACGCACATGCCGCCGAAGGCGATAAACACCTAGGATGGTCTGAAAAACCCAATTATTTGTTCGTAGGAAAAGAACACACTTCAGACAAATACGTTGCTTACTGCGTAAACTTCCCCTGGGTAGGTCCGCCGCCACGCAACCAGTCCCGCGTTTTGTATAACGAATCGACCGACCTCGCCAACGCTTTGACCACGCCTGTCAGCGAGGATAAAGGTAAAGAGATTCACGAGAAGTTGCGCGCCATTTTGTATCACGGTCACGCCCGCAATGGCAGCCATTTCAAAGAAACCCTCGAAGAAACGATTGGCACACGCAATATCGACTCGACTTTCTACGAGACCACGCAGTGGGCAGTTTGGCATTACACCAACAATTTCGATCCTCGCACATACAAGAAGCATTACTATGAAACTGCGCCGCATGCAATCAAAACCCAGTTGAATGCCCAATTCGGCATATATGACAAGCTAATCAATACCGAAAAACTGTCGACAGTGCCAGAAAAATTCAACGTCCAACTGTACACCAGCAGTATGCGAAATCCGCGCGGATACCGCTACCAAAATCTTTTAAGTACTTGGGATAGTGCCCGCCCACCAGCCAAGAAGGGGCGCCAGGACGCTTCTATCAAAATCCTCAAAATAACTAAAGAGGACGGCAAGATTAAAAATAAGACGCTTACTGGCGCTGAGTTCAAACTTTATTACGGCGAGGGCGAAGACGAACTGCTGCGTACCCACACTGTTAAAGACAAGGGCACTGGCGAACTCGTAGATTCGTTGTGGGAAATAAAGCTTGCGGAACTGGCGAATGAGTTCCCCGATCTTGACATAAAGATGGGTACTGCTTTCACCTTGGTGGAAAGCAAAGCGCCTGAAGGCTACCAGAAACTAGATAAGCCAATTACGTTCCGCATTCAACCCGACCAGGGGCACGAGGACGAAACAAGTTTCGCAAATTACCACGTCGAAGTGCGCGACACAGCCGGTCAGTGGAAACCTGTCGAACAGATTGCGATTCCCGCGAATGATGAAAAGTTAAAAGTAGCCTCGGACCGCAGCGTCCAATACTTGCTAGTTGATAACAAGAAAATAGTTACTGAAAAGCCGGCTCCTAAGCCGGAAAAACCGACACCGAAACCAGCTCCCAAGCCAACTCCCAAACCAGAGAAGCCAGCTCCGAAACCAGAAAAGCCCGGAAAGGACCATTCGGATTCTCGCAAGGAACTGTCGCATACTGGTGCTACTGCGGTGGTCGCGCTGAGCGTGTCCGCAGTTGCCGCGTTGACGGCAGGTGGAGTGCTGCTCCTGCTACGCCGCCGCAAATTGGCAGGTAAGTAGGTTTAGCCGCATAAGCTGAATAGTTGTGGGTCGCAGTAACGACTGCGACCCACAACTATGGACATAAGCTATAGTTTTAGGTCTTAGTAGGCTCGGACCTGACCCTTTTTTGGTGGACACTTGATATCCATCCTAGCCAGGTTGGGAAG
>JAUMZK010000010.1 GCA_030528145.1 Actinomycetaceae bacterium
GAAAAACAACCACACCACTAACACCAAACAAACAAACCAACAAACAACCCAACAAACCAACCAACCGACCACCCTCTTAGAAAACAACAGACACACGCAGCAACACAAACAACACAAAACAAACCACAGAAGCACACACACGAGGACAAACCATTTCGCTAACAACAAACGGTTTTGTTAAGGGCAAACGTTATGCGGTTTGACCTCGACAAAATCATTGCACCTCACGAAAAATTGCCCCCGTGAGAACAAACGATTTCGCTGCGGCTAAACGATTTTGCTCAGGCACAATGGTTTCGCTGCCGATGAAGAGCAACGGCGGGTTTGGGGCGGAGCGCGGGAGGTTCGGCGGGCACTAAGACTCGCCCACGGCAAGACTCACGGGCACCGCACCCACGCCCGCCTCACACCGCGCTTCTACTTCTTCGGCTCAGTTTCGTGGCGGCGTTCTTCCGCGAGTTCGCGCGGCCCTACGGTGTCAAAGAAGGGGCGTTCGACGCTGAATTGGACTTGGACGTTCCACCGTCGCAACGCCCATGCGCCCGCTATCAGCGCTACCAGCAGGGATCCTATGGCGCCCACCCCCAGGGACCAGCGGGGACTAACGGTTTCTGCCACCCACCCGATCAGGGGCGCACCTATGGGGGTGGCGCCCAAGTTCAACATCTGGTAGATGGCCAGTACGCGTCCTCGTTTCGAAGGCTCAGTGTACATTTGGAGGGCCGCGTTCGCACCCGTCAATATTGTGAGGACGAACACCCCGGTTGGTACCAGTATGAGGGCAAAACTCCAGTATCCAGGCGCTAACGCGCAGGCGCCCTCGAAAATAGAAAACATGATGGTGGCCCCAATTACCGTACGCACCCTGGGGTTGGTGCGACGGGCAGCCAGCAGGGACCCGGCGAGGGTTCCGATTGCCATCATGGAAGACAAAAACCCGTAAGCGGAGGCGTCCCGCCCAAATTCGACGCGAGCCATAGCGGCAATGGTAACAGCGAAGTTCAATCCCAGCATGGAGACCACAGAAGCAACCACCATTATGACAATAATGTCTGTGCGGTTTTTTATGTAACGCAGCCCCTCGCGCACCATACCTTTTTTGTTTTCAGCACGTTTTTGTGTGCCATGTTTTTCTTTGATTATCAGCATGGCAATTACGGGGAACACGAAAGACGCGGCGTTCAGCAAAAACACCCATCCGGGGCCTACGACGGCTACAGCCACGCCCGCGACAGCCGGTCCGACCAGACGCGCCAGGTTGAACGAGGTCGAATTCAGGCCTATCGCGTTGGCAAGCATCCCGCTGGGCACCAGGGTGGATATGAATACTTGACGGGCAGGTAGGTCAACGGCAGTGACAATACCGTTTAAAAATGCGAGCGCATAAAGGTGCCACAGTTGCGCGTGTCCTGTTATCAGCAGTATTGCCATGATTACGGCAAGTCCGCACATTGTGGCTTGGGTGGATAACAACAGTTTGCGGCGGTCTAACCTGTCCGCGAGGACGCCCGCATGCGCCCCAAACAACAGCATTGGCAGGAACTGCAGGGCGGTAGTTATCCCCACTGCGGTGGAGGAGTTGTGCGTCAATTCTGTGAGAACCACCCAGTCTTGCGCGACCCTTTGCATCCACGTGCCCACGTTCGCAAAAATCGAGGCCAAAAACCAGAGCCGATAGTTGCGGTATGACAGCGACGCGAATGTTTTCATTAATCCCCCCCATCCAGGGTAACAAATCCGCTGTCGCATATTTTTGAGCGTCTTACATATTTTCCTTGTAGTTCCTGTGGTTTACAGGTATTACAGGTATTTGCCGAGGGCGAAACTCGGCTTGGTTCTGTCGCTCTCAGGAATTGGTGTCGCTAACTTCCACGGCGATGTCATCGATGCGTTTAGCAGCGACGGGCAGTTTAAGTGCGGGCACGTTTTCGTCGGTTTCACTGTGTGCCCCGCAAGCATGGTCGAGGGCGACTACGCTGCCGTCGCGCGGTGACCATTCGTTGGCGCACACCCCGAACATGGTGCGCAGTGACCCCGCCATTTTTAGCAGGAACCCGCACGACGAACATGTGGGGGTGTGAACGCGCCGGCGCCGCCCCGAAGCGGTCAAGGCTGGTCCGCTTTCGGCATTGTTGTACCATCGTGACGCCGCCTGGTCGCGCCCCTCTTTACTGAGGACGCGTACCCGCCCTAAACCCACTTCGTCAATTTGTAGGGCATCCATTTCGGCTTCGTCTGCTTGGCTGTAGCCGGGTTCTAAACGTACGTCGTCGTTTTTTTCGAGGCGATCGTCCTCGGCAATATAGGGCAAGACGTCCCCGCGCCGCATGTCCCCTGGGCGCAGGCGTTTCGCCCACGGCACCCATTCTGGTGCCAGCAGCGCGCCGTCACCGGGCACGAGGGCGACCTCGCAGATTGTGGTTTTACGCGACCGGGGTATGCGCGCTAGGGTTGCCACCCACTTCCACCCTTTGTATCCGGGTTTTTCGCAGGCGAACGCGTGCGTGCATAGGCGTTCGCCGTCCATGCATGCACCCAAGTGCTGTCCGATTTCACTGTCGGTGGCGATGGGGGCTAGTGCGGCGCGGGCTGTTTCTACCGCGCCGACCAGGATTTTGTCTGTTTTAGGCATCGAAGTTATCCGCTACGGCACGCAGTAGCGTGGCTATTTTCCGCCCATTTTCTGGGTATTTGCCGCGTCGCAACGCGCCGGAGGCATGGTCTAGTAGTTTTATCAAATCCTCTACTACTGGCACCATTTGGGCGGCGGGTCGCCGCTGCGCTTTTGCCAGTGAGGGGGTTGGTTCCACCATGTTTACATGCATGGCTTGGGGACCTTTGCGCCCGTCCACTACGGAAAATTCCACGCGGGTTCCGGGGCGCGGGTTGGGGTGGTCCGCTGGGAGCGCGGAGGCGTGCAAGAATATTTCCTGCCCGTCGTCGGCGGCAACGAAGCCGAATCCTTTTTCGGCGTCAAACCACTTCACTTTGCCTGCTGGCACGATTAGGTCCCTTTCTGTTTTTCGTTCAACTCTTTCATGATAGCTGTTCGCCTGATGTGGTGGTGTTTTTATGCTGTTAGCGTCCGGCTCAGCAGTTGCTCACCTGCAAGTTTTTGGGTAAGTGTTTTCCGGGCGCGGTTTCGGTACCCGCTTCAGTTTCTGTGTTCGATGCCTGCCTTTGGACCTCTTTACGACCTCGCGTTTGGCACTTTTTGGGGATTTTCCGAGGACGCCGCCCCGGTTGCGTCCGTTGCGTAACTGCCGCGTGGCTAAGGATATCATTTCGCCTCACGCATAACTTGGTGCGCGCAATTGCATAATTTTGCGGTCGTATTTTTCGGTAGCTCTAGCCATAATAGGTGTATGAAATTGCGTAGCTCCCTTACGGCATTGCTAACCGCTTTTTTGGTGGTGCTGTTTGTTCCCAATGCTTTGGCAGCCGGTCCGGTTTTGATAACTGATCGGGTTACTGACCAGGCAGGGGTTTTCCAGCAGAACGAACTGTCTGACTTAAATGGCGTGGTTTCTGACAGTGTCAACCCGAATGCGGAACTTTACGTAGTTTTTGTTCCTTCTTTTGATTCTTTGTCGTCTTCGGCTTGGTGTCAGAATTCTGCGCGAAAGTCCCAATTGTCTGCGAAGGCATTGGTGTTGGCAGTGGCTACGCAGGATCATAAGTACGATTTTTGTTACGGCTCGAAGATGTCTTTGTCTGCTGGCGCGAAACGCGACATTGGCACGCAGGTGAAAGCCCGTTTGTCCGCCCAAGATTGGGCGGGAGCCGTGCGAGCTGCTGCCACATCAGTGGCGGGAGCTGGCGAGGACGGTGCGGCTGCGCCGTCTGCCGGTGCCGCTTCTCATTCCGAGGGCGGTTGGGGCGCCACACTTTTGGGATACTTGTTGGTGCCGTTCCTCGCAATTGCCGGGTTCTTGGGAATTGGCGTTTGGGCAAAGACGCGGGGCAAACGCAAAGCTAATACGTCGACCCCAGCGGAAGTCGACACGAATCTGCTAAACCAGGCGGGCGCCCTCGCCATGCAAGCAGACACGGCGGTACGCAATGCCAGCGAAGACCTGGAGTTTGCGCGCACCCAGTTTGGGCATATTGAAACCGAACAGTACCAGCAGGCACTGAAAACAGCCGGGCAGATGCGCGACGAAGCCTTAGTGTTATTGCAAAAAATGCAGCAGACTGGCGCGCCACCGGCAAAACAGCAGCTTGCCCAGCAGGTAATCAGCCTGTCTCAACAGGCACTGAACGCGGTGGCTGCGCAACAACAGTCCTTTGATTCCATGCGCGATTTAGAACGCAACGCAGATAGCGCCCTCGCGGAAGCCGCAGAAAAAATCGCGGAAGTGCGCCACGAATTAGAGCAGGCGCGCGCAGAGTTAGCGAACCTGCACGTGGCATACCCGCAAACCAATATTTCTTCGATTGACGATAATCCGCAGTTAGCCGAAAACTTGTTGGCGTCAGCTGAAGCCGCTCGCACTGCCGGGGTGGTCGCCCTCGAAAAAGGTGACAAGCAGAAGGCCGTGAACAGTGTGAAGCTGACAGAACGCGCTCTAACGCAGGCACGCACCCAAATTCGGGCAATTACTACCGCCGAACAAGTTTTGGCAGACGCAGACCGCGCACTCCTTTCGGCTATTTCGTCAATTTCGTCCGATATTGCGGACGCGAACCGTTTTGGGCAAGCGCAGGTCTTGGGCGTGCTCATTGCCGAAGCCCAATCTGCTATTGCCGAGGGCGAAGCGGCCAGACGCGGCGCACAAGACCCACTGGCAGCGTTAGAAAAACTCCAAATTGCCGAGGACGCCCTCGACGCCGCCCTCGAACCCATGCGAGCGGGGGCGGCCGCAGACCGGAAACGCGAAGACTATGTGCAAGAACGCCTCCCCTATATTCGCGGACGCATAGAACAGGTCGAAGCCTTCATTTCTGGAAGGCGCGGCGCGGCTGACGGGCAGGCGCGCATGCTGATTGCGGGAGCGCGACAAAAACTAAATCAAGCCACGGCTGCCCGCGATTACAAGGAAGTGCGCACACTTTTGGATGGTGCCAGCGCGGATGCCGAACAGGCGTACCAACTGGCAATGAACAGTTACCAAGAAGGCGACTGGAACACGGGTGGGCGCGCTCCCGGTATTGATATGGGATCGCTGTTACTTGGTGGTCTGCTGGCTGGCGGACACGGCTGGGGCAGCGGTTGGGGCAGCAATTCTGGCAGCGACTGGGGTTCTGACTCCGGGTCTAGTTTTGGCGGTGGCTTCAATGCGAGTGACATTGGGGACATCTTCAGTTCCGGCGGCTTCGGCTCCGGGGACTTTTAAGCAATCGAAATAACCACAGAAAGGTTCATAATGGCAGAGAAACAAACCCTTCTTGGCCGTATCACCCAACTAGCTATGGCGAACATCAACGCTTTATTGGACCGTGCCGAAGATCCCCAGAAAATGCTGGATCAGTTGGTACGCGACTACTCTAACTCCATTGCCGAAGCAGAAACTTCTATTGCCCAAACCATCGGCAACCTGCGCATGGCAGAAAAGGATTACGAACAAGACAAAACTGCCGTAGCTGAATGGGGCGAAAAAGCGGCCTCCGCCAGTACGCGCGCAGACGCCCTCCGCGAAAAAGGCGACACTGCTGGCGCTGACAAATTCGATAACTTGGCGAAAGTGGCTTTGTCGAAGCAAATAGAATTCGAAAAGCAGGTTCGCGCCGCTGAACCGATGCTGCAAAACCAACGCGAAGTGGTGGAACGCCTCAAATCTGGTCTGGAAGAAATGAAAACGAAACTTTCAGAATTGCAGACCAAACGCGACCAACTGGTAGCCCGCCAGAAAACGGTCGAATCCCAGCAACGCGTGCAAGCTGCCGCCCAAAACATCAACGTTTTGGACCCCACCAGCGACCTCGCCCGGTGGGAAGACAAGATCCGCCGCCAGGAAGCTGAAGTGGCAGGTCGGGCAGAACTGGCTAAGGACAGCTTCGATTCACAGTTTGCCGAATTGGAAGATTTAGGCAAGATGTCCGAGGTCGAAGCACGTCTCGCCGCCCTGAAAAATAAGCAATAGTGACGCAAACCCATTGTCATACCCTGTAGTCTGGATACATGTTAGATAAAACAACATATGTAGTTATTGATGGTGAAAACATAGACGCCACCCTCGGAATGTCTGTTTTGGGGCACCGCCCCGAATCCGAAGAGCGTCCTAGGTGGGATCGCATCCTGGAATATTCACGTAACCATTGGAATGCGAATACCAAGGGTTTGTTCTTTTTGAATGCGTCCTCGGGACACCTGCCTATGGGTTTCATCCAGGCACTAATGGCAATGGGTTTCACTCCTGTACCTTTGTCTTCGGATAATCCCGAAGACAAAGTGGTAGACATTGGTATTCAGCGCACCCTAGAAGCCATCATTGACCAAGGACACGGGGATGTCATTTTAGGCACCCACGACGCTGATTTTTTACCCCACGTTGACGACCTGTTGCGTGACGGACGCCGGGTGGGCGTCATGTGTTTCCGCGAGTTCTTGTCCAGCCAATTCAATGAAGCCATCGCCGAAGGTTTAGAAGTGATGGACTTGGAATACGACATCGAAGCATTCCAAGTTCCCTTGCCCAGGCTGCACATTATTCCTCTTGACGAATTCGACCCGCGCGATATACTCTGAGGACAATACTTTTCAGGATTGCCACTTCGGCGGCAGTTGGTCCCCAGCTGTGGGGCTGGCACCAGGAATAAACCTGGCAGTCAGTTTCCGCAGTTGGGGATTATCATTATGCGCGAGGACGATGCCTCTCGTTCCGCCACCCGTCCCACTGCGGCAGCTGCGCCACTTGTGCCGCTATCTCTTGGTCGTCCCACCCCAAATATGGTCTCACCAGTTCCGCGACTTCCAAACCCGCACTGTTGCCGCCGTCGCTAACTAACTGTGCTAAGTTCAAACGCCGGTGCAAAACGTCAGAAAGTTCGAAGGCGCCCTCGTACAAAACCGCAAAAACGGCTTCCGCGCGCAAACGCGACTGGCACAGGGCAAAAGGCTGCCCCAAAGAGGGGTCAGCATCAATGAGGTCGAAAATTATTTTTACTTCGTCGCCGTACCGGTTCAACAATTCTGCATATCGGCGCGCCGACAAGCCCCGCGCCGCCGCCAAACGGTACCGGGAATTCCACAATGACGCATATTGGGAGGCCCCCAGTAAAGGCAGGGAAGCGCTCACTGAGCGCCCCCCAAACAGGCGGTCCACCACCCATGCCGCTTGCGCCCGAAACGTAGTAATAGGACCACCTTGGGCGCCGCTAAGCCCCGGCGCGTAAGTGCTAAAACGGAACTCGCGCACCGGCGCAACCGCGCCGTCCTCGAAAATATCCACCCCGGACCAGGCAGAATTCACGTCCGCCATCCGCAGATTCGTTTTTAAAGAGTCATTGACGAGGTCGATTGCCCCCTTCACGTCTTCGTAATGGGTCTGGATGTCTGCCAGGGAGTCAGCGGAACTCATGTAAGGACCGATAATCCACAAATCGCCCTCGGGAACGAAAGACAAGATGGCAGCGCCGGCACGCAAATATAGACCCATACTGCCGCGCAAGGCAGAACGCGAAACCGTTATTTGGGTACCTTTTTGGTAACGCTCATGCGCACGATGTGGTGGTTTTATTCCGATGCCTTGCAGCAGTGTGTCGGCGGCGCCGGGACCGCAGGCGAGGACGACTTGGTGGGCACGCGCCTCGAACCATCCAGTTTCATCCCGCACAATTGCGCCCGCGATCCGACCGGAGGGGGTGCGCGCCAACGACAGTGCCTGGGCGTGACTGAGTACCACCGCCCCCAAAGCTGCAGCCGAACGCACCGTAGTAACCGTAAGGCGACCACTGTCCAGGCAGGCATCGAACAGGCGTACGGCTCCCGTGGGCGTTAAATTCCGTAACGAAGTAAACGCACTGGCGGCGCGCCGCCGCGAATAATGGCGAGGCGGCGGAACCTTCCCGCGTACCAAAAAGCGAGTGGCGACCTCGAACCTACCAACCCGGCGGCGATCTTTCAGCCATTCTGACCAATCAGAACGCAAAGACCACAAAAAAGGCGTAAGTTTTACCAGGTGGGGTGCCATTTCGCTGGTGAGGACGCCACGTTCGGCCGCCATTAGCGCTTGTTCGCTGATAGACCCATCCCAGGGAATGCCCCCGTTTATCAAACCGCCTGTGCGCGAGGACAGCCCCGACCCATAGTCGGCGGCTTCAACTAAACCAACTTTCAGTCCCCGACTGGCAGCCTCGAATGCCAGTCCGGCACCAGTTATTCCGCCCCCAATTATCAGTAGATCCAGCTTCTTTTCCGCGAAAGCGGTGGCAGCACGGCGCCGGGAAGCTGGATCTAATTTGGCTGACACGTACTGACCTAATGGGTGCGTTTTACCAGCGGGAAGGTAATGGTTTCGCGAATGCCCAAACCGGTGATTGCCATGAGCAAGCGATCCAGCCCCATACCCATGCCCCCGGCAGGTGGCATACCTTGTTCCATTGCTTGCAGGAATTCTTCGTCCACTTCCATCGCTTCCGGATCGCCATTAGCCGCGTCCAAGGATTGCTTTTCGAAGCGTTCACGCTGAATCACCGGGTCGTTTAGTTCCGAATAGCCCGTAGCCAGTTCGAATCCACGCACATAAAGGTCCCACTTTTCCACCTGACCGGCCTTCTTGTGGTGTTGTTTTACCAGCGGCGAGGTGTCTTCGGGGTAGTCCAACACGAAGGTCGGTTCCCACAGGTGGTCGCCAACCAAGACTTCCCACAGTTCTTCCACAATCTTGCCGGGCACGTAATAGGGGGCAATTTCTACGCCCAATTTGTCAGCAATTTTCACCAGGTGTTCGCGCGGGGTCTGGGCGGTGATTTCTTCACCCAATTTGGCCGATAAAGACTCGTATAAGTCAAGACGAGCCCAATCGCCTCCGAGATCGTATTCGCTGCCGTCAGCGAGCGTAACCAGCGTAGATCCAGTGACTGCCAGCGCCGCATTTTGGATCAAGTTTTGCGTCAAGTCCCCAATTATTTGGTAGTTCGCGTACGCCTGGTAGGCCTCCATCATGGTAAATTCGGGGCTGTGCGAGGAGTCTGCGCCTTCGTTACGGAAGTTGCGATTGATTTCAAAGTTCTTTTCGATACCCCCAATTAGGCAACGTTTTAAGAAAAGTTCCGGGGCAATGCGCAAATAGAGGTCGGTGTCGTAAGCGTTCATGTGTGTGATGAACGGACGCGCCGCCGCACCCCCGTGCAAATTTTGCAGCATGGGGGTTTCGACCTCGATAAAGCCCTGTGAATCCATGTAGTCACGCAGCGACTTCACCACCTTGGAACGCAACCGCACCATCTTCCGTGCCGCCGGGCGCATAATCATGTCCAGTTCGCGGCGGCGAACCCGCTGTTCCTCGGATAGTCCGACCTCGGTGCCGTCCTCGGCAATGAAAGTTTTTGGCAGCGGACGGATCGCTTTACATGTCAGCATCCACGCCGGCGTCGGCGCCTCTGTGACCGGGTGAATTTCGGTGCCTGTCGTGGCAAACACCGACAGTTCCCCGGTGCGCGACGAAATTACGCGACCGTGTACAAACAGGTGGTCGCCCAAGTCCACATCCGCCTTGTACTGTTTCAAAGATTCCGCACCCACTGCGGCAGCGGAAAGCATTGCTTGGATACGGTTTCCTTCCCCGTCCATTAGGGTTACAAAGCACAGCTTTCCGGCATTGCGCGCCAGCATTACGCGCCCGGCAACGCCCGCATATTCGTCGGTTTCTTCCCCGGCTTGTAGGTGTCCGTACTTTTCCCGCAACTGCCCAATGGTGGTGGTAACGGGCACGTTCACCGGGTAGGGATTGGCGCCCTCGGCAATTAGCCGCTCGCGTTTTTGTGCGCGCACCTTAATTTGTTCGGGCAAATCCTCATTAACAGCTTTATTTTGACTCACGCAACTATTGTACTGAGGACGGGGAATATACCAAAGGAAAGGCGTCCTCGAAAATGAGTTTTTATTTTTCGAGGACGCCGCGCACCTACCGCCTTTGCGGGAGATGGTGTTTCCGTTTTATTCCTTGACGGACCCGGCAGCCAAACCGGATTGCCAATATTTTTGCAACCCCAAGAACAAAATAATGAGGGGAATTACGCCCAGCAAAGATCCCAACATTACAGCACCTTTTTCTGGCTTAAAGTAGGTGACCATGCCGTAAAGACCCAAGGTGACAGGTTTGAGCGAATCTGAAGACAGCATCATTAGGGGCAACAAGAAATTGTTCCACGTGGCCACGAAAATGAACAAGAATATTGTGACCATCGCGGGAGCCAATAGCCGCAGCACCATAGTGAAGAAAATGCGGGATTCGGAGGCGCCATCGATGCGGGCTGCCTCAATTAGTTCTGTGGGTACCGAAGACTGGGCATACACCCGCCCCAAAAATACCCCAAAAGGACTGACGCAACACGGAATAATAATGGCCCACATAGTGTTTGTCAGACCGAGGTTGTGGAAAACCAAATACATGGGTATTGTCAGCAACGCTACCGGCAGCAACAGCCCGGACATGATTGCCACCATCACCAGGTTCTTACCGGGGAAACGGAATTTTGCCAGCCCGTACCCAGCCATCACCGATATTAGCGTCCCAAGTGCCCCTGCGACCGTGGAGTAAAGCAGCGAATTTGCCACCCAGCGCCAAAAGTAGCCTTTCGTCCACCCCATCAGTTTGCTGTAATTTTGTCCCAAAGAATTGTCTGCAAACCAGAACCCGAAGGTTCCCACTAGGTCGTGATTATTCTTGGTAGCACTGAAAATGACCCATAAAATTGGCAACAAAAAGTAGGCGAGGGCAAAAATTAGCACAACCCACGTCAGTGTTTTGGCGCTAACGGACGGTTTTAGGGAACGCGGCGGGGCGCCCTCGACAGACAAACGGTAGTTTTGCATCAGTCCACTTTCCTTTGCGCGAAGGCATAAATTCCGGCCATTGCGCCAGCAATGATTGCCATCAGTACCGATATGGCGCTAGCTGGTCCGTCCCCACTGGGAGTGAGCGAACCCATCATAGTGTTATAAGCCATCATCATTGGCGTATAGTCCTTGCCCATCCACACATTTTGAGAGCTGACTACCGCCGGTTCGTTGAACAGTTGAATGGTGCCAATAATGGACAGCAGTACCGCCAGCAAAGCGGCGCCGCGCACCAACGGAATTTTTATTCTGGTAGTTATTTGCCACCCACTCGCCCCATCTATGCGCGCTGCTTCGTACAAATCGTGCGGAATCGCTTGCAACGCCGCCAAAAAGATGAGCATGTTGTAGCCGGTATAAGTCCACGTCGTCATGTTCGCCATTGACGCCAAAACCAGGTTGGGGGACAAAAAGTTAATATTTATTCCGAGGGCGCTCAGTCCGCGTACCAGCGGGCTCAGTGTCGGTGAGTACAGATACAACCAAATCATGGCTGCGATAATGCCCGGAATGGCGAAGGGTAGAAAGTAGGTGAGGCGGAAAATCCCCGGTCGGCGTACTAAAAACGAATCTAACAGCAAAGCGAGGGCGAGGGCGAACCCGATCATAATTGGAACCTGCACTAGCGTGTAAACAACCACCCGACCCATTCCTAGCCAAAAGTGAGAATTACTAGCGGCTTGAATGTAATTTGCCAGACCAACAAAGGTTGCTACCTGTTCGCCACCACCGTAGAGTCCGCCCCCGCTGGAGTCCAGTTGGTAAAAACTGGTTTTTATTGCCACCACAATAGGGATGGCAAAAACTAGGAGGAATAGGAGCATAAATGGGGACATGAATGCCCACCCCGTTAGCGCATCACTGCGGTCCCGTTTTCCGCCTTTACGCAATTTTTGCCCAGTTTGAGCACTCATAACCAACTCCTCTGACTGAGAGGGTCCGACGAATGCCGGACCCGTGTTTTTACTTCGCGACTGGGAGTTTCAGGGATTCCAGGGTTTGCACCGAGGTTTCACCTGCTGCTTTGAAGATGTCTGCCACTTTTGCTTTACCTTCAGCAACTTTGCCAGCCACTTCTTTCATTTTGGTGTCCACTGCGGAGAAGCCGGGAATGACCATGAAGTCCGGGGAAATCTTTTCGTTAGCTGCTGCTAATACCTTGTATACGTCTTGCCCGCCGAATTGTTTCTTGATTTTTTCGGGGGTGGCAACGCTACCTTTAGCGGCAACTATCAAGCCTTGGCTGGCAAGTGCCTCGGTTTGGGTGTTGAACCAGTTGTTGAATTCCATTGCTTGGGCGGAGTACTTGCAGCCTTTGATGACGGCTACACCAGAACCACCATCCGCACCGGTTTTATCCGCGCCCAGGTTGGGTAGTGCGGCAACCTGCCAAGTGCCCTGTTGACCTTCTTTGACAACGTCATCTAACATGAAGCCAGCTTCCCAAGCGGCCCCAATGTTGCCGATCAGTTTGCCTTCTTGCAGTGCTTTGCCGTAGGCGTCGTCCCAGCGAGGAATCTTCAGTGCGTAGTTATTGTCGAGGGCGTCTTGCCAGAAAGCAGCGATCTTCTGGCTGCCTTCCCCGGCAGTATTGACTTGCCACTTGTCACCCTCGACGCCATACCAGCTGTCGCCGGCACCGGCAGCCTGGGACACGAGCCAAAGGCTGCCTTCGTCCGGTTCAAAGTCCAAAATGTACTTGCCTTTTTCGGCAGCTTTCTTGGCTGCTGCCTTCAACTCGTCAAGGGTGGTGGGCACTTTCAGTCCGAGGGTGTCAAATGCGGCTTTGTCGTAAAAGTAGACCAGTGGTCCGGTGTCTTGAGGCAGCCCCACAATTTTGTTCCCTACTTTCATGCCCGCGAAGGCGCCCGTGTAGTTCTTTTCGTACTTTTGGGCTTCGCTAGTGACGTCCTCAACCAAGGACTTGTTGAACACCTCGGGCACTTCTGAATAGCCGATTTGCGCCAAGCACGGGGCGTTGCCGGCCTTCACATCGGTTTCGAGTTTCTTGATTAGTTCACCGGGTTTGCCCGCAAACTTTTCGGTTTTGACCTGCACGTTGGGGTGTTCGGTGTTCCATTTTTTGACGATGTCTTCAACTTTTTGCATGCCATCACCATCGGGGAGGCGGTGGACATAGTTGATAGTGACTTTTTCGTCCTTCGACGGCGCGTCGGCCTTCTTTTCACCGCCACCGCAGGCCGTTAATCCGAGCGCGGCGGCTGCGATAATCGCACCAGTTGCGAATAGGTGACGAGGTTGCTTTACCATTTGGGGTCCTCTCAATTTTGTAGGAGCGCCATCACTCCCACTTGTTTGTATTCTATTCAAAACTGATTAAAAAAATCAAGTTTTAAGCAGAAAACATCACTTCTGCTCATTTTTCGGCAGATCTAGCCATTGATATCCGTACGGCGGCAAGTCCACCGTCAGTTCTGGGCACGCCAAAATACCGCTTTTCACACGTTCACCACTGGAATTAATAACCAATATCTTGCCCGCCCGTAGATAGTGCGCCACTTCCAGACGATGATCGCGCGCCACGAAACTGCTGTTCCAAGCGTCCTCGCTACCCCCTGCCCAATAAATAGCGCGGTGCAAAATGCGGGCATTGAGTGGCGTATACGGCAACCCCCCAAAGTAGACGGCACGCCCCTGCCCGTACTCGTGAGCAGCGGCAGTTAGACCCTTGCGGGTCCGCGCCAACTCCAAAGTGTTCCGAGAAATGGCAAAAATTCCGTCAGTTTCGTCCGTTATCTCGAGGGCGCCGTCCGCGAAAATAAAATGCTCAGGCGCCGGTTTCGGGTATTTGTCAGTGGAAAGTGACCAATGTAGTTCCTGATCAACGCCATAAACATCGGCGAGGGCGAAGGCGAACCCGCTGCGTCCCGCTGCCACATGATCGTTGGCACTAGGTTCACCCACACCAATCAGACCCCCACCGCGGCTGACATGGCGACGGAACGCGATCTGCACGACTTCGTCTTGCCAGACCGGTCCCCCACTAAAGGCAGTACCGCGGCTACCCACGTTCACTAAGACGTCAGCTGCGTAGTCGCCCTCGGCAACCTGCGCAAAAGTCAGAAATTCGACCTCGAAAGGCAAGCCTGCCAAGGCTTCAAGGACGCCCACATAGTTATCCGTTTCCCGGTACGGCAAAGCGTGGGCCACCATGTGAGTTTGCCAGCTGCGCAGTTTGCCCCACGCGTTCACCACGCCCACTTTCAAAGGTGCATTAGCCGGTCGTTCGCCACCGCTTTGGTCGTGAATTTGCCGAAATTCAGTGACTATTTCTTCGACGCGGTCAATAAATTCGGGGCGCTTCGCCGCCAAGGACAAGTATCCGCCATAGCCCATGCGGTCCAGGGGGCTACGCACAATAGCGCGGCGGGCGCTGACCCAGGAAGCCGTGGCTTCGCCTACCGGGTCGCCCTCGTCATTGAACACGTCAGGGAAGAAATATGGCAAGAACCGCCCCTCCGTGTAACGCACGCCCGGAATGTCCGAAATCATGCGGCACGTGGCGGCGTTACCGACCGAACCCACCACGCCGTCGAGGGCGATGCCAGGGAAATACTTGCCGTACGGTTCTGTCCCCGCCCAGTTATCCCCCAAAAACATGATGGATTCGCGCCCAGCCGCCCGCACTTTAGAAACCAACCGCGCGGCTTTAGTAGCCACTTCGCGGCTAGTGAAGTCGATCCAATCTAAGAAGCGTGGCGAGGGCGGACGGAAGGGACTGTTGTAGTAGCCGGCGTCGACAAAGTCTTCCGGGGTTAATTCGTAGCCTTTTTCGCGCGCAAACTTTTCCAAGGCAGGCACGGACACGGCCGCACTGTAGCCGAACCAGTCCACGTACTTTTCGCGGGCTTCTTCGTTGAAAACCAGGGTGAAGTGGTAAAAGAAGGTGGTGAAACGCACCACGTCGACCTCGGGATGTTCCGCCAACCAAGTATCGAGGGCGCTTTGCATGTGTTCCCACGTTTCGGCGTATGCCGGGTCGTAGGTCTTGTCCTTTTGGCGTCCCTGTTCGTTTGCCCAATTATTCGTCAAGTAATTATAAATCTGGGTGGAATCCCAAATTTGGCGCGCCAGAAAATTCACCGTGTACACGTGCCCAGGCACTGGGTTAGCAATGATGACGCGGGCACTAGCTGCTTCTTCGTCGCGCGGCCCGGAATTGGCGGCTTCGGCGGCGCGGTCGATAGGGCGGGCGGGGGCGGGCGCGACCGTCCATTCGGCAATCCCCAGCGTGCGGGCGGCAGTGCGGTCGATAACCTGCCAGTATTTAGCCAGATCCACGTCTAGCGCGGGCGTGAATTGTTGCGAAAAGTAGCCTTCCATTACGTCAATTTCAAGGGCGCCCTCCCCAGCCACTTTGCGTTCGCTCATGAGGAACTGGTTGACGCGCTGATCTGGGTGGGCACGCGACCATTCGTGGTCTCCACGCGAGGGAAAATAGGTGGAGTACACCTTGTCCACCAGTTCTTTAGCGATTTCGGGCAGTTCGGTACCGTCAGAATTACGCACTGCGTCTGGTTGCAGGCGGCGTACGAGGGCGCGGATTTCGTCATCCATACCGGTTTGGATAGGTAAAGTGAGGCGGGACATCGTTGGATTAGCTCCTGGAAAGTCGGCGGGCACGGCCCGTAGCGTTGGCAAATATTGTTTGCGCATTTTCGATGTGGGGGAATTCGCGCGTGTAGGCGCGTTTCCATTCGGCGGCGAAGTCTTCGGCGCTGCGGGTAGGCACCAGCGCCCATACGGATCCGCCAAATCCCGCCCCGAATGCCGAGGACGCCACAGCCCCAATTCGGCGCGCGAGGCGGGTGAGAGTGATAGTTTCGGGTACCTGGTTTCCCAGGTGGGTTTCGGCCAGTTTCTGGGACGTGTCCACTAGTTCTCCAAACGCGTCGAGGGCACCATCTACCAGCGCGTCTGCGGCGGTGGGAATAATCTCTGCGGATTCGTGGAAGAACTGGTCGAGGCGGCGTCGCTGGTAGGTGTCTTCACCCGCCAGTTTTTGCATAAATTCGTAGGCGTCCTCGGAACTGGTAAGGGCGGTGGCGAGCGCCTCGTCGGACCTGCCGGTGGCTTCGTTCCACTGGTGTAATAGTTCGCTAACCGCCAGCGAGGCGCGATTGTAGGCGTCCTTGGCAGCCCCGGTTTTTTCCGCGAGGACGCCCGAAACGGCAATCACAAAACTGTGCCCGGCGGGGATAGGCACGAAGCGTTCGCGCCGCACCGGGCTGAAGGAGTATTGCGCCAATTTGCCCGCTTCGCAGCACAGCATGGCGGTGTGGTCTTCGCTGCCACCGAAGGTGCCCACCCCGCGAGCGCCGGTGAGTTCGCCAAAACTCATGCCGTTTTCGATGCACGCCAGGTAGGCGGCGAGAGATTCGTAGTCGCGTACATGGCGGCGAAATAGACCCAGGGTGGCTATGCCGGAGAGGTCTATGAGGGCGCGGGCGATGCCTACGACGAGGGCCGATGAGGACGACATTCCCGAGGCGAGCGGCAAAGTAGAGTCAATTTCTATGTCGGCGCCGACAATGCCGTCGAAGTTGCGGACTAGGCGGGAGATGACGGTGGCAGGGTAGGTGCCCCACCCGGTGCCGGTGCAGTCTGCGCTGAGGGGCAGCGTTACTTCTTGGTTCACCGCAGTGGAGCGAAGGCGCACAAGGGGTGCGGATATTTTGCGGGCTTTTACAGTAATTCCCCGGTCGACGGTTGCCAGGAGGGACCTGCCGCCCGCGTAGTCAGTGTGTTTACCAAGCACTTCGATGCGACCGGGAACGTACCATTCGACGCTATCGGCGGGGGTGGGCAACGCGTCTGGGGTGGATACGCGACTGGCAATGTTTATGGCACCAGTTTTGGGACCGCTGACGTATAGTTCTGGTTCGTTCATGGTGCCACTTTCACGTCCGCAAGTGCCTGCGTTACTTGGGGAATATCGGCACGGCGGGAGAGGTCGAGGACGCCCGCTGCGACGGGGACCACGGTGACGTTTGTGCCTGCGGCTATGAGGGCGCGGACGGCGTCGGCAATTTCGTATTCTCCGCGCGGGGACAGTTCTATGTTTTCGCAGGCGGATATGATTTGCGCGGGGAAGAACCAGCAGTTCATTGATATTTTGGCGGTGGAAAGGCGGGCGAGTTCTTGGGGGGTGGGCTTTTCCACTATGTCGCGTAAAAGACCGTCTGCTTCATCTAGGAGGGCGAAAGCGGCTACGCGCGCGGCGGGAATGTTCGAGTTTGCTACTAGGACGTCCCGGTCGAACCCGGCGGTGACAGCATGCCCGGTTTTACTTGCTTGCAACACTTTTTTGAGGACGGCGGGCGGGTAGTAGTTGTCGGAATTTAGTACGAGGGCGCCCTCGGCGAAAAAATCCCCGGCCGCTGCTACCGCGTTGGCGGTACCTAACGGTTCTTTTTGAATAGCAAAGCTGATTTTTACGCGCTTTGGTGGGTTTGCCGCGTAGTGGTCGCGGAAGGGATTTGCCCCCGGCGCTACTACGAGGCAAACTTCGGTAACTCCGGCGTCTGCCAGCCCGGAAATTACGAAGTCTAAGAATGGGCGTCCTACGTCGATCAGACCTTTTGTGCCCGCGCTGGCGGCAGCGCCTTGGCGACCGTCCAGTTTGGTGCCGTCGTCGGCGCGCATTCGCGACCCGAGCCCCCTGGCTAAAATGACTGCTCGCACTATGCCACCACCACTTCTACACCTGCAGCTTCTAAAATGCTGCGGTGCTCCTGTTGAATATTTCGATCGGTAATGATCATATCGACACTGGAAAAATCACATATTTTCGCAAACGCAGAAGTGCCGAGCTTGCTAGAGTCTGCTAGCACTACAATTTTGTCTGCAATACCGACCAATTCGGCGTTTATTTGGGCTTCGCCCTCGTGATTAGTAAAGAATGCCTGCGCTTCCAAATTGAGAGCAGAAACACCCAGAAACAAGGTGCCCGCACTGATGCGCGGCAGCATGGTTTGCGCCAAGGAACCAATCAGTTCGTAACTGCGCGCCCGCACTACCCCACCAATTACCACCACTTTTACGCACGGGCGAATAGCCAGGTCATTGGCAATATTTACGGCGTTCGTAACAACCGTGATGGGGGCTTCTTGGAAGGCGGGATTTGCACTGGAAGTTAAGCCGATTTCGTAGGCTGCCGCCGTAGTAGTGGTACCACCGTTAAAAGAAATAACGTCACCGGGGCACACCATTGACGCCACCTTCTTCGCTATTTGCTGTTTTTCCTGCCATTGCCGGGAGGTACGGTACCGCATGGGTAGATCCCCCGAGGTCGCATTCGCCCGCGCGCCCCCACGCACCCTGGTTATTAGTTGCTGTTCGGACAGCACGTCGAGGTCTCGTCGTATAGTTGCCGGTGAAGCATTCACTAATTCCACCATCTGTTCGACAGTCAACTGACCGTGTTCAACCACCAACTCCACTAAAGTAGACTGCCGGTCTTGTCGCTTCATAGTTAGCCTTTCACCATTGAGAAGCACATCGATAACATTGCGCGCGTCGGTGACTCCCAGTTTAAGACTTTTTTCGCGAAGTAATCAAAAATAATCAGAAAAAGTGTCTCCAAGATCGAGAAACCTCTCGCCATTTGATCGTTTCTGCGATATTCTAATCATGTTCAATCAAAATACGAAAGGTTTTTTGCAATGTCGCAAACACTCACCGAAATCAACAGCCAACCCGAGCTGTGGGAATCTGTGCCGGAAATCGCCCTCGTAAAAACCGGGAAAATCGCTGTGGTTGGCTGTGGTACCAGCTGGTTCATGGCTCAAGCCTACTGCTCCTGGCGCACGCAAAAAACCGGCGAGATTTCCCACGCCTATACCGCCACCGAATTCCCACTCAGCGAACCCTACGACCATGTGATCTTGTTGTCTCGCTCGGGCACCACCACCGAAATAATCGACCTCGCCAAAAAACTGCAAGACCTGGGCACGCCCACCACCCTCATTACGGCGGTCAGCCCTGGACCCGCCACGCCGTTCGTAGGTCGCGAAATCGTCCTCGCTAACGCCGATGAAACCTCGGTAGTGCAAACCCGTTTCGCTACCACCGCGCTCGCTTACATGCTATCCACCCTCGGGTTCGACACCGCCAGCGCGGCCGCCGACTGTCGCACCGCCCTCGAAATCGAAATACCCCAGCGGTGGATTGACGCCGAACAAATATCGTTCCTGGGAACCGGTTGGACTATCGGATTGGCGAATGAGGCGGCCTTAAAACTGCGGGAAGCCTCCCAAAGCTGGACCGAAGCCTACCCCGCCATGGAATATCGACACGGCCCCATTTCTATTGCGCAACCAGGACGCTTGACCTGGGTATTCGGACAAGCCCCCAAAGGATTGGCACAGCAAGTGGAAAAAACAGGCGCCGAATTCATCACCTCGGATCTGAATCCTTTGGCACACCTGGTATTGGCCCAACGCCTGGCAGTAGCACGGGCCGAAGCACGCGGACTGAACCCGGATACGCCCCGCCACCTGACCCGTTCGGTCATTTTGCCGGAAGACCACTAATGTTCAAATACGGTATTGGCGTTGACGTCGGCGGCACCACCATAAAAGTGGCGTTAGCCGACCGGGACGGCAACATCTTGTACCACCACGCCGCCCCCACCCCAACTAGTGGCAGCGCAGACGTTGTCCACGCAGTCGCCGCACTGTACCGGGACGTAATTTTCGCTATCCGCGACGGACGCGTCGGGGAAGACGACCCCTACTTTAGTGTCGCCCTCGCCCCCGGCATTACCGTGGCCATCCCCGGCATAGTCGACGAAACGCGTGGCATTGGCGTGTACAGCATTAACTTGGGGTGGCGGGACTGCCCGATGCGGGAAATGCTTGAGGACGCATTGGGGCGCACGGTCACTTTGGCGCATGACGTGCGCAGCGGGGCTTTTGCCGAATACTACTGGGGAAACGCCGAACGCAACAGTTTATATATTGCGCTCGGTACTGGCGTCTCGGCCGCCCTCATAATAAACGGCAAGCCCACTGCGGCCAGTCCGTGGGCGGGCGAAATTGGGCAAATAGCCGTGAAAAACCCGGATGGGGAAGGCATGCGCACCATGGAGCAAATTGCCTCTGCCGCCGCTATTGCCAGGCGAATGCGCGCGACCTGTCCGGGTTCTATTTCCGAGGACGCCGACGCTCGCGCAGTGTTTCGGCTGGCGGAACACGGTAACGCCGAGGCAGAGCGCATAATTGCCACTGCCTGCCACGAACTAGCGAAAGTGATTAGTTCAGCACTGCACGTGTTGGGTCCGATGCCAGTGATAATCGGGGGTGGTCTGAGCAAAGCCGGGGAAACCCTTCTGCAACCCATCCGCCGCGAAATAGCCGAACTCACGCCCATTTTGCCCGAAGTGGAAGTGCGTGCGGCCACCTTGGGCGCGCACTCACAAGTTCTGGGCGCAGTCGCTACCACCTTCGCGGCGATTGACCGACTGACCCAGCTGGCCTTCAAACATTAAGCTGCCTAATGAAAGATAACCGCCGAGCAAGACACCTCTTGAGAGTGAGCGATAGTGACTGATATTGAGCGCTTCCAAGGGATGCTGAGACGATCAAGGAAGACCCATGATCTGGACTATTACGCCTAATCCAGCACTGGACGTGACCTACCAGGTTCCCGACCTGGAATTAGGAAAGGTCAGCCCTGCCGCCACTCCCACCCGCCTACCAGGCGGTAAAGGATTGAATGTGGCGCGTACACTGGCACAACTAGGAGTCCGCAACACCGCCACCGGGTTGCTGGGCGGCCCTACCGGCGCCGAGTTTATGAAATTGTTGCAAGAACTCCCCCACACCAACCTGATCACTTCAGCTTTCGTGGACGCAGGGGTGAATACGCGCTCATCCATCGCCCTCGTAAAAAACGGCAACGCCACAGTAGTTAACGAAACCGGGCACGCCGTACCCACGGAGGTGTGGGCGGTCGTGAACGCCCAGTTAGAACGCGTGCAACCAGGAGACGTGGTTGCTCTGTGCGGATCATTTCCGCCAGAAACAGACCCACAGGTTGCCACCGACCTCGTGCAAAAATGCAAACAAAAAGGCGCGATAGTCCTGGCGGACACTTCTGGACCATACCTACTGGCGGCAGCGGCGGGGGGCGCGGATGTGCTCAAGCCCAACCACCTGGAGTTAGCGGCAGCAACCGGTACTACAGATGTGGCGCAAGGCGCGCACGCATTGCAAGCCGCCGGCGGAGGCATAGTAGTTTGCTCGGCGGCAGAGGGGGGTATGAACGCGTTCTTGGGCAAGCACGCGGGGCACAAGATAGCGCAGAGCGAAAACGCTGGTGGTGACACTGCTAACGATAGCAATGGCGACGGGCACAGTGTCAGTCACGTGCGCAGTCACCCCCATGACGAGGACGAACCACTGTTTACGCCTCCCGCTCGCCTGGTATCTGGAAATCCGACGGGAGCGGGCGACAGCGTCGTGGCGGCTTTGGCGTACCGAATAAGCACCTGCGGGCTGAGCGGCGATTGGGCAGAATATTTGGCTTTTGCCAGTATTTTGGCGGCAGCAACCGTAGCTCACCCGACTGCTGGTGGTTTTGACGAAAAACTGTACAACCAACTGAAAGTAGAAAAACATGTTAGCTGATACTGCTACCTTAGCCCGCGACGCCCGCGCGCACGGGGTGGGTTTGGGCGCATTCAACGTAGTCTTATTAGACCACGCGGAAGCCTTCGTAGAAGCCGCCGAAAACAGCGAATTACCAGTAGTTTTGCAATTGTCGCAAAATGCCATCAAGTACCATGGTGGTCGTTTGCGTCCGCTGGGTTTGGCGTTGCTGGCTTTAGCCGAGGACGCCTCGGTGCCTGTGAGCGTGCATTTGGACCATGCTGAAGACATTGAACTGTGCAAAGCAGCCGTAGATATGGGCTTCACGTCAATAATGTATGACGGCTCCAAACTGCCAGACGCACAAAACCGTGACCAAACCGCGCAAATCACGCAGTACGCGCACGCCCGTGGCGTCAGTGTTGAGGCGGAACTGGGCGAAGTGGGCGGAAAGAACGGAGTACACGACCCCAGTGCGCGCACAGACCCGCAGGATGCAGCACAGTTTGTGGCGGACACCGACGTGGACCTTCTGGCGGTAGCAGTGGGCAGTTCGCACGCAATGGCAACCCGTGGAGCCGTCCTCGACAACGCCCTGATAGCGCAGCTCAAAGACGCCGTCAGCGTCCCCCTGGTGCTGCACGGTTCCAGCGGCGTGCCCGATGAGGGAATAGTATCTGCTATTGCGGCAGGCATGACCAAAATTAATGTGTCGACGCACCTGAACGTGCTGTTTACCGCGAAAGTGCGCGAAGTTTTGGGCACGGACTCCCACCTGGTTGACCTCCGCAAATACTGCGGTCCTGGCAACAAGGTAGTGCGCGCCGAGGTCGAACGGTTACTTCGCCTCTACCACTTGCAGTAGGTAACGTCGAGGACGGTCGCGGTAGCTACCGTATTGGTCGCAAAGCAACCGCGAATTTCAGCGGAACTTGGTGGAGCGTGTACTCGGGATGGGTGCGCGCGCCCCAAGAGTTATCGCCTCCGACCCCCCGTCGCATGAGGGCGGGACACAACCACACCCTGTGCGAGGGCGGGAATTCGTCAGTGTGGGTGGCGTTTTCGATTTCGAAAGGGCTGTATGGCAATGCGGAGAATTCCATGGTTCCTGGCGCCAATACCTCGATGCCTTCGCCGCGTTCATCGGTTAGTTTCGCCCATCTAACTGCTGTTCTAGATCCGCATTCTTGAGGACGCATATACAGGGTGAGCCTTTCCTTTACGTTCCGTTTGTAGCGTCCGAGGTAGGCGCCCTGGCGGCGGTCTGAGGCGCATTCCTCCAGTCCTTCGCCGTACCCACTCAAGGTTTGTTAGGCGCGGGTCTACGAGGATGAGGAATCCGTATTCTGGAGGATTGGCGAGGACGCCTGCTGATTCTACTTCTGCGCCCAGCATTACGGTGCCATCTGGGAAGATGCGGGTAGTGTACCGGGAAGTTAGTCGCGGCGAGGACGGGACCTACGACCCCGCCCCATACTCATAAGTGCTACACCTCACACTCAACTTTTTTCTGGTATTCACCCTGCCTCCCGCTAATACCGGCGATAACTTTTTCAAAGGATACCCTTCCGGCGCGAAACTCGGACTGTTTTTCGTTGCTGTACCGGGGAAGGCGGTACCGACGTGGGGGCGAGGACGCACGCATTCGTCCTCGTTAATAGTCACGCATACGCAGTCTGCGCAATTTTACTTACCTATAGTTAAGTAATTAAAATTTTTCAAATAAATACCCACCGTTTGGGTTCGTCAACTTAGCCTTAGCCACATGCGAGGTTGGGGCGTGCCTGAAACTAATTTCAAACTATAGAAGCATAAGGAGACAGTGTGGTTCCTGAGTATTGCGTCCAGAATTTGTCGAGGACGGGTGAACCGCTAGCTATAACGTTGGCGATAGCGGTTACTATTGCCGTTATTGGCGTAGTTTTGTACCGACGCAGTCGGCGCGCCGGCGTTGCGGCGTTAGCAATTTTTGCGTTGGTGCCGGTTGTGGGGTTATCGCCGGATCAGGCTCATGCATCTGACACGAAAGTATGCCCCGAAGGCTACCATTACGTTGCGGCAAAGGATCATCGTCGCGGACACGGCGGTAGCGTCGCACAACCAACCCTACCGCAAACCCCACATAAGCCGGGCAATCCGAGCAAACCGGCGAATCCTGCCCCACAGCCACCGCCACCACCGAAATTCCGTTCGGATCACGACGAAAGCTGGATGAAGCCGCACACGAGTTTCACCCTGGCAGCTGATGGCAGCACGGGCGCGAGTGCGCGCGGCGAAGAACTGCCGAACTGGGATATTGCGCGCGCCACCTTGCGCGCCTACATGAACGCGGGTCGGGACGGTATTGCCAACAAGACCGCGTCTCCTTACATTTCGGATATTACGGCTATTGCGGAGGCAAAATCCAAAGAAATTGCGGCGGCATGTTCTGCGGCAAAAGCAGCCGGTAAAAAACCTGCAGCAGTATTCGACGCTGACGACACCACTTTGTGGACCTACGACATGGAGGACGGCGCGATGAATTTCGCGTTCACTCCCGCGAAACAGCAAGCCTGGTTTGATAAGAATCAGATGTCGGCGACTCCGGGGATGGTCGCCCTCGTGAAAAATCTGCACGCAGCCGGATGCGAAATAATTGGTTTGACGGGGCGAAACGACGCGCAAAAAGCGTACACGATCAAGAATTTGACCGACGCCGGATACGTGGACGCAAACAACCGTCCTCTGTTTACTGCGGATAAGTATTACACCAAGTTCCTGAAAGGCACTCCCATGCCGGAGTACTTGAAGAAGCAAGGACGTTGTGACGTCGCGAAGAACAAGTGTACTACCGTCCAATTTAAGGCAGGCACGCGCCAACACCTGGTAGAGGACTTGGGATACACAGTGGTTGGCAACTTCGGTGACCAGTGGTCAGACTTACAAGGCGGGTATGCGGAAAACTGGATAAAACTGCCGAACTCTACCTACTACCTGCCCAGTCCCGATCTGCCTGAATCCGAAGCCGCAGACACTGCCGCTGGTATGGCGCCCTCAAAGAGCACCTATGAGCTAAAGCCTGACGGCACTTCCGGTATGCGCGCAGGCGTGAAAGACCACATGGTTCCCAATATGGACATTGTGAAATCTACTATCCGCACCTACTACAACGCTGCTAAGGACGAAAAGCTGGGTCAGTATGTTGCCAACAAGACAGATTCGCCTTACATTCAGGACATTACCGCTGTTACCGATGCTGCGAAGAAGGAAGTGGTGGCGAACTGCAAGGCTGCGGTAGCGCGCGGCGAAAAGCCAGCCATCACTTTGGACGCTGACGATACCACTTTGTGGACCTACGACATGGAGGAATGGCTGGAGTTCACGTTCTCTGCGCAAAAGCAGAACGAGTACCTGAAGACTAACTATCACGCTCTGCCAGCTACGCCGGGGATGGTCGCCCTCGTGAAAGCCGCGAAGGACGCCGGCTGCCAGCCGATCGGTTTGACTGGGCGCGGTGACGATATGAAGGAAGTCACGCAACGCAACATGAACGAGGTCGGTTACCCCGCTATTCCTGCCAACTTGTACTTCACGAAGAAGTCTTCGAAGGCTGCGGAACTGCCGTCTTGGATTAAGTGCGAGAAGGAAAAGTGCACCACCGTTGAGTTCAAGTCTTCGGTGCGTCGGCACATTGAACAGGACCTGGGGTACCGGATTGTGGGCAACTTTGGCGACCAGTACTCGGATCTGATTGGCGGGTATGCAGACGTGGCTTACAAGCTGCCTAACCCCACCTACTACTTGCCGTAGTGCGAGGACGCAGCGCTGGTCCTAATTCGAGTTGCTGCGCCGCGTATCCTTGGAGGGCGTCCCAGGCTTTGGGGCGCCCTTCGTTTTGCGCCTGGACGTTTTGTCATTTTTTCGCAGGCGACCTGGTGGTAGTGTTTTTCACACACTCTGCTATACTCTGGAAGGCTAACCTAACCTATCGAAAGAGTTTGTGTGACTAGAAAAATATTCCTTGCGGTAACTGCCTCAAACTGTTCCCGCGCTGGCGCTGCCGCAACCGAAACAGGGACTAAGGCGCACCGCCCTCGACGAATACGAAAAGAACAATCCCCAGGTGCGCCGGGACCGAAAAAGTGGCACCAACTAGTAGGCGCCACCGCCGCAGCGGCACTATTTTGCGTCACTTTAGTGGCCTGCCCAGCCGCAGCCGACGCAGCTGACGCGGGATCGCCCCCCAAGGCTAGCCCGAAAGACTCCTTCGCGCCGAAGTGGTCGCAAATATACCGCAGCCGCTATGGGGACGTGGTGCGCAAAACCGACCGCGTGACTTTCACAGACGCGGGCAAGTTTGCGGCGCCCTCCTGTGACGTGACCGGGGACGGCAAGGCGGACCTGATTTTCGCCTCCAACGCAGCCCTGACTGTGGTGCCGTTCGTGCCATATGGTTCCGATGAGGACGAAGTCTCGCTCCCTGTCAAAGATCAAGAGGGTGCCTTCAGTGTGCCCCTGCCTGCCGGAACTGCGACTCCGCGACAGGTCGTGTGCTTACCTGCTGCTTCGGGTCCAGCGCAGGTAGCAGTTGCCAGCGGGTCAAAGATACTACTTTTCGCCGCCCAAAACGCAGAGGTGACCAGAACCGACACCACCGTGGCAACTGGTCCTCACCTGGAGTCGACCATAGACGCTCAAGCTAACGTCCTCGCGCTGACCACCACCCCACCTAAAAGTGGGTCACCGAAGCTGCTGATCGCCACCACCACTGGGGTACACGTGTTGCCGGTACCCGTGAGGAATGGCGGCGGGACCAGGCAGTCCGGCAACACTTCGGGCAGGCCTACCGACAAGGCTCCCGACAAAACTCCGAGCAAGGCTACCGGCAAAGTTCCAGACGCCGCTACCGACAAAGCTACCAGCAACACTTCGGGCAAGACTACCGACAAAACTTCCAGCAAAGTTCCCACGGTCACTTCCGCCACTCCCGTCCCTTCCGCCACCCCCACCACGAACCTGTCTGACATGGCGCACGTGACCTGGCCTGTGCCCGGACACGACGGCATGCAGATGGTTGGGGTAGATAACGAGGGCGGTTTTGTGGCTATTTCGGATCCACTTACGCAAACCCTAACTTATGTGCCAGCCGCAGCCACTGCCCAGAATTTCCAGAATTTGGCGCGCACGGTCACGGATACAAACAAGGGTTCTGGTTTTGGCACCTCGCTGACGGTAACTGGCGACCTAAACGGGGATGGCAAAGCGGACCTGGCGGTAGGTGCGCCCAAGGTGCGTGCGGAGGCGGGCGCCCTCGCCATAATATTTGCCCCCACCGAAAGCACCGAATTTAGTACTCTGGCAAGTACTTCCCCCGCGATCGCGAACTCGCGCGGGCGGGCCGGATTCTTGCTCCGCGCCGTCACGTACGGGCAGTTCGGGGCGTCCGTGGCGTGGGTCGAGGGCGGCACGCAGCCAGGCGCCCTCTTGGTAGGCAGACCTAAAGACGGTGAACATGCCGGCGCATTACTACTGTCCCAAACTGCTTTGACCAGGGATTACAGTACGGGTGGAGGAATAATTGACATTCCGTCCTCGAAAATGGCGCAATTAGCCGCTGAGGAAGGCAACTCCGGGGACGCTGGACGTTTCGTTGGCGCTGCGGACAAGACGGACGCCACCCCTTTGACTGCGCTTTATACGGCAGATTCGGGCGGAAAAGTGGACGTTTGGACGGTCGATATGGCGCGCCAGGGCGACCAGTACAGCGATAACCCTCCCGCGCCCGTGCCACCAGTACCGGCACCCCCGGCGCCTACTGCCAAACCGGCAGTCACTATTACTAACGCGATGACCGACAAAACTTGGTTGGGCGAATTCACGTCCGGGACCGGGGGCGCGCTCGCCAAAGGACGCTGCGACGTGACCGGCGACGGCAAAGCAGACATTATTGCGGGCGCCGCCCCGCGTAGTGAATGGAAATGGGACCCTTACTATGCCGATAGCACTCCCACGAAAGGTTGGGTGCACAATGTCACCGGGCAAATCCGCATTATTCCGGGTGGCACACCCGGCGGAACGTTGCCGCTTCTGGGCACAATTGCCATTAATGGTCCCAAAGAAACGGGGGATCCTGCCACCGATTCCAGTATTGGTCTGTCGGTAGCTTGCCTGGGCGATGTGAACGGGGACGGGGTGGACGACATGGCGTTTGCCTCGCACACTATCGCGAAAGTGTGGGTCATCTTTGGGGGCAAGGACCTGGCTAAGACCGACCTAAACCGCTTGGATCCCCGCCGGGGTTGGGCGGTGCTCCTACCCCAAAATGGCAGTGGCGGTTTCCAGGTAAGTAGCGTGGGCGACCTCAATAGGGACGGCAAGGCGGACCTGGGCTTTGTGGTGGCAAATGCCGCCTACGCTGCCGGGCGGTCTACAGATCCGTACGGGTCTGCCCTCATAATTGCCGGTAAAGCGGACGGAAAAACGGTAGATTTGCGCGATATCGAGGGCGATGATCCCGCCATTTTGGCGCGCATCGACACGCCCACGGGATACACCATGAATTCTTTCGCTCCGGTAGGAGACGTCAATGGTGATGGCAAAACTGATTTTGTCGTCAGTGACTTCCAACATGCCAACGAGCAGTTCGTGGTTGCCGGCAAAGCCTGGATTGTGTACGGCTGTAAACGGGTAGTGAAAATTTCTGCAGACGGTGGGTCAACCGAACTTTCTCTGCCCTTTGACGCCTCTCACCGCCTCGGCGCGGGCAATTCCACAGCAGCTGCCGGAGACGTAAATGGGGACGGATTGGGCGACTTCGTTATCGGCTTTGATGGCGGCGATATGGTAAATGAGGGCAGTGGGGGCATTGCCCTCATTCTGGGCGGAAAGAACCTGGGTAAGCAACTGGTTTTGGACCCGAGCGGGAAAACTAGTGACCCCAATGTGCGCATAATTACCGGACCTGCTGGCAAGAAAGGGATCGGTTTTGGTTACTCTGCAGATGTTTCGCTAGGGCGCGGTTCCCAGGCGACCATTGTGGCGGTGGGCGCTCATGGCGAGGACGGTAAAGGTCGCGTCTATGTCTTCCCGGTCACTGCTTTTGCAGCTGGTGTTCGCCCAATTGGGGCGGTGAAGGCACGCGTTATAGACACGGACGGGACGGAACCAAGGTTTGGGCGCGCAGTCGCTTTTGTGGGCGACTTTTTGGGCGGACTGACCTTAGCAATTGGCGGCGACGGCGTTATTGATGATCCTGCGGCTGATCGTGAAGGTTATGCGCATTCAGCACATGTGCGCGCAATCCAATTGGAAAAACCGGCGCCAAAACAGGCGCCAAGCCCTAAACCCACACCAAGTCCCAAACCCACACCTAAACCGGCGCCGGGTACTCAACCTAATCCGACGCCTCTCCCCTCCCCAGAACCCGGTACTCAACCCGCGCCAAAACCTGTACCAAAGCCAGGAGCACTTCCTAAACCGCATACCGGGCAGCGCCCTGGCACTGACTCGCGGCCCGCACCCACGCCGGGAATGCCACATAACCCCAACGCGCATCACGGGAAGTTGCCGCGCACCGGTGTTGGCTATGCGGTGGGGGCAGTGGGCGCTCTGCTGCTAGTCATTGGCGCCGCGGGGGTAGGTCACGCCCGCATTGCCCGCAAACGCCAGTAATAGTGCCGCGCCTGTGCCCGGAAAACGGGCACAAAATTTGGGGAATGCTAACGCATTCCCCAAATTTTATTCACCATCAATAATCAGCCGTCAATAGTGCTGGACAAACGCGAATCCACCCGGAAAGTACGGTGCGACCAGAAGGTGATGAAAAGGGCCATAATTACGCCAAAAATACACGCCACCACCAGCACACCCAGTGACGCATCCGAGGACGCCGCCCACGCAATCGATAAATCGTATGCATGATCCAAAGTAGAGGGTAACAAAATTGGGTACGCCGCAGACCACGCCCACACTACTACGAGAGCCAGCGGCAACCCCACCAGACGGGGTGAACGCAAGCTTCGTCCTCGGAAATAGAACTGCGCTACGCAAGTTACCGCCAAAATAGCCAAAATAAAGTAGCTGACCATGCCGCCACCGCGCACAAAATATCCCCACAAGGTCCAAGCAAACAACAACACCGGCGCCACCACACCATCGAGGCGGCGAATGCGGGCAGAACGCGCCCCAATCAGGGTGTCACGGCGGGCGTAAACCCCAATCCAAGTAGCCCCCAAATACCGCATAAACCAACAAATAGCCAGCGTGCCGAATGCTGCATACAACGTTATGGCCACCAGATCGGTGCCCTGCACCGAATGTACGTAAGCCGACAAGTTCGGGTTGCGCACGCTGAGGGGGTGGACCAGGTTAGGCGGCGCAATGGCGCCCGTGCGCGCATTCACAACCACCACCGGCAAACCAGTAATCATGGATGACAAAATTCCCACGAACCCGGCAGCCACAAAAAACGCCGCCAAAGCGTGCGTATAATCCAACAGGCGGGCGCGACCTGGACCGACGTGTTCACGCCACTCGATGCACACCACGCGCATCACCAACGCCACCACCATAATTACAAAAAAGTTTTGCAACCCTGATAGCAGCGCCGCATACCATTCTGGGAACCCCGCAAACCACGACGTCACCACCGTAATTAGCCACACCCCATGCGCGCCCCAATGTGGCGCGATCGTGCGCACGATTTCCCCGCGTTCGCGCAAATTCTTGCCCACTGACAGCAGGACTAAACCGACCCCCAAGTCAATACCCACCAGCGTAAACATGCCGGCCATCAACACGGCGGAGGTAACAAACCAAATAAATTGCAAGGAAGTAATCATTGGAAGGAAAGCTCCCTAAAGTCGGGGTCGGTGCCCAAATGAGCCTCTAAAATACCAGACGGGTCGGCACCGGGACCCGAGGACGCTGACTCCTCATAGTCATCTCCACCGATGGTCTCCCCTAATCCGGCGCGAATCCGGCGCAACGACAACTTCAACCAAGCAATCGCCAACACCAAATATAAGACTGTAAAAATCGCTAAAGAAAACGCCAACTGTGCGCCCGTAGTGCCTATCTGCGACAATCCCGCGCTAGTGAGCATATACAGATCAGTTACGCCCTTGTCGAAGTTCGGATAAACAGCCCACGGTTGGCGACCGACCTCGGTGTAAACCCACCCACAAATGCCCGCCAAAGTGGGTATGGGCGCGATTACCACTGCAGCTGAACCAAGCCGCCCATATGTGCGCCCTCGACGAGTCAACCACAGTGCAGCAATGGCCAAAACAGGCAAAATCAGTTGGAACAACACCATCAGGCGGTAGGACCAAAATGTCAGCATAAACGGCGGCTCATAACTGACAATACGTCCTCTTTCCCCGCCTGTTTTCAAGAAAAAGTCATAATAGTGCTTTTGCACTTCCGCAGCCGAAGCCACCTTCCCGGAAGGACTGCCAGTCGCCAAAAAGGACAGCAACCCCGGAATTTCCCCAAAGGTCTTCGCGTCCTTACAACTGGTTCCGTAAGCAAACAGAACTAACGGGGCACCGCCCTCTTTAGGTTCGCAGTAAGCCTCCCCTACTGCTAACTTCATGGGCTGCTCAGTAGCTATTTGCACACCCTGCAAGTGCCCAGTAAAGAATGTCAGGACCGAGGACACTATGACAATTCCCGCGCTAATGCGCACCAACGGGCGCCAAAAATACAGGGATTCTGCAGCGGCGTCCTCGGAATTAGTGCCCCCAGCAATAGCCTTCCGGGAAGTTTTCACCATCCACCACCAGGCAATAGCGCCCATGAGAGTACCGCTGACAATCCACGATGACATGCACACATGCAAAACTGCCGTCCACAGCGTCCAGTTGGTAACGATTGCGAAAAAACCGTTCCACCCATCCAGGGCTGCCCGCCCTGTAACTGGGTCAAATACGGCTCCAACCGGGTGTTGCATCCACGAATTAGCCCCAATGATGAAACACGTAGAAAGGTGCGCTGCGAAAGTCAATCCCCAAATGGTGGCATTGTGCGCTTTCGGGGACAGCGTCCCCCAGCCAAACACCCACAACCCCAACAATGCCGATTCGGCAAAGAATGCGAACAGCGACTCTAACGCCAGCGGCGCCCCAAAAACGTCACCTACAAACCGGGAATATTCCGACCAGTTCATGCCAAATTGGAATTCTTGAACCAGCCCGGTAGCCACCCCCACAGCAAATGTTAATACAAATATGGGACCGAAGAAACGGATTATCTGCCACCAAAACACGTCCTGCGTGCGTGTCCATAGCGTCTGCGCAATAGCAAGCACTAGCGACATACCAATGGTTATCGGCACCAACACGAAGTGGTAAATGGTAGTTATAGTGAACTGCCACCGCGCGATAGTGAGCGGGTCCAGCCAGGGCGAAGGCGCCGGTGCGGCTACGACAGGCAGCATCTGGTCTATAAATGTGGGCAACATGTTAGATCTTTTTATTCCGTGTTACGTGTTATTTTGAGGTCGCAGGGGCACCAGGTACCACCCAGCCGTTTGGTTTACAACCATCCAGTTCATAAGTTTGTGGCTGCATTACAGGAGCCACCTGTCCAGCGCCAGGGCACTTGGCGAGTTTTTCTTTCGCCGCCAAACCGGCAAAATAATTCAGCAGATAAGCACGGTATTCATCAACTGAGCCCCCCGCACTTAGCCACGCCGGACTGGCGCTAAACCATCGGTCAGAATTTATGTATGCAATGTTCCCCACCAGGCAGGATGCAAAACCATCTTGCACCAAACCACTACATTTAGCTTGCACGGTCTTGGGAGTAACCAGTTGAATACGGTAAGCCGCCTGGTAATCCGAACGCGCATAGCGCTTACCTCGGTTCACCCAGCCTCGCCCATCATTGAGCACCGCATGTACAGACTTTGCGAAAAGGTCCGGATCTAAGGGCAATCCGTCCTCGTAAGAAACATCGTAAGAAACTTCCGCACCATTGCCCGCAGGCGCCGGGTTTGCCCCCGGAACCGCAATAATTTTCCCAGATGAACTAGGGGTGGAATAAGTCCGCGAAGTCAGCCCGGAAGGCACCAAATTGGGGTCCACAGGAGCTATAGCTTCCTTAGGTTTAGGACCACCAGCTGTAGCCGAGGCAGTGCGCGCATTCTGATCTGGCAACGCCTGTCCTGCCACTTCCGTATGGCGCGCTTGGAAGAACACGAGGACGACAATCATTACTGCAACCAAAACACCGGCAATTGTAGAGGGTATTTTCCAGTTCCGCCCGCGCTTCACGATGCCGCGCATGCTGCTGCGGCTTTCATATTCCAACCCATGAGCGCCCGACATGGCAGCAGCAGATTCTTCGGTGTAGTTAGTGATGTCTATGCTGCGATGGGTCCCCGTGTGCAGCTGCTCGGTTTGCCGGAATGTTTGCCTGCTGGCAGCCGGAGAGTAAACTTTTTCGTTTTCCGGGGCGAGCCTGCGGTGCGGAGAGGAAGAACCAAGTGAGGTTTTGGGGCGCGTCCCAGGGGGGTACGACTTTGGTAGCACAGCGGCGGAATTATCGACGCTTTTGCCGAATTTAGAACCTTTTCCGCTTCTGTTATACCCGCCCCCCAAAACCGTTTTAGACAACATCGGATCGGCTTCAAAAATGCTGGCAAAACTGCGAGTTTGCGCCACATGATAGTTGGGACGTTGTCCCGGTCGAATAGCTTTGCGGTGCTCAACGTCCGGATTCATTTTTGGTGTGGACTTAGCTGCGGACCTGCCGCGAACCAATTTTTCTGGAATTTGCCGGGACGAGGACGGTGGGACAGCCTTTTTTGGCACCACCGGCTTGCGGCTGACTCGTCTAAGTTGTGCTTCCGCGCTGGTTGGCGAGGGAGTTTCTGCGAGTTTTGGCACTGTCATTCTTCTGCCTGTTTGCGCCCCCGGTAAAGAGTTTTGACGGCGCTGATTGGGAGGTGTTTCGGCGCGCCCGCTACCCTGACCAAGGTTGGTTCGATGTGACGCTAACTTCGCGTCCTTGGGGAGGGATGGCACTGACGGCAGGGGTGGCAACGACAGCCCCCCGGTGACATGTTGTCGTTCGTCTTGCTCACTCATATAGTTCTTCACCTTTGTTTTAAGCTGCCAGCGGAACGACCATTCGGCTCATGCTGATAGTTGTGTCGAATACAAGATCAGAATATTACATCCCCAAAAAATAGCGAAAGCAGAGTCGACTAAACAGGTGATATGTGACCAATTTCAGCCCTTCCGGCGCGCTCTTCTACCATATGGTAACTCGTATGGTAAGGGTTCGCTACAGGGAGGCGGAACCGGGAGCTACGTCCTCGTCCAACAACAAAGTTGCCAGGTGAACGCCGCGCCTACCCGCCAACTGTGCAGCCTGGGTGCGGCAGCTGAACCCATCGGCCAGGAATATGGCGTTCGGATTGTCAGCCAAACCCGGCAACAATGAGTTTTCCGCCACTTTAACAGAAATGTCGTAGTGTCCGCGTTCCATCCCGAAGTTTCCCGCCAAACCGCAACACCCCGACAACTCGACGAGGTCGACGCCAGCGGCATCCAGTAGCTGCCGGTCCGCCCGCCAGCCCATTACCGAATAGTGGTGGCAGTGTGGTTGCGCCACCACGCGCTTTCCCGCCAAATTTGGGGGTTCCCAGCCGTCCTGAAACAATAATTCCGCCAGCGTGTAAGTCCCCCCTGCTACTGCCTGTGCGCGCGGATCAGCGGGCAACAGGTCCAAAAGGTCGTCACGTAGCACCGCAGTACAAGACGGTTCCACCCCCACTATGGGGATGCCCGCGAGCGCGAACGGGGCCAAAGTTTCGAGTAGCTTATTCAACCGCGCCCGGGCACCGCGTAACTGCCCAGTAGTTATCCAGGTCAGGGCGCAGCATACGGCGGGGGCAACCAGCACGTGGTAACCGGCTTTTTCTAACAATTTGGCGGTGTCGGCGGCGCCTTTGCTATCCAGATTTTCGCTGAAAGAATCTGCCCACAGCACCACGTACCGGACGGGGGTGGTGGAGGCGGTGGGGGCGACACTATCCGCATCTGCGAGGGGCACCGACATGGCTTGGTCCAGTCCCATTTCAGTTGCCCACGTTGTGAAACGCTCGGTGGCGAGGCGGGGCATCTGGCGGCGGGGGTCCATACCGGCAGCGGCGAAAACGCGGCGGCGCACTGGGGGGATTTGCATAAATATGTTGACGAGGGCGGCGCCGCCGGGAATACTTTGGGTTGCTTTTAGCCACCGGGGCAATTGTCCCAGCAAGTAGTGGGTACGCGGGCGCAACCGCCCTCGGTATGCGCGAAAATAGGTTTCGCTGCGGTATTTTGCCATATCTACGCCGGCGGGACAGTCGCTAGAGCAAGCTTTACACGCGAGGCAAAGATCCAGGGCTTCCATCACTTCGGGGGCAGCCAGACCCTCAACCAGAGTTCCGTTTACGGCTTCTTCGAGGATGCGCGCCCGTCCCCTGGTGACATCTTTTTCTTCGCCGGTGGCGGCAAAGGAGGGGCACATGAACGTGCCGGGAACGGTGGCACGACATTTGGCAACGCCCGTGCAGCGGTGCAGTGCGGTGGTGAAGTTGCCTTTGTCTGCGGTGAAGGCAAATCCGCGCTGGGCTGGGTATTCTTGGGCCAGGTGGCGGCGAATATTTTCGTCGAGCGGGGTCGGGTCCACGATCACGCCGGGGTTCATCAGATTTGCCGGATCAAAAATGTGTTTCACGGCGGCGAACAGGTCGAGGGCGGTCGGCGAGTACATGTATTTCAACAGTTCCGACCGAGACCGACCGTCCCCGTGTTCGCCAGACATGGAACCGCCGTGGCGGGCGACCGTGCGAGCAGCGTCCTCAAGAAATGCCCGCGTATGGGCGACTCCCGCGCCGTCTTGCAATGGAAAGTCCAAACGCACGTGGACGCACCCGTCCCCGAAATGCCCGTAGAGCAGCCCAGAAATACCGTATTTTTCCATGCACGCGGTAAAATCGCGCAAATACGCGCCCAAATTGGCGGGTGGGACGGCGGCGTCCTCGAAACCTGGCCAGGCTTGGTCTGCCCCACTGCCGTCAGCGCGAATGGGGGTGCGCCCGCCGAGTCCCGCGCCGTCTGCACGCACGCGCCACAGTGCCGCCGCGTCCGCGCCCGGTGGATAAACGGCGCTATTCAGGCTCTGAGAATCGGCGACCAAGGCCCGGGCACGCGTCAGCGAGTCTGCCACGTCCATGCCGCTGACCTCGCAAATTAGCCAGCCTTCCCCGCGGGGCAAATCCGGCACTGATCCTGACCCCTTGTTTGCTAGTACGACGTTCACCAGGTGGCGGTCCAACCCTTCCATAGAGAGGGGCTGGTGAGCCAGCAGGTGGGGAACGTCGTCTGCGGCAGCGATCATGTTTTCGTACCCGAGGGCGACCAGCACGGGGGCTTTCGGCAACGGCACCAGTTTCACTGTTATTTCGAGGACGGTTACCAGGGTTCCTTCGGTGCCCACCAGCAACGCCGCCAAGTTGCGACCGTTTTCGGGCAGTGCTTGGTCCATTTGGTAACCGCTGAGTTGGCGCGAAAACTTGCCAAATTCGGTGCGAATAGTAGCCAAGTGAGAATCAACTAGGTCTTGCAGTTCCGGCAAATCCCCCAGGTTGTTCGTGGTGGCACGAAAGTGACGCCCACGCCCATCCACGCATTCCAGTTCGAGGACGTTCACGGCGGTTCGCCCCCACGCGGTAGCGTGCGGACCGCACGCATTATTGCCCACCATTCCGCCAATGCTGCACCGGTTTTGGCTGGAGGGATCCGGCCCGAACCGCAAACCGTATTGTTTGGCAGCTTCTTGCAGCGTGCTTTCTATGCAACCAGGTTGGACGACTGCTTGGCAGGCGTTGGGATCAATACTGAGCACCCGGTTCATGTGCCGCGTAAAGTCAATAACCAGCCCCGGACCGATAGCATTTCCAGCGCACGATGTTCCCCCGCCCCGGTTGGTAACTGGCATTCCCACCTGCCTGGCAGCCGCCAGCAGTGCCAATACGTCCTCTTTGCTGCGTGGAAACGCCACCAGCTGCGGTACCACCCGGTATATTCCCGCGTCAGTGCTGTAACGCCCTCGGGTTCCCACCGTAGTGTCTAACAAACTGACCAGGTGGCGGTTTTTTCCGAGGGCGGTGACGAACTTTTCAGTCTGGCTGGTTGGGGTGTCCATTACCCCATGGTCTCACGATTTTGCCAGGTCGGAGCGTTTTCGTAGTTTTGCCCAGAAAGTGGGCTTCTTTAATACCAGGGGACAGCCGACGCACGCCGCCTGTGCCTCTGGGCTGGCGCCAGGATGGCATGCCCCCAGCCCGGAAGCACACAAACTGGTGGCATCGTGTACCACACCGGCACGCTGGTAATGGTCCACCATCACTTCCACGAAAGTGAGCGGGACTTGCAGTTCGACAGAGATGGCGCCGGGGCTGCGTCCTCGTCGTAACAAATCCAGGACTTTTGCGGAAAGGGTCATGTTCATGTAAATAAGGCTCCCACTTGGAACACGGCTACTGCTAAGATCCAGGCAATAGCCAGTTGCGCCAACACCGCCACAGTGGTGGTTTTACGCCCAATTTGGCGGGCTTGTTCCGCCACCGTAGCCAGGCACGGCGTATATGTCAGGACAAATACCATGAAGGCGAGGGCGGCCAGGGCTTCGTGCCCGACCCCTGCAGATTTACCCAAACTTTCGTGCATCAATTTCGGCAGTTGCCCCAGGTTATTGCCTTTGTCTTCCGCGTCCCCAGCGGCGGAAGCATCCAGGTTATAGCTGACGACAATAGAGCTGACCAGGGTTTCTTTCGCAACAAAGCCAGTCATTAACGCACCCGTCAAGTGCCAGTCGCCAAAACCAGCCGGTTTGAAAGCCGGTTCCAAAGCCATCGCAGTAGCGCCGTACAAAGTATCTTCCATGGGCATGTCCGCGTCGGCAAAATGGTGTGCGCCTTGCAACGGAATTGCCGACATCAACCACACCACTACTGTCATGGTGACAATGATCTTGCCTGCGCCCTTGACGAATGCCCACGTGCGCATCGCCATGTTCTTCACGCTCACTACCACGCGTGGCATTTGGTAGGTAGGCAGTACCAACATCAGGGGCGCTGCCGTTTCGTCCTTAGTAACAAAGCGCTTCAGAACCCAAGCGCCCAAAACCACCATGATTATGGACGTCATGTACATTGCCCACAGCACCGTACCCGTGTAGTGGGGGAAGAAAATCTTCGCCAACATCAGGTACACAGTCAGGCGTGCTGCACACGAAGTGTAAGGAATAATCAGGGTCGTGACCAGGCGTTGCCGCGCAGATGGCAAAGTACGACATGCCGCCAAGGACGGCAGATTGCATCCAAAGCCCATAATAAGGGGCAAAACCACGCGTCCGTCCAAACCGATCTTGCGCATCAAACGGTCGCCCAGGAACGCCGCCCGCGCCATGTAACCGGAATCTTCCAGAATGGAAATAGCCAGGAATATCGCGCACATCAACGGCACAAACGAGGCCACCACGCCCAGCCCGGTTGCCAAGCCACCAACCAGGAACTGTTGGAACCAGGTATCGCCCAAACCTATTTTCCCCAGAATCCAAATGAGGGCGTTGGCTAAGGACACATCGCCCTTGTCAGTTCCGCTGAACAAGTGTTCAAAGAAATCCTGGATGGGACTGACCCAAGAACCCGCCAACTGGAACAGTACCCACATTATTGCGAAAAATACGGGCAAACCCAGCAGTGGGTTCAACAAAATGCGGTCCACTTTGTCCGAATAGCTAGGTTTTTCTAGGGCAGCTCGTTCCGCGCCCGCCCCTGCCAGAACTTGGTCCACCCACGCGAATAGGTGGATGGCACCGTGCGCATCGGCGTCTTCTGCTGCCGCATGCATTTCTGCTGCGTTTTGGTGCGCCACTTGGGTGGAGTCAATTGCCGGTGGCTGTTCAGTTTCCGCTCGTCCGCACGCGCAAATGGTGGTTTGGGCAAGAAGGTCGCGTTCGTCCTCGCAATTAGTACCCGGCGCGCCCATCCCATCCTGAGTTTTCGCGGAGGCTTCCTGCGCCATAGCGGCTGCCGCTGCGATCTCGCTGTAACCAGGGGCACTGGGTCGAGGACGCAGCCCCTTTACGCGCGGACGCGTGCGCAACGCGTGACGCACCATCTGGGTAAATTCTTCAATATTCCGGTTTTTGCGCGCGTCCATTGCCATAACGGGCACGCCCAACACGTGTTCGAGGGCGCCCGCGTCCACCGGATTTCCGTTCGCTGCGGCAACATCTGCCATGGTTATAACTACTGCCACGGGACGCCCGGTTTCAGCCACCTGCGCCAACAGGTACAGGGACCGTTCCACACTAGTCGCGTCCAAAATAACCAGTACGAGGTCGATGCCCCCGCCCCGGAACGGATCAGTTAGGGTTCCTGGCGCGCCCGCAATGGTGTCAACCACCACCTGTTCGTCGGGGCTGCGCGCAATCAAAGAGTAGGTGCCGGGCAAGTCCAGCAGCTGCACGCCTGTGGCACGCCACGTACCTGCCATGCATTCCACCGTGGTGCCGGGGGCGTTCACACAGTGTTGCCGCGCGCCAGTGAGCGTGTTAAAAAGTGTCGATTTGCCCGTGTTCGGGTTGCCTACCAAAACTTATGGGCGTCCCGAGGGCGATACCGCCGCCCGCCGAGGGCGAAACTTGCGCATCGTCCTCGAACGGAGTTTTACCGCCAAGTAAACGGTGAGCAATTTTAGTTTTTAGCGAACCAGAATTTTTTGGTCCCCCAGTGGGGGCACATTTACTGCAACTCATTTGGAAGTCACCGTTTCTACTTCAATCAGTTTGGCGCTGCGGTGGTCGATAGCCATGCGCGTGCCGGCGACGTTTATTACTACGCCGCCGAATGCGCCCTTGCTGACGACCGCCAATTCACAACCGGGGCGTAACCCCAGTTCTGAAAGACGAAGCAAATGACATTGAGCCAAGTTCAGTGCGGTCACGCGAGCGCGGGAAAATTTAGGTAGCTGCTTTAACGTCATACTTCTATGATTAGGCTTTACTACCCTGTTGTTCCAGCTAGACAGGACACATTTACGAGAACGATTGCGCCTTGTTCCCTAACACCAAGTAGCACTATTTAGGTTTTCCCTTGCGATTTAGGGATTTGTCGTGAGGGCGCCCACCACCGCCACCACTTTATGAAATTGATCACAAACCTTTACGTAACGGTTACCTAAATGACAATGAGAAGCGGACGCGAAAAGGTGTAGGCACGCGAAAGGGGTGGGATCTAAAAGAGATCCCACCCCAGCCTTTCACCACTGTCGCAAGCTAGTCCGCAACGCGCGCAGGCGTCCTCAGGACCCCTCCAGGGCGGACATGACGCTTACGACAACAGGTTTCTGGCACAAATGTGCGTAGCGCCCTATTCGTCTCTGCCGATTTCCTTTTGGGCTACTGCACGACCGGCTTCCAAACGAGCCACGGGCACGCGGAACGGCGAACAAGACACATAAGTCATGCCCAATTCCTCGAAGAAGTGAACGGATTCTGGGTCACCGCCGTGTTCGCCACAAACGCCCAGTTTCATGTTTGGCTTGGTTTGGCGGGCGTTTTCGACACCCAGTTTCACCATGCGCCCAACACCATGCACGTCAATGGTCTCGAATGGAGAAACACCGAAAATACCGTTCTCGATGTAGTCGGGGAAGAACACGCCTTCCACGTCGTCACGGCTAAAGCCCCACGTGGTTTGGGTCAAGTCGTTGGTGCCAAAGCTAAAGAAGTCAGCCTCTTCAGCCAAATGCTCGGCAGTGACGGCGGCGCGCGGCAATTCGATCATGCAGCCGATTGGAATATTCAGGCTGACGCCCTCTTCTTTTTCGATTTGAGCAATAATATCTTCGGCAACTTCGCGCACCAATTGCAGTTCACGGATGGAACCCACCAGCGGGACCATGATTTCAGGGTGCGCTTCCGTGCCCTCCTTTTGCAGGCGGGCAGCCGCCCGCACGAGGGCACGAATCTGCAGTTCGAACAGCCCCTTGAAGACGATTCCCAGACGCACGCCACGCAGGCCCAGCATGGGGTTAGCCTCGTGCATCTTGCGGACTTGCGCCAACATTTGCTTGTCCTCGGCGCACTCTTCACCCTTGGCTTCGGCAACTGCCACCTTGACTTCCAAAGAAGTGAGATCCGGCAGGAATTCGTGCAGCGGCGGGTCGATGAGGCGCACAGTCATCGGCTTGCCCCCAAGGATGGGCAGCATTTGTTCGAAGTCGCCCATTTGCAGTTCTTCGAGCTTGTCGAAGGCTTCTTGGCGCGCATCAGAACCCGGTTCGGACAAAATCAGGCGTTCCACAAGGACGCGGCGTTCACCGAGGAACATGTGCTCGGTACGGGTCAAACCAATACCTTCAGCACCAAACGCGATGGAGCGTTCGGCATCTTGCGGGGTGTCCGCGTTAGCACGCACAGACAGGCGGCGACGCTTGTCGGCGTGGTCCACTAGATCCGCAACAGCTTTCACCAATTCCTTCATGTCCTCGGTCTGCGCAGCCTCCAAACCGGCTTCCAGACCGTGAGTCAGGAACGTCGTAACGGGAGAATCCGCAACCGGGACTTCGCCCTCGAAAATTTCCCCCGTAGTGCCGTCAATAGCAATGATGTCGCCGGTCTTGAACACGCGACCATCAACGCGCAGTTCGCGCGCCTGCGCGTCCACATCGAGGGCTTCGGCGCCACAAACACAGGTCTTGCCCATGCCGCGGGCAACCACAGCGGCGTGCGAGGTCTTGCCCCCGCGCGCAGTCAAAACGCCTTCGGCGTCGACCATCCCCGGCAGGTCATCTGGGTTAGTTTCGCGGCGCACCAAAATGCAGGGTTTGCCAGCTTCCTTGAATTCGCGGGCTTGAGCGTTATCAAACACCACGCCCCCCACGGCCGCACCCGGAGACGCAGCCATGCCACGCGCCACCAACGGTGGATTCGCCGAGGAATCAAATTGCGGGAACATCAGCTGGGTCAGTTGCGCGCCAGTTACGCGCAGCAGCGCTTCGTCCTTAGTGATGAGTCGTTCTTCGAACAACTGGGTAGCAATACGGAAAGCCGCTGCCGCAGTACGCTTACCCACGCGGGTTTGCAGCATCCACAGTTTGCCACGTTCAATCGTGAACTCGATATCGCACATGTCCTTGTAGTGCGTTTCCAGCTTGCGCATGATCGCGCGCAGTTCGTCGTAAGACTTCTTGTCTTGGGTTTCTAGGGCGGACAGCGGTTCCGTATTGCGAATGCCTGCCACAACGTCCTCGCCCTGAGCGTTCATCAAGTAGTCGCCGTACACGCCAGCGTGCCCGGTGGAAGGGTCGCGAGTGAAGCACACGCCCGTACCGGAGGTATCGCCCATGTTGCCAAACACCATGGTTTGGACGTTCACAGCAGTACCCAAAGTGTTAGGGATCTTTTCGCGGCGACGGTAGATGACGGCGCGTTCGGTGTTCCAGCTGCGGAACACGGCTTCAATGGCGGCATCCAGTTGGTCGCGCGGATCCTGCGGGAAGGGGCTGCCGATTTCCTTTTCGTAAATGCCCTTGAACGTTTCGGTGAGTTCGCGCAGGTCATCAGCGTTCAGGTCGGTATCAGCGGTAACTGCGCGTTTCGCCTTAAGGGCGTCGTGGGCGTTCAGGAACAGGTCCCCATCAATGTCCATAACCGTCTTGCCGAACATTTGGATGAGACGACGGTAGGAGTCCCACGCGAAACGTTCGTTGCCAGACATTTTCGCCAGACCGTGTACCGATTGGTCATTCAGACCAACGTTCAAAACGGTTTCCATCATGCCGGGCATGGAGAACTTCGCGCCCGAACGTACGGAAACGAGTAGCGGATCTTCGGCGTCACCGAGTTTGCGTCCGATCTTGTCTTCGACTTCGCGCAGCTTCTGAGTGACCTCCGGAGCCAGGCTTTCCGGAGTTTGCCCCTTCTTCAAGTACGCCCGGCAGGCGTCCGTGCTAATAGTGAAGCCCGGAGGAACCGGCAACCCCAACTTTGTCATTTCTGCCAGGTTGGCACCCTTACCACCCAGCAAGTCCTTCATTTCTTTATCGCCTTCAGAGAAGTCGTAAACATACTTGACCATGTATCGGCCTTCCATTCAGATTGCGGCATCCGTGCCCTGACGGCATCCGTGCCCTAAACGCGTCTAATCATACCAAAGCTCTTTAAGACACATCACATTAGCTTGCCAAGGGTCTTATGGGTACGTTCACGTATTCCGAGGACAAAATTCTTGCGCAATCCTCCACACTTCAAGTCTATCGTCGCACCGTAACGCCAACCGAGCGCGCTTACGTTTTCCCTGAGGGCGAAAAGTTGAGGCACAACTTCCGGGGAGGACACCACCTTCCAACCGGTCAGAAAGTGGTGCGATTATCACTGGGGAGTGGGCGGCAGATGATAGTGGGATTCGGTCGCTGGTGTGACTAGGGGAGGGTGATGTAGGGAAGGAGGGTGGGTGCGGGGGCTGGGCTGGCAGTCAGACTATCAATCCGATACTAGGTACAGCTGAAGTAAAGATCGTTTCGGGGGTTGCGTTCAGGGTTTGGGGCGGGGTGCGGGCGGTTCGGCGGGCATTGAGACGGACCACCAGTGCGGCTCACGGGCACCGCGCCCGACCCAAACCCACCGCTACTCTTCACCGGCAACAAAACCATTCGCACTCAACAAAATCGTTTCACCTCAACAAACGCGCCTATTTGCCCAATAGTAGCCGTGAAGTGTTTCCCGTGAAACGCTCACGGGTAGTATGCGACACAATTTTTCGCCTGCGAGGCGCCGCCACGCAAACTGCCTGAGTCACGCGCACCGCGACTCTTCCGCCACTGAACCCACCGCCCTCGGAAAATCCGCGTATCTGCACCAAAGCCCGCAAGCCAGCGCGGCAACACTACTGTGGAATCGTTCCGCTAGGGTTCCTAATTCAGCGAATATGGGTAAGCTTGATTTATGCCGTCTTTTCCCCAGTTCCCCTCCCGGCGAATGCGCAGCCAGCCCTGTGCACGCGCGCGGATCGAACAGCGGAAACGAAAACCCGGACCTAAACCCGAAAAGCGAAGCATTTGCGCAGGTAACGGCGGTAGGCTCGGCGGGCGTATCGGATACGAGTCACCAATTTACAGCCACCGAAAAACACCAACTGCAAGGCGGCAAACACTTCGCCGCCCACCCGCACCACAACCACGACCATCACGGCTTCCGCGCCTCTAACGACCGGCACGCGAGTTCACGACAGGACACCCGCCAAACTGTCCAAACTGCCCAGACTGCGCAAACAATGCAAAACTCTCAAGCGCGCTACCCCCAAAGTTTTCGCGTCGAACGCACCGCTGCCCCTCGGGTTCACAGCCACCGCCGCGACCGCCGCCCTCACCCAGCTTGGGAATGGTTGGCGGCATGCAGGAGCGACTGGCAGGCTCGCCCGCGCCGCGTCGGACGCCACGTATTCGTAGACCCGCGCACCGGACAGCGTTTTCGCCTGCGCATGCGTTGGGGGCGCGTAGTTGCCACCGCAATCGCACTGCTGTTGGTGTTCGTGGTTACCGGAGTGGGCATGCACGCACTCGTTTCTGGGATGGCAGAATCCGCGCAAGCCAGTGGGACTACCGGGGTGTCGTCCTCGGGAAAAACCAACAAAACGGGCAGTCGGGTTAGTAAGATGCGCACAGGAAACGCGCGCAAAGGGGGTTCCAAGTCCGAGGGCGCCACGAAAGCCGCAGTGAAAATGCCAAGTACCAGCCCAGTTCCCTCAGCTCCTTTGGTGCCAAAGCCAGAATTAGATGGGGAAACCGCACCATCAGGCGGATTGGATGGCGCAGTCCCGGAGGCGGGAGACGGCAAGTTCGCTCCGGTGTCTGGGGAATTGTCCGGCAGGGAGGGTGCGCAGACGGTTCGCTTCGCGGTGGCAGTCGAGGGCGGTTTGCCCATTGATGCGCGCACTGCGGCAAACACTTTCTACCAGATTTTGAACGATCCGCGCGGGTGGAACCAGGGCGGAAAGATTCGCTTTGCACGCACCTCGAAGAACCCGGACGTGACCGTGGTGTTGGGGTCGCCGACTCTGATTGGGAAACTGTGTGCGCCCCTGGACACGCAGGGGGATTTGAATTGCCGCAACGGCAAGATTGTGGCGATCAACGCGAAACGGTGGTTGGGAGGCGCGGATTTGTGGCGGCAGGCCGGAAAAACTAACGACCAGTACCGTATTTATGTGGCTTCGCACGAAGTCGGACATTTCCTAGGGTACGGGCACCTTTACGAGTGCGGTCCGGGACGCCTGGCACCCACCATGATGCAGCAGACCGGCGGCATGGTCAACCAGTGCATCCCGAACGGCTGGCCAACACTGTCCACCATCGAACAAAAGTAAGAGCGCGGCGGGTGCGGGTGCGGTTCCCGTGAGCCGGACTTTCAGTGCGACTCAATGCCCGCCGAACCGCCCGCACTCCGCCCCAAACCCCAAACGCAACCCCAAAACTGCGACCCGACCACCGCCCCCCCCAAAAAAAACACAGCCGAAGAAGCCGTAGCGGCGGTGCGGCGGTCGCCCTATTTCCTCTGTTTGCAGCTACTTTTTTGGGGTGGCTTGCTGGTCGCCCTCGGCATAATTGACACTGTCGATGCTTTCAACTTGGTGCAAAAAGTTGCCAAACTTGTCCTCGTCCAGAGCCGGACTCAGCTCAACCGAAACGGTAGTGTCAGACAAGCCTTGAACGGCTTCAATACTGGCAGTGGATTCTTTTGCCGCTTTTTCGAGGGCGGTGCGAACCGACTCTGGCAGCGTGTTCAAAGTGACGTTGTCGGCGCTTTTCAAAGCTTTCACAGCTTCCGACTTCTCCTCGAAGCCGACGATTGCTACTTTATTCATGTTATGTCCGTGGTTAGGTGCTGGTTTCTTTTTGGCACTGTCAGAAATACTGGGCGAGGGCGCCGTGGAACCTTGGTGTGTCAGAGCGCCGCACCCACCAAGTAACGCTAAAGATACCGATACTGCTGACAAAACTAATAACTTACGAGGCATGGTTTCCTCCAACCTTGTTTTTGTGTCAGTATCTGCTGCACTGACTTTTCAATTTATGCAATTTTCGGGTGTGGTGGCAACTGTCCCATTACCACCACACCCCTACAAGGAGAGCTTTTCTGCGGTAAAAACAGTTCCGAGTTTAGCGGAACCACCAACCACCGAAGAAACCGAAGAAGTAATCAAACCAGTCATTCCAATTCCAGTTCCAGTCCCAAATTGGCGCCGGTTCGGGTCTTGGTGCAGGTTCCGGTGCTGGCGGTGGTACCGGCGCCTGGTGTCCGTCGCCAGGATCCGGGGTCGGGGTCGGTGTGGGCTTCGGTGTCGGGGCAGGCTTGCCGTTACCTGGATCCGGAGTGGGCTTTGGCGCAGGTGTCGGCGCAGGCTCCGGTTTTGGCGCAGGCTCCGGCTTTGGCGCGGGCGGATTGTCGTTGTCGTCATTACCTGGGTGGCGACCAATCTGTTTCGCCAATGCGTCAGTGGCGGCGCCAGCGTCCAAAATACCCGGACCGCACATTCCACGACCGGCAAAGCAGCGTCCCATCGGTTGCAGGTTCGACACTAGGAGGCGTTGCACGTCTGCAGGTTGCAGCGACGATTTCATGCTGTACAGCAGCGCGGCTGCGCCCGCAACGTGCGGGGTGGCCATAGAAGTTCCCTGATATTCTGCATATCCTGGCCTGGCAGGACCACGGCGACCAGTGTTAACGGTGGAGAGGATGCCACGGTTGCGGCTGGTGTCGCCGCCTTGTGCGGACAGGGTGATGCCGCTCCCCCAGTTCGAGTACGATGCTTGCGCACCATCAGCACCCACAGCACCTACACGAATAACATTTTTGCAGTTCGCAGGCGTAGAGTAGGCAACCTCTTGGCGTTCGTTACCGGCGGCAACAAGCACGGTTACGCCACGGGCTACCGCGCCGTCAATGGCTTCCTGGTAGGAGCGCGGGCAAGAAGGCGAGTAGCCGCCCAGGCTCATGTTGATAACTTTCGCCGGGTTGGGGTTGTCGGGAACACCGGGGACGTTACCACCGGAGGCCCATACGATACCTGCCACAATGTCAGAGCTGCGACCACCACACTTGCCCAGGGCGCGCACTGGCGAAATCTTGGATTGGGGAGCAATACCAGCTACGCCCTCACCATTGTTGGTAACAGCAGCGATTTCACCGGCAACGTGTGTGCCGTGCCAAGAAGCGTTCTTTGCGCTAGAACCCTGCCCGCATTCACCGGCGTAGGTCCAGTCGCCCTCGTCCCGAGGGTCCGGGTCGCGACCGTCACGGTCCCCACTGGTGCGCGGGTCCGAAATGAAGTCGTAGCCTTTGGCGATGTTGCGGTCCAGATCCGGGTGCGCGGTAATACCAGTGTCTATGACGGCTACGGTGACACCGGCACCTTTGCCATTTCGCCACGCGTGTTCTGCCCGCAGACCGGGCGCCTTTTCGCCCAGGTCCCACTGTTCTCTGTACCGGGAGTCGTTCGGGGCGGCAGTGTGGTGCACTATCAGGTCTGGTTCGACGTAGTCGACTGCCGAATCGGCTTCCAGTTTCTTTTTAAATTCTTTCGCTTCGTTCTTCGTCAGCGGTTCGTCCAGTTGGACGCGCTCTGTTCCGAGGGCGCCACGGGATTTGCTGACCACTTTCGCGTCTACTTTTTTCGCAGCATTTTCGACAGCACTGGCGGCTTGACGTACGGTTTTCGTGGAAACGGTGCCGCCGTCCTCTTTGTATTTAACAATGAAAGCTTGCGTTTCCTGAGCTTTTGGTCCGGTTTCGGCTTTATTTTGCGCAAATGACGGTACGGTAGTCATTCCGAACATCACTGCTAACGCGGTTGCGGTGAATATCAGTTTTTGTGGCTTCACCTTGAACCCTTTCATCTTACGGTTGTTGCGGTGCAAGCACAGAGATTCTGCAACGAGCGCTGCGGTTTAGCCGGCGAGGACTGTTTGCTGTTTCCTGCACGCCCGGCGCGCCGACGTGGCGGGCACTGGCGCAGTTTCGGCTGGGCGTTTCGGGGGCGGCGACTATTTTGCAGCTTTCCTCCTTCCGCCTTTGACCGTCCCGTTGCAGAGTTCATGCACACTTGCTAGATGTAGCCTGGCACATTAAAACGGTTTTTTACAGCTGTAATCAATATTTGATACACCGCATACTTGTGCAGATTATTACATTTTCGAGGACGCCCACCCCGGCTTTTCCTTTGCAATACAGCCACTACTGGGAAAGATAACAATATTCTAACAATGGTTAATATTTGCATAAAACTATTCCAGGTTAGTCCCAGTTATTTCCCGGTGAAAATTTCGGTTGATGGACTGTAATTGAATTATTTAGGTAACTCCTTGCGCCCATTTGCGGCATTTTCAGCTAACCTCCATGAAACGCAAGACGGCGGACACGACCATCACTACTGTGGGTACGCAAAGGGGCGGGTCACCCCGCCCCTGAATGTTACCCACCGTTTAGTGACGGAAAGTGAATTCCAAAGGGTCGTCCTCGGCAACATCCACAACCACTTTGTCGCCGTCCCCAAAGTCCCCATAGAGGATCTTTTCGGACAGGACGTCCTCGATCTCGCGTTGTATCGCGCGGCGCAGCGGGCGGGCACCGAGCACCGGATCGTAGCCCTTGTCCGCCAACAGTTCGCGGGCCGCCGGGGTCAGTTCGATGCTCATGCCACGTTCTGCCATGCGCTCCCCCAATTGACCGATCATCAAGTCGACAATTTGCACGATTTCTTCACGACCGAGCGGCGGGAACACCACCACTTCGTCGACGCGGTTCAAGAATTCGGGGCGGAAGTGTTGCTTCAGCTCTTCGGCTACTTTGGCTTTCATGCGCTTATAGTCGTTGGCGAGGGCGCCCACCGCCTGGAACCCAGTCATTACGCCCTTGTTAATGTCGCGTGTACCCAGGTTCGTGGTCATTATTATAACCGTGTTCTTAAAGTCCACGACCCGACCCTGGGAATCCGTCAGGCGACCGTCCTCCAAAATCTGCAACAGCGAGTTGAAAATATCCGGGTGCGCCTTTTCTACTTCGTCAAACAGTACCACGCTGAACGGCCGGCGGCGCACTTTTTCTGTCAATTCGCCGCCCTCGTCGAAGCCCACATACCCCGGAGGCGCCCCAAACAGACGCGAAGACGTGTGCTTTTCCGCAAATTCGGACATGTCCAGTTGGATGAGGGCGTCCTCGTCACCAAACAGGAATTCCGCCAGAGCTTTCGCCAACTCGGTTTTACCCACACCGGTGGGACCCGCGAAGATGAAGGAACCGCCAGGACGCTTGGGGTCTTTCAGACCCGCGCGCGTACGGCGAATGGACTTGGACAAGGCGTGTACGGCTTCGTCCTGACCAATGATGCGTTTGTGCAGTTCCGCTTCCATATTCAAAAGCTTGCTGGACTCGGTTTCAGTCAGCTTGAACACGGGAATGCCAGTAGACATCGCTAAGACTTCCGCAATGGATTCTTCGGTGACTTCCGCGATGCGGTCCATGTCCCCGGACTTCCACTCGCTTTCCTTTTGGGAACGCGCTTCCAACAGTTTCTTTTCGTCGTCACGCAAGGACGCCGCCCTTTCGAAATCTTGCCCATCGATGGCGGATTCTTTGTTGCGGCGCACTTCGGCGATCTGTTCGTCAAGTTCGCGCAGTTCTGGCGGCGCAGTCATGCGCGATATGCGCAAACGCGCGCCAGCTTCGTCAATGAGGTCAATGGCTTTGTCCGGCAAGAAACGGTCCGAAATGTACCTGTCTGCCAGCGTCGCGGCAGCGCGTATGGCGTCATCAGTAATGATGACGCGGTGGTGCCCTTCGTAGCGGTCGCGCAACCCTTTCAGGATCTGCTCAGTTTCTTCCACACTAGGTTGTTCTACGCGCACAGGTTGGAAACGGCGCTCCAAAGCAGCGTCCTTCTCAATGTATTTGCGGTATTCGTCGTTGGTGGTGGCACCAATGGTTTGCAGTTCGCCACGCGCCAACATGGGTTTGAGGATGGATGCCGCGTCAATAGCGCCTTCGGCTGCGCCCGCACCCACCAAAGTATGGATTTCGTCAATAAACAAAATAATGTCGCCGCGCGTACGAATTTCTTTGAGTACCTTCTTGAGGCGTTCTTCAAAATCTCCCCGGTAGCGCGAACCCGCCACCAAGGACCCCATGTCGAGGCTGTAAAGCTGTTTGTCTTTTAGGATTTCCGGCACGTCACCGCGCACAATCGCTTGCGCTAAGCCTTCTACTACGGAAGTTTTGCCGACCCCCGGTTCGCCAATAAGTACCGGATTGTTCTTGGTGCGCCGAGACAGAATCTGCATAACCCGTTCCATCTCGGTTTTCCGACCAATAACCGGGTCCAATTTTTGTTCACGGGCTGCCTGCGACAGGTTGCGCCCAAACTGGTCCAAAATAGCCGAACCAGACTTTTGCGGTTGCGCCGACCCACTGTCGCCCACACCCACAGTTTCGCCCTCGCCCTGGTTGTATCCCGCCAGCAATTGCACCACATTGTGGCGCACAGTCTGCAAATCCGCGCCCAAGTTGCCGAGCACCTGAGCGGCCACGCCTTCGCCCTCGCGCACCAAACCCAACAGCATATGTTCAGTACCAATGTAATTGTGTCCGAGCTGCAAGGCTTCGCGCAGCGACAGCTCCAACACCTTCTTGGCGCGGGGCGTAAACGGAATATGACCGGGAGCCGGCGCATCGCCCTCGCCAATAATAGAAATGACCTGTTCGCGCACCTTATCGCGGCTAATTTCCATCATTTCCAGGGCGCGCGCAGCCACGCCTTCGCCCTCGGTAATGAGCCCCAGCAATAAATGTTCGGTCCCAATATAGTTGTGGTTGAGCCCGCGGGCCTCGTCTTGTGCAAGCACGATCACGCGGCGGGCGCGGTCGGTAAAGCGCTCGAACATTGGTCTCCTAAATTGCGAATACTTATTCTACGAAACCATTATGTTAGTTAGTGGATAGGCGTGGGCATTTGTTCGCCATTGGCGCATGATGAAGGAAAGGCTAGTGGAACGTGAAGTGCAAAATTGTGAGCATTTAGTGAATTCTAGCCGAGTCTTTGGCGAAGCAGCTACGTTGTAGGGAACCCGCAACGAACGTTTCGTAAAAGGCGAAGGCTGGCGCTGGAAGTTTTAGCGACAACACCAACTATAGTTTGGGCGGATTTTTTGGGTAAATTACGCGGGCGAATTACTAGGAGGACGAATGCGTGCGATTATTCAGCGGGTTACGCGCGGCTACGTGCATATTGAGGGCGAAGACTCCCGTGGGTTTTCCGGCCCCGGCGTGGTGGTGTTGCTGGGGGTGACGCACGGCGATGGTCAGGCGCAGGTGGACAAGGTGGTGCGTAAAATTGCGGAATTGCGATTGTTCGAGGACGAAACTTCCGTTACAGACCGAGGCGCGCCCGTGCTGTTGGTCAGCCAGTTCACGTTATACGGAAACACGCGTAAGGGGCGGCGTCCCAGTTGGAGCGGCGCCGCTCCCGGTCCTGTCGCCCAACCCTTATACGAGCAGGTGGTAGCCGGATTACGCGACCGCGGTCTGACGGTTTACACCGGCACTTTTGGTGCCATGATGCGAATAGAGATGGTAAACGACGGACCTTTCACCCTGCTGGTGGAAGCGTAGACGCTCGATGGCTTACGTACCGGAATTTTGCGCATGGCGTTGGGGGTCTGGTCATGCGTGCCAAGACCACAGCCGAGCGATGCCCCTATGGGCGAGCGCGCCACCCGTGAGCCTCGCTAACAGCGAGGCGGGGTGCCCGCCGAACCGCCCGCGAACACACATCACGCAGGGCGAGAGCGCATCAACCCCTCGTTCCCACAGGTGAACAGGGGTTTGGGACAGGCGCGCCGCCCGTGAGCCGCACTTTCAGTGCGACTCAATGCCCGCCGAACCGCCCGCGCTCCGCCCCAAACCCCAAACGCGACCCCAAAACGCTAGAACAAGCGTCGCCCTCGGGAAATTGTGAATTACGCTGCCGTGAGTGCAAACCATTTCGCTCAGGCACAACGATTTCGCCGACAACAAACTACTTTCCCACAAATAACTGCTTCTGCGACCCCACCGCTTCGGGGGCTTTTACCGGCTGTTTCGCCAATTTTTGCAGCTGTGGGCGGGTGGTCGAAGCGGAAGTTTTCCCGTCAGCGCGAACAATGTCCGTGCAGGTTGCAGCCCGACCGCCGACCGTCACTTTTTCGGTGCGGGCGGCGCGTCGCACCAGCCCTAGCCCGATCCAACCGTCGTCGTGATGATACCCCACCGAGGTCAGTATGCCGATCTGCCGCCCACCGCCCTCGATGGGATCGCCCACTGTGGGCGCATCCCCGCTGCTGCCGTCTATGTTCAAGAACACGGCACGGCGCGGCGGACGCCCAAGGTTCACTATGCGGGCAACCGCTTCTTGCCCTAAATAGCATCCTTTATGCAGGTGAACCGCAGTTCGCAGCCAATCCCATTCGTGCGGCAAAGCACGCTCGTCAACTTCGCGTCCGTATCGTGGGCGGCAGCTTGCGATTCGCAGCGTCTCCCAGGCGTTCATCCCCGCCCAGGTTGGTTCCGCAAATTCGTATCCTAGTTCGTCAACAACCGGAAAGCCTGCATGTTCCCGCACCCACGCCAACAAACCGCCTACCGCCTGCGCAAACTCTGTCCGAGGCAGCAGCCCAATACGGAAGAGGGCGCCCTCGCCAACATAATCCCCATACTCTATGCCGCCTTCCTGAAGGTCCGGCCACGGGTCACGCCACACCGACACCCCACTTGCCGCAAACCGATCCCCCACAAAACCGACACCCGCTAAATCCGCGGGGGTTGTGTGCGCGTCCATCATGAATTTCATGCGCTCCAAATAGTCCGCGAGCGCCTGCCCACACCCCGCTTCAGTTATTAGGTAAGTGGCATCCTTGGCGGAACTCGCACCGCCCCCAGAGCTATCATTTGTAACATTCAGGACGCCCGCCCACAGGGCAACGCGTCCGTTTGCGTTCAAAAACAGGGTTTCGGCACTGGTAGTTTGCGGGGTAACAATTTGGGTTCCCAGGGTTGTCAGCAGTTTATGCCGGTCAGCACCTGTCATTTCCAGTATGTCCAGATGTGACAGGTCGACGAGGGCGGTACCACAGGTCAGTGCGCGGCTTTCGTTTACGCTGCCGTAGTGGGCGGCTACTCCCGCGTCCAAGCCTTCTGCTTCCACAGCCCCCTGTGCGTCCAGCATTGGGGAAACCCATGCTTTGCCTTCGGTTCTCAACTGTGCGATCTTCGCCTGCGCGTCCACCCATTCTGGTTCAATCCCAAACACGCCCTACCCCCGTTATTTTGCTAAACGCGCGGAACGAACTGCTTTGCCGCCACATTCTTCGAGCCACATCAGTTCGCCCCCCACCATGCCGTAAAACCGTTCGCGCTGGTCCCGTTTTAGTTGAATTCGCGGCCCCTGCCCCTGTCCCAACCATATTCCGGCAGGTTTACGTTGTGGTTCGGCGCCCGGCACTGCTTGCGACTTCTCGCGTAATGCGCCCGATGCTTCTTCCGACACCCCGCCCGAGGTCGCATCCGCCCCAATATCCATAACGGCACCTTGGGATTTTCCACGCGCGCCGCCCTCTTCCACTTCAGTTACCGCCAGGTCTGATTTCGCGCCGCCGTCTGCATCCGTGAAACGCACCACCTGCCACACACTGTTTTCCACACTGGTTTTTTCCACAACCTCTAAACCTGCCAGCGCCTCCGCCGCCGTGGCTGTGATAGGAAAATTCCGGGTCCGCCGCGCCAGGTAGCGAGTAGTAGTTTGGCGCAAGAGGTCGCCCTCGGGAACAAAACCAATTTCTTGCACGAACGTGTTCGCGCCCGCAACCTCAAAGCCGCGCCATTGCCCCACCAGCCAGGCTATTGGGTACAGTGGGCGCGGTAAATCTGCCTCAATAGTGAACATACTTCTATTGTGGCGGGGTATGCCCGCGCTCGCCACTCTCGCGAACCCCAGTTTTTACATTGCGGCTATTCGGACCATCGCATATGTGGGGATTACGGTCAGCAGGGGGATTATCGTTCCGAGGGCGGTGGCACCGGCACGCCCACTGCGCCCGTTTCCCAGCAGGTCAATGATTATGCCTTCGACCATGAACAAGACTGCCCCACCGGTGGTGGCGAAGAATGGCAGCCCTATGCTGCCGGGGATGACTCCGGCAAAGATGGTGGCAACGGTTTTGGGCGCCACCCATAGTGTCGCGGCAGCTACCACCCCACCTGCCGCCCCACCCAGGAGTGCCCGCAAATACCGGTGTTTCGCAAAAACGACCAGTGGCACAAAGCACAACATCCACCCCATTGGGCTGGCCAGTGTCCGCCAGGTTGCAACCTGGTCTAATGTCACCCATCCTGCGCCTATGGTTGCCACCAGGGCGCCGCCCGCAGATGTCACTATGGACACTGCCACGTGAGTATGCCTCGACCTGAAAAATTCCGCTATGAACGCGGTTATGGGCGCGAACGCGAACACGAAGGGAACCACCGCGAAGTCCGCGTAAATCAACCCTATGAAGAACGTCCACGTGCCTACCATGGTTGCGACCGCGCTGGATGCGCTTTTCGAGGGCGCCCCCACTGCCCCGCCCCACCCGGTGGCGAATGCCCCCACCAGGAGGGCGATAACAGCAACGAATACTCGGAATGGCGCCAACGCGCTGATACCAATCAGAGCACCCGCCGCTGCGGTCGTGCCCAACACCTGCCAGGGTTTAGGTTGTCGCCGTGCCGTTCTCACCTGCTAATCATCTCATATGATGGTGCCCCCATTGGCACCCGTAGCGCTTGGCGGTATGCTCGCCGGATTGCCCGCCTTTTTGGGCGGGTCCGCAGCGGCATAAACCGGGGTTAGAGGGTTTTGGGCGAATCGGACCAGGTCGGACGCCCCCACCCCCAACTCTCCCCCCGGTCTCCAACTCTCAGCGACTGCCGTAACCTGCCAGCGCGTCCGCGCCTATGCTTCTACTTTCACTGTGGTTTCGGCGTCTTCTTCGCGGCGGCGTTTGGCGAGGACGATGCCCGCGCTGATGGCGGCCGCTGACAGTAACACCAGCCCGGATATGGCGACGCCGGTTTTGCTGAGTCGTTTTGGTGCCGCAGGTTTAGGTTTGGGTTTAGGTGTCGGCTTTTGCATGTGCGCGGGCGGTTCGGCGGGCAGAGGCTTAGCGCTTATTTCGGCTTGGTATACCCACATTTTCCGCGCATTCTCGTCACCTAGTTTCACGCTTGCGCCTACTGGCAGGGTGATGAGGAATGGTTGGATGCGCGTGTGTTTGTGTGCCGGGTCGGCGGGTGGTTCGTCGCTCACTAAATACAAGCCGACCGGCAGCCCACTGAATTTGGCGGTACCGGTGGTGTCAGTGGTTGCGGTGGCGGCGTCCTCGAGCCCTAACTTGGTGGCGTCTTCTACCGTCATTTTGGCTATTTCGCCCCAGTTAGCGGTTTTCAGGTCGATTTGGCGAACTTTTTGTACTTTGATGGTGGCGCCGGCGGGGCTGCCGTTGGGTTGGTCTCCGGGTGCCGGATCGTCGTACGGGTTGCCCTCCGTTTTAGTTACTGCGAGGGTGGATGTGCGCGCGGGGTCAATGTCGGCGGGGTTCAGCCCAGATGTGTCACCGGTGACCACGTGTGTGGTTGGTGCCGCGTTGTTTTCTGTGGCGTTAGCGTTTATGTTGTTTATTCCGAGGGCGCCCACTGCGACTACCGCTAGTGCCCCTATTGTGGCTGCTACTTTCCGCCACCGGCATGGCATGTTGGGGTTGTTTTCAGTGTGGGCGCTGCCTTTGTCAGCGGCGCAAATGTCGCCCTGGGCAACTGTCACTCTAGCTGCCTGGGTGGGTTCGTTCCACATAGTTTGGTGCGTATGTTTCACTGGTTCCTCCTGTAACTAGGTGAACTGTTTGGTGGGATGGTTTGGTTGGTCTCGTAATTGGATGGCGGTGGGGGCGGGTATTGGCGTGATTGCCTCGAGCCCAAATCAGGCTGCGTGCTCACGTCGCCGGGTGCGTCTATGCCGGATTTGTTGTTTTCGTCTTTTGTGTGGTGTTTCCACAGGAAGTAGAGCCACCATCCGAGCGCCCCTAAGGCAAGCGCAGCTACCGCGATGATCGCTATCATCCACCACGACCACGCCAAGGGGGTGCGGTGGTCGAATACGGGGGTTTTGTCCATGGGGACGCGTTCTCCGGTGATCAGGAGGCGGTGCGAGTTGATGCCGTAGGGCGTGCAGGTAATTACGGTGACGAGGTCGCGCCCTTTTTGTACTTTTAGGGAGCTGACTTGGTCGGGTTTTACGACTTTGATGTCGAAGACTTTATATTTTAGTTTGCGTCCGGCGACTTGAATGTAGATGGGGTCGCCGTGTTTGATGTCGGTCAGGTGGTCTAGCAGGCTGGCGGTGGATAGTCCGGTGTGTCCGGTCAGCACCGCGTGGGTGGATTTTCCACCTACTGGCAGGGAGGACCCGTACAGGTGCCCAATCCCCTTTTCCAACGTTTTCATGGAGGTGCCGTGATAGATGGGTAAATCCACTTTCGCTGCGGGAATCACCAGGCGCCCCATCGCTTCGGTGAGGTTTAGTTGCCCGAGGTAACGCTGGTAGGGGTTGTTGTCTTTGGCTACGCGCGCTAACCAGGGGTCTAGAATGGGGCTGGTGGGTCCGTGACGGTTGTATTCGTCGGCGGCAGCGAGTTGGTCGCGTACCCCTTTGGGGTCTAATTGTTTTTCTGTTTTGGAGTATTTGTAGGCAATGTATTGTTGGCGGGCGTTGTTAAGCTGGGTGGCTACTACGGGGTAGAGCAGAACAGTTATGCCGGCAAGCGCCAGGATGACAGGGATTAGTGTAGAAAAACGTGACCCTTTCCGAGGGCGCCCGCTCGCGTTACTGGTGTGGGTTGCGTTCACGTTTTTCTTTCTGTGCTGTCGGGGTTAGTTACATCCGTACTTTGGTTTGTGTTTTGTGGCGGTGAGGGCGGTTGTAGGTTTCCGCCCTCACCTATTTATTCTGCTCGTTTAGGAGTTGCTAGGCCTTTTTGCGGGCGTAGTAGTAGGAGGTGCCGAGCAGACCACCGCCAATAAGGATGAACAGCAGGATTCCGGCGCCACCGGTAAGCGGTAGCTTGGCGCGAATGTCGGAGCTGTTGTAGTTTTCGATGGTGATTTCGACGGTATTGTCTGTTGCGCCTTTGATGGTGGCATCGTCGAATGTGAATTTCACTGGGGAAGTCAGCTTTTCGTAGCCTGCGGGAGCCTTGGTTTCTACGACACACATTTGCGTGGTAGTGGCGCGCATGGGACCGATCAGCGTGGCAGCGGCGAAGGTGTCTTTACCGTCAATACTTATAGCATCACCGGTAGTGCCTTTGTCCGCACATTGGAAGATCTTGAATTCGGCTCCAGTCAGTTCTTTAGTGGAGCCTTTTTCTATGTTCTTGATCTTGAGCTTACCGAACACTGTGGTGGTGGGTTTATCTGGGGGCGTCACAATGGTGGTGTCGTCGGGGCGCTTGTCGGTAGCCCAGGTGGCGGAGGCTTCGTTTACGACGCCTTTAGCGACATCGACGTCGCCTACTTTCAGCGACAGTTTCACAACTAGTTGTTTGCCGGCTTTGGCAGTGAGTTTCTTCTGACCTTCACTGGTGAAGCTGATAGTTACCTTATTTGCTACATTGTTTTGAACGCTGAAGTCGGTGTCCTTAGCAAATTTTTGATCATCGGCAGTCACTGAAATAATCTTCGGATCCTCGTTTACCAAACCGGAAGAAATCTTATCTGTAACCTCGAACTTGGTGAAGTTTTCGTTCTTTTCCAGGTTGCGAATAGGTACCTTGATTTCAAAGTCCATGTAGCTGCCCTTTGCAATTGGTTTACCTTGGGTAGTTACGTCGGTTTTGGTGACTGCACCGGCGCTGGCATTCTTGGGGTACACGTGAATGTTCTTCAAGAATGCAGCTGGGTTGTCCGGATCGGTCATCGGTACGAACACCAGAGCTTGTTTCATGGGGCTGAATCCTGCAGGGGCAGAGATTTGTGTCAGCTTGTAAAGCCCAGCCTTTAGACCGGTAAATTCGGCTTTTCCATCCTTAACGGTGGTTTTTTCTATTTTAGTAAACTTAGAATCATCACTGAAATTATCCGCAGTGGCACTGCGCGCAGCTTCATATCCGTCAGTGGTGGTGATGTCGTAGTTACCGCGCATCAGCTTGAAGACTGCGCCCACCTGCGGCGTACCAGTGACGGCGGAATTTTCTTTACCGTTTGCCTGCTTAGCGTTGGCTTCGTCATCTATTTGCAGCGCATGCACAGTAATGCTGTTATCGGTTGCGTCGGGGTTGATGACAGGAGCCGCCGTGGCACTAGCGGCTATTACGCCTGCACCGACCAGTCCGAAGGCGGCTGCCAAAGCCATGCCTTTTTTGATTATTGATGTAACTTTCATTGTTCCCTCTTGTGTCTTTTTCTGATCTTCTGGGTAATGCTTGATTGCGCCTAGGGCGCACGGTGGATCATAGGCGCCTACTTGCCTGCCACATGCTGATCCCTGCGGCGCTGATCAGTATGAGACCAATAAGCAGTACCCAAGGTAGGTATCCGCCAGAACTAGGCAGTACGCCAGTAGTGATGTCTGCGACGCGGATGGTCCAAATGGATCCCTCATTGGCTACTATGTTGTCGGTGCCGCCGCTGAGGTTTTGCCCTTGCGGGTTGTACAGAGCTATCAGCCCCGAGTGTTTCGCTTCGTCGGTTACCTCAACTACCGTGTCTTGGTTGTCGTTAGTGTTATTCGCATCCGCAGCAGAAACCGTAAATTTCCACCCGAACGGGAATCTTTCAGTACCGGTAGTACCGGCGTTTTCTACCGCCAGATAGTAGCTGCCCGGCGGCAGTTCGCCTAAGAAACTGCCGTGAATGCCGCTTTCTGCGGTGAGGGCGAAGCCCGGATCGGTCACTTTACGGTAGTTGGTTGGCGTGTCTCCTCCGCCTGGTACGATTTTTTCGTAAACGCTGAAGGTAGCGTTTGGAACTACGTTTCCATCAGCATTGACTTTTTGGATGCGCATTTTCGCGGCGTTTGACCACACTTCGTGCAAGAAGGCACGCATTGGGTTGGTATCGCTCACTTCTAAAGTGAGCGGCGCTCCTGCGGCAATACCTTCCCGGCTAGTCAACAGCTTGGCGTTAGTGAAATCAGGTCTGCCTAGACCGTTATCCGGACCGCCGGCAGCGCGGGCGCGCGGTGCACTACCGAACATGCTCAGGTCCAAAGTTATCCTTGAGCTCTTCACCTTAACTACTTTGGTGGCATTCTTCCGCTCTGGTAGTTTGCCCGTAATAGTACAAGTGGATCCTTTTGGCATTGCGGACATTTGGGTTATTTGCCCTTCTTCTGCCTTTACTTTGCCGCTTGTTACCCAATTGTCGAAGCCGGGGAGACCACTCGGCAACTTACATGTGTAAGTGAAGGTTGTGTCCGATCCGAGGATGAATGCTTCGGCGGCGCGCTTGCCGTTCACGTAGTTGCCCACTTCATAGCTGCTAAGTGGTACCGAGTAAGTGTTGGTAAACGTAAGCGTAGTGCGCTTGAACTTCGCATCGCCCTCGGAAAGCGTATCCCCACGGTTAAGCTGCACATCACTTACGTCAAGTTTAGAAGGATCCAGACCGCTAGTGGGATAAGCACGAGTTTCGTCCCAAATATCACCGGTCTTGACTTTAACAATGGCTTCATTCCATCCGGTTAGGATGGCTTTGTTCCAGGGAGCGAATGGGTCAGCCCCGCCGGCACCTAAGGGCGCCTTTTGGGTGAACTTACAGGTAACGGATTCGGGCAGATTTGGCAGGAGTACCCCAGGTTCTGTCGTGTCTTTGGCTACCGTCAGATCGCCACTGTAAGTGAGCGGAACTCTAGACGCATTAACGTCGCCTGTAGGCGTCTTAGGATCTGGCACCATCAGGTAGTGGTCGGCGCACTCATAGTGAACTGGGTAAGTTTTAATTCCGAGGACGTCGCCCACATTCTTGCTGGCGCTTCCGCCGTCCGCTTTGGAAATATTTTGCTTAATCAAGACACGAGCTTGCGGACGGTCCAGTTGCAAGTTCAACTTGAAGTTCAACAAGGCATCATATTTCTGGGTAATCCGATCCTTCACTTTTGTATAAGCGCCGGGTACTTTGAATGCGAAGATGGCGTCCTCAGGTGCGCTCGCGTCCGTACGTTTTTGTAGCGATGTGTCGTACCACGGCAAACGCTTGGGATCTTCGTTGCGAATCACTTCATCTTGGGTGAAGATGCCAGCAGTAACGAAGTTTCCTTCAACTGCTACAGGAATATCGCCCTTAGCTGGGTCTATTACCGCTTCCAAGGCGTACACCGGGCTAGCATCGCCATGTGAAAAAGACGCAGGCGCGATGACGCAACTGTAGTCCGTGGGAATTGCAATGTTGGATTCGCCCTCGGCAGCACCATTCTTAACCGTGAAGTCAATGCTGCCTGTGAGGACTGCAGCAGCGTTGAGCTTTTGGATTTCTTCCAGGTTCGACCCGTCGTTTGAGGTAAGCTTGGGGGGCTTACAGTATAGGCGCGCCTTGAAAGACTGTCCTTCTGCGAAACGTTCACCGTTAGCGGTGCCACTAGCTTTCAGGCTCACCTTAACTGCGGTCTTCTGGTACTCGTAGTTGTTCCACGTCACGGCGGTGCCAAAGAAATTTTCTGGCAAGTACTGTGGCACGGTGGCGTTAGGCTGACCAGCTTTGTTATCAGTTTCCTTCCATAGCGACTTAGTCATGGGTTTGTCGGTTGGCAGGTGGATAGCAATTGCAGCTTCTTTGAAGCGTTCGGCTGGGCTGGCTCCGGCAGGGATCTTGCCCAGGTACGGACGTGAACAGTACCGATCTGAGTCACGGCATGAACTCAACAGTTTTTCGCCGCCGCGTGCACGGTAACCGTCGTTGATTTCCCAATAGTGGTTTAGCGACGCCCCTTCATCCGTAGCGCGGTCGTAGTTTTCCGCTAGGGTACAGCTAGCGCCAGCGGGCAAACGGTCGATTGGGTGTTCTTCACCTTGTTCAAACCGCAGGGTATTCACGGTCAGATTGTCGACCATTTCCCAGGGCGCGTTGACCGCGTCAATGTATTGTTTAGCAGGTTCCGAGTCAGGGTCGGCTAACGGTGGATTCGCGTCAGCTTTTTTAGTCCATGGCAAAGGTGTGCGTGGTTGCGGAACCGGAATTGCCTTGCCGTTTAGGGTACAGCTGATATTGATGGGGAATTGCCATTGCGGAGGAATGCGGGATACGCCTTCGCCACCCACCTTCTTCTTCAGGTTGAAACTAGCGAGCTTGAGCCGGTATTCCAAGGGAAGTTGGCTGTTCACAGTTACGTCACGCTGGGTAGCGAACGTACCACCTGTGAACTGCACACCTGACAATTCGGATCCGGGGATCTGCAGGTCTGCGGCATCAACTGCCAGCTTACAATCCCAACCCACCGGCAATTCGATAGTGTCGGATTCGAGAGGGGTTGGACCGCGTCGGATCGGCACCGTAAATTTGACGGTTGCCCCCTCACCTTTGCCACCTTTGTAGGCGCAGCCAAGTGTGGCACTTACTTCCGACTTGGCGGTATTGCCCGCAAAGAAGGCTTTACGGTAGGCGGCAGGAACTCGCTCCCCTAACAGCTTTTGACTTGTAATTGTGGGGTTGTTTCCGGCAGCGAATTCAGCAGCACCGACGTTAGCCTTTGCTTTTTCTAAGATGAAAAGATTGGCGGCAGTAGTCAGCTTGAACTGAGTGGTAGCAACTTCATAAGCGTTATTAATAGTGAGCTGTCGAGCTCCATCCGCTCCTGGCGCACTAAAAGTGAAGGTAGGATTGACCGCATCGCTGCTCTGGTTACCATCGGTGTCGTTAGTGCCATCGGAGAAGAAATTGGTGGTACGATCCAGTTCGGCAATATTGCCAACCTTAATAGTTACCTTGCATTGCGAATTTGCGGGTAGGTCGGTGTTTTCCAGCTTCGCCTCGCCCCCGTCAGCGATGATTTGCCGTTCGTTGGTGGGTTTGGTTGCGCCTGCGGTGTAGAATTTTAGTTGGTCGCTGTAGTCAATCCAGTTAGCTTCGTCACCAGTACCACAACGCATTTTCAGGGTGTACTTGCCCGGAATCAGGTCGCGTAGCACTTTGCGCGTAAGCGAGGTCTGGTTGTGCATATTTATCGTGATAGACCCAGCTGCGGCGGTTGCGGCAGTAGTGGTGATAGCCGCTGTAGTGCCGCTCTCGGGGACGACCACTTCAACGTCGGGTGTGCTGACAATGAGCGTCTTGGATATCTTTGCAGCACCATCCACTAAAGTGGATAGCTTGCAGCGCGTACCTACCGCAAAATCCAACCCTTTGTCGTTCTTCAAAATGATAGCGTGGGCTTCACCAATGTCCCCGGTGAATGTTTTGGTTATGGTAATGGGGCTAATATTGCCGGGTTCGGTACAGATTGCGGTTACTGTCTTTGACAGTTTCTTCACCTCTTCGAGGTCGCCCGTGTAGTTACTCTTCACCGTTTCGTGGGTAAACTTTACCGGTGCGCGCTTAAATGTCAGCGTGGTGACGCTGGAAACACGCGTGTCCGTGGCAGTGTCCATAATCGGACCAACTTGTTGTGTAGCGGGACGCGAGACCACGATTCCCGCGTCTAATCCTTCCGGATTCCCGGTCTCGGTCAGTTCGCATTTAGTTTGCGCGGGCACCCCTGTGAAGCTGTAGGGGACGCCGGGAACAACCTTGGCTTCCTGGCTAAATAGGGAATCACAGGTTAGTCGCATCGGTATGGGCTTGTTGGCGCCTGCTTTGGCGGCGTCACCGACCAGGGTTTTGTCCACTATTACGGTGCCGCTTTGGCGCGACACGATCTGTGTTAGCACGATCGTACGCTTATCCGTGTTATTAAGCCAGATGTAGGGGTTGCACACACTGTAATCGCCAGAGGCAGGCGGCTTTTGCCAGTGAGTGGAGGCACACATGTCCGTAGTAAACTCGTCGTGCAGCTCAAAGCCAGGAATGCTGAACGGTTTGAAAGTTTTGTCCGCCTCGAAATTAGCGTCGTTTATGGGAGTGTTAGAGGTAATCGCGCAGTGGGTACCAACCGGCCAAGTACCTAATCTCACCTTCTTGCCGACGACGGCACTGACCGTGCCGGAACCAATAGCAGGGGGCAGACCGCCAATAAGGTCGAAACCAAGCTTTTCTGGCGGATGGGTGGGGTCGGGCATGTACCGACAGTTGTAGAACACTGGCACTACGGTTCCTGGTTTGGTCAAGTTCTCGTCATAATCGTTCCAGTTGGGGCTTTTTCCGTCTGGTACTTTGGCCTTGGCGAACCTGGCGTCAACGTAAATTTCGCCTCGCTTGGCTGCAAAGGTAGTCGACGAGCGTAGGCTGCTGATTTGACCTGCGGGCGCGGTAATGGGCGGTAGCGTCACTACTCCCGTAGTGCTTTGTGTGGCAGCCCGGGTAAAAGTATCCGTGGGATTGTCGGTAGTCTTAGCGCTCCAGTTCTGACCGTTGAATGTAGTCGTGCGGGTCATTAAGCGGTCCCAGAGGACGCCGTCCACGTCGTATTCACCGCCGTTAAGCGTTTGCAGCTTCGGATTAGTAATGTCCTCCTTGATGCTGCATTGTGCCCCTACGGGTAGTTTCCCGAGGTCAATAGCCGGAAAGCTGACTTCGTTCTCAATCCTCAACACTTCCATTGGTTTCGTGGTGGTGTCGGGTACCAGCACCTTGTTTCCATCTAGGGGATCCTTACAACTGTAGATCAGCTTGAACTTAGAGTGTGCCACATAGGGTCGGATCACTTCGCTATCATCCGAAATTTCCACGTGCTTCTCAATTTGGGTTTCTTGAAGTGGGCGCGAGTACAAAGAGCACTTGATCGAACCATAAGTGAGGATCTGCTCTCGCGAAATAGTAAACGCCGCACTGCCGTCTGGGCCGGTGGTCACTTCGGAGGGCCAGAACGCTTCTTTAATTTTGTCCGGATCGTAATGGTATGAACCTACCGAGCGTTTGTAACCAACGCACCTAGCAACCTTATTTTTGAACCTGGTGTGTAAGAAAGCGCCAGTCTTGGACGGGAACTGAACTTTCACCCCGTCAGTTAAACCTAAATCTTTGAGCCTGGCTGTCATGCGCCCATCTTCCCCAGTGCGATAGCTTATGGGAGGCAGAGGGGCAGAGCTAGTTGGCGATAACGTAATGCGATGGCGCGCGTTCGGTTTAACGTAGCGGTAATCTTGATCTACTAGATCTGAAGTTATGCTCAAGTGTGTATCTTCTAGCAACCAACGCTCAATTGTGTTTGCGAAGAATCCCATCTGGGTTTCGCCAGTTCCGCGGTTGTACGTACCGTTTTTACTCCAGTACGAACCAGGATTTGAATCGCCAGCATTGGGCAAAGCCAGAACTTGCACGTTGGAATTTGTGGAATCTTGCGGCTGCGGTTCCCCAGTTAGTGCTTGCAGCCACTTCTTGCGATAGGAATTACCGTAGTGTACCCAGTCATTCATGCCCATGGCGCGAATGTCTGCACCCATTTCACGGAGCATTTTCGCTACGCTCAAAGCGCCAGCTCGTCCCGGATTCTTATAGAGGTCAGAACTATTCCACCCATAATAATGCCACGTTTCACTGTCCTCGCCGCGATCAACAAACGTGCCTTCTACGTCATGGTCTGATACCCATTTGTCCTGCTTCCAGTCAGTAATGGGATGCAGATGCCAGTGCGGGTCAGCGACCGTCATCAAAATGATCTTAGAATATAAAGGTCGTGGTTTAAAGTGTTTTAACCCTGTATCGTCTGGGTTGTCTGCTAGATATTCCTGTCTTTGTTTTTCTTTGTACAAGTACATGTCGCGGTATAAAACACCGAGACCCCATTCCGTATTTCCACCGAAAGTAGTGTGCAGCCCTTTGCCGTCATTGCTAGCATCAAGTGACCATAGCTTATCTACTACTTTTTGGAAACCGGCAGGATCTGTTAGCGACGTAGGTCCAAGCGAAGGCGTGTTGTTGTTACTTGATTGCTCTTCTTTCTTCTTGGAGTATTGGTACACGCCTACACGCAAAGGAGTACCTTTGAGACGGTCTATGACTGAAACCATCGCAGCATTGGCATCCCAGTTGCGACAGTACCCTTCACTGTTTAAAACCTTATTTTTAGGAAGTCCATTATAGTGTTTGCAATCGGCTGCTTTAGAACCTTTGGTACCCGGAACTAACCCACCCATTGTCTGGTAGTTGTATTTGGTCCCAAATTCAAATACTAGGGCTACCGACCCAGCATTCTGACTTACGTTAGGACGATCAGGGTCAGCAGGCCAGGGGTCTTCAGATGATCCGATAATCGGGTTTTCGCTAGAGCGTTCCTCTGCTGTAGCGGTAGCTGACGCGCGCGCACGGAAAACAGCGGGCTGCGGCACCCGTGTTGCCGTATTCCGGTTGGTAAGTATTGATGCGGGAGCGGGCGTATTTCCACCTCTAGGAGACTTAGCGGGGGTGCTGGGTGCTGAATTCGCCGACGCGTCTAAAGTTACCGCATGGAAAAGAGTAACTACCATGCTTAGTAGTGCCAATAAAGCGATAGACCTCGCACGTCCCCTACTAGTCAACGTCAACTCCTCTGGGGTTACTTTGCTTGCTCCTTGATTTGCCTCTCACACTGCACAAACGGCAAAACCAATACCAGTCTATTCCCCCCCCCCGAAATCTCAAGGCATTTTCGGAAATTTTGCAACATTTTTTCACGAAAGGAAATCTTTCCGCTCAGTAGGCGCTTTCCTCATCCCATTTCCCCAACCTGGCAGCAAAGACGAAGTAGTCTTATGCGGGACGCTGACATGATACGCACGGGAATAAGACTGCGACCATGCGTGGGCGCATCAGGCGCACAAGCCAACAATTGCAGAGCAGGGACACTGTTAAGGGTAGTGGTTTCGATAACGTGTGGGTGATTAGGCGGTGAACAGGCGCGCCGAAAGCGCGACTCATAATCATTACGGGCAGAAATACAGAATCCCCAAATACTCGCCTTCTGTGCGTGAGCACAGACCCTTTCAGCAATTGCAAATCAATTCGTCACCCCTATCCCACCCTCATCCTCTCTCAACATCACAGAAAGTGGAACGAGGACTGTAAATCCTGGAAAATAAGGCGCCCAATTACTGAACATAACCTTCACGCGGAAATAACTTAGTAAAGTTTTTAAAAACGCTTACCATTTGCCGAATGTTTCACATTGATAATTGCGTTTAGATGCAGTTTTAATTGGCTTTCTAGTTTTGATTATCATTATCATTCGAGGGAAATAGTATTTTTGTGCAGTTTCAAGGAAATGATTATCGTTTACACTAAACTTGTTTGCCTCACGAAGAATTGTGTAATTTTTGAAAATTTAATGACAATTCAGATTTTTTATATTACGCTTTGAGTGTCAGTTAATGACACAAATTTTTAGGGGGAAACATGGAACACAAAGTTCATGAGAATCATACTCACCAGCATGGCGAGAGGTGCGGACACGCCGCCGTGCCACACGGGGACCACATGGATTATTTGCATGACGGGGAATTGCACCATCCGCACCAGGGTCACTACGACTGCCAAGAATTCACTGGGCACCAGGTCGCGGAGAACCACGGGGACCACAAGCACGGTAAGGGTTGCGGACACGAAGCCATCCAACACGGCGACCACATGGATTATTTGCATGGGCAGCACCGCCATGCCGCCCATGGGGACCATTACGACGAGCACTAGGGGAACTTGTGTCACGTGCGGGTGCATGAGCATACCTTCGCACCCGAATTGCGGCGCCAGAATAACACGCCACAGCACCACTAGTGCCTGGGCGTCAGTATTAGCGGTGCCGTAAGAGTAGCTTTAGTAGGCTAAACAGTGATGCTAATCACTACTAAGCGCCTAACAGAGATTTTGAGTCGACTATTATCAAGGTGCCAGCAAACTAACCTGCCTGGAGGTCACTGCGCCTGCCGCCCTCATAGCCTTAGGACCCGACCTCCACCCCCCCCCCCCGAGTACCCACACAATGGCAGTAGGTCCACATTTTTGTTTTGTATACCCCGTTTGTTTTCGCTGAAACCTTTGCGGGTAGGGAAACATGCGGCATACTTAAGCGAACTGTTCAGAAAGACTAGCTTCTGAATGATTGCAATCGTAGAGAAGAAGGTGATACATGTGTCAATACTCCGGCGAAGTGTAGCGGTTATTGGTCTGCTATCAGTGATTGGTGGGCTAGGTGTCATTCCCGGTGCTTACGAGCTGGCCTATGCCGCAGAAAAGCAATATGGGAACAGCTACTATTTTTCGTATGATACGGGAAATGCGCTCCCAGGCATGACCGTCAAACTCAAGCCACATTTCATGAGCGATGATCCAAAAGTCCCTTTCCTGGCTAACACAAAGTTTGAGCTTTCAGGCAATGTACAGAGGAACAATCAGCCAGCACCTTCTCTGCGAACGGCAGTCAAAGTAGACAAAAGCACTGGTAACGTCGCGTTTACGGTACCAAAAGATGCCCATGACGGGGACACATTCCTTTTTACTATCCAGGGCACCTACCTGGACGGTAGCACTACGCAAGCTCAAGTACGTATTGTGGCTAGACGTATTCCCATTTCTTATCCAGTCGCACGCGTTCAAGCTGGGAAGTCTGTGACCGTAATTCCGGGCGCATCGGGACCCAATGGTCAGCAAATGCCAATCCCGCCAAACTTGCGTTACGAAATTACGCCATCGCTTTTATATCCAGCCCTCAATTTTGTAAAAGTAGATGCGGGCAGTGGCATACTTACTATCTCGCCAAATGCTCAAGTGACACCCAAAGAATACAAGGGAGTCGTAACTGTGAGCTATGAAGGAGGCTTCAGCCAAATACCATTCTCCTTCACGGTAACACCAGCCCCAGCACCAGAGAAGCCGGCTCCTGGGCCGGTGAAGACGGTGGCTGATAGGGTTGATCCGGGCGTGGGTTCTG
>JAUMZK010000011.1 GCA_030528145.1 Actinomycetaceae bacterium
ATGTCACCCCCCATGTTGAACAGTTGCTTGAGGTGCTAGGCGATGAAGAGAAATCCAGGGCAGAATTGCTTATCGAGTTGAAACTTTCAGATCGTAAGAATTTGCGAGAGAAATACCTGAAACCTGCTATTAGTGCTGGACTTATTGAGCTTACAATCCCTGACAAACCTAAAAGTAGACTGCAAAAATACCGCCGCACAACGACTTCCTAAGTTGCTGCTAGCCTGCCGGTGCCAACACTTGTAGGGCGTTTACGCAACAGTCTTACAGGTGTGCATTGCAGCTTTGTGAGCTTCTATTGAACTGTCGCTGCGCAGCTTTTACATAACGCCGCGACATTGCCCATTTAGTAGAATGAGGCGAACAAAATTTTGCTGGAGGATAAATGAGCGTAAGCGTTTTCGACATGTTCTCAGTCGGTCTGGGACCGTCCTCGTCTCATACCGTCGGCCCCATGAGCGCTGCCGCTGACTTCGTCGCCTGTTTAGCTAAGGCAGGATTTTTGGAAAAAACGCGTGGTCTGGAAGTCGACCTGTATGGGTCGCTGGCAGCCACAGGTCGGGGGCACGGCACTTTTGGTGCAGTATTACTGGGTTTGGAGGGATTCCGCCCGGCTACCGCCCGACCCGAGGACGTGGAACGTCGCCTCGATGAAATTGCGGCAGGTTCGTCACTGCGTTTGGGGGGTACCGGTCCAGCTATTGCTTTTAACGAGGGCGATCTGCGGCTACGTCCTCTGACTTTTTTACCGGAACACTCCAATGCCATGCAGTTCGCGGCTTTGGGCGAGGACGGAACGGTATTTATGCGCCGCAAGTCGTTTTCCATTGGCGGCGGTTTTGTGGTTCACGAGGGCGAAGACACCGACAAAATAGTTCAGGACCGGACCGAAGTTCCCCACCCCTTCAAAACTGGGGAAGAACTGCGGCAAATCTGTGAAAGAGAGCGCAAAAGTATCGCCCAAATCGCCCTCGAAAATGAAAAAGAAACCCCGGCGCAAGTGCGCGAAAAACTGTTGCACCTGTGGCAGGTGATGGAAGAAAGCAAACAATACTCGTTGACGCGCACCGGCGTGTTACCGGGAGGATTGCGCACAAAGCGGCGTGCCCCTGCCTGGTATGAACGTTTGCAACGCATGGACCCGCACCGAGACCCCAAATATTGGTTGGAATGGGTGAACCTGGTGGCGCTCGCGGTAAACGAAGAAAATGCGTCCGGTGGGCGCATCGTCACTGCGCCCACCAATGGGGCTGCCGGAATTATTCCCGCCACCTTGTTTTATGCACTGAACTACACGGAGCGGGCAGCCGCTGCCACAGACCAGCAGGCACGGGCGGACATCGTGTGCGAGTTTTTGTTGGCAGCAGGCGCAATAGGGTCAGTGATTAAAGAACAATCCTCAATTTCGGGTGCCGAAGTGGGCTGTCAGGGCGAAGTCGGGTCGGCGTCCTCGATGGCAGCGGCAGGACTTGCCCAGGTTTGTGGTGGCAGTGCGCAACAAATTTTGAACGCCGCCGAAATTGCTATGGAACACCACTTGGGTTTGACGTGCGACCCGGTGGGTGGGTTGGTGCAGGTACCTTGTATTGAGCGCAACGCTATTGCGGCTGGTACCGCAATAAATGCCTCGCGCATGGCCCTGTTTGACGACTGCCCCACTATGGTCAGCCTGGACACGGTTGTGCGCACCATGAAAAAAACCGGGGAAGATATGTCCACCAAATACAAGGAAACTGCCACTGGGGGATTGGCCGTTACTGTTGTTGAGTGTTAGGTGAGCTACCCAGCCGCCCAGTCATCCAGCTACCCAGAATCTCACGACTTCAAGATACCCTGGGGGCGCTCGTGGGCGGTGTGTTCACTCACGCTTCACCATGCCAAATAGCGTTTTGCATGTTTGCGGGTAAAAATTAGTCCAGGAGGGCAAATGTTAATCTTTGTGGATGTCGATGGAACTTTGATAGACCACCACCAGCAGATCCCCGATTCGTCGGTGGCGGCAATTGAACGCGCGCGGGCAGCTGGTCACGAAATTTTTTTGGCGACCGGGCGATCCCTGCCTGAAATATATCCCTGGATTTTCGACCTCGGAATAACCGGAGTGGTAGGCGCGTCGGGGGCGTTCGCTAAACACGGGGAAACCGTATTGTTCGACCACCGTTTGGAGGGCGCGCAAGTGCGCCAGATTGCCGGAATTCTGAACGACCTGGGGGCGCATTGGACGTGGCAGAACCCCGATTCGATGTGGGTGGACCCGCGTTTTGTTCAAGTTTTTGCGAAAGCCGCTTCGGGTCATTGGGAAGCATATTTTCAGCAGGTGGGACCGTACTTGTTTGAGGGGTTGCCGCCCACAGCGAACAAGTGTACGTATTGGATTCCGCAAGGGGTCTGCGAAGTGACGGATTTGGTGAACATGATTGGCAGCGACTTTACCGTGTTTCCGGGGGCGGTTGCTACGGGCGAGGGCGATATGGGCGAAATTGTTTCGCGGGGCATTTCCAAGGGGTACGCCGTGGCGGAAGTGGCGCAGTATTTAGGGGTTCCACTGTCGCAAACTGTGGCTATTGGCGATTCCAGTAACGACGTGGCAATGCTACAAACCGCAGGGTTGGGTATTGCTATGGGCGGCGCGACTGGGGGCGCATTAGAAGCTGCGGATTACGTAACGGGACATATTTCCGAGGGCGGATTCGCGAGTGCCATTGACTATGCAATGTGTCGATGTACCAATTCAGGGGTGGCAGGTCACCTCGACGACGAATTTAGGTAGGCATAGTGTATAGAAAAATGGGTATAACTAATGGCAAAAAGGGAAAAATCTGGTGACGGCAATATGGCGAAATATTTGGTAGCCGTGTGCCGCCCAGAAGGTCCTATCGCGGAAAACGAAATTTCGGTAATGGGAGGTCTGTCGGATGAGCAGTTGGTGCGTTACCGTTTGCTTGACGAGGACGCCGGGGAACCTTCCGACATAAATTGGGACGATTATGCGGGGCTGGTCATTACGGGTTCTCCGCTGAGTTTTGCGAATGCGCAAAAAGATGATGCGCATTTGCGTTTAGAACGCCGCATTGGGGATATTGCGCGGTTTGTGTTGGATTCAGACTATCCAACTTTAGCGATTTGCTACGGTTTGCAGGCCCTTACGTTAGCCAGTGGCGGGCATTTAGTGGGAGGCTATGCCGAGGATTTGCAGGCCCCTCGCATCGAATTGACCGAGGACGGTTTGGCTGACCCTCTGGCGCGCAAGTTGCCGGATGTGTTCTATGGGTATACCGGGCACAGCGACGCGGTAGGGGAAGTGCCACAGTCCGCCACCGTCCTCGCCACCGGGGATTTTTGCCCAATCCAAATGTTGCGGTGGGGGCAAAATGTGTACGGCACTCAGTTTCATCCGGAAATTGACCGGAATGGGATGCGCGTGCGCATTGGGATTTACAGTGACAAGTACTATCCGGCGGATCAAAAAGAGGTCGTGTTGGAACGTTGTGACAGTGCGGATGTCAGTGGTGCTTTGGCACTGACACGGGAGTTTTTCCGCCGCTACCAGTAGGGGTTTGGTGGCTGGCGCCCGCACGGCGCCACCGCCCCTAGTTTTGTGGGTTACTGCGGCGGGGGAGCAGGCTGGTCGCCCGGTTGCGCGCCCCGAACTTCCGCGTCGGTTTCGCTTTCGCGCCCGCCTATCCACCCCCGGTTTCCGGCGGCGGGCGCGTGAACTCCCTTGGTGGAAACTTCAGTATGAGGACGCAGTGGTCGTCCCGCCACCATCTCCTGTCGCAAATGTGCTACTACAGCTTCCAGGTTGCCGGCTTGTTTGGCAACACTGCGTTGCCGCTGGTAACCCACGCCTATGTGCACAATTTCGGGTATTTCCGCTAAATCTTGGGCACAACCTAGGTCGGCTGCGACCTGTTCCAAGGAAGCCAACCAGGTCGGCAACGAAGCAGTAATGAGCGACTCATCGCCCTCGGAATTGTCAATCAAAATGGCATCCATGCCGTAACGCGCCGCCCGCCACTTGTTTTCTGCCACAAACCAGGGAGGCAAAGTGGGCAGCGGCTGCCCCTCATCCAATTGGCGTGACGCATATTCTACCAAGCAGTGAACCAGTGCCGCCAACGCCCGTATTTCGGTCAAATTGCTGACTGCATCGCACACCCGCACCTCTATTGTGCCTAGCTGTGGCGAAGGGCGAATATCCCACCGGATCTCATCAAACGAACTGATAACCCCGGTTTTCAGCATGTCGCGAGTGAATCCCTCTAACTGCTGCCAGTCTGGGAATAGTTGCGGCACACCTGCCGTCGGCAACTGTTGAAACACCATGGCCCGGTTGTCGCAGTACCCAGTGTCAACTCCCGCCCAAAATGGCGAGGACGCAAACAGTGCCTGCAATTGCCCTAACTTGGACGCCAAAAAGTTGATGATAGGTAAAACTTTGCGGACGTCCTCGACTCCCACGTGAACGTGAGTGCCAAACAGCAACATTTGGCGCCCCCAAAACTGGGTGCGGTTCACCAATTCCGCGTACCGGGCCGAATCGGAAACCCGCTGGTAGGCGGGGTCTGCAAACGGGTGCGCACCTGCCGAAGCCAGCTCGATGCGCAATGGCACCAAAATTGGTTCCAAAAATTCGATGCCTTCTGCCAAATCCTGTGCGCACTCAGCGACTGTGGTGCGTTTGCGGCTGACGATCTCGATGGTGTTGCGCAGCATTTCTCCGTGTATCAGCTCGCTGCCGCCACGCTGTTGTGCCATTTGCGTGACGGTATCTGCGCACTGGCGCAAATCGTCAGAATCCATATCAATAAGTTGCAGTTCCCATTCCACCCCAATAGTGGAACGGTCTGATTCGGTGAACCTTATAGCCATGTCTTAAGTTTTACTGTCTGCGCGTCATGCCGCAATAATTTTGGAAAACTGTGGTGGTGAGGGCGGTTGGTTGCGATGTTTTGCGGTGGGGGTTTGCTTTGTTGAAGGCGTTGAAAACCTCTTGCGAGGCAAACATTCCTGCTTTTGCGTGAAGTACTTTGCCATTTCCAAACTGTGCGTTGGGATATGATGGCGTCTTTTTCGAGGACGCCTGCCCCGGTTCGCTAAAATTGGGGCGTGAACGTTTCTGCTGGTAGGTATGCGCCTAGTCCTTCTGGGGATTTGCACGTGGGAAATTTACGGACAGCAATTTTGGCTTGGGCGGGGGCGCGCGGAACTGGTCGGCGGTTTTTGATGCGCGTGGAAGACATTGACACGCAGCGTTCGTCTGCGGAGGCGGGGGAACGCCAATTGCAGGATTTGGCGGCGATCGGTCTGGATTGGGACGGCGAGGCAGTGTGGCAGACGCAGCGGGCAGAACGCCACCAAACCGCCCTCGAAAAATTGATAGCGGCAGGGCACACCTACGAATGCTACTGTTCGCGGCGGGAAATTGCGCAGGCGCTTTCGGCTCCGCACGCTCAGCCAGGGAGGTATCCGGGTACTTGTCGGAATCTTTCCGAGGACGCCCGGCAGGATGCGCGCAGGCGCCTGGCTGGTCAGGGGCGCCTACCCGCTTTGCGTTTGCGTGGCGGTGACGCCTGGTGGCAGGTGGAGGATTTGCTCGCGGGGACGGTGCGCGGGCAAGTGGACGATATTGTGTTGCGTCGCAGCGATGGGGCTTTGGCTTACAACCTGGTGGTGGTTGTCGACGACGGAGAATGCGGGGTTGACCAGGTCGTTCGCGGGGACGATTTATTGGGGTCGGCGCCCACCCAAGCGTACTTGGCGCATTTATTAGGTTTGCCAGCGGTGGCGGAATATGTGCATGTTCCGTTGGTTTTGGGGCCGACCGGGCGACGGTTGGCGAAACGCGATGGTGCGGTAACTTTGCGTCAGCTGGCAGCTCAAGGTTTCAGCGTGACGCAAGTGGTGGGGCTGATAGGGAAATCGCTTGGTGTGTGTGGGGCAGGTTGTGCCCAGGATATTTTGGACGGTTTGGCGGAAAAGGCGGCTGCTGGGGCGCAGGCGGGACAGGATGGCGAGGGCGCAGGGGTGGTTCGTCCTCGAAACGGGGTGTTTTCCCGGCATTTCCAAGAAGCGCACCCGCTTGCGGTAATTCCGCGTTCCCCGTGGGTGTTTGTGCCGCAAAAGTGAGCTTTCGCCCTTGTCGTGGAGTTTTGCGCGTAACTGGGTCTAAAATCAGATGAGGATGAACAGAGCAGGAACGCGTGAATCTTAGTTAGGGTTTGTAAGAAATTAAAGGATTAACACCACTTCAATACTCCTATATATTCAGGTACTTTAGAGACAATGTTAAGCTGATTCTCATCTTTCAAATTGGTAATAGGAGTTTCTATATGACAGCTCGGAAATTTGTTCCTACTACGGCACTCTTGACGGCAGGGTCCTGGCGGCACTGTCCATGCCCAGTTACGCTCAACCTGTTGAGGCGGGCGTGGACACTGAGAAAGCGCCGCGTGCCGCCCTCGCTGGAGTGACTGCAGAAAATGTCGAAAAGGACGGTATTAGTGCGGAACTGCTGAATAAGTACCCGGTTTTGCGTGTAGTAGCAGATAAATTCGCGGCATTAAAAGAAGCGAAGGATGCCCTGCAAACAGCGCAAACCAACGCGGACAAGGCTGCGGCGGCGCTGAAGGAAGCGAAGTCACAACAAGCAGAAGCAAAGGCAAAACTACAGGAAGCGCAGCAAAAACTTGCGCAAGCGAAAGCTACATACGAGGAAACAACGCGAGTTAGTGCGCTAGCACCGCAGTACGTGAACCCCTCGGCGGCAGACCCCGCGAACTGCTTGGTCAACCCGTTCGTTACCGTGAAGCCCACTTACGGCGTTACCTACACGGTTACCGTAGACGGGGTTGCCGTGCAGCCTGGCGATGGCGGTAAATACGAATACCCCTATGGTAAGACCGTGGTGGTAAACGCAGCAGCAGCTGCAGGACTTCATTTCCCCGAGGGCGCTCAGACCAGTTGGATTTGGAGTGCGGTTAAGTCCGCAATCTGCAAGGCAACGCCGGAGAAGCCGGAACAGCCAAAACAGCCTGGTTAACCGGGCACACCAAATAATCCGGGCACGCCTGGCACACCAAATGAGCCAGGTCAAACTGACGTACCAGGAAATTCGGGGAAGTCAAGGAAGTCTGATGTGCCCGCCGGTAACTCCGAGAAGATGGGCAAGCACGCGGCGGTCACGCCTAAGTCCACTAAGAACCAGCATCAGGCGGGACGCCACCTAGCAACCACGGAAACGAACGTGAGTGCGTTGGCGCCTCTGGCACTGCTGGCAGGCGGAATTGGGGCTTTGACTATTTCTAGGAGTCGTGGGCGCCACGTGCGCCGTACCAAGTAGGTGGATATGGTTTCCTAATTACGGACCGACGAGTTTGGGGTGAGTTGCAGGTTTTGTAACTCACCCCAATCCTTTGCTCTGGTAGCCGATAGCCGGCAATCACCTTAAGAAGACAAGTTGGCGCGGTGCGCGCGAATTGCCAATTCGCCCTTACCGGCGCATCCTGTCAGCATATAAATATCCGAAGAATAAGACCTTACAGTAGCCGTACTGAGATGCAGATTTGCCGCTATTTCCTTATTGGTCTTTGCCTGGGCTAACAAATCGAATACTGGGCGCAAGTGCTTCGGCAAGACAGCAACAGATTCCGCAAAATCGCGGTCAATTTCAGTGTTTGCGGCCGTGAATTGCTGTCCCAAAACCTTCGTAAGTACTTTCGCAGCGTTACTGGAAATAACCGTGTCGCCCTCGGAAATTCGCCGAACTAACCCGATAAGCTTTTGCGGCGGCGTGTCTTTAGTTAGGAAAGCCCGCGCGCCTTGCGATAGGCACTGCGCTAATGCCCCTTCCTGTTCGAATGCTGTCAGGATAATTACGGCGATCTGGGGGAAACGGAGCCGAAATTGCCTGGTTGTCTCCACCCCATCCATGTCCGGCATATTCACATCGACGAGGGCGATGTTCGGGTTAGTTTTTTCCGCTAAAGACAACGCTTCCTTGCCATTTGGGGCGACTCCGGCAACCGTAAGATCAGCGGTGGCATTAATTATTGCGCTCAGGCCCCGACAAATTACCGGGTCGTCGTCAACTATCAAGACGGAAATTAGATCAGGCACTGACGGTCCCACCATTTTCTTTCAGAGGAACAGTTGCGCACTGTACCCACCGGCTACCGAGCATTGAGAAACTGAAGCTACCGTCAGCGCCTTCGAACAGAGCGGACAAATTCGCCAGCCCGTATCCAGTAGACAACCCACTGTTTGAGGGCGAAGTATCCACACTATTTGTGGACGAAACATTTAGGGTCCCCGCAGATGCTTCGAAAGTAAAAGTAACTGACGATCGCGCGGGAGCATATTTCAAAACGTTGGCACAAGTTTCGCGAAGAAAACTCCAAACGGCGAGTCTCGCGGAGGAAGAAAGTGGCAGCGCGTCCGGGAATGTTCCCTCGCATTCAACCGAAATGCATTTGGGGTCCAGAACATTTCGCACCTCGGCCATTAGGTCCGGGAAGTTGCTGGAGGCGGGGGAGGACCCTAAAGCCATCACCATCGGGCGCACTTTTCTGGAGGTGTTGCGCGCAATCGCACTAATTTCGGCTAAAAAGGAATTTGCAGCCGTTTCGTTGGCGATACCGGCAGAGGACAAAACAGCTATCTGGGATAAATCGCGTGCCACCGTGTCGTGTATGTTCCTGGCGATGTCTTGCCGAAGCCTGACCTGCTCTTGTCTGCGTTTCATTTCTAGTTGCTGAAGCTGTTTTCGTAAGGTCACGCGTTCGCGGCGGAGAGACCGCATCAATAACGCTGCGGTGACGGTAAGTGAAACAAATAGGAGCGAACTCAAATAATTATGGGTGGGGCTATCACTGAAAAGCGGTCTGAGAATCTCGATGAATATCAAAGAAATAATGCCTGGAAAAATATAGCCACGCATTATCCATAATCCACACACTAAATATAGCCCTAAGGCAGGGATGGTAAACTTTTCGCCGAGGTGGAAGAAAATTGTTATAAAAAATATGAATACGTACGTTACTTCAAAGAAAGTTCTGCCCCTTCCTATACCGCTAAGAGCTAAACTAAGGATCACCAAGGAAACGAAATCCAAAACAGAAAGGGTGTCCCCATTTGTGTAGGTAGTTAGTGTTTCCCAACAAATGATGAATGCGCTAAGTAACAGAAATAAGATTCGTTTCTTTGTATTGCTAAAAGGAATTCCAAAGCCTGTAATTGTGCCATCGCTAAAGGTAGCGACCACAGTTTCGCTTGAATCTATTTCAGGCAGGTAGGCGCTTAGCGAACTCGAACTCCGTGACATAAGTCGATGTTAGCAACACCCACAGCATGGGGAAAATACCGACAAATGTCGGTATTTTTTCGCTCTCCGCAGTGATTGACTAGAACTGTCAAAAATGAAAGGAGCGAACGAGAGAAAATTGCGTGTCACAATAGCGTTAGTACTGGTAGTTGCATTTTTCTCGACTTTTCAACTCGAGTCTTTTGCTACTGAAGGAAGCGTGTCAACTGTAAGTCGTTCTTCTGTGGTCAGACAGGCTGATCCAGTGGAAACTTACGTCGATATTGACGCTAATGGGAGGATAAGGTTCGATGAAGAGCGCGCTGAACGCGAGCATGCTTCGAAAGATACCATCGTTGTAGGTCGATATTTGAATGACGTGGCAGTAGCGTATGAGGCAAATCCTTCAGATCGGCTGAGTTTACCCGTATGGGGTCGTTACCCTGGTCCAGGACATTCTGGTCCGGGGAAGCCAGTCGATGTACTAGACACTGCATGTATGCACCACGATGCATGCTATGGGCATCGAGGGTATTTCAACTGTAAATGTGATCAACAGCTTATAAACGAAATTAACCGTAATCTAAGTCGAATGAAGCATCGTGAGCAACAAGTAGCTCGCGCGATCCGAGTCTACTTCAACTTTCAGAAAAGGTGGTGTCGCAAATGAGACAAGAACTCGCGTACGATCCGGAAGACTATGAGTCCCGAATGACCTGGTCCTTCCTCGGGAAAAGCCAGCCTACATGGGCGTTAGCGCTCGGGTGGAGCCTAGTAGTTGCCACCATTCCGATTTACGTAATCTTCGTCCTCGGACTTGATCGTGCCCAGATTGCGGGGATATATGGAGTTATCGCGGGGATAGTTTCCGGCGCTCTGGCAGTGAAATTGAAGAGCTGGAATTTATTAACGTACAGTATCCTAACGCTCATTTCTTACGTATTAGCGGTGCTGTACCTTGGCGTCAATACTCCCTAGGCGCGTTATTATATTCCGCTATTTTCGAAGGTCTTAGAAAAGGAAATTGAGATGACTAAAAATATTTCTGACCGCAATAGGTCCCAATGGTCTTTTTTAGGGACTCGCCGCAGCCCCAGCCTGATAGTTTGTGGGTGGATGCCTATTTACTTGACACTTCCGCTGTATTTCTTGTGTGCGCGCATATTGCACAGCTTTCCGCTGGCAGGTGCCACCGCGGCGGTCATGGGATGTATAGCTATTGCGGTGTCGGTACGACTGCGAAGTTGGCAACTTACCTTATTTGGTCTGATAGCTGCTTTCTCTTACTTCATAATTCTGCCGTTCGAACACATTTAGAGGGCGAGGGCGGCTCCCTGGTTGCCCTCACAAACATGACGTGACATGTGCGACTATTAGACCGAATAGTGAACATGATATTGAATGTTGCAATTCGCTGCGGTTATTGTTAAATCCTGATCGGCGCGAAAATGCGTGCCCCTAGATCAGGAGATCCCCATGACCCTTTTTGGTGGCTGGACTTTGCATGGTGACGGTAAATCAATTGCTCCCGGCGAAGTGGTTATGCCCAGTGAGCGACTTACTTGGAATCGTACTTTTGGAATTGGCGCCCAACACGTTGTAGCGATGTTTGGGGCCACTTTTTTAGTGCCGCTACTGACTGGTTTTTCCCCCAGCACCACCCTGTTTTTCACTGGGGTAGGAACCTTGCTGTTCATTCTGATCACTAACGGTCGTTTACCCTCATATTTAGGGTCTTCGTTCGCGCTGATAGCCCCCATTGGTGCGGTCACTGGTTTCGTTGCCGGCGAGGGCGGACCTATAGATTCACACAAAATGGCACTGGCACAAGGTGGGGTAATCAGTGCCGGTTTGGCACTGACAATTATCGGCGTCATCGTCCACTTTGCGGGCGCCAAATGGATCGACCGGGTTATGCCCCCCATAGTTACGGGCGCAATCGTGTCACTGATCGGATTCAACCTGGCGCCTGCCGCCTGGAACAACGTCAAAGCGGCTCCCGTCACCGCAGTAGTGACAATAGTTGCAATACTACTGATAACCGTCCTCTTCAAAGGCATTTTTGGGCGCCTATCCATCCTGTTCGGTGTCCTGGTCGGTTACATAACCGCCATAATTCGCGGCGAAGTAAACTTTGACGCCATAGACAAGGCGGCATGGGTGGGCGTTCCCGCATTCCACGCCCCCGCCTTCGACGTGTCCACACTGGGACTGTTTGTGCCGGTCGTCCTCGTACTGATTGCCGAAAACGTGGGACACGTAAAATCCGTATCCGCAATGACCGGGCAGTACCTAGACGACTTGACTGGACGGGCACTAATTGCCGACGGTGTTTCCACCATGCTGGCAGGCAGCGGCGGTGGTTCCGGCACCACCACGTACGCAGAAAACATTGGGGTAATGGCTGCCACCCGCGTGTACTCCACGGTAGCGTACGTGATTGCCGCAGGCGTCGCCCTCGCCCTGTCCATGCTGCCCAAGTTTGGTGAAATCGTAAACACTATTCCTCCCGGTGTACTGGGCGGGGCAGCCACCGTACTGTACGGCATGATTGGCATGTTGGGCGTGCGCATTTGGGTACAAAACCAAGTTGATTTTTCCGACCCGGTAAACCTTAACACCGCCGCGGTATCCATGGTGATCGCTATTGCGAACTACACGTGGGCTGTAGGCGGCATGACCTTTGAAGGCATTGCGTTGGGGTCGGCAACCGCCGTTATTTCCTACCATCTGATGCGGTGGATCTCGAAAGTGCGTGGCACCAACTTGGAACAAGCTTCGCCAGCGTCTGCTCCCGCCGGTACCGAACTGACGGGACCCGCGTACGCCGGGAGGGCACGCGCCCAATAAGGGGTTTATTGGGTAATTCCCAAATATTTGCAGGAGGTCGGCTGGTGCCGACCTCTTTGCGTCTGAATGCAAGTTCAGGCTAACAAACTGGGCTTAAACGGGCTAGTAATTATTTGTTTTATTTCGAGGTTTGGGGCGGGCGCGGTGCCCGTAAGTCGAACCGGTGACCCGGCTAAATGCCCCAAGCCGCCGGGACCAACCAGAATACTCGTCGGTTATTGCCTGTTTTCTACGGAAGCATCACCAACGGGAAGGCACCCTGGGATGGGAGTGAGAGCCTTTTTTTTCAACTCCCGGTCCGCTCCCGCTTTTTCTGCCATACCGTCGTATCTGTTGCCAATAAACAGTTTCAAGTTAGACCCTACCGTGCCATCTAACTCGATTTTCGTTTCAGGAATATGGGCGCGCACCATGTACGCCGCAGTGACGCCCTCGGTACCAGTAACAACTCTGGCAACGCCGTCATATTCCCCGTCCGGCGAATTGCCCGTACCGATAACGCCAAAGCCACGCTGCTTCAAATCTGCAGCCACCTTGCCGGCTAAACCGTTGCGCGCAGTACCGTTGAAAACCTCGATTTTTATGTTCGCTGGCTTGTACGGCTTCACCCCTGGTAGCGGGCATGGGGTTTGCCCAATGCGCGCCACCTTTGGTTTTTCGCTAAAAGTGTTCCCAAACGGCAAAGGCAGCAGCCCAGAAGCCAGTATCAAACCCAACACAAACACCACCAGCAAAGTACCACCCAGACGCATAAAAAGTACGGTTTCGCGTTGTTGGCGTTTACGACGGTACAATTCACGACCAGTTGGTGTTGTGTTCACGCATATAGTGTATGGGAAAAGCGCGACTAAAGTTGAGTGCCCGCGTCCCAGTGTCGTCCTCGAAATATGTCGCCCTCATAAAATGCCGTAACTAACTAAAATTTTTCCGCAGGCGCCGCCTTGCGTTAGTCTTAAAGGGCGACAGGGGAGCCCACTTCCGCAACTTTTGAGTCGTCCTTGCGAAATACTTTTGCGAAACGTCTTACGCGGTGGTGGCGCTGAGAGTGCCAAAGGCAGACCCTCGAACCTGAACAAGATCGCACTTGCGGAGGAAGTCGACACCGCCACTGGCGGTATGGAGGAATACCATGAAACGGAAAATTACGACCTGCATAGCGGCGGGCGTACTGGCAATAATTATGGGTGGCTGTGGGGCAAACTCCCCATCTGAGGGGACTAACAGTGCAGGTAACACTGGTCCCATACAAAAAGGAAAAGGCGAAACCGTCACCTTGGTCGCCTACGATTCCTTCCCCACTAAAGATATTGCCCCTGGTTTTGAAAAGGCGACCGGTTACAAACTGAAAGTGGTTGCGGGCGCAGACGGGGCTGAACTCACCAACAAACTGGTGGTAACCAAAGACAATCCCCTGGGGGATGTCGCCCTCGGAATGGACAACAATGTGGCGTTTACCGCCCACGAAAAGGGGGTTTTCACGCCCGCGAACGTGAAACTGCCACAAGACGCGGACAAGTACGCACTAAAAGGAGGCGGCGAATTACTCCCCTTCGACCGGTCGCAATACTGCCTGAATTACGATGCCGCCTGGTTTAAAGAAAAAGGCAAGCAACCGCCCTCAGGCTTCGCAGACCTGACCAAACCGGAATATAAAGGGCTGCTGACTGTCGCAGATCCCCGCAAATCCACTCCCGGGATGGGCTTTTTGGCTGCCACCATAGCCGCCAACGGCGGTGGCGAAACCAGTGCGTGGCAGGAATTCTGGAAACAGTTGCGCGCTAATGACGTCCTCGTCCAACCAGGGTGGACCGAAGCGTTCGCGCACTTCACTGCCGGTGGGGAAGGTGGCGACAAGCCAATAATGACGGGATATTCGACCTCGGGGGCGTACCCCACTGGCAAGGACGGCAACGGCAATCCTGTCTACAACCTGAAAACTGTGGAATCGACATGCTACCAAGCCACCGAATATATGGGTCTGCTGGCGGGGGCGAAAAATTCCGAGGGCGGTCGGGCACTACTGGACTACCTGCTGTCCAAAGCGGCGCAAGAGAAAATTGCTGCCACTAACTACATGTACCCGGTAAATGACCAGGCGGCGGTGCCCGCAGAACTAAAGGAACACGGCAAAGAAGTTCCGGGAGCCCCCGCACTCGACCCCCAAACGGTCGCTAAAAACCGCACAGTTTGGCTGAAAGCTTGGGCTGACGTGATGGGGCAGTAGAGCCTTGGGTGATGACATTTTCGCGTAGGTCCGGCAATGCAGATGCCGAATAATTTCGCGGACGCCCGCGCACGGGGCACTAAAACTTCGGTTCGCGCTGCCCTAGTGTGGGTATGTGTAGCCTTACTGCCGGTGGTATTCCTGTCGGTGTTCTTCCTGTGGCCACTGGTATCAATGGTGACGTTGGGTTTTAGTGGGGGAGGCGCAGGCGGCGAGGGCGCTAGTAGTGTCGGTGGCGCAGGGTCAGGCTGGGCGGGCGTCCTCGAAGTATTAGGACGCCGCCGTATTTGGCAGGTTACCGCCATGACCGTGGGGATGGCGGTAGCGGGCACGCTAGGTTCGGTGGCGTTGGGGATTCCGGGGGCTTACGTGCTTTATTGCTTGCGGTTTCGCGGGCAGAGAGCGGTGCGCGCGTTTGTGTCTGTGCCTTTCGTGCTGCCAACCATGGCGGTGGCTATCGGGTTTTCGGCGCTGTTTGGCGCAGATGCGCCGCTAGCTTCCTGGCATTTAATGGGCACTAAAACTGTCATTGTTATGGCGATGGTGTTTTTTAATTATTCGTTGGCGGTGCGTGTTATTGGTCCGCTGTGGCAGGGGCTGGATCCGCGCGCACAGCAGGTTGCTGCCGCTTTGGGAGCGACCCCGACGCGGACTTTTTTTACGGTGACGTTTCCGGCTTTGCGTCCCGCCATTGTTTCGGCGGCAGCAATGATTTTCCTGTTTTGTTCCAGTGCGTACGCGTTAGTACAGATTTTGGGCAGCGGAAACGCCACCACTTTAGAAGCGGAAATTTACAACGAAACTGTCGCCTACATGGACTACCGCGCGGCCGCCATTTTGTCCCTACTGCAAATAGCGATTGTGTTGGTGGCGGTGATAGTTTCGGAAAAACTGCGGGGAAGCGCGACCAACGCGGGCACCCAAAAACTGGGGCTTCGTCCTCGCCTTACCCCCTCCGCGAAACACTTGCCCGCCTTGGCGGTAAGTGGCGCCACCTGGGTGTTTTTAGCATCCCCCATGGTGGCATTAGTGTTGCGGTCGCTGCGGCGCGGCGGCACTTGGACGCTGGCGAATTATGCGGATTTATTGAGGGCGGACGCGACGGATCGCTTGCAAACTTCGGTTGCTAATTCCTTGCTGATTTCTGTGGGAACGGCACTGGTGGCAACCGGCTTGGCAGTGATAGTGGGGGGTGTTATAGCGGTCATTTTGTCGCGTTCGCCCCGAGCGACAGTGGCGCGCGTGGCCCTTAAAGCGTTGGACGCCCTGTTCGTTCTGCCGTTGGGCGTGCCAGCTGTAACCATAGGTTTTGGGTTTTTGGTGTCAATGTCTGGACCGCCACTTTATTTGGCTACTTCTTGGCTGCTGGTGCCGATAGCGCAGGCGGTGGTGGCAGTGCCACTGGTGGTTCGGACCATGTTGCCGGCACTTCGTGCCATTGATCCGCGTCAACGCGAGGTATGCGCCACATTGGGTGCGAATTACTGGCGTATTCTGGCTACAGTGGACGGACCGTACCTGTGGCGTACCGGGGTTATTGGGGCGGGGTTCGCTCTGGCGGTGTCAATGGGAGAATTTGGGGCGACCTCGTTTTTGGCACGCCCCCAAACTGCCACATTACCCGTGGCGATTTACACTTTGGCGGGCAAACCGGGGGTGACCGAGCAGGGCATGGCGATGGCTGGAAGCGTCATCCTCGCGGTAATAACGGCGAGCATAATGGTGGCGGTGGAACGTTTTCGCCCCAGCCGAACGGCGATGATGTGAAAGCGAAAAACATTATGAGTGGACTCAAAATAGAAAACTTGCGCGTCACATATGGGGATGTGGTGGCTGTGGATGGGGTTGATCTACAGTTGGAGCGTGGTCAGATCGCTGCTCTGCTAGGTCCTTCAGGTTCTGGGAAGTCGTCGTTGTTGCGCGCTGTTGTAGGATTAGAGCCTTCCACTGGGCGTATTCTTTGGCAGGGCGAGGACGTCAGTCAGGTCCCCACTTTTCGGCGTGGTTTCGGGCTGATGTTTCAAGATGGGCAGCTGTTTGCGCACCGCAATGTGGCACAAAATGTGGCATATGGGTTGAAAGGAATGTCCCGTTCCCGGGTGCGATCGCGGGTGGCGCGGCTGTTGGAAGTGGTGGGGTTGGTAGGTTATGGCAGTCGTAGCGTTGCCCAGCTGTCGGGTGGGGAAGCGCAGCGGGTTGCCCTGGCGCGGGCATTGGCTCCCGGTCCAGCGTTATTGGGGTTGGACGAGCCGCTGTCTGCCCTGGACCGTTCTTTGCGCGAACGTTTGTCAGCGGATTTGCGGGAAATTCTGCTGAGTCAGGGCACTACCGCGTTGTATGTGACGCACGATCAGGACGAAGCGTTCGCAGTGGCAGACCGGGTGGGGGTACTGATTGGCGGGCGGTTGTGTGCCTTTGGCTCCCCAGCCCAGGTGTGGTCGCAACCCCCATCGGCGCAGGTAGCAGACTTTTTGGGGTATGGTCCGATTCTTCGCGAGGGTGCCGCCCAGGAAATCGGTTTGGGGAAAAGTGCCGCCATGGTACCTAGTTTTGGGGGAGAGGACGCCGCGAAACAAAGGACCCCCTCTGTGGTTGCGTTGGCTCCCGGCGCAGTGCGGGTGGTTGCAGGCATTTCTGAGGTTGCGCCGGGGTTGGTGCCGGTGCGCGCACCGGCACAAGTGTTGCAGGTGGGGGTGCGTCGCGGTCACGTGCAGGTGCGCGCACAAGTGTTGGCGAGGCAACCTTTTACTGTGCTGGCGGTTGCACCTTTGTGCGCGGATTTTGCGAAATTAGAGCCAGGAAGTGAGGTGTGCTTGGCGGTGGATCCGCGAAGTATTGCCATTACTGCGGAATGATTTGCTCCTCCTGGTACGTTTACTGCGTTAGATTATGATATTGACGACCGTGCTTGCGGCGCCACCATCGCCTTGTGACTTAGTTTTTAAAGCCGTGTACGGGGGCGGGGATGCGTCCTCCGCGTGCAAACATGTGCGCGCTAGAATGCGGGCTAATGGGCATTATGGGGGCGCGCCCCAACAGTCCACCAAATTCGACCATGTCCCCTACGTCCCTGCCGGGTACTGGGATTACCCGCACGGCAGTAGTTTTGTGGTTCATCATGCCAATAGCGGCTTCGTCTGCGATCATTCCGGCTATGGAGCTGGCGGGAGTATGACCCGGAACTGCTACCATGTCCAAGCCTACCGAGCATATGGCGGTCATTGCCTCCAGTTTTTCCAACGAAATGGCACCAATCTGGGCGGCTTCGATCATTCCAATGTCTTCGCTGACGGGAATGAACGAACCGGACAGTCCGCCCACCTGACCGCACGCCATCAAACCACCTTTTTTGACGGCATCATTCAGTAGGGCTAGGGCGGCCGTGGTGCCATGGGCGCCCACACGTTCCAACCCGATTTCTTCCAGGATGTGCGCAACCGAGTCGCCAACTTCCGCAGTGGGCGCTAAAGACAGGTCGACTATTCCAAAAGGAACACCCAGCCGAGTTGACGCTAGTTGTCCGACTAATTGCCCGACGCGCGTAATTTGGAAGGCTGCACGTTTAATCGCCTCGGTACAGTCACCGAAACTGCCGTCACGCACCTTTCTCAGGGCCCGCTTTATTACACCGGGACCGGAGACGCCGACGGAAACTACGCAGTCGCCCTCGGAAACCCCATGGTAGGCGCCAGCCATGAACGGGTTGTCGCCCACCGAATTAGCAAAAACCACTAGTTTTGCGGCACCCAGACCGCCTTGCGTCGCAGTGTTTTGTGCCGTATCCACAATAATTTGCCCCATTTTGGCAACCGCGTCCATGTTAATGCCACACCGGGAAGACCCCACAGACACCGAGGAACACACATAGTTGGTTTCGGCGAGGGCGGTGGGGATGGATTCTATTAGGTGCTGGTCCGCCTGGGTTGCTGCCTTGTCAACTAGGGCGCTGTATCCACCAATGAAATTGACGCCCACTTGTTTGGCGGCATCGTCAAGAGTGCGGGCCAATGCCGCCATGTCGGAGGAGGAACGACTTGCCCCACCGGCTACCAGTGAAATAGGGGTTATAGAAATCCGTTTGTTGACAATGGGAATGCCCAATTCGCCCTCTATGTCTGTGGCTACCTGAACCAGGTGGCACGCCTTGGAGGTGATGCGGTCGTAAATGTTCGCGCGTAACCGCGCCAGATCATCCGTCGCGCAATCAAGCAAAGAAATACCCATGGTTACGGTGCGAATGTCTAGGCGATCTTCTTCAATCATGCGGATGGTAGCCAAAATGTTTTCGTTGCGTTCCATAAGTCTTCCTAAGGTGCGGATAACAGTTTTTCTGGGTGAGGGTGACGAGTAAGAATAGTCGTAGTGTGGTCAAATTTTGTGCATGGCATCAAAAATTGCTGCGGATTGAACTCGCACTTTCAGCCCCTGTGAACCAGCTACATGGTCCATATGTTGTTGCACGTCAGTGACGCTTTTGTCGTTCAGGTCGCACTGCAAAATCATGGTGAAATAGTCGCTCATGATTGTTTGGGAAATATTCAAAATGTTCACGTCTAGGTCCGCTAATCCAGTGGCTACGGCCGCCACAATCCCCACGTGATCCACGCCAGTAACCGAAATAATTGCTTTCATGCTCTCATTTTAGTGGTACGAGGACGATACATTCAGTTTTGTGTGTTTTCGTTCTGAAACGTCCGGTGAACGCGTTTGAGTGCGTAAAAACTGGAGTGAAGGCTACGCGTATGCGTCTTTTGTGAGAACCAAACGACTTGTTTGGTCGAATTTGGTGGCGAGCGAACCATACGTTCTGTTTGATCTTAAGAGGCTGAGCAACTACAAAAGTTACTTAACCCAAAAAGGACCCTGTTAGGACTGATCATTGTCTGGTTTTAGTGCGTTGGGAGTTTCACGTCGAAGTTCTAAGATAGCTGTGGCTTGTGCAGGCATGACCTATGTGAGCATCTATCAGGGGTGGGTGTTCTGAGCGGTTGTGTTTGATATTTACTCGCGCATGGTTGTCGTTGGGCTATGGTTTCGGAAATAGTCGCGTAACTAGCTGATGAACGCTAAGAATGGGGATTGTACTGGTAAATTTAGCAGACTGATATGCATTGCGACCATGGTTCCCAATTCAGTTTCTTGTTACTGGGAACTATTATGAGGTTTCGCGGGATAGGTTCCGCGATGGGATCTTATTGCTTCACTATAGAGTAACGCGGTAACCGAATTTTAATGTTGACTATAAAAATGGGATGCGTCCACCGGTTGTTTTCAAAACCAGAGAGGATGACAAACTAGAAATCTGCGACAATATCGAGCGATTTACAACCGGATCGCAATTCACTCAAGGCCTGAGCGATCTAAGCCCAATAGAATGCGAACAACAACAACAATTACAAACTGTCAACAAAATTAAGCCAATTCCAGTTAGGTGATGGTAAAAGTGGAATGGGAAGACAAACGATCTTGGGTATGATGTATCTCATAGGTTGGATTTGATTTAATGATTTTCGTTAGGTAAGCCTTAGAGTATCCTGAAAATGTCCATTAGGAGTTATCGAAGGAGATCATAAATGATGGAAAATTGGGTACAGTATTCGCTGCGTTTGCACTCTTGGGAACGCTTTCCATCGCGTATGTGCCAAGTTCGAATGCGTCAGCTTCCAGTGTGTCGATGAGTTGCCCAATAGGATATACCTGCCTTTGGCAACGAAGCTATTATGAAGGTGGGAAGATTCAATTTGCGCGCTACATTCCTGACTTTCGCCAGTGGAAGCTGTCCAATGGTGCGAAAGCTGATAATAACACTGAATCGGCGTTTTGTAATGGGCGAAGCGAATTTGCGTGGCTATTCCAACATCCTCACCAAGGAGGTAAGCATATCTCTATAGGAAGAGGAGGCGGTTCACCCGTGTTGGGCAATCGAGGTTTTGCTAACATGACTTCATCAGCTTACTTCTCTGGGTACGTGAATTAGACATAATAGGTGCGGGGGTAACATCTAAGGTGATGTTCCCCCGCCATAATCGAGTTTTTATGAGACAAATTAGGTCACTACTTGCGCTTGTTGCATGCGGAAGTTTGATTATCGCAGGGTGCGGAAACGCCACAGAAAAACATGCGGAAGCTATTCCCGCAGACGGTGCAAAGTCTGCCAGCGGCTTGGTGGTGAAAGATTGGCACACCGGGCAATTGCCCGAAGATCCTTACCAAATGATAGATGATCGAATTCTTGGTTATGCCGAGGATGTCTACTTGCATAGGTGTATGGCACAGAAGAAATTTGACTTTCCAGTAGTTCCTTTCGACTGGAATAGCCCTGAAGAATCTAAATATCATCTGCTCGGAATTTCGGGAACCCTCACAGTAGAGCATGCTCAAAAGTACGGATATCATCATAGACCTCCTTCGCAACGAAATTTGCTTATCAGAAAAAGCCAAGATCTTATTGCATCTTCCTCACCTGAGTTTTTGGCGCAGTTAAAGCTATGTCAAGATGAGATGGGCAAGGTAGCACCGTTCAAAGGCTCTGAAAAGTTGATGGAAGCTCAGCCACTAATTGACGAAGGTATTGAAAAATCAGCACCGTAAAGAAAGCCTTTGCGACGTGGAAAAAATGTATGGAACCACTGGGCATCCCAGACCTACCCGATAATGCCTGGGAATCTCCCGGAGTCACCCTTTCGCAGAAATTTGGTATCAGTACTGCTGACGCTCCAGACGCTGGTGAAGCAAATGGAACTAACGTAACTTCCGAAGAAATCAGCATGGCAGTGCATGACGCCAAGTGTCGCGAACAAGCCAAAGTTCACCAAACTATCTATGATCTAAACTGGCAGTATGCTGAACAACAGTTAGCGAAGCATAAGGGCGAATATGATGCCCGCTTGAATGCTATAAAAAAGAAGAATGAGGAACTAAAGGCATACATTGAAGCTAACAGGAACTAAACTAATAACAAACCGTAAGCGTGCAATAACTGTAGCATGCAGTATTGCGGTAGCGGTCGCCCTCATAGTAGGTACCTGGTTTACGGCAATACACTTCCAGTCACCCAAACAGCGGGAAGCCGCAGCCAAGCCGCCCGCACCCACGCCCGCACTCGCAAAAATCGAGCAAGGCACACTAACCGACACCTTCACCGTTAACGCCAAATTTGGTGGCGAACGCGAAGAAAAAGTCTTACTAACTCCACCCGAAGGCACACGGTGGGTCGTGACCGACAACAACAAAGACGTTACAGTAGGCGGTAAAATTGCTGTCGGACAAATACTGTTCTGGGCGAACGACCGCCCAGTGTTCGCTTTCGACGGCGACTTTCCGTCCTACCGCGACCTCAAATTCGGGGACGTAGGCAGTGACGTAGTCCAAATCCAACGGACGTTACAAGCCCTCGGCTACGGAATAATCCCAGACGGAAAATTTGGGAACGCGACCGCCGCCGCCCTCAATAAGCTCTATCGTGCCCATGGTGAAAACGCCCCCAAAATTGTGGACGCAGACGCCGAAGAAAACGTCGACAATGCCGCACAAAATAAGTCAGAAAAAAATGAAAACAAAGGTGCAGAAAAAACTGCGCCCTCGCTCTCGGTAAACAAAAATCCTAAAACCCCAGGATTAGCACAATCTGAATATGTAACAATTCCCCACTTGGCGAAACAAGGCGCAATAGTGCGAGAAATTCCCAAAGTGGGGGACATAATCAGCGGAGACAACGCGACAATAAAAATCGAGAGCACCGAAACCGAACTTCGCGCCGAAGTACCCCCAGCTGTAGCTATAACACTGAACACCAGTATGAGCGCTTACGCCAACATAGGCGGGAACAAAGTGCCGCTGATGATTAAAAAAATAAAAGCAAGCCAGGACGAAACGAACGCAAACCCCAAAACCAGCGACCGGTCTGACGCCAAACAATCTGATGCCACCGCACCCACCCCCACTGGCGGTAACGCACCTGATCAAAGCATTATAGTTTTCAGTGGAAAACTACCAAAGCGCAGCGGCAACACTGGTGACACTATGCTGGTTACCATCAACAGAATTGCTACCAGCGCCAGCACCCTAATAGTGCCAAAGCGCGCAATAATCGCCGATTCTGCGGGAAAAACCCACCTTCTTGTCCGACAGGCAGACGGCACCTACCAAACCGTTGCGGTAACACAAAAAGAGTGCGTTACCGGACGCTGCGCCATAATTGGAAAGGTAAGCCCCGGTCAGATTATTAAGGTCCAATAATGGCTGTACTGGAGTTCCGGGAAGTCAGCAAAACCTACGACGGTACCACCCCAGTGGCAGCGCTAAAACAGGCAACCTGCATTATTCGCGCTGGCGACTACGTGGCAATTGAAGGTCCCAGTGGAGCGGGAAAGTCCACGTTCCTGAACGTCCTCGCCCTATTAGATACGCATACTGGGGGCACTTACACCATCAACGGTGGTGATGTGCGGAATTTGGGTGAGGGCGACCGGGCGTGCCTGCGCTCCTCCACGTTCGCCTTCATATTTCAGTCCTTTCACCTGATCGGCGCGCGCACCGTCCTCGAAAACGTGGAACTGGGGATGCTGTACCGGGCAGTAGAAAATTCCGAAAGGCGGGCGCGGGCCCGCCAAGCGTTGGAATTTGTGGGCTTGGCGCACAAGGCGAGTTTCACTGCCGACCAGCTTTCAGGTGGGGAACGCCAGCGCGTGGCCATTGCGCGCGCCATTGCGACGGGGGCACCGATTGTTGTCGCAGACGAACCGACCGGCAACCTGGATTCGCAAAATTCTGCGCTGATATTGAAACTTTTGGACAAACTTAACGCGGGTGGCACTACGGTGGTGATGGTTACCCACGACTCCAGCGTGGCCGCCCACGCCCACCGCCGCCTGCGCGTTGTTGACGGGGTAGTTTCAGAAGTTTTCGACGGGGCGACCCATGTGGATTTCGAGGACGTCCCGACCGTTCCCGAAAATCGCACGCAATTCCAGGTGAATTCGGACGAGAACGAGAATCCCACTGACCTACTGAAATCAGCAGACACGCAGGCGGGTGTTGGCGGTGAAACCGGATTGGCAGATTCGGCGGTGGGCATAGCCAGCAAAGTGTTGCGGGGACAGTTTTTTGCGGACGCTTTGGCGTCTTTGACCAGTAACCGTGGGCGAACCTGGCGTTTGATAAGCATTGTAGTCATTGGAATTGCGCTAACTTTGGGCACTATTGGTTTGTCGCAAACTGCCCGATTTCAGGTGACGGATGCTTTCGACGCAAATTTGAACCGGCGTGTGGGGCTTGTTTATAAAGATGACGAGGGCGCCCAGGCAGGCACCGCCGCGCTTTTGCGCCGCCTACCGGCGGGGCGAAAAAATTTGCTGCAAGTGGCTGGCGTGGAGGCAGTGCAAGGTCTGGTGAAACATAGTGCGGCGGACGTGGCGGCACGTCCGGAGGCAACCGATAAGTCGGCTTACTTGTTCGGTATTTATCCTGCTAAACCGTCGCCTCAATTGTTGGAGGTGAACTGGTTTAGGGGTCTTCCTCATCCTCTGAGTGAATCTGAGGTCCTAGTGGGACAAAATTTGGCTAAGGAACTCGAAATAGGTCCTATTGAAGGCGCCCCCTCGCTGTGGATTAACGGCAAACCGTTTGAAGTGGTGGGAACTATCAAAGATGCGGGTATTCGGGCAGAACTGCCAAACGGTTTGGTATTGTCCGAGGACGCCGCTCGGCAAGTTAGTGCAGTCGATTCGGTGGGTGTGGAAATTCGTACCGCACCGGGGGCAGCGGAGCAGGTGGCCAAGGTGGCTGCGCCCCATTGGGACCCTTACTGGGCGGACCAAATAAAGGTGCTGGCGCCCCCGGATCCGCGCGAAATGCGAGCGCGCATTGATGCTACGGTGCAGTCCATTTTGTTGACTTTAACGGTGGTTTCCGTGTTGGCGGCGGTGCTCGCGCTCACGAACGCGATGGCTACAGGCGTCCATCAGCGCACCAGCGAGTTTGGTTTGCGGCGTGCAATCGGTGCTCGCCCGGTGCATTTAGCGGCGCTGATATCGGCGGAATCGTCTTTGATTGGGCTCGCCGGAGGCATGCTTGGCACGGTTGTTGCTGTGTTCGCAGTGTTAGTGGTAACCATTGCGAAACGTTGGCAGCCTGTGATGGACGCCCGCATAGTTCCCCTGGGAATACTCTTCGGGGTGTTGGTGGGAATCGTTGGGTCGCTGCTGGCAATCCGGAGGGTGATGCGCGTCACTCCAGTTGAGGCGTTGCGTTCCGCCTAACCTGCTTACGCCAGACCGCTTTTACGCGGGGTCTTTCGGCTCTGCCAACGGAATCGCGGGATGCTGCGCACGGTAGGCGTTTACGTGAGCGGAGGCGTCCTCGTATCCCAAAGCCAGTCCGGTAATCAGGGCGTAGTCTTCAGGAATGTTAAACTCTGCGTCAGCGGGGTGACGCCAAGTCGCTAAGTTCCCTAGCGGTACGGTGGCAAGCCCGTGGTCGGTTGCCGAAAGCATGAGGTGTGCCAGCATTATGCCCGCATCCTGGACAGTAAAAGGCAACAGACCCTTGTGGACAAATACGAGGATGACTGCGGGCGCACCAAAGAATTGGTAGTTTTCGCGTTGCTGGGCGATGCGCGCAGTGTTATCCCCGCGCATAATACCCAAGTGACCGTAGAATTGTTTGCCGGTTGCCACGGCACGCGCGCGTAGCTGGTCCGGGTATTTCGCCCACGTTTCAAAGTCGCCGTCAGGCAGTTTTACTTGTGTCGCTTCGGAGCCGGTGGTGGCAAGTTGTTGCACATATTCCGTGAACGCCGCTAAGTAATGTTGGCGCAAACGTTCCCGGCGTTCCCCGGTGGCCACTGCGAGCATGTAACCGCGAGTGTTGCTCCATGAAGCGCAATGCCGCGTGTCGTCCAGAATTTGTGCGAGGACGGCCTCGGGCACCTCCTTGTCCAGGTAGGCGCGAACAGAATGCCTCGCAGTGATAAGCTCTCGGAATTCCATGGCCCTCCTTCGGTTTGCAAAAACCCCGGAATTGCAACGCAAAACCGGGGTGTTGGCGGAGGATGGGGGATTCGAACCCCCGAGGGCTTGCACCCAACACGCTTTCCAAGCGTGCGCACTAGGCCGCTATGCGAATCCTCCTAGACCTCACTAGCATAACGGGAAGGACTCACTTTTGCCTAACCCGTCGCGCCGCCCGGCTTGTCAGATTCCTAACACCGTCCTTGTCATAGGGTGGTCGCGTTCTTGAGTACCGGCTGTCCGTCGAGAATCGTAATCAACACGCGGAATCGCCTTCGCCGGAGAGCGGTGCCGGGTGCTGCAAATTCGGATCCATGAGAAACGCTTAAATTTGCCTGAGAATTGCCTGAATAATAATTATGTCTCAGCAGCACCCAAATTTGGTCGGTTTTGCGCGTTTCGCGGCGGGCGGAGAGTCCACGCCCCACCCGAACGCTGTAATTTGAGTTATTTCCCATGATTTGACGGCACTAGAGGTTAGTCCCTTCGTCGGTTCACAGTTTCCGGTTCGGTTCACAGCCGTGCACTTGTGATTTGAGGTCAGGGGCTGTGAATCGACTTTCAGGGCGAGGACGATTGGTTGTGGATAGGGCGGAATACGTCGCTTAATAAATTTCGCCACTGTAGTAGTGCAGGGAACGCCGCACGTCTTGCTTTATGAGCCTACGAATGATGTTTTGGTTGAACGCCAATGGACTTTTGCAGATGTGCCTGCGCAGTGGCTAAACGCCAACGTGCGGCGAGTCTTTCCTCAAAACAAATATTAGTTAAGAAGGGCGGTGCATGATGGCCATGCTTCGTGCGGAGAGAGTGGTAGTAACACGAGGGCGCGGCGGTTTGCGAAAGCCCATGTCATTTAGCCTCGCGGAAGGACAGGCGTTGATTGTTCGTGGAGGCGATGGCTCGGGTAAGACCACTCTGCTTAAAGCAATAGCCGGAATTGTGAACCATGGTGGGATAATAACTTATTGTCAATCAGATTCAGGTCAACCGTGTTCCCTTGACGAGCGTCGTCAAGCATGCGGTGTTTCTCTTGAAACGCTCTTTTGGCCTGGCTACACTGTTAGCCAGACGCTGGTGAACCAATGCTGGTTGTACGGAATTAAAGGCGATATTAATGCCATATTAAAGCAGCTTGATATTGTGTACTTGTCGGAGCAAAGCACGGAGGTTCTTTCGACCGGCGAGAGCATGCGCTTGTCTGTGGCACGTGCTTTAGTCACTTCTCCGAGCATTCTTATCCTCGACGAGCCTGAGCGTGGTCTAGATTCGCAGAGCTTCACCATTATCTCTGAAGCTATACGCGTTTTCCTTGCTTCGGGCGGTATCGCTGTTGTTGCCACACACCTGGCTGATTGGCAGATTGATGCGCCCATAGTAGTCGATTGTGGCAGTGTCGAGAAAGGATAAATAAAAATGCAAGCTTTTCAGCCTACTCCGCTTTCTATTGTGGGTATTATTTCTGGCGTGACAGCGATCGCGGCAGGTGGCTTTGAAGCCCTGCTTGTCTCGGTAGAGTCGTGGGAACCTGCCGGGTTTGGTGTATCTCACGCATATTATGTCGCTTTGGCACTCATAATCGCATGTGGGATTATTTGTGGCACATGGTTGAGCTTGCATGGATTTGTAGAGCCTCTTGCGTCTCCTTTCCGAATTTTATGGCGGTCGTGGCCTAATCAGGCGCGTAAGCGCGTGACGGTGGCGTTGCTAAAAAATGTGCTGCGTCTGAGTGTTCCAACTATATGCGGGATATGTAGTGCATTTGTGGCGCTGTACTTGTTAAGTTCATCAAGCACTCCTCTTGTTGCAGCACTGCTAGTGTCTTTAGGAGCTTGGGTTTTGGTTGTGTTAGGTGTATGTTGCTCTGCTTTTATCGGAATATGGGCTGGACGGTCAGCGATGGCATTGCTAGCTGCGATTATTATCGGACTGATGCTCCCCAACGGCTTTGCAAACTCAGTAGCTGAGGTGGCAGGAATAGTACTAACATGTTTAGTCGGCGTTGCCTTAGTATTATCAGCTATTTTTACCGCCGCGTTTTGGCGATGGTTCACAGGCACCGAGAAATAATTGATAAAGAAACAGCTAAGACAGTGAGTCCGCTAATATCCTGATAAATGATAGGCACATGGACGGGAAAGTTCTATGAAAGCCCACACCACCGAAACCTGATCAATAAGAAAAGTCTTTGACCTAGTCTACCAAGAGCTACAGGATCAAAAACCCAGAACGTTTCAAACAAACCGTTGACTTATTAGAAAAATTTCTATCTGCACCGCTCCTTTACATAGACGGTGACGCTAATCTACTTAGATATGGAGATTCACAATGAGTGTTTTGATTCAGGATCTAACTTTCACATATCCAAGGAATTTGCACCCAACATTAGATGCAGTAAATATGCATCTTGAAGACGGTAAGGTAACCGCCCTGATAGGCCCCAATGGTGCCGGAAAGAGCACACTGTTTAAATGTATAACCGGGTTTCTCAAACCTTCTCAAGGTACGATTTCTCTCGGACAACCCGGATTGGAATTAGATGCGGCATCAGTGGCACAAGTTTTTCAAAGCGAGCAGGGTTTTGAACATATTAAAGTCGAAGAGTGGGTGCTTTTTAATGCTTTGCTAAAAGAATATTCCTTAACCTCACAGGAAAAAGTGACAATAATCAATTCGGCAGGTTTAAAGGGTAAAGAACAACGAATATTTTCTACTTTATCAGGCGGTGAGCAGCGAAAGTTAAATCTTCAATGCGCATTAATTGGTGACCCGAAGTTATTAATTTTAGATGAGCCTACCGTCGGGCTAGATCAGCAAGCACGTTCTGATTATTGGGATGAAATATCGGCATATAAGATACATCAAAACGGAGCTATTCTTTTTACTACCCATTTAATGGAAGAAGTGGAAAGATACTCGGATTATATATATGCGATATCTTCAGGTCAAACTATGGCTGAAGGTACAACTAGACAATTGATTGAAAAAACTGGAGCCTCACTTGTAGCTGAAATAAATCCTGCCGATTCAAACGTTTTGGAAGATTTTCCAGGAAAACGATATGCAGATGATGGAAAAATATATCTCTATGTAGACGATGAAAAGAATTTCTTTAAATCCTGTGGAGCTCCTGAGCAGTTAATTCTTTCTGGCGTTAGGCTCAGGAAGCCCGATATAACAGATGTGTTTAGATTTTTATTTAAGGAGCATGAAGACTAATGAAATCCCTATTCCCTCTAGCAACGCTATTTATTAAAATGGATTTGAGAAATAGAGCATTTCTTGTTCCTTCTTTCATTTTTCCAATTCTTATAATTACCCTTATGTCAATTGCTGGAAAAGCCGATGGAGCACGTGGCAGTATGTCCTACGCCAGCTTTTTAGCGCCAGGTATCCTAGGTATGGCCTATGCCGCAGTAACACTAGTGGGTTTGCCTGTCATGATTAGTTCTTACAGAAAAAAGGGAATACTTCGACTTTTTAAATCTTCTAGAATTCCTATGATTACAGTTGCACTGGCTATTTTTGTGACTCAATTGTTTTTTATGGTTTTGCAAACCATCTTACTCTTATCTTATTCAGTGATAATCCTTGGGGCTAGGTTTTCTTTTTCCAATACGTCTCTTCTATCTATTCCAGTTCTTTTAGTTGGTTTGTTGGCTCTTTTAGCATTAGGTTTCTTTGTGTCTGCTTTTCTTCCGAGTACACGATCTGCAACAATGGTAGGAAACTTACTCAATCTTGTAGCTATTTTCTTAGGAGGCGTTTTTTCCCAACCACAGTGTGGCCTAAGATCATACAACCTTTAACTTGGGTGAATCCATTAACGAGGCTTATTGAAGGATTACGTAAGTCGTTCTTATATGAGACCATGAATATTGATTCATTTTTGTTGGAATGTGGAACTGTTTTAGCAATCTTAATCATATTCACCTTTGCAGGGTTAAAACTATTCAAATACGAATAGTGCTTCAAATTGGAGTGGGCTAGATTTTTTGATTTGAGAGTGTTTCCGTTGATTGTCCCTGATGGGGTAAGAGTAGGGGGAAAGAAAAGTTTAAGAAGTACGCACCAGAGCAGATTGTGGTCAAACTTGAAAAGGCTAACGCGTTAAGCCGAAGGTCACACTAATGCTCAGGTTATTCGTGGGCACCAGGTCAGCGAAGCTGACCCTGGCACGATGGTTTAAAACCTATGGTTAGATGGATCGTGATCAGGTCTGGGAGTCTAAGGTACTTCGCGACGAAAATGAGAAACTCAAGTGTCTGCTTGGTTAATCCGAGTTAGAAAAGCCGCGCTTAAGGAGTTGGCTGAGGGAAACTTCTAACCCCTACTAGGCGTTATGAAGCTGTGTGACATTTGGATAAAGAATTCGGATGCTCTTAGTGACTCGCCTGCCAGATAGTGGGGGGCAGTAGAAGCGCTACAGTACGTAAAAGCTAAGTACTAAGTACGCTGATCTGGCAACCTATGATAAGGATGTTCAGCTGTGTTTATGATTTCAACAGTGGGCTGGTGAGGATGGTACGGTCCAGGCGTTTATTCTGCCTGGGGGTCGTGTCATAATAGGTTTGTTGAGTCTTTGCGTAACAGTTATTCGAACAAGATTGCTTTGCTGGTGTAGAGCATGCTCGACGTTGTATTCAGGATTGGTCACAGCGGTATAACACGTATCATCCGCATTCTTCGCTAGGGTTCACCACGCCGGAAAGATTCCGGCAACAGTTTGTATCGGAAACCTCGTAAATAGAACGGAACAAAAAACCAGACCACGTCAGCACCAGTCAGATTACGCGCTCAACAAACGTAAGGTGAGCCGGGAACTTTCCGAAAGGAACAGTTTTTAGTTATACTGGCTTCGATCCCTCATGTGACGGTATCACCTGAACCTCCCCAGGGTCGGAAGGCAGCAAGGATAAGGTAGCTCTGCCGGGTACGTGGGGGGTCCTCTATATCAGTGGTTCCTCTGTCGCCCCCTACCTGTGCTCAAGTGGCGGAAATGAAGTTATCTAATTTAGGTTACGAAATTGTAGGCGTCAGCCAATAGAGTAGAAGCGTGAGCACAGCACTTTACCGGCGCTACCGCCCGGACACGTTCGCCCAAGTTATCGGTCAGGACCACGTTACCGTCCCCTTGCGCGCCGCCCTCAAAGCACAAAAAGTGTCGCACGCGTACCTGTTCTCGGGACCACGCGGGTGCGGGAAAACCACCTCTGCACGCATTCTGGCCAGGTGTTTGAACTGCGTCGAATTTCCCACAGACACCCCGTGTGGTCGGTGCGAATCGTGCATAGAGTTGGCAACCGGCGGTCCGGGATCGTTGGACGTGGTGGAAATTGACGCGGCTTCGCACAACGGTGTCGACGATGCCCGCGAACTGCGCGAACGCGCCGCCTTTGCGCCAGTGCGCGACCGCTTCAAAATTTTTATTTTGGACGAAGCCCACATGGTCACCTCGGCGGGTTTCAACGCGCTACTGAAACTCGTCGAAGAACCCCCCGAACACGTCAAGTTCATTTTTGCCACCACCGAACCCGAAAAAGTCATTTCTACGATTCGTTCGCGCACCCACCACTACCCATTCCGCTTGGTTCCCCCCGAAGCCATGGAATCCTACTTGGGGCAGCTGTGCCAGCAAGAAGGCATTATTCCCGAGGGCGGCGTCCTCGGCCTGGTAATGCGCGCCGGTGGCGGTTCCGTACGTGACACCCTGAGCGTCCTCGACCAACTAATGGCAGGCAGTGACGGCAACACTATCAACTACCAAACTGCAGTTCACCTGTTGGGTTATACAGACGCAAGCCTGCTGGATCAGACGGTGGACGCCCTCGCCGGACGCGATGGCGCGGCTGCGTTCCGAATAATCGAACGGGTAGTGGAATCTGGGCACGACCCCCGACGATTCGCTGAAGACCTATTGCAACGCCTGCGCGACCTGTTGCTGCTGGCCGTCACCCACGGGGACGATGCCGCGCTGGCGGGCGTCCCCACGGATCAGATTGAGCGTATGCGGGTCCAATCCCAAAACTGGGGTGGGGGAAGCATTGCGCACGCTGCCGACCTCGTATCGGACGCCCTGACCCAGATGGCGGGCGCCACCAGCCCCCGCCTGCAACTGGAATTGCTGATAGCGCGTATCCTGCTGCCCACGACCACACCACAAAATGCTGATACCAGTCCGATACCTACCCCTGCGGGATCGACCAGGCAAACGGTTGGAACCGGTCCCAGAAACGTTACAGACGGGAAGGAAAAAGGCGGATCGGCGGCTACTAATTTCGCCACCGCCAGTGTAGATTCCGCAGCCGGCGTGCGGGAAATGCTGGCGCGCCAACGCAAGCGTACAGGCGGCGACAGTTCTGCCGCTGGCACTACTGCGCCTATGCCAACTGAAAGCCCGGTCGCTGTGGTCGAAGCCCAGACCGCCACGAGCGCCCTCGCAAATGCTGCCGCACCAAAACAGACCCCGCACATCCCAGAAGCGCCCGCACCCGCCAACCAACCCTCCGAAAAAGTGGGCGAAAACAGCGAACTAATTCGCCAACGCTGGGCGGACATCCTGGGTGGAGTAGAGCGACAAAAGCGTTCGACGTGGGCACGCATCCAAGCCAGCCAGGTGGGGCGCATCGCGAACGGGGAACTGTTATTGCTAATGCCGAACGAACGCATGAGCGCCGGATTTAATGCCGACCCCACACACGGACAAGTGGTTGCCGCCGTCATCCACGAACTTTTAGGTATGAACGTGCAGGTTCGCGCCATATTTGGGCGCGATACAGACCACGAGGACGAACCCCACCCTTTTAGCGACGGACCAGAAACGCCCCGCCAGCAAGAACCCGCGCACGTTTCTGGTCCTCAGCAGGTAGCGTCCTCGGAATGGCCGGTTGTGGCGCAACCACCCGCCGCCCCGCAAGACACCGCGTCTTTATCCGCACCTTTTCCAGAGAACGCAGCCCTCCAAGTGGCGACCGCGGTTCCTAACACCACAGGTGATTTCGAGGACGCCCCACCGCAGGCACCTTGGTCGGCAGTAGTTTCCTGGGAACCCACCCCACCAACAAATGAAGCGGCAGGCGAAACCGGGGTGGCGTCCTCGGAAAAAGAAACATTAGAACAGCCCCAGACCGTTTCCACAATCGCGCCCAGACCGGCTGCATCTGAAGCCCAGGGCAATTTCGCACCCCAAACCGTGCCTCATGCAGAACCCCAGTTCGCGCCGTCCACCAACCCGTCCAATGTCACCGAATTGCGCCCGCTGACCGGCTCGCAAATAGTCGAACAGTATCGCAACCAAACGCGCGAAACCACCGCGACCACCAACATGGACGACTTCGTCAGCCCAGACGACCCGGCTGCCGAGGACGCACTAACAGTGGGCTTAGCCGCCGCCCAAGCCATCTTGGGCGTAACCGTAATCGACGATATTCGCCACGATAACTAGGAAGGAAAGCAGTGTACGAGGGACCTTTACAAGACCTCATAGACGAACTAGGGCGCCTGCCCGGCATCGGCCCTAAATCCGCAGGACGCCTGGCCTTCCACATTTTAGAAATGGACCCTCGGGAGGCAAAAATGCTGACCGAAGCCATCACCACGGTCAAAGAAAAAGTGCGTTTTTGCGAAATATGTGGGAATATTTCGGCGCATGAGAAATGTCAAATATGCACCGACCCGCGCCGAGACAATACGATTATTTGTATAGTAGAGGAAGCAAAAGATATTGGCATAATTGAACGCACACGCAGCTTTCGGGGGTTGTACCACGTGTTGGGTGGGGCAATAGATCCCCTGAACGGGGTAGGACCAGACCAGTTGCGTATTCGCGAACTTCTGGAACGTCTAAAAGACGACCAAATTACCGAAACTATTATTGCCACGGACCCTAATATCGAGGGCGAAGCCACCGCCACTTATTTGTCGCGCACTTTGGGCGTCCTCGGAATAAAAGTCACGCGGCTGGCATCCGGTTTGCCCGTTGGTGGCGACCTGGAATATGCCGACGAAATTACTTTAGGTCGCGCCTTTGAGGGGCGCCGCCAAGTCGAATAGGAGAACACATGAACAGCGTGCTAGACCTCACTCCTGTGAAGGATCTGCCGAAACCGATAGCCTGGCTATCTGACATGGATGGGGTGCTAATCCACGAAAACCATGCCCTGCCAGGCGCAGAAGACTTTCTGAGAAAACTAAAGGAAAAGGACTACCCGTTCCTCGTCCTCACGAATAATTCCATATTTACGTCCCGCGACCTGTCAGCGCGGTTGGCGAATTCCGGGCTGCAAATTCCCGAAGAAAACATTTGGACGTCCGCGCAGGCGTGCGCGTCCTTCCTGAAACAGCAATCCCCTAGTTCCACTGCTTTTGCGATTGGGGAAGCTGGGCTGACTACGGCACTGCATGAAGCCGGGTATGTGCTGACGGAATCTGACCCGGAATACGTGGTAATTGGGGAAACCCGCACGTACAGTTTTGAGGCGATTACAAAAGCTTGCCGGTTGATAGCGGCAGGTGCGAAGTTTATTGCTACGAATCCGGACGTGTCCGGTCCTTCCGCACAGGGGCTAATTCCTGCCACCGGGTCAGTGGCATCAATGATTCAGGCGGCTACTGGGCGCAAACCGTACTTTATTGGTAAACCTAATCCGGTAATGATTCGCGCCGGGCTGAACAAGTTGGGTGCGCACTCGGAATCCACGGCATTCGTGGGTGACCGCATGGACACTGACGTGCAAGCCGGCATTGAGGCAGGTCTGCGCACCTACCTGGTTTTGAGCGGTTCTACCACTGCCGACGAAGTTTATACCTACCCCTACCGACCCTTCGAGGTGTACAATTCCATCGCCGACATGGTGGACATGGTGTAACGAGGGCGAAACCCAGGTTTTGCGGTTAGAGGGCTGCGGTTCAGGTGGTGGAGTTCGCTGGGGGTCAGGTCAGCCTCGGGTCGCTGTAAGGCGAAACTGAACCTAAGTATCTCAATATATTGACGTCCGCAGATTTTCCGAGGACGCCTGGGTAGTGTGGAATTTCAGGTTTTCAAAGAAAGGATGAGTGTGGCACTCATCGTACAAAAGTTTGGCGGCTCTTCGGTTGCTGACACTGCGAGTATCAGGCGGGTGGCAGGGCGCATAATCGCCACCCGCAACCAAGGACACCAAGTAGTGGTAGTAGTTTCGGCAATGGGCGACACCACCGACGAACTGTTAGACATGGCAGCCGAACTGACCACAAATCCGAACAGTCGAGAACTGGATATTTTGTTAACAGCAGGCGAACGCATATCAATGTCGCTGTTGGCAATGGCACTAACTGAAATGGGGGCACCCGCCAGTTCCTACACTGGTCAGCAAGCTGGCATACACACCGACGCCACTTACGGGCATGCGTCCATAACCGCTATGGTTCCCGAAAGAATCGCCCGCGCCATCAAAGCCGGTCATATTGCGGTAGTAGCGGGTTTTCAAGGTGTTAACGACAATTTGGACGTGACCACACTGGGGCGGGGTGGGTCCGATACTACTGCGGTCGCCCTCGCCCACGCCTTGCAAGCAGACGTTTGCGAAATATACACCGACGTGGATGGCATGTTCAGTGCGGACCCCCGCGTGGTTCCCTCCTCCCACCAGCTGCCGGCGGTGCGCTATGAAGAAGCCTTGGAATTGGCCGCACATGGCGCCAAAATTTTGCACACTCGTGCGGTGGAATTTGCCCGCCGTTACAACGTTCCTTTGCATGTTCGCTCCAGTTTTTCGGACAAAGAAGGGACGTGGATATCCAACCAGGTGGCCCCGCCGGAACTTGCCGGCATAGTGCCTGCGGCCGCACTGAACCAGGAGGCAAAGGTGGAACAACCCATCATCAGTGGCATCGCCCACGACAAAACTCAAGAAAAAATTACTGTCATTGGTTTGCCAGACGAACCGGGGGCGGCGGCGCGCATGTTCGAGGTCGTCGCTAACGCTGGCGCCAAAATCGGCATGATTGTGCAAAACGTGGGAGTCAGCGAACCTGGACGGGCGAACATTTCCTTTACTTTGCCAGAAGCAGATGCCCGTCGCGCTCTGGAAGCACTGACGCATGCCAAGGACGACCTGGGCTACCATGAACTATCCGACAATTCAGAAATTGGGATTTTGTCGCTGGTGGGCGCCGGGATGCGTTCGCACCCGTGGGTGTCAGCAAAACTGTTTGGCGCCCTCGCCCGGACCGGAGTGAATATAAGTATGATTTCGACCTCGGAAATTCGTATTTCCGTGGTGACCGGACTGGACGATTTAGACGTGGCCCTGAGGGCGGTACACACTGCCTTCGGTTTGGACGCGGTCGGTCCGGAAGCAATAGTTTACGCGGGGAGCGGCAGATGACCACATTAGCAGTTGTTGGTGCCACCGGTCAGGTGGGCGCTGTAATGCGCAATATTTTGGTGCAACGGCAGTTTCCGGCGGCGCGCGTGCGCTTTTTCGCGTCCTCCCGCAGTGCCGGTAAAACCCTGGAATTTCGCGGGGAAAATATTGTTGTCGAGGACGTCGCTACCGCAAACCTGCAAGGTATAGACGTGGCTATCTTCAGTGCTGGGGGGCAAGCTTCCCGCCAGTATGCACCGAAATTTGCCGTCGCCGGGGCCACGGTTATAGACAACTCTTCAGCGTGGCGTGCAGACCCTGACGTGCCCTTGGTTGTTAGCGAAGTCAACCCGGACGCCCTGAAAAACCGTCCCAAAAGCATCATCGCTAACCCCAATTGCACCACTATGGCGGCAATGCCAGTACTCGGACCTTTGCACCGCGAATTCACCCTCAACCGTCTTATGGTTGCCACCTACCAGGCGGTTTCCGGGTCAGGGCGCGCCGGAGTGCGCGCGCTCGCAGACCAAGCCAGACGCGTAACCCAGGCGGAACCGGAAAATCTGGTCACCGCCGGGGCGGGCGTCCTCGGGAAATTAGGGAACGAAGAACTGGGTCCGTATGTCGCCCCGATTGCTTTCAACGTGGTCCCTTTGGCGGGAAATATGGTCAGTGACGGCAGCGGCGAAACCGACGAAGAACAAAAACTGCGCAACGAATCGCGCAAAATTTTGGGCATTCCCGAATTGGCAGTTTCTGGAACTTGCATACGCGTGCCCGTCTTTACTGGGCACACTCTGGTGGTGAACGCCTGGTTTGAAAACCCTCTTTCGCCCCAGCGCGCTACCGAAATCCTGGCGCATTCCCCAGGGGTGGCGGTGGTGGACGTGCCCACTCCGCTGGCGGCTGTCGGCACAGATCCGTCTTTAGTAGGACGCATTCGCGCAGATCAGGCGGCACCTGCCGGGCGCGGTCTGACAATGGTAATTTCCAGTGACAACTTGCGCAAAGGGGCGGCGCTAAACGCTATCCAAATTGCCGAACTGGTGGTCGCGAAGTAAATGAAGAAGACGGGCGCTCACTTAGTCTGCCCAGACCATCCCGGAAAATGTATGGTAGTTCCGTGAAGGTGTTAGTTGTTGGTAATGGTGGGCGCGAACATGCGCTTGTGCGCGGGCTGTCTTTGGACCCGCAGGTTTCTGAAATTTTCGCATTGCCAGGAAATCCGGGAATGGCTGGGGCGGCGACGCTGGTTGCCGGTAGCACCACGGATCCTGATTATGTGGCGGAAACAGCCATTGAACTGGGGGTCGACTTGGTGGTGGTGGGGCCGGAGGCACCCCTGGTAGCCGGTGTGGCGGATGCGGTTCGCGGCGCGGGTATTGCTTGCTTTGGTCCTTCTGCCCAGGCGGCGCGGTTGGAAGGCTCTAAGGCTTTCGCGAAAGAAGTCATGGTTGCGGCGGGCGTTCCCACGGCCACCGGCGTGCATTGCCGCGAAATGTCCCAGGTCGAGGACGCTTTTGCCCGTTTCGGTACCCCTTACGTGGTGAAAGAAGACGGTTTGGCGGCAGGCAAAGGTGTGGTGGTTACTGATAACGAGGACGCTGCGCGCGCTCACGCTGCCGCTATTTTTGCGCGTGGGGGCAGCCTGGTTGTTGAAGAGTTTTTGGACGGTCCCGAGGTGTCACTGTTTTGCTTGTGTGACGGGGAAAATGTGGTGCCGCTGTCGCCAGCGCAGGATTTCAAGCGGGCTTTGGACGGTAACGACGGACCCAACACGGGTGGCATGGGGTCATATTCGCCGTTGCCGTGGGCGCCGCCAGACTTGGTTTCCCAGGTGGTGAATACGGTGGCGGTGCCTACTGTACAAGAGATGGCTAGGCGCGGCACGCCTTTTGTGGGCTTGTTGTATTGCGGTTTGGCTTTGACGTCCAAGGGCGTGCGGGTGGTGGAATTCAACGTGCGTTTCGGGGATCCGGAAACACAGGTGGTTATTCCCCGTCTGGCATCCCCGTTAGGGCAGGCGTTGTTTGCGACTGCTACTGGTAAACTGGCGGATTTTGGGGATTTGCAGTGGAAAGGCACGGCGGCAGTGGACGTGATTTTGGCGTCGCCAGGATACCCCCAAAGTGCGCAGACGGGCGGCAAGATTACGGGCGTAACGCAAGCGGACGCCCTCGAAAATGTACACGTAATCCACGCCGGAACTAAGCGCGAGGGCGATCACCTGGTCAGTAGTGGCGGTCGCGTTTTGGCTGTGGTGGGCGAGGGCGCCACAGTGGAACAGGCACGTCAGCGCGCTTATGCGGGGATGGCACTGATAACGTTGGAGGGCGGACACTACCGCACGGACATTGCGCAACTGTAGTTGGGAAGGGTCTCCATAGAAGCGCCCGCTACCTGATTCTTTGTCGCGCGACTTGCCGCTTTCATGCAATGATTGGTCTATGAGCAATCCCGCAGTTTTTGATGGGTGGTCGCATATTGCCAGCGGTAAGGTCCGCGATATTTATGCGCCCACGTCTGGGCCCCAGGACAGATTGCTGGTGGTCACCTCTGATCGCATTTCGGCGTTTGATTTCGTGTTACCTTCGGTCATTCCCGATAAGGGCAAGGTTTTGACGAAACTGACCAATTGGTGGTTTAGCCAAATTTCTGACATTGTCCCAAACCATTTACTTTCCGAGCCCGTTCCTTCCGCTGTTGAAGGGCGGGCCGTAATTGTACGGCGACTGAATATGTATCCGGTAGAGTGTGTGGCGCGCGCTTACCTGACCGGCTCGGGTTTGGCGGAATATCGCCAGTCTTCCAGCGTGTGTGGGGTGGCGTTGCCGCCCGGTTTGACCGAGGCTTCGCGCTTGCCGGAACCTATTTATACTCCGGCTGCGAAAGCGCAGGTTGGTGAACATGACGAAAACGTGTCGTTTGAACGCACCGTGCAGATGGTTGGCGAGGACGCCGCTACCGCATTGAAGGAAACTACATTGGCGGTTTTTGCACGCGCCAGTTCGGTGGCGGCACAGGCGGGCATTATTTTGGCAGACACCAAGTTCGAGTTCGGGGCGCACCCGGAAACTGGGGAGTTGGTGTTGGCAGATGAGGTACTCACCCCTGATTCTTCACGTTTTTGGCCAGCTGACCAGTGGCGGGAGGGGCAGGTGACGCCCAGTTTTGATAAACAGTTTGTGCGTAACTGGCTAAATAGTGCCGAATCTGGGTGGGATAGGGGCAGTGGTGAGCAGCCGCCGGCGTTGCCCCCAGAAGTTGTTGACCGTACGCGGGACCGTTACATTGAGGCGTATGAGCGCTTGACTGGGGAAAAATTTTAGTAGTTAGACTTTAGTTGCACCGTTTATTAGGAGGAACGATGGGACGTATTGTCGTCGATATTATGCCGAAGCCAGAAATTTTAGATCCGCAGGGTAAAGCGGTTGGGGGCGCTTTGCCGCGTCTGGGAATTACTGAGTTTTCTGCGGTGCGTCAAGGTAAGCGTTTCGAGCTGACTTGCGAAGGTCCGGTGACCGACCGGGAGCTGGCGGCCGCTCGTAAGGCTGCCGAAGAAATGCTGTCTAACCCAATTATTGAAGATATTGTCCGCGTGGAAGCGCTGGAGGACTAAGTGACTCGCATTGGTGTTGTAACTTTCCCGGGAACGCTAGATGACCAGGACGCCGCGCGTGCTATCGCTTTGGCGGGTGGGACGCCGGTGGCTTTGTGGCATAAAGACACGGATTTGCACGGTGTTGACGCGGTGGTGTTGCCGGGCGGTTTCAGTTATGGCGACTATTTGCGTTGCGGCGCTATTGCGGCTTTTTCCCCGGTCATGTCCGAGGTCGTTACTGCGGCAAAGGCAGGTCTGCCGGTACTGGGCATTTGTAATGGCTTCCAGGTTTTGTGCGAATCTCACTTGTTACCGGGAGCTTTGATGCGCAACGAGTCGCGTCAATTCATCTGCCGGGATCAAATTTTGAGCGTGGAAAATGCGCATACTGCTTGGACGGGGGGATTGTCCGAGGGCGACCGCATTACGGTCCCGCTGAAAAATGGTGAGGGTAACTTCCAGTTGGACCCGGAGGGGCTAAAACGTTTGGAGGGCGAAGGGCAAGTAGTCTTCCGCTATCAGGAAGTGAATCCGAACGGTTCTTTGAATGACATTGCTGGTATTTGCAACCAGGCCGGCAACGTGGTGGGCATGATGCCACACCCCGAGCACGCCGCTGAGTGGGGCTTTGGTCCTGAATCTGCTGAAGGTTCTCATGCGGGCACGGACGGGATTTTGTTGTTCAAGTCAGTTCTACAAAGGATTTTGGGCTAAGAAATTGTTTCCCACAGCGATTTCCACAGGTTTTGCTGGGCAAACACTCCTGTGCACAACCTTGTGGATAAAACTTGTGGATAACTATGTAAGTTGACGACGAGGACGAAACTTGGTATGTGGCGAAATCCCGGAAATTCAGGGAAAACTTCAATTTCAAGTAGAACTTTAGGGTTCGTCCTCGGGAAATAAAGAATCCACAGGTCCTGGGGATAACTTCGAACAGACGTACAGATTTAAGTGAATTTGGAGAACGAATGAACCAGAAAGAACCAGAACACCCGGACACTATTGCGGACGCCAAAGCTACGCCAGATCAGGACATGCCCTATGCGGAATTAGGGTTGAAAGAGGACGAATACGCCCGCATCAAAGACCTGTTGGGGCGGCGTCCTACTAATGCGGAACTGGCAATGTATTCAGTAATGTGGTCAGAACACTGCAGCTACAAGTCCTCAAAGAAGCATTTGAGCGACCAGTTCGGCGGTAAAACCACCCCCGCGATGAAAGAACGCCTGCTGGTTGGCATGGGACAAAATGCGGGCGTTGTGGACGTGGGCGACGGGCTGGCCGTGACCTTCAAAGTGGAAAGCCACAACCATCCCAGTTTCGTAGAACCCTACCAAGGCGCCGCCACCGGCGTGGGTGGGATTGTGCGCGACATTATTTCGATGGGCGCACGTCCGGTTGCGGTTATGGACCAGCTACGTTTTGGTGCGCCGGAACATCCTGATACTGCGCGCGTAGTACACGGTGTTGTGGCAGGCGTTGGCGGATATGGTAACTGTTTGGGGCTGCCTAACATTGGCGGGGAAACCGAGTTCGACCCGTCCTACCAGGGCAACCCACTGGTGAACGCGCTGTGCGTGGGGGTTATGAAACACCAGGACATTCATTTGGCTAATGCCGAGGGCGTTGGCAACAAAGTCGTCCTCTTCGGTGCCCGTACCGGTGGGGATGGCATCGGTGGGGCGTCCATTTTGGCATCTGAAACTTTCGAGGACGGCATGCCCACGAAACGCCCTTCCGTACAGGTGGGCGACCCCTTCATGGAAAAAGTTCTGATTGAATGCTGCCTGGAATTGTTTGCCGCCGGTTTGGTTGAGGCTATTCAAGATTTGGGTGCTGCCGGTATTTCCTGTGCTACCAGTGAATTGGCATCAAACGGCGACTCGGGTATGCACGTGGATTTGGAAAACGTGTTGCTGCGCGACCCCACCTTGACCGCTGGGGAAATTCTGATGTCCGAATCCCAGGAACGCATGATGGCTGTGGTTACCCCCGAAAAGCTGGATGCCTTCATGAAAATTATTAACAAGTGGGATGTGGAAGCCGCCGTAATCGGGGAGGTTACGGGGGATGGGCGCCTCACTATCGACCACTTTGGCGAACGCATTGTGGACGTGGACCCCAAAACTGTGGCCCACGAAGGACCCGTTTACGACCGTCCGTACGCCCGTCCCGCCTGGCAGGACGCAATGCAGGCGGACAGCGCCACGAAACTGCCGCGCAGCGCATCGCCCTCGGAATTGACCTCCCAAATACGGCAGCTAGCATTGCACCCCAACCATGCGTCCAAAGCCTGGATTACTAACCAATACGACCGCTATGTGCGCGGTAATACGGCCCTGTCTCAACCCGACGATGCGGGTGTTATCCGCGTTGGCGAAGACAGCCTCAGCGGCATTGCTATTGCCACCGACGCCAACGGTTGGTACACCAAATTAGACCCGTACGCGGGGGCACAGCAGGCGTTGGCAGAATCCTACCGCAACGTGTGTACGGTCGGGGCCCGGCCTATCGCCATCACGAACTGTCTGAACTTTGGCAGTCCTGAACAGAGCGAATCCATGTGGCAGCTGGTCACCGCCATGACCGGTTTAGCGGACGGGTGCAAGCACATGTCTGTGCCTGTGACGGGTGGCAACGTGTCCCTTTATAACTCCAGTGGGGAAGCAAACGGACGCCTGGACAACTCCATTAATCCCACCCCCGTGGTGGGCATGTTGGGTCTGATGGAGGACGTCACTATGGCGGCTCCTTCGGGGTGGCAAGAAGAAGGACTGGCAGTCTTACTGCTCGGCGATACCGCCGATGAACTGGACGGCAGCGCCTGGGCGCGCATCGTACACGGTCACCTAGGTGGCTTACCGCCGCGCGTGGACCTAGACAAAGAAATGGCGTTAGGACGCGTCCTCGTCGCCATAAACGCAGCCAAAGTTGATGGAAAAAAGGTTGTTCGCGCAGCCCATGACCTTTCTACTGGCGGACTGGCACTAACCGTGCTGGAATCAGCGGCACGCTATGGAGTGGGCGTAAACATCGACCTCGAACGGGTGGGCACGGCTAACCTGGATGATACCGCGAAGCTGTTTAGCGAAAGCCAGGCACGCGCCCTGGTGGCGGTGCCCGAAAGCGCGGTCCGTATGGTAGCCGTCGCTGCTGAAGCCGAGGGCGTCACGTGCGCCCGCATTGGTACCACCGGTGGTTCCCTGGTTACTTTCGCGCCCTCCACCGAAACCGGCGGGGACGTCCTCGTAATTGACCTGCCAGAACTAGCCGAAGAAAGCGTGCAAGTGCTGCCGAAACTATTCGGCTAGCTGGCGGTGGTGAAACCCCGAAAGTGACGGCGGTTTTTGGGGCTCACCTGCCAAAGTGTAAGGAATTATCATGCAATTATTAATTGCCAGCTTGTTTGGGGCAGTGCTGTTGGTCTTGGGACTATGGGCGTTCTATTTGGCTTTAGCGGCGGAACGAAAGAATTTTGTGCCAGGAAGCAAATTGGGGTTTCGCACACGCGCGCTGATGCACAGTGAAACCACCTGGCGGGAAGGGCACTTCCAAGCGCGACCTTTCTTCATCATGGGGGCGGTGATCGCGGTTATGAACCTGTTTGCTATTTTGAGCTTGGCCCCGAGTCTGCGTATGAGTCAGATCTGCATTATGGGTCCAATGCTGTGCGTTATTGTTCTGGGTATTATTGTCACAGGCGGCAGTGCGGCAAATAAGCACGCACGGCAGGTACTGACCGAAAGTAAAAAAGAAAGCACGGAAGTAAGGAAATAAGAACGAATGACAACTCCTTCGCCTAACCAGTACGATAACGAGGATTTTTCTGATCCGAACAAACTTGACCAGCAGGGGATGCGAAGTGCGGGCATGGCAGGTGTCGAGCAAGAACAACAGAACCCATACACTGTTCCGCAAGGCGGTAGCTACCAGGCGCAGTCCGGTTATGGGCAATCCGAGGGCGCCCAGCCGCTGACTTATGGGCAGCAGACCCCAATGGGGCAAGGTGGCTACGCGCAGGCTGGTGGGTATGCTCAGGTCGGCTACGGTCAGTACGTGGGGATGGCAGGCGCCGGACAGTATGCGTATGATCCAGCGACTGGAGCGCCGAGGAATCCGATGGGCGGGAAGAGCCGCGTTGTCGCCGGATTGTTGGGAATTTTCTTGGGCACTTGGGGCATTCACAATTTCTACCTGGGGCGTACGAGTATCGCGTTGACCCAACTGTTGGTAGCCACCATCGGCGGTATTTTTACGTTTGGGCTGGCTACGGCGGCAATGTCTGTGTGGGGATTAGTAGAAGGCATTTTGTATCTTGCCAGCAAGGAAGTGCGGTGGAGCACGGACGAGGGCGGTTGGGCGCTGGAGTAGGCGCGGGAACGTTCGTACCGCCATCGGTCACCTTGTGTGTTCGTGAGTGCAAACTATTTTGCTGAGGCATAATGATTTTGCTGAGTGCAAACGTTATACAGTTTCACCTGGGCAAAATAATTGTGCCTCACGAAAAAACAGTCCCGTGAGTGCAAACTATTTTGCTGACCGCAAACTCTTTTGTTGAAATCAAGTGAATTTTTCCCCAGACCCGGGCGCTACTCTTGCGAATTGGTACCGGAGCGTGGCGGATCTGGACTATCGTCCTCGTAATGGGTTTTGTGGGGAAGTTTTTGATTTGCTGTGTTCATTTCGCGGTACGTGGGTGGGATTTTGCCGTGTGGGCGAGCACTATTAAAGGGAGTAACGGTAAAGAAATGCAAAGAAAAGGAAAAATTGTGCATCCTATCGCGGAAAAAGCTTATGAGGACGTTCTGCGTCGCAATCCGGCTGAGCCGGAGTTCCACCAGGCTATGGAGGAATTTTTGGGGAGTATTGGTCCGGTTTTGGAAAAGCACCCCGAGTATTACGATCACGCATTGTTGGAGCGGTTGGTGGAACCTGAACGGCAGATTATTTTTCGGGTTCCTTGGATTGATGATGCGGGTAAGTGTGTGGTGAATCGCGGGTACCGGGTGGAGTTTAATTCGGCGTTGGGACCTTACAAGGGTGGTTTGCGTTTTCACCATACGGTGAACCGGAACATCATAAAGTTTCTTGGTTTCGAACAAATTTTCAAAAATGCGCTGACTGGTCAGGGCATTGGTGGCGGTAAGGGCGGTTCTGACTTTGATCCGCATGGCAAGTCTGACAACGAGGTGATGCGGTTTTGCCAAGCTTTTATGGCGGAGCTTTACCGCCATATTGGTCAGTTTACGGATGTGCCTGCTGGTGATATTGGTGTGGGTGGACGCGAAATTGGTTATTTGTTTGGGCAGTATAAGCGGCTCACAAACCGGTTCGAGGCGGGCGTCCTTACGGGTAAGGGCTTAGGCTGGGGTGGGTCTTTGGCTCGTACGGAGGCGACCGGGTATGGCACGGTCATGTTTGCAAATTCTATGTTGGCGCGACGGGGCGAGAGCATGGATGGGCAAACTGTGGCTATTTCTGGGTCTGGGAATGTTGCCATTTATGCGGCGGAATATGCGCAAAAGTTGGGCGCAAAGGTGGTTACGGTTTCGGATTCATCTGGGTGGGTGTTCGACGAGGACGGTATCGATGTTGCTTTGCTGAAGCAGGTGAAAGAGGTCGACCGGGCGCGTATTTCGGTTTATGCGCAACGTAAGTCTGGCGCGGTGTTTACGGCGGGTGCCCGCCCGTGGAGTGTACCGGTTACGGTAGCTTTACCGTGTGCTACTCAAAACGAGTTGGACGATACGGATGCCTTGGCACTGATTCGTGGTGGGGTGAAGTGTGTGGCGGAGGGCGCAAATATGCCTTCGACCCCGGCTGCGATTGAGCATTTCCAAAATGCGGGCGTGTTGTTTGCGCCTGGTAAGGCGGCGAATGCGGGCGGAGTGGCGACTTCTGCTTTGGAGATGGAGCAGAATGCGTCGCGTTGCCGGTGGTCTTTTGACGAGACGGCGGCTAAGCTAGAGCGCATCATGAAAGATATTCACGACGGGTGCGCGGCTACGGCGGCTGAATATGGCGAGGACGGTAACTACGTTATGGGTGCGAACATTTTGGGCTTTACTAGGGTTGCTGATGCCATGATTGCGCAGGGGTTCATTTAGGGTCCGGGTTGGGTTGCTGTCTTATGTATTGCTGGGATTGGCGTGCGGGGCGAGGACGCCTGCGCGCCCGTCCTTGGCGGGCAGTGGGGTGACGCCTCAGCAGTCCAGTTGCCCTGATAACCAGTTGACAGACTGGGCTGAAGCGAACGTCTAGTCAGACTGGTTGTGTACTAATAGAATTGGTTGAATGAAACAGTTTGGGGGACCGCCTCAGCGGTCCCCCAAACTGCGTTCCCCATCTCATAGAAGCTTGAAGAGAGTCTCTATCAAGTCGCGAAGGTCGTCTATATTTTCAAGAACCTGACCTCTGATTGACAATGTACCCCCCTCCCCTTGGGGACAACATGGTCCTATCTGTGAATTGACAGGGAAAACTGTTTTGTTGGTGTTTTTTTAGGTTTTGGAGGCGCACTTTTCCCCACTAAACTGATGTCGTGTTGCACGAATTAAACCAGTTTCTTCCCGACCTTTTTCGCGGTCTTGACCTGATGGGAGTGCTGCTCAACGGCATTTTGGGCGGCCAGTTAGCCCGCGACCGCAAGTTTGATGCGGTCGGTTTTGCGGTGCTGGCTATCATGTCCGCATTGGGTGGCGGTATGCTTCGTGACACACTTTTGCAGGCGGGACCCCCGGTCGCCCTCACTGACCCGTATTACTTGTCAACCGCGTTGGCGGGCGCGTTTATTGCGTTCTGTTTGCGCTTTTCGCACCGGTATGCGCAGCGATTATTAGCGTTTGCTGACGGTGTGGTGTTGGGATGCTGGGCGGCTACTGGGGTGCTAAAAACATTGAACTTGGGGTATGGCGTTATTCCCGCCCTCATGATGGGGGTTATCACGGCTGTGGGGGGAGGTATGATTCGCGATGTCAGTGCGGGCATTATTCCGCGCATTTTTGGTGGGAACACGCTGTATGCGATTCCTGCCGCGTTGGCAGCCTTGGTGACCGTCTTGTTTTATAACATTGGTCAGCCCATGTTGGGAATGCTGGCGGCCACTGTTACGGGGGCAATGTTTGTGGCGCTCGCGGGGTGGCGCAAGTGGCGTCTGCCTGTCAGCGGAGAGTGGACGGTAACTATGACGCCCCGACAGTTGCGGTCGATTTTGCGGCGGCGGGGACTTAACGAGGACGGTTTGGCGGGCGAACATCGCGTGCGTACCAGCCGTTCCACGAAGACCCGTCCTACCGGTGCGCCCAAGCATGAGCAACGTGACTAGGACGGTTTTACATCCGCACTATTTCAAGGGTTTGCGCGGTCTGTGGACAATCACATCTGTCCACAACGCGCAATTCTTATCTGTAGATAGTCACCCCATGGGGTAATAGTAAGTGTTATGCGTAAAGAGTTTCGGGCCGGAGATTTCCTGGTTTGGTTAGTAGTTGTCGGCTTGTTGTTGTGGGCGCTCGCCCCTGGCGGGCTGGACTTGGCAGGTTTGGGCACTAAAGGCATAGCTGGAAGGAACACCCTGGGGTCCGTCCTCGACCTGGGCAAAAAAACTGAGAATATTTTGCGGGTCGCAAAAAACCAGGATTTGGCGCAGGCTGTTGCGGCGTTGCCGGTGCGTAGGGCTAATCCGAATGCGAAATATGACCGGGCGCGTTTTGGGAAAAAGTGGGCGGATGTGGACCATAATGGTTGCGATACTCGCAATGATATTTTGCGCCGGGATATGACTGGGGTGGCAGCAAAGCCGGGCACGCACGAATGTGTTGTTGCGCAGGGAGTGTTAAACGACCCATACACTGGGAAAACGATCAATTTTCGGCGGGGGGAGCACAGCAGCTCAGCGGTGCAAATTGACCATGTGGTCGCCCTGATGGACGCGTGGAATTCTGGGGCGTACCAGTGGGATGAAAACAAACGGGAACAGTATGCGAACGACCCGTTGGTGTTGTTAGCTGCGGATGGTCCGGCGAATCAGGCGAAGGGTGCGTCCAGTGCCGACCAGTGGATGCCTTCTAATAATGCTTTTCACTGTGCGTATATTGCGCGCCAAGTGGCTATAAAACAAAAGTGGTCACTGTCGGTGACAGCGGCGGAACAACGTACTATGGCGTTGGCAGCCAAGGAATGCCCCCAAGAGCCGCTGCCGGTGCGCTAAGTATTAGTGGCGGGAGGCAAAATGATGGGTGCTTGGTGGTGTGGCGGCTAAACCGCAGATTCGCAAAGTTGCGAAACTACGTCGCCGCGTCTTACCCCGCCTATTAGTATCTGACACCAAACGAAAACGGAGGCTTTCGTCCTCGTAAGGAAGCCCCCGTTTTTGTTCACATTCTGGACAGTTTTCCAGAATTTTTGGTTGCTGATAAACCGCTTTAGGCGATCATTATTCCGGCGCAAATCAGACCCACCATTACGAAACCGATAATTATTCGGTAGATAACAAATGCGGTGAAATTGTTCGTGGATACAAAACGCAGCAGCCACGCAATGGAGGCGTAAGCGACCACTCCGGAAACTACTGTGCCAATGATGGTGGCGCCCCAGCCGACACCGCCCGCGCCGCCAATTGCAGAAAATTCGCTGACGGCTTGCATGCCCCCAGCCGCCACTAAAGTAGGGATCCCCAGGAAGAAACTGAAACGGGTTGCAGCCACCCGGTCAAGTCCCATAAACAGCCCGCCAACAATGGTGGCGCCGGATCGTGATACGCCCGGAATCAATGAAAGGCACTGAATCAAACCTAGGATCAAACCGTCTTTTAGGCGGATAGAATCTTCCCCACGCCACGGCCACATGCGGTCCCCACAGTACATCACAAGCGCCCAAATAATCAGCCCACCTGCCACGAACCATAAGGACCGTAAAGGACCCTCTATCAGGGGTTTTGTCAGGAGGGCGACCACTGCAGTAACGGCAAAGCCGCCGATAATTGCCAGCGCCATTTGGTAGTCGGTGCAGCGTTTTCGCGGGTTGGTGATGCCACTGAAGAAGGCGGTGGCAATACGTACGATGTCTTTCCAAAAGTAGATTACGGCTGCCAGCATGGCGCCCACTTGGATGATAGCGGTGTAAGCCGTGACGGTGGGGGCATCTATTTGGTAGCCCAGTAGGCTTTCGGCGATTGTCAGGTGCCCGGTGGAAGAAACGGGAAGGAATTCAGTGATCCCCTCGACGATTCCTAGGATTATTGAGTGCCACCAAGTGATCACTATTTTTCTCCTGCTTCGATTGACTTGTCGATGAAAGACTATCTCAAAAATTTATCTTCACCTCGAGACAATTTTTAAACTGGTGTACAGTAAAGCGACAGTAAAGCCTTAGGCGCTTCGTCCTAAAAGTCGAAGTGAAGTGTCGCTTTTCTTAGCCCTTGAGGACGCCCGTGTGGGACTAAGTGCCTAGTTGCGCGACTGTCATCGGGCTGTTACTGTTCAAACATTATTTTCGTCTCATCGAGAGTGAGAAGTTTATGTCACAGACGACTGGACAAGCCATCGCGATGATTATTTATTTCACCGCAATGACCATGATTGGATTGTGGGGCTACACCCGCACTAAGAATCTTGACGACTATATGCTCGGTGGACGCGATCTGAATCCCGTTGTTGCCGCCTTATCAGCGGGTGCGGCGGACATGTCGGGCTGGCTCCTGATGGGCTTGCCGGGCGCACTTTTCCTTTCCGGTGTCGTCGAAGGTTGGATTGCTGTGGGTCTGACCTTGGGCGCGTGGGTGAACTGGAAAGTAACAGCTCCCCGTCTCCGTTCTTACACTCAGGTCGCTAGCAACTCGATTACAGTCCCGTCCTTCCTGGGAAATCGCCTGAAAGACAACACGAAGTTATTGCGAGTTGTTGCGGGCCTAATCATTTTTGTGTTCTTCACCTTCTACGTTTCTTCTGGCATGGTGGCCGGCGGGACTTTCTTTGAGTCCGCTTTCGGCATGGATTACCACTTGGGCATGGTGCTAGTGGCTTCAGTTGTCCTCTTGTACACCCTGGTGGGAGGCTTTTTGGCAGTGTCATGGACGGATATGGTTCAGGGCATCATGATGCTTTTGGCGTTGGTTGCGGTGCCCATTGCGGGCACTATTGCCTTGGGTGGGTTCAGCAAAGTTGCTGAGGGCGTAAACGCGGTTAATCCGCACTTCCTGATGCCTTTTGGTGGCGCCACATTCGTTGGGGTGGTCAGTTCTTTGGCGTGGGGTTTGGGATACTTTGGGCAGCCGCACATTATTGTGCGGTTCATGGCGTTGCGCAGCCCCAAAGAAGCCAAACAAGCCCGCCGCATTGGTATTGGTTGGATGATCCTGTCGGTGGTGGGCGCTGGCGGTACCGCCATTGTAGGGATTGCGGCGAACCATTTTGGTCACACCAAGATAGCCCAAGACAAAGCCGAATCCGTGTTCATTTTGATGGGACAATCCTTGTTCCCGGTCATCATAGCTGGGTTTATGCTGGCCGCAATTTTGGCAGCCATCATGTCGACTATCAGCTCCCAGCTGTTGGTGACGTCCTCGGCAATTGTCGAAGACATTTACAACGCGTTCACTAAACGCGACATTTCGGCAATGGCAGGCGTGAATTTGGGGCGCATTTCGGTGTTGGCAGTGTCCTTGCTAGCAGCCGTTTTTGCGTGGTTCCGCACTGATTCGATCCTGAACCTCGTAGCCTTTGCGTGGGCTGGATTCGGCGCCGCGTTCGGACCCATCATCATCTTGTCGCTGTACTGGCGCAAACTAACCATGCAAGGCGCCCTCGCCGGAATGATAACCGGTGCTGTGGTGGTAGGCATATGGGGTTCGTTCAAATTCCTGGGGCTCTACGAAATACTGCCCGGGTTCGTCCTTGCCCTGCTGGCCGCCTACGTGGTCAGCAGGGCAACATACAAATCCAACTCGGAAATTGACGCCGAGTTCGACAAAGCCGTAGCCCTGTCCACAGCCGACATGACAGAAATTGAAAAACAATTCGGAAAGCCCGAATTGTCCGGTGCCGTAATTGGTTACACCGAAGCCGAATGAACTGCCGGGTGGCGCCCTGGGGCGCTGCCAAAAATGAATATTCCGAGGACGCTAATGTGGTCGTATTCAACATTTAGCGTCCTCGGTGTTGTAGTGTCGATGTTGAAACAACTTTGGGTCTTTAGACCCTGAACTTTCTTTATACCCTGAACTTTAAAGGAGAAGCCAGAATGGCTGACGTAAATTACGAAGAGATCGGTCGCCGCGCGACGGAGCGCGCCCGGGACTGGCTCGAACGTTCCAAAAAGTATCCCACTGATCGTGCAGCAAAGTTGCTGTCTGACACCCTTCAAGACCCTAAGGGTTTAGACTTCACTGTTGCTTTCGCAGACGGCGTCATTCGCCCCGAAGACCAAAAGGTCGCCGCCACTAAAATTGCTGAACTGGCCGAAATGGGTCCAGACTTCCTCCCCTCCTACCTAAAAGCGCCATTGAAACTAGGCGGCAAACTCGCCAAAATTGCCCCCGAAATTGTGGTCCCGGTCGCCACTAAAGTGTTCCAACAGCTAGTAGGCGACCTCGTCCTAGACGCCAAAGGTGCCGGTCTGACGAAAGCCATCGCCCGCTTGCATGCCAGCGGGGCGCGACTGAACATGAACCTGCTGGGGGAAGCCATCCTCGGGGACAAAGAAGCTGATAAACGCCTGCGCGACACCATGCACCTATTGGAACGCGACGACGTCGACTACGTATCCATGAAGGTTTCCGCCGTAATCGGTCCCCACAACCCGTGGGCGTACGACTACGCTGTAGACCACGCGGTCGCCGCCCTGCTGCCGCTATACCAAAAAGCAAACTCCTACACTCCAAAGAAGTTCATCAACCTGGACATGGAGGAATACCACGATCTCCACCTGACTGTCGACGTATTCAAACGCATCCTGGAACGCCCAGAATTTAAGAACCTCGAAGCCGGCATTGTGCTGCAAGCCTACCTGCCGGACTCGCTGCCAGTAATGAAAGAACTGCAAGCCTGGGCGGCAGCGCGCGTAGCCGACGGTGGCGCTCCCATTAAAGTACGCGTCGTCAAAGGCGCCAACCTGTCCATGGAAATGGTGGAAGCAGCCGTTCACGGTTGGGAACTAGTTACCCAACCTACCAAGGAACGCACTGACGCCAACTACATTCGCATCCTGGATTACGCGCTGCGCCCCGAACACCTGCAAAACGTGCACATTGGTGTGGCGGGCATGAACCTGTTTACCGTGGCTTTCGGCTACGAGCTTTCGCGCGCTCGCGGCGTAACCGAAGGTCTGGAATTTGAAATGTTGGCGGGCATGGCTGCCCCCCAAGCGGCGGCAGTTACCGAGGACGTTGGGCACCTGCTCTATTATGTGCCGGTTGTAAACCCGGAAGAATACGATGTGGCTATTGCCTACTTGGTGCGACGTTTGGAAGAAAACGCGTTGCCATCGAACTTCATGTCGTCTGTGTTTGAATTGCCGGACGACGAAACTCTGCGTCAACGCGAAGAGGACCGCTTCCTGGCGGCACTTTCGCACGCTTTCACCGACCCGGTGGGACCGCAACGCAAACAGAATCGCCTGGAAGAAACCGAAGCAGACATTAAGGCACTGGTTACCGACGAGGACGGAAACTGGATTTTCGACAATACCCCGGATTCGGATCCTTCGCTGCCAGCTAACATCGAGTGGGCACGGCAGATTGTTGCGAAGATGAAGGATTCGCAAAAGGGCGCAGATGTGTTAGCAGAGGCAGCCGTTAATACTGCTAAAGATTTGCAGGAAATTATCGAGGGCGCTGCGAAAGCGGCGGAAAAGTGGGCGGCACGCCCGGCTGCGGAACGCGCCGAAATCTTGCACAATGTGGGGGTAATGCTGTCAAAGCACCGCGCCGACTTGATGGAAGTGGCTGGTTCTGAGGCAGGTAAGGCTGTCGACCAAGGCGACGTAGAAGTTTCGGAAGCTGCTGACTTTGCGCACTACTATGCCGAACAAGCCAAAGAGCTGGAAAAACTGGAAGGCGCCCGGTACGTGCCCTCGCGCGTAGTGGTGGTGGCACCTCCGTGGAACTTCCCCATGGCAATTCCGACCGGTGGCGTTGCGGCAGCACTGGCTTCCGGCTCTGCTGTGGTGTTTAAGCCTTCGCGCGAAGCCGCCCGTACAGGTGCGATGCTGGCGAAGGTAATGTGGGAAGCTGGCGTTCCCAAAGACGTTTTGCGCCTGATCGACATTTCCGAAAGCGGTCTGGGCAAAGACTTGATGACTAACCCGTTAGTAGATCGCGTAATTTTGACGGGCGCTTCCGATACCGCTCGCATGTTCAAGTCGTGGCGTCCGGACCTGCAAGTTTTGGCGGAAACTTCCGGTAAAGACTCTATTATTGTCACCCCGCACGCGGACTTGGACTTGGCGGTAAAAGACGTTGTCAATTCTGCGTTTGGGCACGCCGGACAGAAGTGTTCCGCGTGTTCGTTGGTAATCTTGGTGGGATCGGCGGGCACTTCGCCGCGTTTCCACCGGCAACTGATTGACGCCGTGAATTCGCTGAACGTGGGCTGGCCGTGGCAGTTGGAAACCGAAATGGGGCCCTTAGTAAAGCCTGCTGAAGGCAAACTTTTGCGCGGTCTGACTACTTTGGGTGCGGGCGAACATTGGGCGATAAAACCCCGCCAATTAGACGATTCGGGCAAACTCTGGAGCCCGGGCGTGCGTGCCGGAGTCCAACCCGGCTCCGAATACCATATGGTCGAATACTTTGGTCCTATCCTGGGTGTTATGCGTTGCGAAACCTTGGAGGAGGCCGTAGAACTGCAAAATGCTACCGAATTTGGGTTGACTGCCGGCATTCACTCCCTGGACGCTGACGAAATCAACTACTGGTTGGACCACGTCCAAGCCGGTAACGCCTACATTAACCGTGGTATTACCGGGGCAATCGTGCGTCGCCAACCGTTCGGTGGGTGGAAACGCTCTGCCATCGGTGCGGGTACCAAAGCCGGCGGTCCGTCTTACTTGTTCGGTCTCGGTAGCTGGGAACGCGTCGACGACCACGTTGCCACCGACGTAACCAAGACGCGTTTGACGAGCCCCGCCCTCGCCAGCGCATACGACCAAGCCGCCCAATTGCCCAGTGGCGGCGAACTGGCACAAACACTGCTGGTGTCGGCACAACACTATGGGGACACCGAGTTTGGTGTGGGACACGACCCGTCCAACCTGGGGGTTGAACGCAACGTTCTGCGTTACGCGGCTACGCCGGTGCGCGTGCGTCTGTCTGATAACGAGGACGAATGGCAGCTGTTGGCAGTGGTTGCATCCGGTTTGGCGGCCGGGTCCGAAGTTACCGCGTCTGCACCCAAAGATCTGTCTACCACTTTGGTTACCTGGTTGCGTGCCCAAGGCGTGAGCGTTGACCTTGAAACCGACACCGAATTTGCCACATCCGTGAACGGGTGGGCAAAAACCGCTGGGTTGGATGCGCGCATCCGCCTGATTGGTGGCGACTACAAGGCACTGTGCGCCGCTATTTCCAACGAGCACATTGCCGATGTGGCTATTTGGCATCACCCTGTGACCTTGTCAGGTCGTGTGGAAATACTGCCGTTCGTACACGAACAAGCCGTGTCGTTCACGAACCACCGCTTCGGTAACCCCACTCCGCTGGGCAACGAAGTAATCATCTAAAACCGGTCGCAAAGCGGGCTTTATAGCTACGGTTGGGGCGTCCTCGGGAAAACCAGGGGGCGCCCCAAACATTTGAAAACACCGCGAAATAGCAGGATAGCGGGTAACGCGCAGGGCGGCATGCGAGTGGGTAGACAGTGGCGGAGAGACCGCCGTCAAGCGCTGGGGGTAGTATTACCGCGTGGAAAAGGCTAAAATGTGGCGGGCGACCTCGTCAAAAACAGGTTTCGCTAAACGGCCACCTTCGCGACAAACTTGACTTTCGGGAACGACCAGCTGGCGGTCTAGACGCACCATCAAAGGGCGCCCTTGCGGGTCCCAATCGCCGGTACCCACGTCGAACCAGTGCCGCCCCCAGTAGGCTTCCTGGGCGGCACGTTGTTTCGGAAAAACATCAGGGTAATGGAAGCGGCGCTGGTCTGCGCTTTAGCTTTGGGATTGTCCGCTTGCGTCCCTTGCCGGGGCATGCGCCTAGCTGGATGATTACCGGAGCGAACACGGGACCTATTTCGATATTGCGCCGGCTGCCTCGTCACTGCCCGTGTCAGCGGAAAAGATGACGCAGTTGTTGCAAGTAAGGGGCGCAACGCATAGAAATAATGGCTGGTCCAGTGCCGGGCGACGAGCCGCGCCCACATAACGTCGCCCGCGTTTGCATATTTTTCGAGGACGAAGCTACCGTTGGCGCTAAAGCCCCGGAAATACTGCAGTTCGTGAGGGATAATCTGGCTCCAGGTGCGGTTTGCGATTTGGAAGTTTTTGGCACTGCGAACACTTCTGACACGTGGGGATCTGGGCGGATCAGCGCAGGTAAGGTGGAACCTGCCCCGCCACTATACCGAATAGACGCATGGCTACAAAACGACCAGGCTGTACTGGCAAAAATAAATTAGGGTCCCGTTGTGGCGAACTGTTGTCATGTATGACAGCGCGTCGGGGAGCAAGGGATAGCGATAGGGGAGCGGTCACGGGGGCTTCGCCCTCGAAAATTCCAAAAAACGGAGGGCGTAAAGCCCTCCGCAATTTTGATTCCGCGCGTCAACCCCAGCCTATGCCGCGAGTGTGTTACGCATAGTCGCGTTAAGTGGCGGCGCGGGCGGTGCAGTTCTAGACCGCTAGCACCTCGGGATCAGGTTGGTGAGTAATGCGATTGCGCAAGTCGCGGCGAATGATTTCGATTACCCACATCCAGATCATGTGTCCGGGAATTTCCGAGAAGTGTTCCTGCCACGGTTGGTGCCAGGGCATGGGGACAACCCCCAGCGCGGGCATGAGGACAACGTGGAAGACGACCCAAATGACAATACCAAACGCCATGCCTTGCCACAGTTTAATTTTCGGGAAACGTTCGGCGGTAACACAATAGAACACGGCAAACACAATGGCGAAGGCGAAGTGAATGATGAAGGACATCCACGGTAATCCTTCATTGCCATTGAAGGTGTAGGAGGCATGAGTCATGTCTGGGCTCAAGCCAAACAATTCCAGGAGGGATTGGGGTGGGTTAGTGGAGTTGCGTTCGGGGGTGCGCGGGGGTAGGGGGACTTCCCACCCGAATTTTACGATTGCGGAAACGATGCCGCCGATCAGTCCGACGAGGGCGGCTACCGCGTAATTGCGGCGCTGCGGGTCGGTTTGTTGCAACAGACCGGTTGAGGCTTTTGAAGATTTTGGAGAATTTGAAGCTTTTTGATCTTGTGAACTCATAGCCGAAAGTATAGACGCGCCTCCCGTTTGCTCTCGTGGTAAGTTTGTGCGGGCGCTATTAGATCACTATGAAAAAAATAACCCGGAAACGCAATGCGAATAGTTTGTGGGTATTTTGACCTACAAATTGTGAAAAATTCAAAGGGGACTGTCGCGATTCGCTGTCGATTACCGCTCGGTAATGTTTTCTGTATTTTGAGGGCGCCTGCGCGGCTTTTCGGTTGTGCGCGATTACCGTCTGCTTAGAGGCAAGTGCGCATCCGCCCTCGTCTCAAATCCCGAGCATTTCCTTTACGTCGAGTGACAATTTTGCGGGTAAGCCTGCGATTTTGAGACAATTTCCGAAAAAACTCTCGGAGTCGAGATATTTGTTCTATTATCTAGCTAAAGGTCCGAATCGCTTTGTCGCAGCCGACATGGCGGTCGGGCAAAGAAATCTGGTCAACTGACCTAGTGCAACTCAACAGTAACGTTCGCAGCTAAACGGTAACCGATACAGGTGACCGCAAAGCATCCCGCAGGATTTTTACGGAAGCTTTCGCAAGATCCTGGTGGCAGCGTCCTCGAAAAACCCAAAATACCGTCCCTAAATCAGCAGAAGGAAAGACCTATGAGCGTACCAGTTGTTCACCCATCCACCGCGAAAGCCGCGGTCGCAGACTACATTCCGCCCTCGCGAACCGTATGGTACGTGCGCGTTGCCGGGCTGTTGGCAGGTATAGGGTTGGCTTTGCTGGTGTATTTGCTGATGCCGGCGAACGCGGCGCAAATTGCTGCGCAGAGTATTGCCCCTGACGCTTTGAAAGACATGAATTTGGCGGGAATGCCCATAGTAGCAGCGGTGGCCGTACTGATGGGAGTGTGGTGGATGACTGAAGCCATCCCGCTGGCAGCAACGGCGCTAATTCCGATGGTGATTTTCCCGCTGCTGCAAGTGGACACATTCAAAGGCACGGCAGCGCCTTACGCTTCGGACACCATTTACCTGTTCATGGGCGGTTTCGTGTTGGCGTTAGCAATGCAAAGGTGGAATCTGCACCGACGTATCGCCCTCAGTGTGGTGTTGTTGGTGGGGACGAAACCGCGCCAACTGATCTTGGGGTTCATGGTGGCAACCGGGTTCTTATCCATGTGGGTGTCGAACACGGCAACGGCGGTAATGATGCTGCCCATCGGCATGTCTGTTTTGCAATTGGTGGATCAGTTGCGGGGTACTTCAACAGTAACTGAAGCAGAATGGGCCGAGGACGTTGAAGAAGTTGACGACCTTGCTCGCGATTCAATGAAGGGTGGGGCAGTGGCCGCGGTAGTGCAGAAAGGGCGGGATACTGCCATTCCCGAGGACGAACGTACGCGTTTGGGGCAATCAAAGTTCGGTATCGCCCTCATGCTAGGGATTGCATATTCGGCGTCAATCGGGTCTTTGGGGACGGTCATTGGAACGCCTCCGAACGCGCTGATGGTGGCTTACTTGAAGGAGAGCCACAACATTTCTATTGGTTTTGGACAGTGGATGTTGGTGGGTGTGCCTTTGGCGGTGACTTTCCTACTATTAGGGTGGGTGTTGCTCACGTTCGTGCTGTTTAAACCCGAGATAAAGGAGATTCCGGGCGGTCGCCAATTGATTCGGGACGAACTGGGTAAGTTAGGGAAAATGGGTACCGGTGAAACCTTGGTAGCTATACACTTTGCTGCCGCCGCACTGCTGTGGGTGTTCCTGCCTTTCGTCCTCAAAAGTCAGGGAATAAACATTAAGGGTATCGACACCATAATTGGGATGGGGGTTGCGCTGCTGTTGTTTATTATTCCGGCGGACGCAAAAAACGGGGTGCGACTTATCAACTGGGACACGATGAAAGACTTGCCGTGGGATATTCTGCTGCTGTTCGGGGGCGGTTTGGCGTTGTCCGGACAATTTTCTCACACTGGGCTGTCAATCTGGGTGGGGCATTCTGTGGAGCAACTGCGGGGGCTACCCGTCGTCTTCGTAATCCTGTTAGTCACGGCGGTAGTGTTGGGGCTTACCGAACTGACCTCGAATACGGCAACAGCGGCCGCATTTTTGCCTATCGTTGGTGGTATTGCGATGGGTTTGGAATATACGGGCAATAACGTGCTGTTGTTTATTATTCCGACGGCGTTGGCGGCGACCTGCGCGTTTATGCTGCCGGTGGCGACGCCTCCGAACGCTATCGCGTATGGGTCGGGGTATGTGCGTATTGTTGACATGATGAAAGCCGGCGTGTGGTTCAACGTGGCTGGTTTGGTCATGGTGGTATTGGCGGTACTGGTGTTGGCTGTGCCAGTGTTTGGGCTGTCGCTAGTGGTTTATTAGGAACGTGAGTCTTCCCAAAATAATCGAAAAGAAAGTGGGTTTCTGGAATGACCCTTGTGGTTGGACAGTTTTGATATGGGAGGACTGTGATGAGTCAGAATTACTATTTGGGCAAGATGAATCCGGCTGATAAGGCTGGAGTGCCTTAGGTTTTTAGGTCCGGGTGATTTGAGAGTTGTCCATTGATGCCTCGCCGATTGGGTGGGGAGAATGGGTATATGGGGAAGATATTTGAGTCAAACACGCTCCTGAGCAGATTGTTCGTAAGTTGGATAGGGTTCACGAATTTAAGGACTCCGGATCAACAACAGCTCAGATTCTGACTGAGTTGGGTATTAGCGAGGCAATATTACACCGGTGGCAAGCAACCTACAGGTTAATGACAAAAAGCGAAGGTAAAGAGTTGCAACGCCTTCGTGATGAGAACTTGCGCCCTGGTGCAACAGTGGTCACGGCGTTACAATGAGTTCCATCCACATTCATCGCTGGGATACCTCAGCCCGCGACAGTATGCGGAGCAATGGAAACAACAAAACACGGTAAGCACTCAAACTAATTAGACCTAAAACTTAGACCATTCCAAGGCCAATAGCTGTATGATTTAAAGTAATCTATTTGCTAATCCTGAGAACGCGAAGTTGATTGACGAGTTGGGTGCCACCACGACCCATGATTGGGGCGTAATGTTTTGTGAATGAAGCCAGCTATAAAGACGGCAGAAGTTAGGAGTGGGGGAATGATCCAACTCCAGCCAGGTGATATATTTTGAGGAATTGCGCGGCCCCCGACGACCGGTTTTGTAAAGAAAATGCCAACACACGATCCAGTTAGCGTCGAAATAATATACGGTGATAATTGCAAAAACCTGGATTGGGCAAGTGTTTTGGGATGGCAACCACTGTTAGCAAGTGTAGAAAAAAGAGATTCGCTATTTCTTTTAGTTACACTTAATGCAAGTGCGCCAATAATCAGGCAGAAAATGGACTGTCCACAAATTAGTAGCCATTTTATGCTAGCTGCGGACGTTGAGGAGGTTTCGGACGGTTCCGACAATGCTACTTCGGAGGAAATACTACTTGCTACCCGCCTGAAATCTTGCTGCTCGATATCCGGATATTTTGAGAAATCTGGGATATACAATCTGCGTTCAAGACCAATTGTGAAACCAAGATTTTGAAGAATTTGGTTATCAGTTTTAATTACCAAACCGGGAAGTTCAGCATAATCTAGTCGATTATCCACATGCTTCGAGAGAGTTATCGGAATGATCTGTTCTGGAACTGTTGGATCTTTGGAGAATAACGCAAGATTGTATTTTGACGAAGCTTGAACCTTTGCGAGTTCTGGAGACATTTTGTCTGCCAAATCCATCCCGTTCTTCGAGACAACGTAACCAACGATTGTCATCCATTGGTTACATTTATTACGAGGCAATTGATTTTTCATGCAGGGAAAATAAGATTCCTCGGTAATCCTGAGAATGGTTCCTGACCTTTCTGGAAACGCAAAGACTATAGAGTTTTTCATTATTTTTGGAAAACGACTCTGTAAAAGCTCGATATCGCTCTGAGTTAGATAACCTACTGTCAAGTAAGTATCCGAATTGGGCTTTTCAAAAGTGTGAGCCGAATATTGCATTGTAATGCTAGTTGTAGCAATGGCGCCAAATGCACATATTACTGCGATGATAGGAGCAATAATGAGACTGTGAATATTGCTTATAAAGATCCCTGTACGAAGTGGAGGTTGGATACCGTACAGGGGGAGGATGCTTCCAAGTTGGGCCAGACCTGTGCTAATTAACAGAATTGTAGAAAGGTAGAGCATCGAGAATCCTAGGTGCAATAACAAACATGAAACTATCCCACTTAATCCAAAAATGCAAGACCAGATCAGCGAGTTCCTATATTGAGTGTTTCTGAAACTCGCATGTCGAATTTTATGGAAATAAAACTTTATTTTAGTCCAAAAATAATAAGCCACAATGAAAAATAAAACTACTGCTAATAAGTGAAAGATTCCGGGTAGTACCGAAGTGGATGATAACGTTTTCCAGTCTTGTCCAAGAGCGGCGCCGATGCGTTCGGCTTGACTCGTAAGTACTTCGGCAGCAACCGCACCTCCAATGAGAAAACTTGTGAGAAAGAAGCATGTGATCGGACCGAAAATAGTCAGGTTTGCACGTTGGTTACTGAACCCGGCCGCAATGAGTGCTTCTCTAATTGGACGTGTAGTGCCCCTGAATACAATTACTCCAATGATTAGAGTAACTCCAACTGCCCCGAATAGTAGATATGTAACAATTAGAGCCAAACTGGCAATATGCTGGTTTCCTGCCTGTAGTGCATAGTCGATTATGTAGGCTACCGATGATTGCCGAATCTCCCCCCTTTCTAAAAGTGGCTCATATTTTGTCGTGGCCAGATCGGTATTTGTGACCCAATGAGTCGCCATGGTTGATTCTTTGTTATTGTCGAGCTTTGTGGAAATGTAACTTTGATTGAGCCGAGCTGGTAAAATAGTTACTCCGACAACTTTTAGTAGCTTATTTGAGCATTTTATTGTTTCACCGATATTGACTTTACTTTTCAGATGAATTGCCTGGGATATTTCAGCTTCGCCTACGCGTTTTGCTCGCTCTCCTTTCACCATGCGCCCGAACTTAAAATCGCTATTGGCAATTATCAGATCAGCACTTCTAAATTCATTTTTGCCTTCAAAATTGCAGGTTTCATAGAAAACAGGTTGCAATGCAGATGATCCAGAATCAGAAAGCAATTTATTTTGCGCTGTTGTACTGGTTACTCCGACATGATACGAGTAACTTCCAAAAAACAAGCGAGTATCCTCAATGATCGTATTGCGGAAGGTGGTCACAGTGCAATTGAGGAATATCGATACAAAAGTCAATAGCATGATACTTCCGCAAAATACCGATAGGAGTTGTTTTTCGGAGGTGATAAATCCTAAAATCAGTTTAAGGATTATAGGTTTTCTGGCTTTCATTAGCTCTGTGGAGTTTGAGTTTTTAGTTCGTAATTGTGAGCTTCGAGAATTTCGTCTGCAAGATTGGCTAATGACCTGTCATGCGTGACCACCACTAAGCAAACGTCCATGGCGTGGGCTAATTGTTGTAAAAGTAGTCCAATTTCGTGCGATGTTCTTTGGAGCTCCTTTGCTATGGCGAATAAAAACCTCATACGGGTACGTGAAAAATTATAAGAGAGGTTTATGATGTGCGCAACTGTTCGGCGTACCTTACGTATATGGAGCGCGTGGCTTGACCCGCACCTCATTTATTTTGACCGCAATAAGCTACGCCCCAAAATCGGATTGTTCTCCACTCGCCTCAAATGCGACCGATGCAGCGCCTTGTATGGACGTAAAATCTGGGCGTCAAACACTAAAAACAAACACACAATCAGGCGATGCAACCACAAATACAACCAGCCCTGCACCACAGCCACACGGCGTTACGAGCAAATCTAGACCGCATTCCTGCATGCTTTGCGCCAGCTCGCTGAACAATATCGCGAAGAGGGCCACCTACCCGAGGTTGTTGACGCAATGAATTGTCCCAGGTTTTGTTTTGTTTGAGTAGATGAGAGATTCTGGTTTGTGGTGGGGTTTTTGATTAGGAATTCAAGGGCTGTGTGGTTGGTTTGGTTGGGGATCGTATTTTGGCTGAAGGGCTCACGACTCAGAGCGCGTGTAGGGTAGTTGCCCCGAAATTGGGTATTTCTTTTCATACTGCGTGTCAGGGGGTGCAACAGGCTCGTAAGTAGGGAATGGTTGAGCGTGCTGAAGCCGATATTCTCGCGGAAAATGCGCGGTTGCGCCGGGAAGTGAGCGAGCTGGGTGATAGTAACGAGTTGCTTTAGGCTGCTTCGGCTTTTTTCGCCTCCGAACTCGGCCCTGACGCCTGGAAATGATTGCTTTTATTTGGTGAGTATCGTGATCGTTTCTCGGCTTTGTTTATATGCTAGACGTTGAATGATCAGCCTGGGCGGGTTTATTTCTTCTCGGGGTTGATCGTCAGTCAAAAGTTCGGGGGATGGGTGCGCGGGCTTTACGAGATGAGGTTTTAGTCCAGCGTGTTAGGGAAATTCACGAACGTAATTACAGTGTTTATGGCATCGGTAAGATGTGGCATGCTCTCAGGCGTGGAGAGATCAGTGTTGGGCGTGAACAAACCGGCATATTGATGCGTCTTGCTGGGTGTGTGGCAAGGGCTAAAGGGAGGTCTCCAAAGATTATGCGCAAGCCAAAAGGTGTTGATAAGCGCCCTGATCTTGTTTGCCGTAATTTCCGTGCGCAAAGCCCGAACCAGTTATGGGTTGCTGATATTACTTATGTTCGCTCTCAAAAAGGGATTTGTTTACGCGGCGTTTGTAACTGACGTGTTTTCCCGCAAAATTGTTGGTTGTGGTCTGGGCTGAATCTATACGAACTCAATCGCTGCCGTTGCAGGCACTGAACCAGTGCCATCGCGTCAGCAAGAAAAACCGCTGGGCTTGCGCATCATTTAGACCACGGATCACAATATGACAGCATCATCTACAACAACCAGCTAGCTGCTGCAAGGATCGTCTCGTCGACGGGAACCATCGGGGACTCCTACGACAACGCGCGGGCGGAAAACATCAACCGCTCCTACAAAAATGAGCTGATTCACACCCGTCTATGGGGTGACGCCGTGAACGCCGAGATCGCCACGTTCGAGTGGGTGTCATGGTGGAATGAGTACCGGCTTCATGCTTCCCTCGGTTACAAAACTCCCACCAAAATCGAAGCAACGTTTTGGGCGCAGGAACCGACATCAGAGAAAATAAAAAACAGGGCAAACACCTAGAAACAAAACCCGGAGCAGTTCAGATGGGATCCTGGAAGGTTTTGTTTGCGAAGGTTGGGTAATAGAAAACTGTTGTCTTAACCCTTCCAATGCGGTACTCTGTTCACGGGATCGTCCTGGATGATCCCTGAAAGAATGATGTAAAGGGGAAGCGATGATGCTTACACAAGCACAGAAGATTGATGATTTCGTCAGTAGCAACTTGATACGTGCGCAAACTACGGCGGTGAAGGCTCAAGAGCATGTAACTGATAAGTTCGATAGCTTACTAGTAAGGTATGACGCCTGGTTCTTAGTGCTAATGGCGGTCCTTCTCGCAATCGCTGCGGTTGTTGCCACAGCTCTGGCTATATGGTGTGTAACATACAAAGGTAAGCGATTCACTGGACGTTGGGAATGGGGAAAATGGTACGTTTCAGTCTGGGCTGAATGCGTATAAGAGTGGTGTTAAAGATTCTGACTTCTTGGTGGACAAAACGTGGCTAAAGCGCTAGACGTAAAAGGACTCTCTTTTGGGTATGTGAAGAAGCATGAGGTCATTAAAAATCTTTCACTTTCGGTAGAGCTTGGGAAGATCACCGGCTTAATCGGACCGAACGGATCGGGAAAATCAACACTTATACGTTTGGCTGGTGATCTTCTCAAACCGCGCACAGGAAAAATTGACGTTTGTGGTGCAGCAAGTACCACAAACGAAGCAAAGAATAAGTCTATCATTCTGGCATCCAATGACTATTTGCCTGAATTCTTGACAGGTTTAGAGTATTTACATTTCATTCATCGAATGTACGGCATGAGATGTGACACGCACGACGCTAAACGTTTCTTTAGACGCTATCAGATGGACTACCGATGGAATGATCTGATAGAGGATTATTCACATGGGATGCGCAAGAAAGTTCAACTCATTGCTGCGCTGATGGTCTCACGACCGCTCACCATGATAGACGAAACTCCCAATGGGATTGACATCGAAGCACTTTATAACTTTGAGCGCGATATTCGTAATATGGCCAGAAAGAATTGTGGAGTGCTGCTTTGCACCCACAATTTCGCAGTGTTAGAGAACATCGCAGACCATATTATCCTTATGAGCCATGGAGAAATACTGGTTCGCGAAGAATGTCGAACACTGCTATTAGAGTACGGATCTATAGATGACTTTGTCAAAGCCCAGATTTCACAGGAACCATGCGAGAAAATTGAATAGTAACACTATAAGACTGGTTCATTTTCTTGTTCTATTTTTCAGTCGACGTCTACTTGTTCACGGCGCGCTGCAGAATAAATATTCAAAAGTACTTCTTCTGGCTACTGCATCGACAATTTATTTTGGGTATTGCGCACTTACCTTTATTGTTGTTCGCGGTATGACGATAAACAGTAAAGCAATCGGGCTAATAACCCAGAGTATTTCGCTTACAGTAGGATTATGGGTTCTACTATTTTTCATAGTTATTCGGCTTCTATTCATGAAGGCAGATAAACTAATAGAACTTACTCACACATTTCCAGTAACTAATAAACAGAGAATCTTCGCCTATACAACCTTCGAGGCGATCACAGTATTGTCTTGTGTTGCACTTATGACAGGACCGCTTACGATTTCGACAGCCATACGAGGCGGCAGAGCAACTTTTTCGGAAATTATTCTGGGTATCGTCGCTCAAGCTGTAGTTCTCTATCTTTTACTATATGTATTGTACTTGGCCTTCGATAGATTTCTGCAAATTATTCATATTTCGCGATGGCGCAGCTTTCTCATTCCATGTCTATTTGGAACCCTTCTATTATACGCCTATACGAATGTTCAACATGAGTCGGATAGGTTTCTTGATGCATTCTATGAGGGGCATACATACTACGGTTATTCGCGGATTTTCGTTTTGATCCTTGACCGTTTTGGTCACCTAGCGGCAGTAGGAGCCATATTACTTTCAATAGGAATTGCGTTAACGCTAATTTTGCTAGTAGCTCCTAACCAACACTCACGCTGGAAATATTTCTTTAGAGTTCCTCTCGGAGATTCTCCTGGTCTTTTTGGCGCTCACTTACGAGCAGTGACACGTAGTAGCGAGTTTCTGTTAGCGACATTTTTTGTCCTATCTATATCCGTTGCAGTACTTTGGGTACGTGGATACTATCCCCCCTACTGGTTAGCTGTCGTATCTTTCCAAGCAGTATATGCGGTCCCAACAACCGAAACGGTGCGAAAACTTTACCGATTTCGGTTAAGTCCTTTAAAATCATACCTATACCTATTCGCACCCTACATCCTAGCCGAGACAGTTATAGCTATTCCAGTACTGGCGATGAGCGCAATAAAAGGACTGGATATTGTAGAGATAGGCAAGACAGCCTTTATCTGTTTAATTTCGCTTATTGCTGCGCTTGCGATCAGTATCTTTTTCCCCGCAGAAAAATATAATCCGTTCTCTGTTTTTGTCGGTATAGCAGCAGCTCTATCGTTAGTGCTTTTAATAGCTTTCACCACTGTAATATGGCAAATACCGGAATATTTATTAACACCCGTATGGGCAGGCGTTGGTGGGGTGTGCCTATTCTACTCACTGCTAGGCATTAATGCAACACAAAGGAAAGAATATTATGGAGATATTTAAACGAATTCTCAAATCATTAACCATAGCATTTATCGCTACTGCCATATTGACGGCGGCTACTATTATAAAACTCATGTTTATTGATGGCAGAGCAAAAGGGCATCATGTTGGTCTCTTTGGGAGCTTATTCTTCGATGCTCGCGAAACAGGTACAGGATCTATTAATGTGGGACTTGGTGTTGAAAACCCTTTGATATTGACTATAATATTTGTTATATTATTCCTATTTTTTATATTAGTATTAACTATATTTTCTGGTCTACAAGAGCGGAAGAAAATTCTAGAACAACGTGCAAATAATCCGAATGAATGATGTTCATCAAGTTACGGAGCTGTGTCCATACCGTATTCCTCGGCTTTTTAAGATCGTACGCTATCGTTCTGATTGCAGGAGTGATGCTTGTGGGGTGGATTCTCGTTATGGCGATCTATTGTAAAAGTCCTGCAATCTGGGCTCAGGGCGCAAACTTCGCAAGACATTATTATTGCGGTTTAATAGCCGGATTCCTTATACATGAAATTATGCACGCATTTCTTTTATCTATGATTATGCGTGAGCTTAATGATATTTACATTGAATCATCTTTTGTGAGATTCTCGATACGCGTGGTGGGAAGCAGTACCGGGCGTGGAATATTTTTTACTGCCATAGGAGCACCCGTAACTGTGGCAGCGTTTGGTATGATAATGAACATCTGGTTTCCGAACTTTGATTTACTTGGATGGTATATTTTTCATCTAATATATTTGCTGCCATTTTTTGGCGACGGCAAAGCTATGATTTTCGGAATCAGGCATTGGAGCTCTGTGATCTATTTAGATAGACAACCTGAAAATGTGACTAATTAGGTTCTTTAGATTTTGGCGGGGGTGTGGAAATAGAAAGGTCTGCATTTAGCGGCTAACATCGGTGAACGAGAACTGGAACTCCCGCTCCGAACCATCTTGAAACCAAAAGACGAGTTATCCATGATGTGCTTACTCATTTCACACGTGTAATGGGTAATGGAATAATCAGGGGTGTGCATAATTGTCGCCAGATAGCTATCGAAGCTTTCTGCTGCATGCGCCCTATCTGGAAATTCGCGAGGGCGACTGCAAAGCGGGATTAAACCTGCTTTGCACGGTTTTTGGTGGTTTGGCTGGTTTTGGGGTTTGTTTGTGCTGGTTAGGGGTGGTTTGTTTGGGTGTTTTGGCGTAGTAGTTTTCGGGTTGTTGTTGGTTTGTGGTGTTTATTCGTAAGGTGATGGCAGTGTTTGGGGTGATGGTGGTTTAGGTTGTTGAGTGTCGGGTTGGTTGTGGTGTTGTGTTGGGGCGTGTGGGTTTAGTTTGTGGTGGTGTTGTGTTTGGGGTGTTTGTTGCCAGGGTGTGTGAGGGGTTGTATTTGGGGTAGTTAGAGTTGCTGTTGGGTCTTGTTGGTGTGCTTGTTGTGGTTTGTGCTGGTGTGGTTGTTGGTTTATTTTCCTGGCTGTTGGTGGGTGTGATTATTTGCGTGTACTAGGGTTTGGG
>JAUMZK010000012.1 GCA_030528145.1 Actinomycetaceae bacterium
CAACAATAACCACTTTAGCGCGACCTTCTTGCGCGTTAAATGCTTGATAGTCTCCGTCCCCCTGCATTACCCCACGCGCCCGTACATGGTTTACCGTTCGACCACTGACCATCCGGCGCGCGCCGGGTGGGGGGCAATTCCGCAAGACGCCCAAGAAACCAGTAGTAGTTTCACAAAACGCTCTGGCACCAACCGGTAGCGGGGGCAAAAAGTAATTCCGGCAGAAATTGTTTTCTGCCGGAATTTTTGACCTAGCAATTTGGGCGTTTGCCGTGGTTGGCTGCCCGCTTGCGCCGGTCGCGACGTTTACGTCCGCGCTTGCTCATGATTATTCTCCAATCTGGTCCCCGTCAGTATCCCACATTGAAGCAATTGCCTCCAAGTTTTACCACCCTAATAGTTACTTATCTGCGTGTAACTGATGGTAGTTTGTGTGCGCTGCCCCGAAAATTCGGTTATTTGCTCAATAATGCGGGTGCGCAGGGTTTTGGGGGCGCGCTCTTGGCACCGGGCACGCAACAGCTTGCGCAATTGTACTTCTGCTTGGGCACAATCCCGGCACATTTCGCATTCGCGCATGTGCGCACGCAATTCTTGCAAATCAACATTGCAATCTTCGTCGACGAATTCGTATAAATGTAACGAAAAATTTTCGCAATCACATGCCATTTACTTCACTGTCCTTTACATAATCCGCCAGTTCTTTGCGTAGTCTTGCCCGCCCCCGATGCAGCCGGGACATTACTGTACCTATAGGTGTGTCCATAATTTCGGCAATTTCTTTATAAGAAAAGCCCTCAATGTCCGCTAAGAACACGACCATGCGGGCGTCCTCGGGAAGCGCCATTAAGGCAGCCTGAATATCGGCATCCCCCAGGGTTTCCATAACTTCCACTTCCGCTGAACGCAACCCCACGGGATCGTGGCGTGCGACTTTGGCTAACTGCCAATCTTCCACTTCGTCCCCATTTGTTTGAGGACGCCGCTGCTGTTTGCGGTAATGGTTATTGAACGTGTTGCGCAGTATTTTGTGCAACCACGCCCTTATGTTAGTTCCCGCCTGGAATTGGTGGAATGCCCCGTAGGCGCGCACCATCGCATCTTGTACGATGTCTTCGGCATCTTGGGGGTCGCGCGTTAGGCGTAGCGCCGCCCGATAGAGTTCGTCTAGGTAAGGTAACGCCTCGGATTCAAACCGGTCGCGAACCGCCGTTTCTGTATCAGTCATCGCTTCTAGCCTACCGTCCTCACATTTTGATAACGCACCGTTACCAGAATTTATTCCCCCATTTTTGTTCACGGCTTTTATGAACTCGTTCGCTAGAAATATTGGTCGGGGTGTTGTAGGAATTAAATATGAGTATTTTGCGTACGCTAAGCCGCGTCCTAATTGCTGGCGCTTTTGTTTATGACGGTGTTGATGCCGTGCTGCACACCAAAAAGCATGTGGAACGTTTCCAGAAGGTTGAGCCGGTTTTGGAAAAGGCTGGCGTGCCCCCAATTATGGAAGCGGACGCAAAAATGGCTACGCGTGCTTTGGGTGCGGCAACAGCAGTTTGTGGCGCTTCGCTGGCATTGGGTGTGTTTCCGCGCACCTGTGCCGCCATTTTGGCTGTTGTGAACCTACCGATTGCCGCTGTTAATTACCCTTTACATGATCGGGCTACGCGCAAGGATAATTTGAAGCTTTTTGGTTTGCGGGCAACTTTGTCCGGCGGTCTGATTATGGCTGCATTCGACCGCAAGGGGTCGCCCTCGCTGGAATGGCGCTACCAAAATTGGAAGGCTTTGCGCAAAGCAGAGGTCGACACTATCGGTGAAGTTATTGCCTAACGGCGGCAGCGAAGGTAATTGGGCAGCACCCACAGCTGCAGGTTTTTCTGGGCAGGTAGCATTACCTGGTTCCAAGTCTTTGACTGCGCGCCACTTGGTTTTAGCGGCTTTAGCTACCGCACCTACAGAACTGGTGGGGGCTCTGGCTGCTCGCGATACGGATTTGCTGGCTACCGCCCTCGCCAAGATGGGCGCTACCGTTACCAAGTCCGAGGACGCATGGCGGGTCGCGCCCGGTCCGTTGCGCGGTGGTGCCACCATTGACTGTGGTCTGGCGGGTACTGTGATGCGGTTTTTGCTGCCACTCGCGGCACTGGCACCGGGCACTACTACTTTTGTTGGTGATGAGGCGGCTACGGCGCGCCCTTTGGGCGGATTAATTGAAGCTTTGCGAACGCTCGGGGCTAGTATTACTTGCCACGGACCGGATGGTTTCTTGCCTCTGAATGTTACTGGGGGTATTCCTTTAGAGGGCGAAGTACACGTTGATTCTGCGGCGTCCTCACAATTTTTATCGGCACTGTTGCTCGCCAGCGCCGCCAGCAAGTCACTGCGAATTTATGTAAAAGGCGAGCCCCCCTCGCAGCCGCATATTGACATGACCATCGCCACTTTGCGTGCGGTCGGCTGCGGCGTCACCCAGACGGCGCCAGCGGTGTTTGATTGCGGTGGCAGGCGTCCTCGCGGTGGCAAGGTACAAGTAGAACCAGACTTGTCTAATGCGGGGACTTTCCTCGCGGCTGCGATAGCAGGAAAAGGTCAAGTGCGCATCCCAAACTGGCCTTCCCACACCACACAGGTAGGCGCTAAATGGCCCGAAATACTCGAAAAAATGGGCGCCAAATGCCAGTTGCGCGGCACCACCTTACACTGCACTGGCGGGTCTGGTATTCGTCCTCTGCACCGGAATATGCGCGATGAGGGCGAATTGGTCCCCACCGTGGTCGCGCTCGCCGCACTGGCAGGGGACGAAAGTGTTCTTACTGGTATCAGCCATTTGCGTGGGCACGAAACCGACCGGTTGGCGGCGCTTGCCACAGAAATTACCCGCCTGGGTGGGGACGTAACGGAACTTGAGGACGGACTTGTAATTCGTCCTCGCAAACTTCACGCTGCCTTAGTGCAAACTTACGCAGACCACCGCATGGCAACTTTTGGCGCCATTATTGGACTGGCAGTGCCCGGCGTAGTGGTACAAAACGTTGCTACAACTGATAAAACTATGCCTAATTTTGTGCAAATGTGGAAGAATTTGGTTGATGGTTAGGCGCGATATTGGCACTGACGACCCCAGGGTGCGGGTGCGACCAGGGCGGGGTTCACGTCCGCGTACGAAGGTGCGCCCAAATTATGGCGACCGCCCACTGGGACGGGTTATCGGCGTTGACCGCGGGCGTTTCACAGTTGATGTCCAAGGTCGAGTGGTAGGTGCGGTGAAAGCCCGGGAACTGGGGCGTCGAGGCGTCATCGTGGGGGACATGGTGCGTTTAACCGGCGATATTTCAGGCAAAGAAGGCACTTTGGCGCGCCTAGTAGTCGTAGAAGCGCGCACTACCGAGCTGATGCGTTCAACAGAGGACGACGCGGCAACGTCGCGCGAACGCCCAATGGTAGCCAATGCCACGCAGTTAGCCATTGTGACAGCATTGGCGGATCCGCCCCCCAGACCGGGGATGATAGACCGTTGCCTGGTGGCTGCCACAGCCGCGGGTATCGACCCTTTATTGGTTTTGACGAAAACAGATCTGAACCAGGATTTAGGGATTTTGGGCGAATACCAAAATATTGGCATAAAGGTGATACAAACTGCAGTAACGGATGCTTCCTGCAAGGGTATTACTGATTTGGCTACTATTTTGGAAGGCGATTTTACAGTTTTGGTCGGACATTCCGGGGTAGGTAAATCAACTTTGATTAACGCGCTAATTCCGGGGGCAGACCGCCTGACGGGTGCAGTTAATGCGGTAACGGGCAGAGGGCGGCACACATCTACTTCTGCGGTGGCACTGCCACTGTCTTCTGGATGGGTGGTTGATACCCCAGGAGTGCGTTCCTTCGGGCTGGCGCATCTGGCGCCGGAACAAATTTTGCAGGGATTTTACGAACTTTCCGAGGTGGCGGCGAGCTATTGTCCACGTGGATGCAGTCACGCGGACGATGCTCCAGATTGCGCTTTGGATCAGTTGACGGGTTTCGCGGGAGCGCGTCGGGATTCTTTCCGCAAGCTGCTTTCTTCGCGTCTTTCTGGCATGGAGTTTTGGGAAAAGTAAGGCTGCGCGCCACACGTGAGGTGTAACATGCGTTTTTTGCATACTTCGGATTGGCATTTAGGACGGACGTTGCATGGTCAGGATTTGACCGAGGCACACCAATTGTTTTTGGATCATGTGGTTGATTTGGCTCGCAGTCGCCAGGTTGACGCGGTTTTGGTGTGTGGCGACGTTTTCGACCGCACCGTGCCCCCAGCAACTTCTATCGCCCAGTTGCAGGACACTTTGCGGAGTTTGACGGCTTTCACGCGAGTTATTTTGACGCCAGGAAACCACGACAGCGCAGAACGCCTGGGTTATGGCGCTGATTTTTATCGAGATGTGTTGGTGGTGCGGGCAAAATTGGAACAGGTTGGCACCCCAGTTGCGGTTGGAAACACTGTTGTTTACCCACTTCCTTATTTGGATCCAAATTCGGCGCGCTTTTTCTTTGCCGAGGACGAACCCTTGCCGCGCACCCACGAAGCAGTGATGAGCGCTGCGTTGCGCGCTGTGGATCGCGATTTGGTTCGCAGACGTGCTGATAGACCCGATTTGCAGGCGGTAGTGATGGCGCACGGGTTCGTGTTGGGTGGGACTGCAACGGATTCCGAACGCGACATAAGCGTGGGAGGAATAGAGTTTATTCCCGTTTCTGTTTTGGAAAATATGGGGTACGAGGACGCCGCTCCCAGTGGTGGTGTTGATTATTTTGCGCTGGGTCACTTGCATCGCCCACAGCAAATTAATGCCACGGTGCCAGTTCACTACAGCGGTTCTCCATTAGCATTTTCATTTTCAGAGGCAACGTACCAGAAAGTTTCATTAGTAGTGGATTTGACTGCTGAGGGTGCGTCAGTAGAAGCAGTTCCTGTCCCCCAAAAGCGGGAATTGGTTACTTTGTCGGGCACTTTTTCAGAGCTTACTTCTGGAATTCACGCGGACGCGGCGGAAAAGTGGGTGCGTGCCCGCATAACCGATGCAGTGCGTCCGTTAGACTTAGTATCACGGCTTAAGGAAGTTTTTCCCCACTTATTGCACGTGGAATATATTGGGAGTACAAGCAGCGCAGTGGAACGCCATACGCCGCAATCCAGCACTAAAAACCCGGTGGAAACGATTTGTCGTTTTCTAAATAGTGTTTCCGGTGCAGAAGTCACCGATGCGCAAAGCGAATTGGTGGAAACCATGTGGAATGAGGCGCAAGCACAAAAATGAAGCTTTTGGAACTGAGTTTTGCGGGCATTGGTCCTTTTGCGTCTGCACAAACACTAAATTTTACGAATTACCAAAACGACGGTTTGTTTTTGCTAACTGGCCCCACTGGGTCTGGGAAAACTACCATTTTAGATGCCATAGTTTACGCACTTTATGGGGCACTTGCTGACCCCCAGGCGGATAAAGAGCGAATGCGTTGCGCATTTTGCACCGACACGGATCCCAGTTGGGTACAGTTAGATTTCGAGGTTTCTGCGGGCACTTTTCGCATTAGGCGCACTCCCCCGTTTTGGCGCGCAAAGACAAGAGGAAGCGGCAAGGTAAAAACCTCTGAAACCGTAGTTTTAAGTAAAGTAGCGGGCACTGAGCAGAAGGTCCTTTCCAGTAAAATAGCAGAAACAGCCGCCCTAATTTATGAACTGGTCGGCTTAAACATAGAACAATTCCGGCAAACTATCATTTTACCGCAAGGGAAATTCGATAAGTTCTTGCGTTCAGATACAGATACGCGCAAAAAAGTATTGCAATCTATCTTCCGCACTTTTGCCTATGACCGGTTTGCCGCCCTCGTCGCAGATAAAGCCCGGGAAGTAGCAAACGAAAATACTTTATTGCGGCATTCCGAAGACGCTGCGCGGGCATCGTTGCAAACACTATTATCCCGTGAGCAATGCGAATTAGATGGGGAGGAGCTAGCAGAATCTTTTATCGCTGATCTCAATGAAAAATTACGGCATGTGCGACAAGTGCACGATTTAGCCCGCAGGCAGGCAGAGACAGCAGAAAAAGACCTGGAAATCGCAAAAAATCTGCACACCCAGCAACAAACATATCGCGAGGCAATGCAGAAAAAAGCAGCACTAGACGAACAGCAGGAAACCATTACAGCAGCGCGCCGTCGGGTGGAACGCGCCTCCGCGGCAGAAAAGGTTTCCGGGTTTATTAGCGCGGCACGCCACACCGACCAACAGTTGTCCCAAAATCAGCAGCGCCTCCATAAACTCACTGAAAAGTTGCAAGGCGCCCTCGAAAAAACTGATTTAACTGCCAGGGAAAATGTGGTCGAGGACGCCACTCACGCTGCCTCCGCTCTGCAAGATCTCGTAGTTTTAGAGAAAACTCTTTCTGCGCGCGCCGTCGCCCTCGAAAATGACAAGTTACAGACGATAAAACTGCGGGAAAATACTGCAAAAATACAGTCGCAACTTACCGCCACTACTCAATATATTTCGGCGTTAAAAGATAAAGTTTCTGCTGCTATAAATGCGGGCAAAAAATTAGCAGAACTACTAGAACAGAAGCAATTGCTAACTGCAGAAAAACAGAAATTAGAAAAGTGGCAAAACGCCAAAGAAGCACTTCAAAAGATCTCTGATCGGTTACATGAAGTCGGTAAAAATAAAGTGCTCGCAGCCGAACGTGCAGCGCGCTTACACGCCCGCTTTGCGCTGGCTGCCGCCAGCGAACTTGCCACCCATTTAGAGGACGGCGTCCCCTGTTTGGTGTGCGGTTCCACTTCTCATCCGGCTCCCGCAGAAAAGTCACCAGACACTATTGCCACGGACGAATTAATGGACGCCACCAAGGTCGCAGCTGCAGCGGAAGAAAAGTATAGCAATCTGAAATTGCAGCACAGCGAGGCCAAAAAACTAACTGATGAATGCGCCGCACAAGCGGACCGCAGCACCGATTTTGAGGCGCTTTTGTACGGACTGGGTATCGAAATTGAAACCGCCCAAAAATATGCGAATAATTTGGACACTTCCCAGCTGGAACTGGAGGAAAAGACAAACGAGAGCACCGCCCTCAGGGATCAATTGGGTGCGCTCACCACAAAGCTGGAACTGTTGACCAAAAAAATTGATACTGAAACTGCACAGTTAGAATCCGATAAAGCCAGCGTTGCCGCCGCTATTTTTGCGCCCGCCAAGTCTGTGGCACAAACCCAAGATAATTTGTTACAAGTTCAGCAGCTCGCCACCCGCCAGGAACAACTGCACGACGACAACGTCCTTTTGCAAAGGCGCCGCTACGTGGCGCACGCTGAACTGACACAGAATTTACGGGGTTTTAAAGACGTGGCAGAAGCCACTGCCGCACTGCTGCCCACCGCTGAAATAACTGCAATGAATGCGCAAATTACCGCGTGGGAGAACGAACAATTTGCCGTCGCGAAGCAGCTAGATGACCCGCAGCTGCGCGTCGCCGCCACCGCCCCCACTCCCGATTTGCCGCCACTTATCAAAGCCGCCGAGGACGCCCGCACCGCCCTCGCCCTTGCTACCGAAGAACTTGGTAGTGCCAAACAACGTGACGCCGCCTCTCGCACCGTTTTGACAGATTATTTGCAGGCCCGGCACAACCTGGCTGAATTTCAGGATAGTACCGCCGATTTGCGGTGGGTAGCTAATTTAGTTGCAGGGGGCGACTCGAACCAACAGCGTGCACCGTTGGCAACTTGGGTTTTGATCGACCGCCTTGAACAAACTTTGCAGGTTGCCAACCCTATTTTGGATAAAATGTCGCAAGGACGTTACCAGTTGGTGCGCGTGGGCAGTGATGGCAGTCGCCGTTTGAACCAAGCCCTATCGTTAGCGGTGATGGACTACATAACCGGAGTTACGCGCGCTACGACGTCCTTGTCAGGCGGGGAAACATTCTATTGTTCGCTCGCCCTCGCATTGGCTCTGGCAGAGGTAGTTACCGCAGAAGCTGGCGGTATCACTATTGAAACGATGCTTATTGACGAGGGTTTTGGCAGCCTCGACCCGGAAAAACTAGAAGTGGTTATGGCACAGCTTCAAGGGCATAACGCCCAGCGGGTAATCGGCATTATTTCACACGTTAGCGAACTGAAACAGCAGGTAAACGCCCGCGTGGAGGTACGTCCTACGGATGTGGGTTCGCGTCTGCACAAAGAAGTTTAGCCAGGTAATCGCGTTCGCTAATGTCGTACCACTCTAAAGGTTCGACCTCTAGGGACTCAAAATCTGCGGCGGCAATGAGCCCTCGCCCTTCCACCCCATCGGCGTGTATGGAAACCACATCACTCCAATCGAGTGCCTGGTACGTGACTATGCCAGAGCCCTCCTCTTTTATATCAGCGTCTGCGGCGAGGACGACTCGCGCGCCCGCCCCCAAAGTTGCGGACATTCCGGCGGCCACATCCATTGCGAGGGACTCGTAGTCTTCCTCGGTCCACTGTTCAATGTGGTGGTCGCGTTGGAACTGGTTTGTTGCGGCTACGGCGCGGGTTAGTGGTGGACACCGTTTCACGAGGTCGGCGGGAACGGCAGGAATATAAATTCGCATACCCCTATTTTCGCACGCGGTGGCGCCGGCGGGTTGCGCGCACGCCCGTAATACGGCCGACTAACTCCTCAATTTGCGGACATTGCCAGGGTTTTGCTCGCAATTGCGCATCTCCTATGCCCTTCGGATCGTGTGGGAAAGCAATGATGTTTTCGGCTAAGTATTTTGCCGCAACGTCGCGGACATGCCGTTCGCTCATGCTTTTTGTCGATCCCACGCCCGTAATGGCGATATGCCCGACGTGATGCCCTTGTTCTTGCAAAAATTTATACTCCACTACCAAACGCCGAAACCCCACTGGATCTGCACGTCCTACTAACACCAGTGTGTCGGCGTCCTCAATGATTCGCCCCAACACGTCGTCATGTCCGGGACCGAAACCGTAGTCCGTGCTGCCGCTGTATTCAGTACGCGCATACGTGTCCACAACGGTCCACGGCACCATTTGCCGGCATACAGACAGGACTCTCCCAAAGGCCGAAACCTCCACGTCACGCCAATTATTCACCAAGTTCAAGCCGCCCAAAACGCGCATGTCCCCACTAGTTTGCAACAGCATTTCCATTTCCAAAGCGTCTAATGCCGCTCGGTCAGCCAGGCGCACAGCGCTAATCAGCCCTGGCGCTTCCTCTTCTAATCCCAAACTGATTGCCACTGCGGGAGTGAAAATATCTGCGTCAACTAAAATGCTGGGTTGTGGAATGGAATTTGCGAGGGCGCACGCCAGCGTGGTTTTGCCCGGCGCGCCCCCCGCGCCGATCAGTGCCACGATTTTTCCCACTTCAGTGGGTGCGGCAACCCCGATGCGTTCTTTGCGTTCTGTTTTTCCTTTCGGCACCGTCGCGCCAATTGCCGCAATAATATCGGCAGCGTGTGGGGGAACTACCTGCCGATCCGCAAAGGGGGTATTGCCCACCAGTATGGACCCAATACCGTTTTCTTCCAAACGATCTAGGAGTGCGAGCGTCAGCCCTGCCGTCCCCGCATCTATGACCGCTATTTGACCGATCCCTGCCAGCGCAGCCGCTTCCACCTCTGTCAAGTCGGCGCAGCGACGTTCCACACTTACTTCGCGAACTTTGCCCAGCGCCATTACCATCTCGACTTCGAGTTCGCCCTCCAGGCACAAAAGTATTCCGGTGCTCATCGGTGTTTCGCCACCGCCACTAACTTGCCCTTTTTGCCTAAGGTTTGCAACAGCGCAGCTACGTTATTAGTGGGCACGCGCAACTCTAAACGGGGACCTTCTTGTCCAAAGGCGTCCTCGGCCGCCTTAGTACCTGTCAAAATAGCGCTGGTAACCTGGGCGGGCTCATTTTCTGCTTCTTCGGTAATAAACCATAGTTCGATTTCGTCACCTACGCGCACATTAGTGGGTAATGCTTCCGCGACTTTTACTACTAAGGGGCGGGTTTCGCTGACATCAGTGGACGTCAGGGCCTCGTTTGGCAGCAGTTCGCCTTTGCTGATTTGGCGGCGCACATACCAATCCTTTGTGAGCTTTTGCGCCTTCATATAATGCTTCGACAGTGCCGGATTAGCTTTCATGGTGTCTAACTGTGCTGGCGTTAGCTTTGTTCCCGGAGCAATATTTTCGCGAACCACGTAGAATTCTTCGCCCCCGCTGTGCTGATCTACAATCCACCACCCGGCGGTTATCGAAGCTATTATCAACAATGCGCCAACATAAAGCTTTGGGTCACTAAGTTTACGCACATTTCCTCCTCGCACTATCCCTTTATTATGCATGAGAGCTAGACCACTACAGTATAAAACCGCAGGCATGTGGCAAACTTGCGTCTGCGTCCTCGCCAGAAAAAACCTAAAACAGCAGCTATCGCCCTTTTTGCGCCATCCGAATTTTACGAGGGCGCCGACCCGGCAATACTCAGGCGCATGTTTGCGGTAAATACAGCTATTTTGCCAAAGGTACGGCATCATCACCTTGGCGCAGCACATTGCGAAGCTTGTTTGCGTGACAAACGATGCGCGAAGGGCAGTAGCAGTCGGTAAAATTATGATTGATAGTTATCCACAACCACTAGACATATAACATTGCGCATTAGATAATAAAGACATGGAACCGCGTTTTTACACCATCAGCGACGTCGCCGAAATGTTTGCCCTGTCCGAACAAGGCGTGCGCGCAATGATCCGCAGTGGGGAATTGCGCGCTATCCAAGTGGGAGGCTCGCGGCAATGGCGAATCGAAAAATCCGTCCTCGAACAATATATTGAAAATGCTTACAAAGCCAGCGAGGCGGCACTGAAAGCAAAATAGTGTCCACGCTGCCAAATCTGGTTACACAGGTCTGATTGTTTCTATAAAATCCAGGCGCACTACCTGCATTCTGTCAAGTTGCAGGTAGTCGGCTCCTACCCCCGTAATTCGCCCGCGCCAAGTGCGCCCATCTTCACCTAGCACCTGGACTATTCGACCAGTACGGGCAATTTGGCGCATTATCGCCCCGATTGTGCGCCTTTCTTCTAATTTCGAGGGCGATACTTCCGAACGCCCCTTACTGCGCAACGCAACAATATGGCGCAAAGCCACAATACTGAGACCGCCCGCGTTTTTCACTTCCGCCCACGCTACGTTGATATTTTGCGCAATACCTTCAATACGTCCCCCAGAACGCATGTCGAAGCTGACATACCCACCTTCTTCGTGGCGCACCACATCACGCAACCGTGTGCCAGTGCGGGCTGCTTCTGCGAGTTCGAATACTTCTGCGTTTCGTTCCCCTGCCAGGCGCAGTTCGAAGGCGTCCTCAAGGGATTGCAAGAAATCTTCCATAATTTTCAGTTTACCTGTTGACCACATCACCACATTACGGTAATATTCACAGCATAACAACACTATTCATCATCATTCATAAGCTACAGATGAGTTTAGTGAGAAAAACGGACGAACAGAAGGTCAAAGAGATGCAAAGGTACAAAGTGGCACTGCTTTTCATAGTCAGCGCAGTTGGCACCGCAGCATTGCCGCAATTTGCCGTCACAGCGGTAACTGCCTCTACTTTTAGCGCCGCCGCGCAATTGGCTAATACTTTTGTGGCGCTGGCATGTGCGCTCGGTACCGGCTTATGTGCGTGGTATCTGCTGGGCAGTGCCTTATTGCTATTAGCAATGCGCACCAATTCGGGCGCAATAAAGGTCCTGTTACAGCGCTTTGGTCCGCCGCTGTTGCGCAAGGCATTGACGGTAAGTGCCGGAGGCGTCCTCGTTCTTTCGCCTTCACTTTCACAGGCTGCGCCCGCGCAAGTTCCCACAGATTTGCCTTTACCTAGCACCGCAACACCCAGCTTGTCTTTGGTGGTGCCAGAGCCTGACCTTTCTTTGGCTCACGGCTCGAAGGAATCACCTTCTACCGCCCTTCCCCCACCCTCACTTGCCACCGGCCCGCAAAGCACGCCGGTACACCCAAGCAGTTTCGTGGCATTTACCGCCAAAGATACCGCAAAACCCACCTATACTGTTCGTCCCGGTGACTGCCTGTGGGAAATCGCCAATGCCCATGGGCACCCCGAAGAAACTGCGCAACTTTACCAACTAAATGCCGCCAAAATCGGCACCAATCCAAATCTAATTCACCCTGGTATCGCCCTCGAATTACCGAAGGATTTCAAATGAGCACCGCGACTTTCACCAAATTGCCCGAACTCACCCAAGTCAACCCACCCATTCCCGGACCGCACGCGTTGCCTGTGTCCTCGCAGAAACGCCCATGGAAACGCAATTCTTTTCGCGGGCAATCCGCGTATCCCGTTTTTGACACCGGGCATGTCACTACGGCAGACCTCATGCCCCCAGCGAAGTGGGCAGCTCAAGTCGCGCGTGGTGCCGTGGAATGTTTGTCAGGGGCGCGCCCACCTGCACAAATGGTACGGTGGCTAGTGCCAGAAATTTACCGTGCCCTGAATTTGCGCGTGCAAATTTTGCACCACAACCAAGCGCTGGCAAAGACCGTGTCGCCCAGTCGGATTATCAGTTCGAAAGTCAGTCCCACCAAGTTTTCCGAGGACGGCATCCCCACAGTACTCGAAGCTTGCGTAATAGTATTTGATGGAGTGCGCCCTCGGGCTGTAGCAATGCAGGTGTCCCTACGCCGAGGACGGTGGGTTGCCACCGCCCTCGAAATTGGGTAACTGCCCGGTAATTACCGAAAAGTTAGTGACGCTTCTTCTTGGCGCGCTTAGCTGCCCGCCTTTCCTGACGGTTGGCTCGTGGTTCAAACTGTTTGGGAGACTCATCTTTGTCCCGCGAACTGGCGGCACTTTGCCCACCGTTCTCGGGACCACTAAAGTACAGTTCCTCGGAAACGTCCTTCTTGCCCACGTCGCCCATAACCGATTCTGCCTGCGCCGCATCTGCGACCGCTTGTTCGCGCACAACCTTGAACTGGTGGGCAAAAGAGAACACTGAAGACAACGTATCTTGGCGAATTTGCCCCATCATTGCCTGGAACATTTGGGCACCTTCAGAGGAGTATTCAACCAGCGGATCGCGTTGACCCATGGCTCGCAAACCAATGCCTTCTTTCAGGTAGTCCATTTCGTAGAGGTGTTCTCGCCACAGCCGATCCACCGTGGCAAGCAAGACGCGTCGCTCCAGTTCGTTCATTGGCGCGGAACCCAACTGATCCAATGCCAGCTCGTTATTATCGACTTCTTCAACAGCATCTGCGTACGCATTGTGCATGTCATCTAGCAAGGCTTCGCGAATCAGATCTGTGGTCATCATTTTGCGCCCGCCAGCTTCTTCTTCCAACTCCGCAATAGTCACCGAAATGGGGTACACGGAACGCAATTCGGACCATAGCTGTTCCAATTCCCAGTCTTCCGGGTTGCTCATGGTAACAGCTTCCACAGATTCAGTTACCACCTGGTCAATGAAGCTGGGGATCTGCTCTCCCATATCCACACTTTCACTGAGGACGGCGCGCCGCTGCTCGTAAATAAGCTCGCGTTGTTTCGTCATTACGTCGTCATATTTGAGGACGTTCTTCCGAATTTCCGTGTGTTGGGCTTCAACTTGGGATTGCGCTGATTCAATAGTGCGCGAAACCAGTTTTGATTCTAGGGGCATGTCTTCGGGGTAAGCCCCAGAAGACATGATGCGTTGGGCAAAACCAGTGGCAAACTTTTGCATCAATGGGTCTTCCATTGACAGGTAGAAACGCGATTCGCCAGGGTCGCCTTGACGCCCCGAGCGTCCGCGCAACTGGTTGTCGATGCGCCGCGAATCGTGACGTTCGGTTCCGAGGACGTATAACCCGCCCAATTCCACCACTTCGTCATGTTCTGCCTTGACCGCTGCCTCAGCTTTTGGCAGTTCTTCGGCGTAAGCTTTGCGGTAAGCGTCCAAGTCGTCCTCGGGATCGAAACCGCGGGCACGAACCGCCTGTTCGGCAATGCGTTCAGGATTACCCCCCAGCATAATGTCGGTACCACGACCAGCCATGTTAGTGGCAACCGTGACTGACCCTTTACGTCCGGCGTCAAAAACGATCTCGGCTTCGCGGGCGTGTTGTTTCGCATTCAAAACAGTGTGGGGAACGCCCTCGGCTTTGAGCATTTCGGAAAGCTCTTCAGATTTAGCCACGTCAGTGGTACCAACCAGGACGGGTTGACCCTTTTCGTAGCGTTTCTTAATGTCAGCGACGATGGCACGCAGTTTTCCTGCGCGAGTAGGAAAGACCAGGTCGGGTTGACGCAAACGCTGTTCGGGACGATTGGTGGGGATCGGGATCACACCGATCTTGTAGGTCGAATTAAATTCTGCCGCCTCGGTTTCTGCAGTACCGGTCATACCAGAAAGCTTGTCGTAAAGGCGGAAGTAATTTTGCAAAGTAATGGAAGCCAAAGTTTGGTTTTCTGCTTTTACAGGAACGCCCTCTTTAGCTTCAATAGCTTGGTGAATGCCGTCGTTGTAGCGCCGTCCTTCCATGGTACGACCGGTATGCTCGTCGACAATAATTACTTCCCGGTTCACCACAATGTAGTCGCGGTCGCGCTTAAACAATTCCTTAGCTTTAATGGCATTATTTAGGAACCCAATCAAGGGGGTGTGGTCGGCTTCGTAGAGGTTATCGATTCCCAGCATGTCTTCAATGGCTTCAATGCCAGCTTCGGTCACGCCTACGGTATGTTTCTTTTCGTCAACTTCGTAGTGCGTTCCCTTACTAAGGCGGCGTACCATCATAGCAAACTTGGAATACCACTGATCGGCTTCGCCCATGGCAGGACCGGAAATAATCAGAGGAGTACGCGCCTCGTCAATGAGAATGGAGTCAACTTCGTCGACAATAGCGAAAAAGTGGTCGCGTTGCACCAACGCATCCATAGTTTCCGCCATATTGTCACGCAAATAGTCAAAACCGAATTCGTTGTTAGTCCCGTAAGTAATGTCGGCATTGTATTGAACGCGCCGCTCATCTGGTGTTTGGTTCGCAATAATGCAACCAACAGTAAGACCGAGAAAGCGGTAGACGCGCCCCATCAGTTCAGATTGGTAGCTGGCGAGGTAATCGTTCACAGTAACAATGTGAACACCTTTGCCCGCTAAGGCGTTCAAATATGCCGGCATGGTTGCCACCAAAGTTTTGCCTTCACCGGTTTTCATTTCGGCAATATTGCCCTCGTGGAGGGCAATACCGCCAATCACCTGCACCTCGTAGGGACGCAGTTTCAGCACCCGGTCGGCTGCTTCGCGTACGGTAGCAAACGCGTCTACCAATAGGTCATCCAAAGTAGCGCCCTCTTCTAAAAGCGCGCGGAAGTCGTCAGTTTTACCCTTTAGCTCCTCATCACTAAGTTCGCGGTATTCTGCTTCCTTCGCCAGTACTTCCTCTGCTTTCCTTTGAAAGCGCCGAAGGGTACGACCTTCGCCCATGCGTAGTACTTTGTCTAGTAACGACACTGCCGACTCCTCTGATTTGGTTACTTTCCAAGTTTAGCCGCGAAATTGAAGAGGGCGAAAACGCAAAAATGGTGGGGGCATTCCCCCACCATTTTTGGTCGCTAGTTAATGGTCACTATTTGACTTCGATATTTAGACGCAACACCCCGTAGGTCCACCCGTGACGATGGTAAACTACGCACGGTTGGTCGGTTTGTGAATCAATAAACAAGAAGAACGGGTGCCCTACTAGTTCCATCTGGTACAGCGCATCACTAACACTCATGCGGTCTGCTTCGTGTAGTTTTTCGCGCACAATAACAGGCGAATCACCCAATTGTTCTTCGCGCGCCTCCCCAATTTTCAAGGCGGGTTTTTCTTTTTCGACTGGCTTGGCATCATTGCGTAAGTCAGATTTCAAAGCGTCAATGTCTAAAGGCTGCCCTTCGACCTCGGCATGGAGGCGATGGTGGTCCTTCGCGCGATCGCGCGCCCTGCGCAAGCGTTCAAATAATTTACCCGCCGCAATATCTACAGCCGCGTAACGGTCCGATGAAGAAGCTTCCGCACGAATCACAGGCCCCTTGCCGTAAACAGTCAGTTCAATACGTTCGGCAGTATCGGCTTGGCGAGGATTGCGTTCGTGGTTTAGTTCCACTGCCACGCGCCGCGCACGCGGATAGAACTGTTCAACTTTCGCCACTTTTTCTTCTACATATTCGCGAAAATTCGGGTGAATCTCTGCGTTGCGGGCATTTATGATGATATCCATTGTGTCCTCCGGATTTTTATGGCACTTAGCCGTTGCTGATGCCAACCGCCGTTGCGGTGGCAGTATTTTGAGCTATCACCTCCGATAAACCTCGTTGTCTCTATGGATTAATATTACCTTGCCTCACAGGGTGAAGCTTCGCATTGGCATTGCAATTGCGATTATTGCGGCCAGTAGTGGGTTTGCACCGCTGCGTCGCAAAGCGGATGTGCAGGCAGCAAGTGTGGCCCCAGTGGTGGCGATATCATCCACCAAGATTGTGCCCTGATGAGGGCTTTTAAGCACGCGAACACCAGCTTGTGCGCGCCGGTAACGCCCCGCCGCCCCCTTTCCGGCTTGCCCACCAGAAAATGGCAAAATCAGACAGTCGCTGACTTTTGCAGGAATGTTTTCGGCGCGCAAACCAATCGCTACCCCCACTGCCAGGTGCCATGTCACTGCTTGACCAGTTAGTCGTCGTTTCCACGAAGGTGGTGCGGGAGTTACCGTCACCGCATCCGTGACCAGCCCACTTGTTGCAAACCACCGCCCCCACCCCGTGCCAATAGTTTGCAACAAATGGGAAACGTTGCGGTTGCGGGAGTGTTTTATTTGCAGAACTGCATTTCGCAAGCTTCCGGCATAATTGCCCGCCGCGAAAGTAGGCACACTGGGCAGGGACAAATACTCGCTGACTTCTAATGGTTCAGCCATTAGCTGACGTTCGCATTGTGGACACAGGTTCGTGTCCCACGTGCCGCACCCTATACAGCAGGTGGGCAGAACCAAATCGAGCATCGCCCTCATGAAAACAATATTTTCCCCACAGCTGCCGTGAACAAAATAGGAAAAACAGTCCCTGTGGAAAACACCGCTGGGGATTGTTAGTTGCGCTCCGCCTCGTGTGCCGGATCGCACCATGGCGCAAACTATACAGTGGCGCCCCGCTTCCATCACTGCGCACCTACCTATGCGCATTTGCACTTCTGCAGGTTAGCCCAGATAACGCGGCTCGCTGACCCTAGCCTTGGAACGGATCCACGTCGAGGCTGTGCGCGTATAAATATTCCCTGCCATATCCGCTAACTGCACGGCCTGGTCAATGCCACCGCGCAATACCACGACGTCAGGTCTGGGAGTACTAATTGATTCCGGATTTTTTCCAATAGTTTGCGTAACCAGTTCAGATATGACTTTGCCTCCAGCATTCCCCAATACCGCAAACTCCGTGTCGTCAACGAACTGCAAGGACCGTACTTTCTCGATGGAGTTCGCCACCTGTTCCGGATTGGCTAACTTGACGGGTTTGCCGCCCTCGCGAATAACTGCACATAGGTAAGTAAAGTCCGTGTCGTTTTCCCGAATAGTAACTAATGCCCTGGCCCCATCCAAGCTCAATTGCAGATGCGTGACCGCATACTTGCCACTCCAAGGCAAGCCAATCTGGGCAACATTGCCCTGGTTGTTCACCGCCACCACGTTTTCCGAGGACGACTCCCCAGTCCATGCCCACCCAGCCCGGTCTACAGCCGGGGAACGCAAATTAGGTCCCTCGTACAAGGTGACCGGCACCCCTTCACCGACTTTCACCAGGGCATTACCATTTGCAACAACTACTGCGAACGCTCCCCCGTCCGGACCCACCGCACCTTGATGAACTGGACCGAGCTTCTTCAACTCTTCAGCCGTGGCGATAACTACTGAAGGATCATTACCATCTACCAATGCGCCCTCTTTAAAACCGATCATCCGATCTTTTCGCAACAGCACAAACGCGGGCGGGCGTCCTCGACCTACGTCATGACCACCGGCATACATGCTCACTTGGTTTACTCCGCTAATCGCATTTAAAGTGCGTTCTAACTGGGCGTATGCAAATCCTAAAGGACGCGACCCCAGTGTCGCCAGCATCCCGTTAAACTGCACTCGCAAATATGCACCCTGCCTATGGATCTTTTCCGAAGTCACCTTTATTCCGGGAGAAAAATAGTTTTTTACCACCCCGCCTAAAGCCGGTGCTGGTCCGCGCACCAAAGCCCGCACCAACGAATCTTCCACCCCCATCCGCGGAAACCACCGGGGGTCAGGCACTAAAGTTTCTCCGTCCTCGGAAACAAAATACAAATTGCGGCGGACGTACGCGTTTTCAAAATTATCAACTGGCATCAGTACCCCATTGGGCGGAGTACTGATGCGCCACTGTGACCCCACCTTCTCTAAACCGATCCCCATGCGCAGGCTCGCGCCCATATTGTCTAGACTTGCCACGCCGCTTTGGTCAATGGACATGCGTTCCACTGCAGATAATGTGGCCGACGAATTGCTCTCGTCTATGGTCACCCGAATGGCATCCTGAGTGACCGTCACATTTGTCGGATTTTGCCATTGTTTTGCCGCTGTCGGCGTCAAATATTTGCGCGCCACCTGAAAATCGTCATAGCTACCAGCACCGAGTGCCCGCAAAAAGTCCGTCACCAGCCTTTTGGGTGAAGACCCAGGCGCAGGAGGCGAACCCAACTGAGACAAAGTCTCCACCGCATCATCACTGGTCTTTGCGGGGGTAACCGGTCCACTTGTTTGTATGCTGGCGCATCCTGCCAGTCCCAGGCAAACCGCCATTACGAGGACGAATGCTTGCTTTAAACGCGTCACTTTACGCCCCCGCCTGGATTAGTTCCAGCGTAGCGGGCGCGGGCTTCTTCCAGCCCGGCATCGCTAACTTGCAACGGCAAGTCTTCGATGGGTTCATTGAACTTTATTGGCAAGGCCAACATGAACGCACTGCCCTCCCCAGGGCAACCGATAACTGTCAGCAAACCCTGATGTATGTGGGCGTCCTCGGCGGCAATAGCAAGCCCCAAACCAGTCCCCCCGGAGGTACGTGCCCGGGCCGGGTCGGCACGGTAGAAACGGTCGAAAACTCGCGCGGCGACCTCGTCTCTCATACCTATGCCCCAGTCGCGCACACGCACTGCTACCGCCGTTTTTGAGCGCGCAATCTGCACTTTCACGGGTCCGCCCTCGGCGTGTTCCAACGCGTTTACGTAAATATTGCGAATTATGCGTTCCACGCGGATCTCGTCTGCTTCAGCAATGACTGGACCGGGCGCTTCTAAAGTAACTTCGACATGGTTGTTTTCAGCGAGGGTCTGGTTGCTTTCAATAACCCGTTTGGCTATTTGCACAATATCGACTTGTTCGCGCGTAGAAATAGCCGTGTTGGCGTCTATGCGGCTGATTTCCAAAAGGTCTGAAAGCATGCGATCAAAGCGATCCACCTGTTCGTGCAAGATAACTGCAGAACGTGCACTGAGCGCGTCTAATTCCGCTCTGGCATCGTAAATGACCTCCGCCGACATGCGAATTGTTGTAAGCGGGGTGCGCAATTCGTGCGACACGTCAGAAACGAAACGTCTTTGCAGGTCTGCAAGGGTTTCATAATCTGCGATTTGCTTTTGTAAGCTGTCTGCCATCTTGTTGAACGAAACTGCTAAGGACGCCAATTCGTTCTTTCCTTGCACCGGGATGCGTGTAGACAGGCTACCTTCCCCTAGTTCCGCAGCTGCCGCTGCCGCCCTCTGCACCGGTGTTACCAACTGGTAGGACACGCCCGCGATAGTAACTGTGAGCAGCATTAATATAACTAGCGTGCCAACTCCCAGCACCTGCACGATCATGTCAATTGTGCCTTGTTCGGGCGCAAGGGAATAAACCAAATAAAATTCGTGCGCCCCCACTACGGGCAGATTAACCATCTGCCCAACTACTACCCCTGGTTCGTGAGTGTTCCCAATCTGTACAGATACTGACTGCCACTGTTGGCGCCCACCTTTAGTAACCTCTTTGCGCATAGCTGGGGTGACCACTGACTGTACAGCAGTGTCCACCACGTCGTTTATTGCCGGTCCCTCCGGGTTTGACGATGATCCCAGTAAGAGGACGCCCACTACGCCCGCCCCTGACGCATTTTGGCGTTCGCGCTGCATCAACTGGTAGGCGACGTTCTGCAAAGCCGAAGGCTCAGTGGCAGTAGTTTCGTCAAAAGTGCTTTGCACCGAGGCGCTGCGTCTGCTGGCATCTGCCAGAATCTGTTCTAAACGGCTTTGAAACAGCCCATCGCGTACGTGTGAAGTGACAAAAAGTGACAACAACACCATCATTAACGCGGCAATAGCCACCAAAATGACAGTTATTGAAACTGCCAGATTTCGTTGAAAGACCCGAATTGGCGCCCACGCCACCAGGCGTTTAGTAAAGCGATCTAACACTAGTTCTTGCTACCTGCCCGGTAGCCCACCCCACGCACAGTCAAAACTACGCGCGGATGCTCGGGATCTTGTTCCACTTTGGCACGCAGCCTCTGAATATGAACGTTCACCAAACGGGTGTCTTGGCTGTGTCGATAACCCCACACCTGTTCCAGCAGCTCTTCACGGGAAAACACCTTGCGCGGGTTGCGCGCCAAAGTTACTAACAGGTCGAATTCAAGAGGCGTAAGAAAAAGTTTCTCACCGGCCCGGGCGACCTCGTGACCCTGCACGTCGATTTCCAAATCGCCAATACGCAATGTATCCGAATCGCGGTGTTCGAGCCCCCGCAAGCGCACGCGCACGCGCGCAATCAATTCCTTCGGTTTAAATGGCTTCGGAACATAATCGTCAGCACCAGCTTCCAGCCCCTCCACCACATCCGTAGTATCAGTTTTGGCCGTCAACATAACAATTGGAACATCAGATTCAACGCGAATTTGCCGGCAAACTTCTATTCCAGAAAGCCCCGGCAACATCACATCCAATAAAATCAAGTCAGGATCTTCACGACGGAAAGTATCCACTGCTTTGTCGCCCTCGGTACAAAAAACTGCCCGGAAACCTTCCGTTCCAAGCACAATACCGATCATTTCGGCAAGCGCTTCGTCGTCATCGACCACTAGTATTTTGGCACTCATAGATTCTTCCTGGGGAACGCGATCTAACTAAATACTACTTAGCGGCAGCGCGGCTGTAGGCAACAAAATGGGAACACTACCAGCCACAGGGTATGCCCAACCGGCGTTCACCGCCACCAAGTAGTCGCCTTGTTTAACTAACTTTTCACCACTTCGTGGGCACACCAAATACTGTTCAAGCCAAGTTGTCATGCCCCCATTGTAAAGGCTTTAGGCTACTGATAATCCTCTCCACCACTGAGAACCCGGAAATGGTGGTACCTTCTGCCAGCCGGATGACGTGAAACAGACCTATCCAATTCCTTTTCTTCCGCTATTTTTTGGGAGCTTGGCACAGACGGCGGAGTTTGGGTATGGGAGGCGGCACGCACCGCATCAGCCAAAGCCATCATGTCGTCCTCGGTAGGGTCCGCTTCCTCAAACTTGGTTTCCAAGCGAATAACTTCCCACCCTTTAGGCACGGTCAAATTGTTCGCGTGCTGGGCACATAAATCGTAAGCTTGCGGGTGAGGCATCGACGCGAGCGGTCCCAGCACCGCCACAGACTCGCCGTAGTCGAAAGTAAGAGTGGCGACCGCTGGGCGGGAGCAGGCTTGTTTAAAACACGTTCGCGTTGGTCTCACAACTGCACATTACCGCATGAAAGCTTCCTTTAGTTGCACCCTCGCCGCGCGTCTTACTACCCTGATTTTATGGCACTAAGGCGCGACCGCAGAGGCAGAGGACCACGGGGAGTAATAATTCCCCCCACCTTACCGGGTGGCAAAACTCGATCTCAGCGCTTTGACGCCCTCGTCACCCAGCTTGCCAAAAAGCTCACGCAAATTCATCCTCAAGTTGCCGATTTTGAATTCGCCGTCGAGGACGTCCCCCCATCTTCTCCGCCCCCCTGGAATACGCAATCCCCAGTTCTCGCCAAATCATTTTCTCCCCGGCGCGGCTCTGGGCTAAAGACGCGCATAGTACTGTACCGCCTCCCCATCGTCAACCGTGCCACAGTGACAGAACTACCAGCACTAATAGCAGACGTCATGTACGAACAGGTGGAAGGCGTCCTCGGGGAAGACCCCCTGTTTTAGCCTTCTCACAGGCATGTGACCCGCCGACCTAATTATTTACCCGCAATTTCAGGCTTTCTTGCTTTTGCGCAGGTAGCACACTGGGCATATACGCAATCTTGTTTTCGCCCTCGACAACGGCACTTACAAAACTATTAGCCGCACCTTTCCACTGCCATACGCCTCGCTCTAAAACCAGTTTTTCGCCCGGTCTAAAGGTCTTGTAGTTGGGACCGGAAAATTCGATTGGACCATTAGCAACCGCGATCACTCGGGCAGTTTCCGGTACCGCCAAAATTCCTACTTGGCTGGCAGGAGGGGCACTAGCAAGGGCGAAATCGCTGCCACGTTCAAAACTTACGGCAGCGACTACGGTCGCGTCTGCCTGAACCTTAAGTCCCGTAGCGTCCTCGGAAATTCCCCCCAGAGGCAACGCGAAGACACTGTCACCATCCACCGTGAAATCACCTGAAGATACCGGTTTGAAGACGCCTTTTTGGTAACTGAAAGTGTGGACTTTTACCGCAGTTCCGTGCGGATTTACCACGTACAACGTGCCCGCCACTGTCGGCAGCGCAATACTGTGAACCTTTTGCAACAAACTGGGGCTGGCAACTTCTACACCCTTATCTACTGTCCCCTTTTGCTTGCGAGTTTCCACCCAAGCACTGATCCCCCGACCGGGCGCACTCAAGTGTATTGCCAAAGCGTCCTCGTCGGGTGCCAACGACGCTAAGTCAATCTGCCGCTCGTCACTAACGTAAATAGTTTGCGGCGCGTCAACTTTCCCGGTTGCACCCCACATTTCCAGGCTCACTTCTACGGGTGCCTCCGGTTTGGCAATATGCAAAGTAGCGCTATTGCCCACGCTGGTGGCAGTGGTGGCAAGCCACAGTTCGTTTTGTGGCAACAGGCAGGGGGCTACGGCGATACCGCTGGGGAGCGAGATTTGGCTGGCGCCCGCATACATACCTGTTTTAGCGGAAAAACGCCTCCCGGAAATCTGCCCGCTGACTGCCTCGGGACTATCCCCACCCAATCGCCAAGCAATACCACTGGTGTTGGCGCCTTGCGGGGGCGCCAAACAATTAGTTACGTGCGTAATATTTGTGGGCGCCTGTTCGTGTACTGTATCCATCGGGGTAGCCGGAGTGGGAGCAAAATAGACGAGGGCGGCACCACCGGCAATGGTGAAAAGGGCGACGCCTACTTTTCGCACTATTCGCATGACCGCGAAATCACCTCTTTGCGCGTCGGCCATATTATTCCCAGCATCAGCAGTAGCACCAGTACGAGGGCGATGCGCCAGGGCCACACCCACCAGGCGGTTGCTGCAATCTTCAGGGTGCCGCCCATGTCGGCGGGAATTACAAACGCTTGCTGCCACCCACGAGGATGCGATTCCAGGCGGGTTCCTCCTAGCGTGGCGTGCCACCTGGTCGAAGCGCGTTCTGCCAAAATAATCTGGCGCTGCGGACCCGGCTGGATCTGGGTTTTCACGCCAATAAGACGGCTAGGTACGGTCTGCCCTGCCAGTTGTACCCGCCCCAATGCGCGCTTTACTTTCCACACATTGCCTAATTCGGGCAAGTTTACAGCAGTTATTTCGAGAACACCGTCCAGCTTTTGGGCCACGCGTGCCCCCACGGGACTGTTGCGCACTGACGCCGGCATGATGATAGTTTCAATGGCATGTTTGCGCAGTATTTGCGCGGTTTCATTGCTGGCTGCGAGGGCTTGCACGAGGGCGGTGCGCAATTCTCGGTTTGCCAAGCCGTCAGTTTTTCCCTGGTCACCTTGGGTAATCAGTGGTGTTGGTCCGCGCCACAAAGAAGCAACCAGCGCGTCGTCCTCGGAATCTAACATGAGGACACGACTGCGTTTGCCGCTGTCAATGGCGGCACTGACAGTAGCGGGGGCAAGCCTGTGCGTGCGGGCATGGACGGCATCACCTATTGCCCCCACGCCATGAACCGCAATCAGGCTGGGAGCCACCACAGCCCCTACCAGCACCACCATTGGTACGGCTACGCGCACGACTCTAGGTGCGTTCAGTGCCCCTAAAATTGCGGCGGCAATAAAACCAAAATAAGTCAAGCTGAGGCACGGCAAAATCCCCGCCCCAAAGTAAGGGGAACCATAAAGCGCACCCGCCAGACCCACTAGCATTATCGCAAAGGCAATTGTGCTATAAGCGTGGAAAAAACCCAGCACAGCGCACGCAACCAAAATGGCGCCCAAGACCATCCACCAGGTTGTGAGCCCTGGTGCCGCTAACAATGTTGGCCACAGAGCTCCCCGCTGGAAAGCATCCGTACCCAGTGGGGTAACGGACAATGCCGGCGCCACCAAAACCAGGGCTGGCAGCGCGGATATAAACGCAATAATACCCCCGTTTTTGCGCACTAAACATACCAGAACTGCGGCCGCTAACGGTACTATTGCGGGCACCACCGCCCCACATATTGCGAGGGCGAACCCCCCAGCAGCGGCTCGTCTGCTAGGTCGCCCAACTTGCCACATTCCAGCTGTTGCAGAAAACGAGTTCACAATTGAGGGCGACATTAGTGAAAGTGCCCCTGCAAAACCCCAAAATACCAGGGGTAAGATAATGTGAAACAGCAGCGGACCCAGGCGCCCTTGAGCCAAAGCAATCCAGAAAACCGGCAACCCGACCCAAGCAAGAGCCCCCGCGCTGCGCAGTGCTGGCTTATGGGTAATAACTGTTATTCCCGCCCACGCGGACCAAAATGACAACAGCGGGGCCACCACAAATAGCATCGATGAAAAGAGCTGCGGTCGAAAATTGAAGGGAAAACTAAGCAGCGACAATATAAAAAGCAAAGGATTTATGGACGCGCTGCCGCCATCACCTGCCGGATTCCAGGGGGTGAGGGCCGCTTCTACCAGATCCGCCCACCGCCCCGGCAGATCCGCCCAGGCTCCCCCGCTGGCTGCGGGAATGAACGTGCTACCCATGCTCATGGTCACTGCTAGTAAAAATACTGACAATACTACGAGGGCGCCGACGGTACGCGAACGCCTCGCCGCCAGTTCTGCTACCGCCACTCCGTCCAGTGGCTTCGGCAAAGATTCATCAAAACAAATTTGGTGTTGCAACCTTTTTTCGCTGCGCACGCTCTGGGCGCTCAGTTCCAATGGCTTTAAGACGGCGGTGCGACTGATCCGAGCTGCGCGCAAGCGCCTCCGCGCCCTCATAATACTGGGAATTGCTGCGCAAAAGTCTTTTCCTGCAGCCAAAATATCTGCGGCTTTACCCCATTGTCCACGCGCCCCAGCGGCACCGACCCGAATAACCGTTCGTCCTGCCACCCATAGGATGACGACAGGGGGGAACGCCGTCGCAACTGCCGCATTGTAGTAGCGCGCCGCCAAGGCACGATAACGAAAATCAGATTGGAACATTCCCACCTGCTCGTGGCGAATCCGCGCTTTCGCACACAGCGTTACCCTGTGCCCCGCCAGATGCAGCCGCCGACACAATTCTAATGCTTCCGCATACGGTCCTGCGGTCTCGTCTACCCCTCCAGCCTCATCGAGTTTTTGGACGTCAACCAGCATACCGGCCGTGCCCACTGCCAGCACATCCGATTTATCATCGTGTTGCCCCTGGTCCAGGTCGTCTGAAACTATTACTCGTTCTGCCCACCGGGTGGCGTGAATACCCGCAGACACGACCCCTCTACCTTGCGAATCGAGTTGGGTGGGACCGGTAGCGGCAATGGTACGCCCCTTTTCGACCTCGGAAAGCAACAGCTCCAAGCATTGCGTTTCGGGCTGACTGTCATCGTGTAAAAACCAGTAGTATTGCGCGCGCGGAACCGTGACATGCGCCAGCGCGGCACCAAAACTGTGCAAGCCGGGGGCACGAAAAACTTGTACGCCTTGACGCCAATAGCCCTCTAATTCACCGGTGGCGGTGGCGTCAATTAGCGCAATATTTTGGGGCACTACAGTTTGGTTCAGGACTGCTTGGACGACCTGGCGGGCGTTGACCGCGTCTTTTCCCGCCAGAATTATTGCTGTTACATTCACACTGCTTTGCGGCGCAGACGCCGTCGCTCCCGTTCCGACATGCCACCCCATATTCCGAAACGTTCATCGTTTTCGAGGGCGTAGGCGAGGCATTGGGCACGCACGCTACAACCCGCACAGACCGCTTTAGCTTCACGCGTAGAACCACCCTTTTCTGGGAAAAATGCTTCCGGGTCGGTTTGCGCGCAAAGAGCCCGTTCTTGCCAGGCTAGCGGACCCAGGTCGATAGTGTCGTAGTCGTCTGAAAGAACTTGTGAAAGCTCAATGTCGCCTTCGCCAAGAATGTTCCACACGGTGTCCCCCTATTTGCTCGCGATGTTTCTAACTTACACGCGTGTCATTCAACTATTCAACCCGAAAAATGATATTTAATCCGAGGTTACCGAAAAAACTATGTATAGCTCCAAGTATGATGAGCTCATGGATTTAGGTTCGCTGATTCACCGATTGGACGCTCGTCCCACTCCTGCGCTTATTTCTTTTGCGGGCGGCGAACGCCTGGAACTAACTGGAAAGGTTTGCGCTAACTGGATTATCAAAATAGCCAATTTAGTGGGCGAAACTGGTTCTGGTCTGCTGCTTGATTTGCCTTTGCACTGGCGTTCTGTGTTTTGGTGTGCGGGCGCGTGGCTGGCTGCCTCGCCGGTTTATTATGGGACGGGCGGGAACGATAATTTTTCCGAGGACGTCGCTCTGGCAGTAACCCACCTTGCGGAAACGGCGGCACGGTGGGAAGAAAGCACAGTTGCGGACGTTGTTATGGTGCAAGCTCTGCCCGCTTTAGCTTTGCAATACCCTGGCAAGGTTCCGTTAGGAGTAACCGATGCGACAAGTGAGATCCGGTCTCAGCCAGACGCATTAATATGGGCAGAAAGTCCGGACCCGACGGCGACGCTATTTCCCGGTGGTCCCACGTGGGCGCAGCTCGGTTCACAATTACAACGTGCCGTTGCCACCCCCACCACCGGGGAATACCACCTGACCAGCCAGGACGTTCTGGGCGGCGCCCTCGAATCCCTATTTGCCCTGGCGCGCGGACAAATTGTGGTAATTCCTGCAGATCCAAACTAGGGCACATCAATTTGGGCGAGGACGCCGCGCCCGCGCACTTGCAAAGGACAGTTTCCGGCGTCCACAAAGCATGCTTGTCCGCGGCGCAGTATGGAAGTGGCATCGCCCTCGCGAATTTCTACCTGCCCGTCTGTAGGCGTAAGAATGCGCGGCCCTTGCCCCGGAATTGCGGAAAAGTCGGGGGTAAGGTCGGTCAAAGATAGCTCAAAATCATCTACTGGCGCATAAAACACACGCGTGTTCTGGTCCACCCATTCGGGCGCGATGCGCATGGGTGGGGCGGCACTAAAGTCGGTACACCGCAACATTTCGCTGGCATCTACATGTTTGGACGTCAACCCGGCGCGCAACACGTTGTCTGAATTTGCCATAATTTCGATGCCCATCCCGCTTATGTATGCGTGGATGTGCCCTGCCGGTATGAACAAGGTCTCTCCCGGACGCAACGTCACGGGGTTAAGCAGCAGCGATAGCACCGCGCCAGGGTCCCCCGGATACTCCTTTTCCAAAGAAACCGCAATGGAATCTGCACGCATCGAAGGCGTAGTTCCCTGCGCAATACGTTTGGTGCAAGCTTTAGCTACTTCGCGCACCTCCTCAGGATGAGGACGCGAATACGGATCCATCAGGTAGTTGGCAATGCGTTTTATTCCGCGCGCATTCAGTTGGTAGTCCAAAATTTCATATAGTTTTTTGGCAAGCGGTGCTTCTAGCCCTGCAAGCACCTGCCGTGCCTTCCGAGGCGCCCGAAACCCTGCTACCGCCTCAAATTTTGTGAGCGCCATCAACATTTCTGGCTTGTGGTTATCGTCCTTGTAATTGCGCTGCGGCGAATCGAGAGGCAGCCCGCGCTGGTTTTCCTCTGCAAATCCTTGCGCAGCCTTCTGCCGAGTGGGGTGCACCTGCACCGACAGTGGGCGCGCCGGAGCAATATATTTAACTAAAAAAGGCAAGCGCTTTCCGAAACGTTCCACTACGTCTTTTCCCAGGGCGCGGCGCGGATTTTCTGCAATATATTGGTCGAGGGCGACCGCCCCCGCCATACTGGATTCGCCCGGATGCGCCCCATACCAGACCTCGGCAACCGGCGCCCCGGTCGCTTCCTGTCCTAATAAGCCCGGCAGCGCCTGAAATGAGCCCCACGAGTAGTGTCGAAACCGGGGCGAAAGCGGATGAATCAAAGGGAACACCGTCCTCGTAATGACCCGTCAACCTGACCAAACACTGTAATCCTTCCGCTAACTTACCTGACTGATTGTACCGACTTCGCGTGCCCTAAACATTATTTTGTCCCCCGCGTTAGACTGACAGGGCAATAGTTTTATCTTTGGAGGATCAGATGTCACTGCCACTAGTGAGCATTATTACGCGCACCAAGGACCGCAACGTTTTGCTGGACCGCGCCATTGCAGATATCGCTAGGCAAAGTTACGAGAATTTTGAACTGATAATAGTTAACGACGGCGGCGACCCCAATGGCGTGAACGCGCTGCTGGAAAAGCACAAAGCCGCTCTGGCAGGACGTGGACGTGCCCTTCATAACCAGTCCTCCCAAGGCATGGAACGGGCCTCCAACCAGGGCATCGAAGCAACTAGCGGCAAGTACGTTTGTATCCACGACGATGACGACACCTGGCACCCAAAGTTTTTGGAAACTTGCGTCGAATATTTGGAAGCCCACCCCTCGCACGGGGGCGTGGCTGTACGCACCGAAATTGTTCTGGAAGTACTAAAGGGCGGCGGCGTAACCGAAATCGGACGCGAAATAGCCTGGCCGAAAATCCACCAGTTCTCGTTATCCAAATTGATGGTTTCCAACATTGCAGTACCCATTTCTTGCATGTACCCCCGAGAAGTCATAAACAACCTGGGGGGATTCCGCTCCGACCTGCCGGTAGTAGGCGACTGGGAGTTCCATATTCGCCTGGCTGCCACCTACGAAGTTGGTTTCTTGGACGAAAAACCCCTCGCCTACTGGCACCAACGCCGCAGGCAAGGAGGCGTCCTCGGAAATTCAGTATTTGCAGGCGCAGACAAGCACGCCTACTTCGAGCTGAAAGTGCGCGACGAATACCTGCGTGACTACGTGGAAAAGAACGGCATGGGCGCTTTGCTGTGGCAAGCCGCGTTCTTCCACGAACTCATTAGCCGCAAGGAAAGCACCCTCGGTTGGGCGCGGCGAAAAGCCATCGAATTTGTGCGTTCACGCCGCGGTAAAAAGAAGTAACCTCTCCTAAAAAATATTCCCCTTCGGAACTAACCGGAGGGGAATATTTTGGCGCTCTCAGAGGGCGCGAAGTGGGAAGTGCCGACTGTCCCTAATGGTTCAAGGACCGGGGATAGCGCACCGGAACTCTGCGGAACAGCCCTTGTACGACTTTGCCCATCAATTTCAGCCGCAACGAATAGGGCATTCCAGACCCTTTAAGTTGCGCATACATCCCAAAAACTAAATCCACCAAGATGCGCGGTTTGCGTAGCGACCGCGCGGCAGATGCTTGGTTGCGCGCCCCCCGCCCAAACTTCCAGAAATTATCGGCTGTTGCCAAATTCCACGACACCGGATCGTTTGCGGGCATCAGGTGGTCTGCCACTGATTCAGGCACAAAAATACCCGCCCGCCACTTCGCTAACCGATAGGTGTATTCAGCGTCATCGAACCAAATAAAGTATTCCGGCTTGGGAAGCCCACACTCGGTTACCGCTTCACGGGTGACCAGGCAAGAAACGAATGAAGCGCAGTCCAGATCCAACCATTTTTTACCATGCGCTAGCGGTTTTACCCCATCCCATTTCAAAGTGGGCACGTTCATATTGCAGAACTCGCCATCAGTCCACTTCACCATGGAAGCCGCATAGGACGGCATGCCATCGGAACGGTAAGTGGCGGCTTCTTCCATGGCTTCAACCAGTTTGGCGAGGGCGGCTGGGCGCGGAACCGTATCGTCGTCCATAATCCAAAACGCATCAAAGTCGCCTTGGAAAGCCACGTCCATGCCAAAGAAGAATCCACCAGCACCACCCGTGTTGTGGCGCAATTGGTGAACCGTTATAGGGGCGGTATTGCGGCGGGCGCGCAGCATTTCCTGGGTGTCATCCGTGGAAGCATTATCAATGACTAAGATTTTTTCGACCGGGTATTCTTGTGCTTCCAGAGCTGAAAGTGTTTTCTTCAGTAACTCGCAACGGTTGTACGTGACTACAATTGCGGCAACTTTCATGTATGCCTCCTCTAACTGCGCATGCGTTCGACGCACTGCTCCACTGGACCATCTACTACTACTTTGCCAGATTCCAACAAGATTCCGCGATCGCAAAGCCGTTTCATCTGTTCGAGATCGTGGCTGACGATTACCAGCGTTTTCCCCTGCTGCTGGAGTTCCTTGATCTTTCTGATACACTTCTTTTGAAAAGGCTCATCCCCCACGGCCAAGATTTCATCCACCAGGAAAATGTCGGGATCCGTGTGTACACAAACCGAAAATGCTAGTCGCAAAAACATTCCCGAAGAATAAAACTTCACCTCGGTATCAATAAATTTTTCGATTTCGCTGAACGCCACAATATCGTCAAAGGCAGCGTCAATTTCCTTTTTACTCATGCCTAAAATAGCGCCGTTTAAGTAGATGTTCTCCCGTCCCGTCAGGTCCGGGTGAAAACCTGCACCTACTTCGATCAGACCGGCAACGCGCCCTCGATACCCCACAAAACCGCTGGTTTGGCGCATCACACCACTAATCAGCTTTAGCATGGTAGATTTGCCTGAACCATTGAAACCTAAAAGCGCAACTGATTCGCCCTTATATATATCGAAAGATACGCCCTTTAAAGCCTGAAATTGATCGGACATCTGCCCGCGCCGCCCCGTCAGCACCCACACCAACATGTCCTTCAGGGTGTGCGTGCGCCGCAAAGTAAACTCTTGGACGATGTCCTCGACGTGAATTGCAATTTCTTTCATTTTACAGCTCCTGCGCAAAACGACCGTCGAGCCTCCGGAACGTGCGCTCCCCCAGCCACAACAATATCCCAGACAACACGCAGGTTAACCCCACCCACATTACAAAATTAGGAGGCAAAGTTACGGAAACTCCCCGCGTTGACTCCCAAAAACCGTAGTGGAATAATTCCACCGCTGTAGTAATGGGATTGAGTTGGTAGAAGTACCACAGCCACCGCAGATTTCCCTGGAAAACGCCCTCGACCATCTGCCACTTGTACAGGACTGGGGACGCCCAAGTGGCGACCATCAAAAACAATTCAACAAAATTTTCCGCATCTCGGAACATGACATTTAGTGCGCCACTAATAAACCCAATACCGAGGGCGAAAATAGTAACTATCAGTACCCCCAGAATAATTGCCGCAAAACTTGTTAGACCTGGACGCCACCCATAAATGAGCGCGCCAATAACCAAAATAATTACTTGGGGAACAAAGTGTACGAACGCCACCCATACCGCAGACATAGGAAACAGTTCCCGTGGTAAATAAATCTTCTTTACCAAGGGCGCATTCGCCACAATCGACCGGGTGGCATTATTGAATATTTCGCTGAAATAGTTAATTACTACAACACCAGCGAACATGTACACAACGTAGTTTTCGATGGCGCGATTCATTCCCATGAATTGCCCGATGGCGACGTAAAAAACAATAAATTGAGTGGCCGGTTTAGCGTAGGACCACAGCATCCCCAGGATAGAACCCCGGTAGCGAATACGCAGTTCTTTGTGTACCAGCAGTTTCAACAAAAAGCGTTTTTGCAGCGCACCGAGCAGCCCCAGTGACTTACCTGGAATTGTGTAGTCAGACATTAGTCGATTGAACTCCATTCGACCTTTGCGCCCTCAAAGTGAGGGCGCAATATGTTTTCAAAACGAGACAGCGCCGAGGCAATAGCCATGTGCATGTCCAAATACTTGTAGGTTCCCAGGCGTCCTCCAAATAACACCATTGGTTCAGCTTTCGCCAATTCCCGGTACGCCGCATACTTTTCGCGGTCAGTTGCGGTATTTACCGGGTAGTAGGGTTCGTCCTCGCGCCCGGCAAAACGGCTGTATTCACGCGCGATCACCGTCTTGTCGGTGGGATAATCGCGTTCTGGGTGGAAGTGACGGAATTCGTGGATGCGCGTGAAAGGCACATCCAAGTCGCCGTAATTCATCACAGACGTGCCCTGGTAGTCCCCCGTTGGCAGTACTTCTATTTCGAGGTCGATGGTACGCCACGCCAAATCTCCCTGACAGTAGTCAAAGTACCGGTCTACGGGACCGGAATAGACCACGGGGACTTTACCTACGCAGGCGTCCTTGTTGTACGGCTGGGTTTTATCGAAGAAATCTGTATTCAGGCGTACTTCAATGTTTGGGTGCGCAGCCATGGTTTCCAACCACGCCGCATACCCATCCTGCGGCAACCCTTCCCAACGGTCTGCGAAGTACCGATTGTTGTAGTTATAGCGCACAGGCAGCCGAGAAATAATAGCGGCAGGCAGTTTTTCGGGGTCAGTTTGCCACTGTTTTGCGGTGTAGCCTTGGAAGAACGCTTCAAAAAGAGGTCGCCCCACCAGGGAAATGCCTTTGGAACGAAAGTCAGTGACGTCCTTGCCAGCAACTTCGCTGGCTTGTTCTTTTATCAGAGCGCGGGCTTCATCTGGACTGTAGGCGGAACGGAAGAATTGGTTTATAGTGCCCAAGTTTACGGGCATGGGGTAAACTTCCCCACCAACATTGGTGTAAACATGGTGAACGTAATCAGTGAAACTGGTAAATTGGTTTACGTAATCCCACACTTTTTGGTTGGAAGTATGGAACAGGTGGGCACCGTATTTGTGAACTTCTATGCCTGTTTCTGGGTCTTTTTCCGAATAGGCGTTACCACCTAAGTGACCGCGTTTTTCGACTATGACGACTTTTAGCCCCAGCGTGCTGGCGCACCGTTCCGCGATGGTCAGACCGAATAGACCCGACCCGACTACCACCAAATCAGCGTTCATTAACTACTCCTAATTATTTGTAATCCCAATAATAGCTGGCACTCACTCAACTTTCGATTACTGGTATTACTAGTAATGACTCACCTTTACAGCGGAACCAAAAGAGAAAGGCTGATAATGACTACAGTAGCCGTTTTGGCTGATATCGGTCATGGCGCACATCATGTGGGTGACGATGCGATCGCTATGGCAACACACGATTTATTAGTTTCGCGTGGTATTACCCCGGTAATGCTGTCACATAACGAGGACGATTCACGCCGGCTCCTTCCTGACGCACAGTTCTATACCACCCCGATTTTTAGTTTTAATCCGCGCGCCCGACGCCAAATGTATCACCAGACGAAGACAGAGCCCAACAGCGGTTTGTGCCGCTTGGTGGAACCGTTATTAGACCGCGTCGATGGCGTAGTTATTGCTGGTGGGGGTTCGCTGAATTCTTATTACGGTTGGTTGGCGTTCGAGCGCGCATTTTTGGCACAGCAAGCATGGGCGCGGCAATTACCGGTGGTAATTTCGGGTCACAGTTTCGGTCCTCTGATTCTTGACGAGGACGTCGGGATTTTCGCAGATTTGGCGCGCGCGACCACGGTCGCGGGTTTCCGGGGTCCGATTTCGGTGCAACGCGCCCGCGAGTACGGTTTTGCTTCCGCACTGCAAACCTGTGATGACGTGATAACTATGGCAACTGGGAAGGCACAGGTAGGTGAATCGTTTATTTCGGCGTGTTTCGCCGAGCCCGAGTATACGGATATGCGTGGCGCTGTGGTTTGCCAGTATGCGGCAGTATTGGACTATTTGGCGCAAAAGTTGGGGGCTTTTGTAAAGCTGACTCCGCACATGGCTAATCCGGCAACCGGGGACCGCGATTTGGCGTTCCATCGCGAGATCGCCAACGCGTGTTCGGCGCAGTGCCAAGTCGAGCCTTTGGTGGATCCATTGGAGACTATGCGCAGCTTGGATGGCGCAGTGTTGACTGTGACTTCGCGTTTTCACCAGGCGGTGTTTTCTTTTACGAACCAAATTCCGCTGTTGCCACTTTCGTTTACTCCGTACGGGACTGCGCGCATGGGTGATTTGCTCGAAAACTATGGTTTTGCCGCCGCGTGGACGCTGCCTCTAGTTGCTTTACAGGGGGCTAACTTGGCGTGGATGTTGGACGACTTTTTGGATTCTTTGCCCGCGCAAACCCAGCAGTTAGGGCGCAGTGCGCCCACAGTTTTGGCGCATCATGGCGCGTGGTGGGATGGTATTGCGCAGGGGTTCGAGGACGGCAGTTTCGCTGGTATTTCTCCGCTTAGTTCCGCTGATTTGCTGGCGCCTCCGACTGCTTTTACGCAAGTGGCAGACCTGTCTAACAGCTATTTGCAGTTAGTGGACGAAAAAATCAGTAGGGATCTGCAAAATTCTGCGCAGTGGAAGGAAATAGCGGAACTTGCACCGTTGGCAGAGCGGGCGTCCTCGTTATCTGTGGAATTGGCACAGCTGAATGCCCGCAAAGTGGTTCGCGTGGCGGATTTTGCCGGCGACGTGGCGCGGCGGGCAAAACGTTTGTTTTCGTAACCTGCCTCGTATCAGGGGCTGTCGGGTGTTGCCAGCCCCTGGTTTTTACTGCCTGGATCCGACGTTTGCAACGCTTCTTTGGCAGCGGGCACCGCGCCCTCATCGGGCTCGGTTTCCCCACAGACCCATTTATCGGCTTATTTGCGTCGATACCACAGCAAACTTCCTATTCCCCGGTAAATGCTTCTGCGCACCCCCGTGGGAATGAAACGGTACAGGCTGCGTGCCACCACGTTGCGCACAAATTGCGCAACATTGGTAAAGCCCACCCGGTAAAATTTCACTTGCAAATTAAATTCGGCTTTCGCTAGTTCGCGTCCGCCGCGCCGGTTGTAGGCCCCAGAATCAACCCGATAGTACACCAGTGCCGTCGGGTCGTTGTATACTCTGGCTCCCGCCTGGATCATGCGTGCAAACAGCCAGTAGTCTTCTAGCCTTTCGCAGTCTTCGTAAGAACCAGCAGCTTCCACCATGGTTTTACGAAACACTACCGTGGGGTGGTTGAAAGGATCGCGCCACCTGGCGACCTCGGATATTTCGGGGCGGAATTGGGGCATAATCCTGGTAATCCCAATTTTTGTGAGGGCAGTTTCAAATTCTGTGATAGCACTGCCCAACAGGTCTAATTCTGCCATCATGGGGATTTGCCGTTCAAATCGGGTAGGTAAAGAAATATCGTCGGCATCCGCCCGCGCCACCAGCTCATGTTCACAATGTTGCAAACCGACCCGCAATGCGCGTGCCAGTCCCCCGTTTTCGTCCAGTTTCACAACGTCGACGTTTTGCCTCGCTATTTCGCTGGCGCGCGTCACTGCGGCTTGCAATTCACCAAAAATTGGTCCGTCTTGCACGAGGACGATTTGGTTCGGTTTGCGGATTTGCTCGCGGCTAATTGAGCGCAGCGAGTCCTCGAAATGTTGCGCGTTATCGCCTGCATAAACCGCCATGAGGACGCTGAAAGGTGCGTCCTCTTTCCGAGGGTATTCGCGATATGTAGCGACGTCCTCGGAAACTGGGGTGTGGGCAAAAAGTTCGGCATTAGTGCGGGGAGCGTGTTTTGATTCGCCAATGCCTTGGCAAAAATACTTCCCCACCTGGGCGGGTCCATTTTTGAATGTCAGCGCCCACCGCATCGCGGTTTTGCCCCCGTAGAGCAGCTTTTCCCAGGGTTTCAAGCTGTCACTGTAACGGAACATCCACATTTTGTTGCGTACCTCGTTGACAAAGCGGGCACCAGGATTAGCGGAAGAGTCCCCAAATTTTTTGGTCTTGTGTACCACTATTGAGGACGGCACATACAGTCCCACTTGGTGTTTCAGCAGGCGTGAGGTGTATTCAAAATCGTCATTCCACAAAAAGTAAGCACCTATTGGCAGCCCGTGTTCGCGCACTGCACTGGCAGGAAACATTATGGAAACAAACGAGGCGCTACGGATCGGGCGCGCGCCCACTTTTTGGGCAGCGCGCATCCACTCCAAGCGCACAAAGGGGCGAAGACGTGGCTTATTCATGGGGTGTTCGCGTCCGTCAGTCCAAACTGCCTTGGAGGCGGTAATGCACACTTCGCCCTCGTAATTTTCGCGGCATTGCAACATTTTTTCGAGGGCGGCGGGTCCGGGCACGGTATCATCGTCCATTATCCACACCAGGTCGGCCCTGTGGCGACTGAGAGCACGGGCAATTCCAGCCGCGAATCCCCCGGCCCCACCCAAGTTTTCAGGCAATGTCAAAACCTCGGTGACGACCCGGCAACGGGCGGCAACCACTGCTGAGTTATCGGTGGAAGCATTATTTATTACCACTATGGCGTCTGCGGGGCGGCTTTGGGCGGATAGTCCCTGCAAGGTTTCAGCCAGCAATTCCGCCCGGTTGTATGCCACTACTACTGCAACTACGCGCGTATTTTCCCCACTGTGTTTTGCCATGTTCTTAGCGTAACAATTTATTGCGAAACGTAGCTGAAAGCCACCTTTCATACCTTAGAGTTAGATGCGAACCAGAGAAGAAATTTCTGACAATACCGGCTTGTGCCAGCTGCGATTTTTGTTGCCGTCCTACTAGTTTGCGTAGATATTCCGTAGATCCTGTCAAATTTATTTGTGTAAGTAGGGCGGATAGTTATGGGGTGGAGAAATGTTCTGGGGAGTGCGAATGATTTGGGTAAGGCGTAACGATTTTGTCGACAACAAACCGTTTTGCTGCCAGTGGGCGTGGGATAGTGGGTTTGGATCGGGAGCGCCGCCCGTGAGCCGCACCTCCAGTGCGACTCAATGCCCGCCGAACCGCCCACGCCTTCCCCCAAACCCCACACGCAACCCCCAGAACTGTGGAAATTCCAGGTTTGCCATTTACCCCAACCGCGCTTCGCCCTCACCTTGTGTCTCAAGTTTTCGAGGACGCCCACCCCCGGAGCACCTTTCGCTAGCGACATCGCGTGGATAAAAGCGAAAGGAATCGGCACCGGTTGATCTGACGGCACTTTCTGCCCTCACTCCCCCATTGCGCGCACCGCCATGGCAGCATTCTTGCACTGCAGACCACGGATCCCACCAGTCCTTGGCACTCCGGTACGATAGAAATCGACTTGAGCTCTCAAGCGTGGGGCGAGATATAAAAGTTGGGTCCAAGGGAAGAGAGAGGCAATGCTAGCGACAATATTTCGGGAGTGGACTCCCGCCATCTGGTCAGCGTTAGCAGCTATCATAATTTTCTATTTACCCGGCACTATAATATTGCGTCTACATAAGTTTTCTACCGCTTCTTCAGCGCTCTTTTCCCCAGCGGTTGTCGCGGGATTATTAGGATTAGGAGCAATTGCATACGGATCGATAGGCATAAAATGGTGTGCCTTAAGTGCGGTCTCACTATTATTACTTGCAATAGTTTGTTCGATACTTGTTAACAGATTCATTACGAAAACACTACCCCCACCCCTATTACCCAAAACTAAAATATTACCTATTTTTCTAGCCACTCTGCTGACGCTGCCGTATAACTTGTGGTCCATAATAAAAGGAATGGGTAGCGCTAACGCGCCTGCGCAAACTTGGGACGCAGTGTTTCATTATTCAGCAATCAGATGGATTCGCGATACTGGCAATGGCTCAACGCTCCACCTCTCTTCGGTGGCAAGTTCCCTCACCGAAAACCAATCGTACAAAGGTGGGTTCTACCCTGCCGGTTTTCATGATTTCGTTTCTCTGCTCCCTGGCAATCCAATTGTTGCTACGAATGCATTTGTCCTGGTAACGGTCTGTCTAGTCTGGCCATTATCGTGCGGATTCCTCGCCTCGTTGATAAGCAAAAATAATGCTCAACTCAGTTTTTTTGCAACCCTAGCTTCCGTAACCTTTGTTTCGTTTCCTGAACGGCTCGTTAGTTACGGAACACTCTGGCCAAATGCTTACTCATATACGCTCATTCCCTTAGCGTTAGCGGCAGTAATCACGCTGTTACTACCGGCAGACAGGTTTTCAGTCCGGGGCGCACTGTTGTCACTAGTAACTTTATCAGGAGTGGGTATTGCGCACCCTTCGGGAATATTCGCTTTATCAGTTGGGTTGTTGCCTTTCCTCTGCTCTTTTGCACTAAAAATTGCCAAGAGACAGATTATTTTGACGAAAACGCAACTATATCTCTGCGTCACCAGCGTCTTGATAGCAGCATGTACAGTTATTAAAGTATGGATGTCGCCACTATTTCAAAACAATGTCGCATCTTGGAAACGAGAATCTATATCAGGTATAAAAGATGCCATCCTAGAAGCATTGTTCGAAAACCAGTTTTCTAACATGGGTATTGGAAATCCGAACCCCAACTACTTATTAGCGATTTTGGTCATCGCCGGATTCGTCTATTTATTACTAACGCGAAATAACTGGTGGCTGATTGCCGCTTGGAGCATCGCAGTATACTTATTTGCCAATTCGGTCTCACTTAGACTGCCATTGTACAATCTGGTAGGTCCCTGGTATGGGGATCCACCACGTTTAGGGGGAATCATCCCCTTGTATTCGACAATAATTGTTGGTTATGGTCTTGTTGGTATTCATAATGTCTTACTTTCTACAGCGAGACATTATAAGACACTTCCGAAAGAACGCCCTGTTTCCATTGCTGTGGTAGCAGCGCTAGCATTGGGCTTCTTTGTGGGCACGCATCGCTTTAACGCGTCGGGTTCTACTCTACAGATACAGAAAAACTACTTGTATTTCGAGGGCGGTGCTAAGTTAAATCAGCTGCTTTCCCCAAAGGAAAGGAATATGATTGAGCGAACGCCAATCGATTCGAAAAGCACTATTCTTGGCGATCCTCGAACTGGAGTAACGTTCTATTATGCGTTACGAGGAAACCCCGTTATATTCAGGCACCTATCTGGATCATGGGACTCGGATGACGTGTACTTGCTGAAAAACATCAAGAATTACGGCTCAGACAAAAAACTGTGTCGAATTACGAAGCGCAATAACATCAGGTACCTTTATTCAGACTCAAAACTGTACTGGCCCCAAAATCAGGCGACTCGGCAATATGATTCATTGAATAATTTCGCCAAGTCCCTGCCTCCCAGCGCAGCTTTAGCCCACGCTGGTAAAGCCACCCTTTACCGTTTGCCACCTTGCGATGCTAAGTAGCAACTGCAACTACAACCGGCTGAGCTAACCTACGAAATTTAGCAGAGCCGCAGCGCACTATTACCAAAAATCTGGCGCGATTTCCGTAACGGAACGCGCCAGATCAGAATTCATTCCCCGATGACTAGGCGCGCAGTTCCCGCCCACTTCGCAGGGTCTGTTACACGCCGCCCGTCAAACAACAGCTTAATACCGGGGAAGCTGATGGCATCCAATTCTTTGTATTCGGCGTGGTCAGCTTGCACGATCACAGCAGTTACGTCCTCGCCCAGATGGTAGGGTTCCCACCCAAAACCGCGCAGTTCGTCATCGCTGAACATGGGGTCGTGAACAAACACGTTCGCCCCGGCGGCGCGCAACGCATCGACGGTGCGGAAAATACCACTAAACGCGGTTTCCTTAACCCCACCACGGTAACTGGCACCGAGGACGGCAACTTTCTGCCCGTCCAAACCGCCCAGGACTTCTGCCACGCGCGATACCACATAATCGGGCATGCCCGCGTTGAACTTACGCGCGGTGCGCACCACCGAAGCATCCGGGTCCGTCGACAAGTACAAGCGCGGATAAACCGGTATGCAGTGCCCGCCTACCGCTATGCCGGGGCGGTGAATATGGCTGTAAGGTTGCGAATTGCATGCATCAATTACGCTCTCTACGTCAATGCCCACCTTGTCGGCGTACACCGCGAACTGGTTTGCCAGCCCAATGTTCACGTCCCGGTAAGTAGTTTCCGCCAGCTTCGCCATTTCGGCGGCTTCCGCAGTACCCATGTCCCACACGCCGTTTTCGCGTGGCAAATCCGGGCGTTCATCAAAAGTGAGCACCTTCTGGTAAAAGTCAATACCCGCCTTCGTACCCGCCTCACTAAGACCACCCACGAGCTTCGGGTACTTCCGCAAGTCCGCGAACACCCTGCCAGTGAGGACGCGTTCAGGGCTAAAAATCAAGTGGAAGTCTTCGCCCTCTTTCAAACCACTGATCTGTTCAATCATGGGCTTCCACCGACCGCGCGTGGTGCCCACCGGCAGCGTGGTTTCATAGGAAACTAGGGTGCCCGGCGTCAAATGCTGTGCCAAAGACTGAGTGGCCGCATCCATCCACGCAAAATCCGGTTCCCAGGTTTCGTCGTTTACAAACAGGGGCACGACGAGGACGATGGCTTCAGCATTCGGAATAGCGTCCGCATAGTCCGTGGTTGCGCGCAATTTCCCGGCAGGCACCAGTTCGGAAAGTTTTTCCTGCAGGTGTGCTTCCCCTGGGAAAGGCTCTTTTCCTTCATTAATCGTGTCCACGGTGGCTTGGTTTACATCCACCCCCACGACTTCGTGTCCCATGTCGGCAAATTGCACTGCCAACGGCAAACCGATCTTTCCCATAGCCACAACAGCGATGCGCATACTATCTACTTTCCTTAGCTTTCCGGTCGAGCTGGTTCAATTATAACGCCCCCATAGCGCCGCTTCCCCCACCTGCCGCGCCTGCCAAGGCGCGAATGTGGCAGACCGGAATCCGTTTAACTGCCCCGCGCAACCTTCAGAACTACTTTTGCTGCCATGCGCCCGGTCTGCGCCAAGGAACGGTTCTCAAGCACCCACTTTCGCAACCGTGATGGCGGAAAATCGTCCTCGTTATTGAGCATTTTTTCCATCGCCCCAGCCACCTCAGAAACAGCGTAATCTACGTGGTAACCCAACTGGTTGTTCATCACGTCACCCGCAACTGGTCCCGTACCCGCGTATATCACCGGAGTACCACAGGCCAGCGCTGCCAGCACCTTCGTAGGGTAAGCAAAATCGTACCCCAGCCCCGGACAGATCGACACCAGCGAACAGACGGCTCCCCGCTGCCACCTGGCCGCGACTGCAGCACTAACTTGCGGCAACTGCACTACCGGCGGAACGGACGCGTCACCGGAAGAAATGTCCGCCGCAATATCGCCAATTTGCGACCACGAACTGCCATTTCCTAGATACGCCACTTGGGCTTTGGGATACTTTTTTCGCACGAGGGCGATCGCGTGGGCAAACACTTCGGCGCCCTGCCATTCCGAGGCCGTACCTGCGTACAAAAAATAAGTGTCACTGATGTTGTGTTCTGTGCGCTCAGCGGCACTGAGCTGCCCGCCGTCCACTGTGAAAGTATTCGTGTCAATACCATTTACCACCACGCTGACGCGGCGCGCCCCCAAAGATCGCACGCGCGCGCCAACGCCCTCGGAAACAGCAATGGTATGGGCAGCGCCTGCCACAGCGAACTTTTCCATAGCCCGCACCGCTTTCACCACCGCGGGGTGGGCGCCTGCTATCTGGGTAGCATCTGACCACACGTCAGCGGCATACCACACGTATGGGAAACGACGAATAGTTGCCGCTAAACGAACCATAAAACCCGTCGTAGGCGGCGGTTCTACCAAGACAGCGGCAGGGCGCGCAGAAAACAACAGGCGGAAAAATAGGGGAATATCAAAAGACATGTACGGAATGTAGCCACGCACGTAACCAGTTTTATCGCGAAGCACCGGCCAACGTAAGACTCGCAATCCCGGCGCATCCCGCATCGTTTTCCCCGCTGCGGTAGTGGTCAGCACCCGCACCGGCACTCCGGCGCCAAGTAGCGCTTTTTCTACTGCGTCCAAGCGAAAAGAGGCCGCCGACGCCTCCGGCAGGTGAATGCGGGTAGCCACAACAATATCCCGCTGGGTTCGCATAATGCCTACTTCCTGTTGGTACTGTTTCACTGGGGCACAACGTCACCAGGACCAGTCCAGGTGTTTGCCAAAAACTCATCCGTCCACAGACCCATCTGGGTGTTGCCCGCCAAATAGAGGCGCGCTTGGGTGAGGGGTTTCTTCCCTGTGAAAGCTTCAAATGACATGGGGTGGTCCAACATTGCCCGAGTAGAACGTACCCGCTCCAAGGCTCGATCCAGGCGCGCCGCCCTCATCCCCCACAGCAACGCGTCCTTGACCGGCGAGGGTTTCATCAGTGAACGCTGCGTGAACAACCCTAACGGCGTGCCCGTGACCTGCTCGTATACGTGGTGCGTGAAGTTTGTGTACCACTGCCTGGTAGCAGTTAGCTGCACACTGCCTTTCGCCCACACCTGCCACATTTCTTGGTCCAACATGGGTAACGCCCATGCATATCCGAAGTATTCGTAGGCTGCCATGGAATTGTTAATGTATTTTGCTTGCCGCTCGCGCACATTGAACCATTCGATTGCGGCCTGAACCGACCTGGGCGTCCTCGGGAAACCGACCTGTTCAAAAGCGTTACGTACCGCCCTACGCACCACCCATTCTTTCCCGTCCTTTCCGGGATTGCCTTGCAAAGACAAGTGGTAGTTTATTATGGCTTGCGCGATTTGTTTTTCCGAGGTCGCCCCCTGTAGCAAATGCTCATCGTGCATATTACCCACTACCGTGTGCCCGGGCAGAATTATGGCATCTGCGCTAATTAATTGGTTTTCGCGGATGTGGCATAGGGCAAACCAATCTTGGACGTGAGGTAAAGAAGTGCCTTTCCAGGTTGCCCGCACAAAGTCGGTGCCCGCCTGACTTCGCCATTTACGCGAAACCACTGCCGGATCCATGTCCACGGCAAACCACTTGATACCGAGCTCTGCGGCTACTTTGCGGGAGATTTCGACCTCGGGGGCGCCGACTTTGCCGTATGTAAAAGCCAAAACGTTGGCCGCGCCGAGTTTGCGCAGCCAACATGCCAAAAGACGCGAATCTAAACCACCCGAAAGGGGCAGCACCAGTTGCCGAGAACCTGCCTGGTCCAAAAGCCTCCCCAACGCCGCGTCCAGACCAGCCGAAAACTCTGCGTCATATTCTGCCGCGTCAGTTATAGCTGGGAGGGCGAACTTGTAGTTAAAGAAGAACTGCGTAGAAGTAGTCCCGTCGGGGTGTAATACCAGGTGGGAACCTGCTTGCGTGGTGTAAACATCTTTAATTAGCGTACGGTCTTCAAGGGTGAAAGCAGTGTTACGGAAAACCCGCGCCGCGTCCTCGTCACGCCACCAGGTCACGCGCGTACGCAAATTTTCAACATTGTCCGTAACTACCCAATGATTTTTCACGAACGCGAAAACCAAAGGGTGTGAGCGCACCACGTCAGTGGCAATATGTATACGCCCACCCTCCGCGCGTACCGCCGTCCAATGACCGCGCGTAGTAGCCAAATCAGCCCAATCTACCCCACTGATAGGCGCCGGCATGGACCAAACGTGGGTGTCGCCCTCGCGGTGCCAATGCGGTGAATCTAAAAGCAGTTCTACCGCCTGCCCGTTATCGTTACCTTGCATCGGCGTTCACCCCACCATTTCTCGCAATATTTCGCGGGCAACCTTTGCTTCGGTCTCAAAGCAAAGGTCCCGCGCCGCCACATTGGCATTATCCTTGAAGTGCCTAATCTGCTCTGTGGTTAAGGTATTGAGGCTGGCAATAATTTGGTCTGTTTCGTAGCCCGCAGAAATTACGCCCAGCTCGTAGTTTTCCACCAGCTTTTGCATTTCAATGGTGGGACCCACCGCAATCGCCAGGCGCCCCTGAATAAAATCGAAGAGCTTATTAGGCAATGCCAAACGAGTGTTCGTATTCGTGGGCGGAATCCAGAACACGCCCACGTCGTATTGGTTCAAGGTGGCAGGTAATTCGGCGGGCTTTACCGGATCGTGAAAAGTGATCCGCTCACAGCCGCGCGCCAATTCCCGCAACTCACCCAAATGTTTACCCCCATCGTTGGCGGGCACCAAATACAGGTCCAAGGTGAAGCGTTCATCCAGTTCGCGCGCCACTTGAATTATTTTGTCCAAAGCCCGCCCGGGCACGGCACCACCAGAATGGACCATCCGGATCCGCGCTGGCGCGGTTTCGCTAGGCTGTAAGTCCACAAATGCCGGCGCGTTGCGCATTAGCTGCGGGCTCACCCCGAAGTGTTCTTGGTAAAGTTCCGCGATCTTACGCCCCACCGTAGTTTGGTGGGCAGTGCGCGGCAAATACTTTTTACACAAATACGTCATATAAGGTGCCACTAATAAGCGCCAAGACAGTACGTGAGTGCGTTCTTCTGGCGCCCATTCGTGCAGGTCCACCCACACCGGCGCAGTATCATTCGCGGCTGCAAAAGCCACCGGCAAGGCACGCGCATCGTTAGCGATAACAGCATCAAAGTGGCGTCCTCGTAATTGCCTGTGCGCATACGCCAAACCAGGAGCGGCAAATTCGCTGGCTTCAAACAAATGCAATCCCAGTTTGGCTACTCCGGGCACGGTCTGCGGGAGCGACTTGGCGCTATCTGGAACCTGAATGTGCTCGTCGGCAAAACCCGTGTTCGGCCCGTACCCGACAGTGGTGACGTGACCAAATTCGCGTACTACCCCCAATTGGCGCAGGACCCGGGCGTCCTTGGCGATATTCGAAAAGGAAACGACCAGGATTTGTGCCTGTGTTTGTGTCACTGCCCGACCTTCCTACTTAAAGTGTTCTGCCAGCGCTTTGACCACATTCGCGGCGGCGTGACCATCCCCGTAAGGGGTAGCGTCGGTGGGCGCAGGCATCGGACGCCTGGCTGCTGCGACTAACGCGGCACCGGGTTCCACTAGTTGATTCCACCCCAGTTCCACAGTTTCCACCCATTCCGTTTCCGGGCGCACAGTAGTACAAGGAGTTCGCAGCAAAAAGGCTTCTTTTTGCAATCCTCCAGAATCAGTAACAATACCGCAGGCGTGCAAAGTGGCCGCCACCAGTTCTGGATATGCCAGCGGGCGATGTGCCAGCAATCCCTCCCGTCCCAGCGCGATTCCGTGCTGTTCACACTTTGCCACCAAGCGCGGGTGCGCCAAAATGACAGTAGGTACGTCCAATCCGGCGAGCGAATCTAAAATCGCGTTCAGGCGCCCCGGATCGTCGGTGTTATCGGGACGGTGGATGGTTGCCAGACGGTAGGCGCCCTCGGAAAAACCAAATTCTGTCATTATCGGCGAGGGCGCATTTCGGACTTGGTCCCTCACTTGCAGTACCACGTCGGTCATTACGTCTCCGACAACTTCCGTGCGCTTGGTGAGACCTTCGGTTTGCAGGTGGGCGGCGGCCACCTTTGTGGGCGCCAGCAGCAGGTCGGCAGCGTGGTCTGTGAGGACGCGGTTGTGTTCTTCGGGCATGCGCCGGTTGAAGGACCGCAGCCCCGCTTCCAAGTGAGCAAGCGGCAGGTGCAGTTTCACTGCCGCCAGCGCCGCCGCCACCGTGGAATTGGTGTCGCCGTAAACCAGCACCCAGTCGGGTTGGTAGCGTTCAAACACGGGTTCTAATCCAATTAGCATTTTGCCAGTCTGTTCGCCATGTCCGCCACTGCCTACGCCCAGGTGGACATCCGGATCGGCAATTCCCAAGTCTTTGAAGAACACGTCCGAAAGCATGGGGTCGTAATGTTGTCCGGTGTGTACGATGATGTGTTCAATGCGCTGTTTTTCAAATTCCCGAGCAATGGGGGCTAATTTCACAAATTGGGGCCGCGCGCCTACAACTGACAAAACTTTCATACCTTCTACTTTACCGGCACGGTCTGTTATAACTAAGTGTTACCGGGCAGAGTCTGGATTGGCGACGTTTATACTGTCTGTATGGCGACAAGTAAATTTTTTAGAAAGCGCTGGCGCTTTTGCGTGACGGGCGCGTTGGGTGGTTTTTGAAAACTGTGAAGAATTTGGTTTTTGATACGCTCGCTCATTCGTTTCCAGTGTACGAACGGGTGAAGCGGGTGTGCAGGCGCCCCCACTCTGTTTCTCAAGGACGTGCGGATTTGGCTGTGGGGGCTGCGAAGTTGCAGTACCGCCGGGAGCGGCTAAGAGTGCTGTTTGGTCCCCTAAATTTGTCGGGTGCGGCTTTTGGGTGGTCGCGTGCCATTAACCATTTCGCGGGCGACCAGTTCAGTTCGCTCACTTTCGAGGCGCTGCTACGTGGGCAAAAACACTTTTATTTTCCGGTGGATATTTCGCTTTCCGAGGACGCCGCTTTAGTTAATTCTGATCTTTGGGCTGACACCGTGTTAGGGCGTATAAATGTGGCCATCAGCGAGTCGGCAAAACCACTGTTACGCAATTTCGCTACTGCGCATTTTGCGCGGGAATTGCCGCAGTTAACCGCTGCGGGCATCCATTGTGGCGTGTTGTTTCACGGTAGCGACATTCGCCACCCAGACCGACACCGGGATATGTTCGAACATTCATTGTTTGGCGAACATAGTGGTTTGAAGTGGTCGTTATTGAAATTCCACGTGGAACGTAACCTGAAATTCGTTGCGGACAGTGGAGTGCCAGTTTTTGTTTCTACCCCGGATCTTATTCCTTTGGTGCCAGGCGCGAAGTGGTTGCCACACGTAATTGATGGAAGTGCTTTTGCGGGTCCGCGCAAAACCTTAGGAGAAGGAAAACTGCGGGTGTTACACTTGCCGTCTAACCCGCTCATGAAAGGAACGGCTCTGATTGACCCGGCTTTGCAAAAACTTTCCGCAGGCGGTGTTATAGAATACATTCACCCCAATTTTGTGTCCCGCACCGAAATAGGTCCGCTGCTACGTAGCGTTGATGTGGTGGTAGACCAAATTTCTTTGGGGGGGCCGGGCGTGCTGCTGGCAGAGGCATTGGCAGCGGGTTGTTTAGTGGTTTCGTATTTACCAGATTTTGTGCGTGAGCAAATGCCCTCCCCATGCCCGGCTATCTCTGCTGATCCCACTAATTTGGGTGCGATTATTGCGGATATTGCCCACCACCCGGATAATTATGAAGATGTCCAGGCTGGCGGACCGGCGTGGGTTCGTACCACGCACGACGGTTCGTTGGCTGCACAGACTTTTGCGCAAGTGTTTGGGGTAAAGGGGAATTAGTTGGTTTTTCGCGTCATTTTCCACTGCCCTTACCCGATTCCGGAAAACCCAAAGACGGCTTCGCGTTTGCGTCCCAAAATGATGCTGGCAGCGTTTCACGAACTGGGGTGGGATGTTTTCGAAATCACCGGCACGCCGCCCCAGCGCCACGCAGCGTTCGCTAAGCTGCGCCGCCTGGTCCGTGCTGGCACGCAATTTCAGTTTTTGTATTTTGAAAATTCTACCCACCCAAACCTGTTTGCGACCTCGTTAAAACAGGGGTTCGCGCCATTTTTAGACCACCGTATTCACCGTTTCTGCAAGAAAAATGGCATCCCGGTGGGAATTTTTTACCGCGACGTGTATTGGCGGTGGCGACAGCATTTGGGCGAAAAGAAGGGTCTGTGGCTCACTCTCTCGGACGCGATGCAGCGTATCGACCTCGCCTGCTATCGCCACAATCGCACGCATTTCTTTTTGCCTTCGGAAAAGATGGCGCCAATCATCGGACTGACGCGCCCGCGCGACCAGTTTTCGCCGTTGCCACCCGGGGCGCAAATAAAAGCCCACCCTCCGGTTGCTGAGTTACGCTTGTTTTACGTGGGCGGGCTCGGCGGGCATTACCGCTTGCACCAGTTATTTGCCGCGTGTGCGCAGGTGGGAACGCCGCTCACGGTGTGTATTCACGAGGACGCCTGGCGCAGTTTAGCAGGTGAGTATCAGCCATACTTGGCTCCGAGTATTCAGATCGTCCATGCCTCTGGGGAAGCATTGCAGCAATATTATGAACAGGCGTCAGTGGGCGTCCTCGCGGTAGAACCCGACGAATACCGGGGCTTTGCCGCACCGGTGAAACTGTTTGAATATTTGGGCAACGGTAAACCCGTCCTGGTTACCAAGGGCACGTACGCCGCCGAAATCGTGGAACAACTACAAGGTGGCTGGGTAGTTCCTTACGATGCGGCGGCTATCGCAAAGACGCTGGAAGCGCTCGATAGTGACGAAATCGCGCGCACCAGAACAAACGTCCTCGCTGCCACGGAACAAATAACCTGGACCGGTCGCGCCCACACTATCGCCCAAGTCCTGCAAAATCACTAATTGACTACACGTATGCTGAAAGACTGGATCAGAAAAAAGCGGGCTCTGCTGGAAACTAGCCCCACTTTGCGCCACGTCCTCACGCTCATGACGGGAACGGTAATTTCCCAAGTAAGCGTATTTTTTCTGCAAATTATTGCCAAAAGGTACTTCTTCACCCCTGCAGACTACGGGCATTTTGGTTATGTAGCATCGCTATGCGGCATAGTTATTACAATCGCGGCACTGCGCTACGACATGACTATCATGTTGCCCAAAAAAGACGATGAGGCGCGGCAAATATACCGGCTCGCCAGGGCTTCGATCGCGATTATGTCGGTGGTGGGAACCGTCCTCGCCATGGTTTTTTATCCGCAAATTTCTGTGTACTACAGCCCCTTGATCGCTCAAGGGCTGCTGCTGGGTGGAGTTTACATTTTCCTCACTGCCGAACTAACAAATTTACAGTACTGGTTTAACCGCACCTCAAAATATAAAGCACTGGCATTCAACCGGGCCCAAATAACTATCTCCACAGTGGTCGTGCAAATGGGTTTAGCCCTGCTGGGTCTTAGCGGAATGTGGGGCCTACTGGTGGGAATTATTGTTGCCCAATTTGGCTGCTACCTGAACCTCCTCCGCCAATCGGGGGACCTGCGTCAGCCGGTTGCCCCCGGAACCATGTCAAAGAAGGAACTCGCTTTCCGTTACCGCAAAATGCCCCTGCTAAACGGCCCCAATGCGTTTATTGACTCAGTGCGCATGAATGGCATTGCCCTGCTGATCGGCTATTCCTCTGCGGCATCTCTGGGTGCCTTCCAAACCGCGTGGACCACCCTGGAAGTGCCCATTGGTTTGATTAACGGCGCTATCGCCCAAGTTTATTTCCAGAAGATGGCTGCCATGGAACGCGGAGATTTAGCGCCACTGGTAAAAGATATTACTATTCGCGCAATCAAACTGGGGGCTGTGCCCTTCATAGCATTATGGATAATTGCACCCTGGATTTTTCCGTTTGTATTTGGACCACAGTGGACGCAAGCCGGAGTGTTCGCTCGCGCGCTCACCCCCTGGCTGTTTATGCAACTAATTAGTTCCCCCATTTCTAATATTTTTGTGGTCACTGAACGCCAACAAATACTGTTGGTTTTCGCCCTCTTTTATACGGCAATTCCCCTTGGTCAATTGTTCTTTTTGCCCTGGTCTTTAGAGGCGCGTGTCTACCTCATGGGGATATCCATGGCTACGCTACTGGTAATAAACGTTTTCATGGCCTATCAGGTAGCGCTCCGCTACGACAGTGAAACTACCGCCTAAAAGTTCACTTCTACCGAAAGGTCCAACGTGTCCTGTCCCACCACTTTCGCACCTCCTCCTACCGTCACTCGTTTAGATTCCCTCACGGGTCTGCGCTGGTGGGCAGCCTTTGGCTTGTTCGCCTATCATATGACTAACGTTGCTCCCCTACCCGGACAATCACTGTTTTACGTAGGCAATTATGGGGTGAGCTTTTTCTTTGTGCTTTCCGGTTTCGTCCTCACTTGGTCGGCACGCCCCCACATTACCGTGCGGCAGTTCTATTTTCGGCGTTTCGCCCGCATCTGACCCGCAGCGATGGTGGCGCTGATCGTGACCGTTCCGGTGTTTTACCCATTTTGGAGGGCGCCCGTTGAGACCGTAAAGGCCCTTGCCTTCAGCCTCGTTATAAACGAAGCCCTGCACGATCTCCGCGATACTAATTTGTTCCAGTAAAGTTCTCATGAGTTCACTCCAAGATGCCGAATAAAGATCCGATCATAAGTTTCTTCACCATTAATGAGAGTCTTCTTATCCAACTCAGGTGGATTAACAAAACCACGATACACGGCAAGCAACTCAGGCGACTTAGCCCAACGCTGGGAGCCAAGAATTTCAAACTGGTCAGGACTGTACTTATCAAGAAAAGTAATCGGAACCCCCATAACACCCCAGCAGTACTCAAGCTCACCAGGCTTATACCCATACTCGGTAGTCATGATTCCTTCCAGTCGCTCTTTACGCGAATGAGAATCCGAAAGTACGGAGTTACTCTCTCTCGTATAAACGAGATCTTTACCGTCATCACCATGACGAAAGCGAATAATTTCAAACTGATCGGGGTTGTACTTATCAAGGAAAGTGATCGGCACCCCCATCGCTTCCACATAGTCACTAGGAATCGCATCCACGAAAGGAACCTCGATAGCATCATAATTATCATAGGTAGGATAACCGTTTTCACGCACCTGCTTATGCTTACTAAACCTGAGATTATCCCCCATACTCATAAGCGACAATGGCTCATGACGCCGCCCATGCTCAATATTAGTAAACCAGCGCACGCCCTTAACACGAATGAACTTGTTTCCATGCTCATCTATACGGGAGCCAGCAGCTTTCAAGGGGTAACTATCGGGAACGCGAAATTCCCGGTCACCACTAGAGATTGATGGCCCCAACCAGACCTGATTATCTCGAATCAGTGGGAAAATCTCTTTGTAGGTGACCGCGTTAACATTGCCAATGATAGAAAACCGGCAACCACCACTCACTAGCCAAGCCACAAATTCACGAAAAAGCGAAAACGGCGGGTTAGTAACGATAATGTCCGCTTCGTCGCGCAGCGCGGTAACTTCGGCGGATCGGAAGTCCCCGTCACCTTCAAGGTAGGCCCACGTCAAATCGTCAATGTTGATTTGACCATCACCCGAAAGGTCCGCAGAAACCAAGGTGAAAACTCGGCCGCGCCTCTCCCCACCATCTCGAGGGTCGTCAAAAAGTGTCGGTTGCTCCTATCCCGCTGGCATATTGTCATCATGAGCATAGCTCGTTGAAATCAGCTTCTTGAGCCCATACTCAACGAAATGCAGCGCAAAAAACTTAGTGAAATTACTCCACTCAGGATCATCACACGGAAGCAGAACAGTCTTACCGCGAAACACGTCCGGGTCATACTCAAGATAAGCGTTCATTTCACGCTCAATATCCACCCACGATGTGTAAAAAGCGTCGTTTTTGCCCCGTTTGGCCGCACTAAGACCCTTATTATCCGCCATACACTCATCCTTTCGCCTGTCCGGAATCAGTTGACTTTGGATGCGCGCGCGTGTGGGGTGTTGGGCTAGGCTATTGGAGCCGCATCCATCGTTCCATAATCAGTGCCCACATCCACGATGCGTATCATAATGCGTGGATTGACGATAACGGGCGCGCTGGCCAATAAAAACGATTGGCACGAATCACACCCATACCAACAAGTAGATCCAGACGCTTATAAGCTTACTAAAAAATCCCAACTAAAACACCCGATAAAAACATTACTAAAGAAAAACACCTCCAACAACCACCTCAACTAAAACCCTCTTGGACACGCAAATAAAAGTGCGCTGTAAAAAGCGTTTGCAAGAGCTTCTTTCTCTTGTAGTCGATAGGGTGCTAGTGCCGCTTGGTTTTATAACCGGGCGGCACTAGCTTTTAGTTGTATTCACTAGACATGAGGAACTTTGATTTTGTAGATCGCGGATCTTTCGTGATCCTCTTGACACGAACCCAAGAGCAGGAGAGCGAGTACCGCTTTTGGGCGAATGTTTTGAATGATTTGCGCAACCTAGGGCAAAGCGAGATTGACAGCAAAGTCGTCACCGAAGATATCGACGACGCGACCTACTTTTGCGCTACAACATCAACCACGGCATAGCAGTTAGCTTGACCAGTCTCGTGGACTCTCAAATGAGTTACCTTGAGCTAAATGACAGCTTTGATAAGCGTCACGGGTTAGGGGTTTTGCGCCCTAATCTTATTGAGTGGGACCTGATTGAAAATACTTTGCATGACCGCATGGAAGATGAACCCGATCCTTTTGATAACACCCCCGACCCTTTTGATGATGAGCGCTATGATGCCTGGCGGGACCGAGTGCTGTTAGACTCCCTACTTTAATTTTTTATGCAATACGGCATTATTGTCATTTTGGTTGTAGTTTTGTCATCGCTTAGTTAGTTGATGTCAGCTCATGCCATAGGGTATCTTTAGGCTGGTGAACTGAGCAAACATTGTTTCACCAGCCCTTTCGACCATTACAGGAGGATTATTTGATTACCTCGGCATGTTGTGGGTTCGACTCCCACCCAGGGTACTGATCCCGCCAATAGCGGGATTTTTTGTTTTCAATTTCGCGTAAACGCTTAGGGTGTCGGTTATTTGGTCACCGTCGTTTACAACTTTGCTTTTTACCTTAGAGGTGGCTTCTGCTTGGAAGTCGTAGTAAACACCAAACGGGGAACCATCTAGGGTGATTTCACGGGGGTCGCCGGAAGAGAAGATGGTTAGTCCCACGGCTGCGAAGGCGAAGGCAGCACAGTAGTTGTAGCGCGCCTAAGCCTTTTAGGGCTAAGTAACATCTTGTGTGTCTTTTCCCGGGCGTGTCGTTAGTGGGTTCATCTGGCCCAGCCTTTCCAGATTGCTATGTCTGGGTGGTAATCAGCGCGGTCTAGACCGATGGCGTTGTCCCATTTTCTGGGTCCTATTTCAGGTTCTTTGGGTTTGGGCTCTGGTTTGAGATGTTTGGTCGTGATGAGCTGGCTTGGGGGTTTAGAGTTTTCGCTGCGGGTGTAGCACCACCATTGCACGGTCCGGCGCATGTGTTCTTCACAGAGTCCACGATAGTTACAGATAAGGGCTTTGATCTGGGCGTTTGCCCCTCCTTCGAGGAGGTTAGTGTTCGAGGTGATAGGTGTGGTGGTCCTAACGTTTAGGGTGGGGTCAAGGAAGGTGAAAAGGGTTCCTTGACGCACTTGGATGGACAGCAAGTTATAGGCTTGGCGGGCGTTTTGGTGGGTATACCACCATTTCTGGTTCGCTCGCACCCACTTAGGAATATTTTCTGGTGGGGTTTGTGTACGGTAGGTTCTTTCACTAAGCCAGTGTCCCCATTGGTTATGGAAGTATTGTAACAGGTTTACCCACATGTCTGCTTCTTGCACGTTTCGTATGACCACTAGACGTTTAGCTAAAACGAGCAGGATCTTGTGCGGGATAGTTTTCGGATTCGTCGTGATAAGAGAACTAATATTGCGTTTGATATGGGTCAGGCATCTTTGCACGCGCACGCTAGACCATTGCTCACTAATAGCGCTAAGGGCCCGCGTTGACCGTCAGTAACTACCACCAGAGATGGCGGCAGGCGTTTAAGCAACGCCGCATAAGCGGTCTTATTTTCCCGCTTACACCACTGCCAGACCAGTACTTTTCCCCGGCTTAAGACCGTGAGCAAGCACCACCGGTAAGGCAAATAAGTTCCATCGATTTGGACCTGGTCATAAATTTCTCTGGTCACTGGTATTTTTGGGCAAATACGCCAGCACCACTTTATTTGACGATGCCAACTCATCCGGAATAACTCAATGCTCTCTTCTACGGATTGCTTGCCTACGAGCCATTTGACGAAAGAATCTAGTTGATGTTTTCGGGTTATATCGGGCAGGTATTAGAAAAAGAGGCTCCGCAATTAGTACACCGCCACCGGATAACACCTTTTCGGGCGGTGCCATTTTTCTTAACACTGGATTTACCGCACGTCAGACACTTTTTCTTGCTTGGTTTACGAGGCATAAACCAAGCAAAACTCGCCACTTAGCGCAAATCGAGAAAATGTCAAGCATGGTCGCGAAATAAGCCAAAAATCTTACCAACCCCGACTTTTCACTGCTATACCAGGCAAAACCCAATAATAAAAACACACAAAATGTTACTTAACCCAATTTTTTATACAAAAATTCTATATAGTCATCTACATCGGAGGATCGAAGATCGGATGCATCGCTGATAGTAAAGCGTTGATTGTACATCATTTTAGGGGCAACCAGCAAAAATATTCATTTTTGTTTCCGATAGCAACCTAGTTCGCGTTAGGATAACCCCAGAACGTTGCCGAATTCGTTCTACGAGACGTAGTTTAGCCTCACTCCCTGCGTCCTGCCAGTTAGCATAATTGACAGCACCGATGAGTAAATCAGCAAGCTGAAGCAAACCAACGTGGTGAGATTCAACAAGTTGGAATCAGCGAATATCCTTTCGTTCAAAATCAAATTCTGCGTTAGCTATAACTGTACGAAGCAGATTAATTTTTTCTTGCCCATTAGTGTCTTTTCAAAGTAAATGAAGGCTTCATCTTGAGCCGGAATCACGTTACGAATGAGGTAGAACATCATTTTGTAATACCAGCCATCATGCGTCTGATTGAAATGATGATGGTCTAAACCATTTTTAGATGCAACAACGGCACGAAAACTAAGGGCGTCATTGTCAAAAAAGTAATCAATGACGTCCAAGTAAAAATCAATCTGAGCCGAGGAAACCTTTGTCCACTTCAGTTCAAAACTAGGTTGGATTTAGTGTTTAACCCTGATCTCCCGTAGTCGCACATTAGCTTCCCACGCGAGCGAGCAGGGACAAGTAACAGCCCCTAAGACCATAAATGGTTGACCGTCATTTGGAAGGTGGGTGCTCTCATCGCAGTATATATTCAGTGACGACAAGTGACACCTCCAGAGGTAATCTTGAATTCACAGTTCTAAGTAAATATACCAAGTGCGAGTAGAAAAATATCTAGGCATCCTACACTCAGGTCTCTCAATTTTGTGCCGACACTTATAGACCTGCCCTGCATTTATTGAAAGCACGAACGAATTTAGCGTAGTGAAACTGATATCCATGTTCGGAATAGACAATTACCCCTTGGGACTCGCGCGTTGGCTATGGCGGGAGCAGCCGCCCTCCACCTGGGGGTGGAGAAGCCTTGCGAGCGCTCCCTCCGCCGCTTTGGCGACCGCCGCTTTTCGCCGCGTTAATGCGCGGGTGGGTTTTAGTTCGCGCCCGTGGCGTCGCGATAGATTTCGCATTGGCGCCTAGCGAAAGTTTCCATGGAAAAACGGGGACGATTCTGCGCGATAATTTCAGTTTTCGAGGACGCCTTACCCAACTTTTTTGCTACCACTAGGGCGCACATCGCCTCGGCAAGTGCGTCCACGTCGTCGACCGGAACGACTTTCCCGAACTGCTGATCCACCATGTGTTTGCCTGCGAAAGTGGCACTGGCGATCGTCGCTAAGCCCATTGATTGAGCTTCTGCGAGCACTGTTCCCCCGGCTTCTACCGCAGAAAATAGGACAAAATAATCGGCGCCCGCAAAAAATTTTCCAATTTGGTCCCGGGGCACACTGCCGTGCAAAGAAACATTGTCTGCTACGCCCAAAGCGGCGCTAAGTTCGGACAGTTTTGCCACCGCACCTTGAACCCCACCCACAATATCCAAATGGGCATTCGGATAGCACCTTACCACCTGGGAAAATGCCTCTAAGGTGGCACCTACGCGTTTGTTTTCATCGACGTGGGAAACATGCAAGAAACGGGCACTTGGCCAGGGGTTGTCCTTTGCCGGGGCGGAAAAAAAGTTGCCCGGCACCGGCAGGTCAATGACCGCGAACTCCCGCCCATATTTTTCCGTCAAAAGCTCGGCAAAAGGCGCCGACACTGTAGCCACGAAAGCGGCGCGGTGGACCGCCTGGGCGATGCTTCGACCTCGGAAATTATGGTGCGAATGTAAAGTGGAAGGACGGTGTTCCGTGAGTCCAAACGGCACGTCCCAAATTTTCGCCAACCCCATCGCCGCGAAAATGCCTGGAAAAACCGAATGCGCGTGAATCACGTCCGGTATACCCCACCGGCGTTCGTACTGTTGAGCGAAACGCCGCAGCCCCGCCCCCAATGCAACCAACTCACCAGGCACCGCTCCCCGCGGTGCCGTTATCATATCCATGTGATAGGCACTAAAAGTGGGGTCAAAGCGAAGGCGTGCCCCCCGAAAATGCGTGAAAGGCTGGGGACTGACACACAAGGTGCCCACCTGCATACCAGCAGCTTGCAACGCGCGCTGTTGCTCCACAAAAAAGCTGCCATTTAGAGGCGCCGAAGCATCCGGATACCACGAAGGCGTCCACAACACATGCATTGCCAATCCTTCCGATCGCGACGGGAACTTCAGCGAGCCTTATGTCGCAACATGTATTCGTAGGCAAAAGTAGCCACGTACATGAGCGGCCAGTTCCGGGAAATGATCTTTTTCGCGGTAGTTTCGGGCGTGAACGGGTAGTCCAGCAGCTTCGGTTCTAAAATGCGGAAAAGGCTACGATGTAAAATTTTGCGGTTGCGCTGCTGGCGCGGGATAGTCAACCAGGACGCGATCAGGGCGCGACAATTGAACAAGTTCAGCATGCTTACGCCCGCCATGCCGTAAGTCACGTCAGATTGAGCGGCCCACCGCCCACTATCCAACTCCCAGGCCACCAAATCGTGAACAAAGCGTTGCTGTTGGGGCGGAATATCCCCCAAATACTGCCGTAAAACGCTCAGGGCGTGAGGTCCGCGAAAATACAGGCGCGAACGCCAAAACCGGGGCGTCAGAAGCAGGCGTGGAATGTGGTTGCCACTTAGGCTCTTGCCCACCTGGTCGATGGCGTTGCCGTTCAGCAACGCGGCATCCCCAAAGCGTCCTCGGAACGTGTGCGCCAAATCCAGGGCGTAGTCGGTGCAATCCTTGCCGATAAGCGCGCGGTAGTTAGCCCTTTCGCCCTCCGGCATTTCTTGGTCTTCTACCGTGACATGTTCGAGGGCGAAGTCCCGGCAAATTTCCCGTGCTGTCCGTAAATCCGGCGTATCGTCGCTGAAACCGGGGTGTTTGAACGTGTAGCAAGTGCCACTTGGATTCATTTTGGCGGTGAGGGCAAAATTCACCCGGCTGTCGTAACCGGCAGTCAGCGGGCACACGAGCTCGTAATACTTTTGGTACTCGCGGTAAATGTTGGCGGCCCCGCGACCGGTATTGACCACCACCGTACGCAGGTCCTGGTTCAAGGCCGCGGTCGGTAGACCCTGGCGGTGCGCTTTGCCCGTGGTCAAATTCAGCATGTGGTTTGCCAGTAGCGCCTTCACATCATCAAAGCTGGTGGTGAATGCCGGGAAAGGTTGTCCTTGCGGTAGTGTCTTTGCCAATGCTGCTTTGTCCGAGGACGCCCCCGCCCCGGTGTAGCTTGCCACCAAGTTCTCGGTTACCCCCACCGCCTGAACGGGACGCCCGGTCGAATAGTAGATAGCCAGCGAATGAGTGGCATCACCCCACACGTAAGCGGCGTCCTCGTGCCATAAATAAACTAAGAACTTACCCGCCAGGCGGTCCGATGCCGCATATGCCGCCCGTGGTCCATCCTTTAACGCCTGACGCAGAAGGTAATTGGGAATGTCGGTGCGCGCGAGTTCGCCCTCGGAATCTACACAAAGACCGATAACGGCAACCTGGGTAGTGACCCCGTCCGCGAAAAGCGCCTGCGTTTTTACCGTGCGGTTTAGCACCAGTCCCCCACGCAATTGGTCGTGACACGCAAAATCAGGATCGGCCGCTGGCGTTAGCGAATACGTAAAGACAGCTTCGGGCGGCACAGTCAGTTTTTCCACGATTCCCCCTGGTGTTTAGAACACTTAACTATAGCGCGCCCACCTAGCCAGATTCGGCGGTCAGAATATGCAGTCACAGATAGAATGCGCACTTTTAGAGCGCCTAGCAGATGAATACGATACTAAAGTGGGGCAAGAAGCCAACAGGAACTATGCCAATAGTGGCGAAAAGTCACGCCCCATTAGTCAGTTATGGGAAAAGTGCGGATATGAAGGGGCACCTCGAATAGACTCCCAGATTCGCCACAGAGTTCAGACGTTTGGAACGCCCCATCTAGAAAATGATCAAAGGATGGTTGTCTACCAATATCGCTTGCGCCACTGATCCGCGCCAGCGTGACCAAAATCCGACAAAAATTGTGGGCGAGGTTACCCCGCCCACAACCGTTCAGCGTCCGCAAAAGCGCCCCGCATTGATAGCATGCACAGATCGCGTCCCGCCACTGCCTAGAATGATACGACCTGACCACTTTCCGCAGAATCTAAGATGCCTTGAATTACTTGCATAGTGGTAAGAGCTTCACGCATGGACACGTGCTCGGTGGCACCATGCAAAATAGCGTCCCGGAAATGCTCGTGTTCTACTGCTAAAGGTTCGCGCTTCTTGAGGGCGAAACGCGTGACTTCGCCCTCGGAAACCCCCCGGAAGTTTTGCAACTGATCCCACTGCAAAGGTGCTTCACCGTTGGCGTAGAATGTCAGATCACCCATGACCGTTTCCGCCACCAACGCGCCCTTTTCGCCAGTGACAATGGTAGTACGATCTTTGAACGGGGTGAGCCAATTGACCATGTGGTTCACCAAAATGCCACCTTCGAGCCGACCCGAGGCAATAACCATGTCCTCAAATTCGCGACCCGCGCGGTGAGACACCTGGGCGCTAATGGTTTCGTAGCGTTCCCCCGCCACCCAAGCAGTCAAATCCACGTCGTGAGTAGCCAAGTCTTTGACTACGCCCACATCACTAATGCGCGCGGGGAACGGCGACTGACGCCGGGTCGAAATCTGGTAGACCTTGCCCAACTTGCCGTCGTCAATTAGGCGACGCATTTCCAAAAGCGCGGGATTGCAACGTTCTACGTAACCAACCGCACCCACCAGGCCAGCTTCGTCAAAGGCTTTAACCATAGCTTCGCCCTCGGAAATAGTGGACGCCAGCGGCTTTTCCACCATGGTGTGAATGCCCGCGCCGGCCAGCTTCAATGCCGCTTCCGCGTGGAAAGCCGTGGGAGTAGCCACCATCGCCACGTCAATCCCCGCGTCGATTAGCGCATCGACGTCAGGCAACACTGGCAGATCTTCGGCCACCCCAAACTTGTCGCCACCCGGGTCGGCTACTGCGACCAGCTCTGCGCCCTCTAAAGCGCGAATATTGCGGGCGTGGTGGCGTCCCATAGAGCCCAGGCCAAGCAAACCATAACGCAGCATTTATGCCCCCGCCTTCGCCAAAGCGTTCACCGCAGTGACGATCCGCTCCAGGTCCTCTTTATCCAAGGACGGGTGTACCGGCAAAGATAGGCACTGCTTGGCCACCATTTCGGTAACCGGCAGATCTAAATCGGGCGCATACGGAGCCAAGGACGGGAGGCGGTGGTTCGGAATCGGGTAGTAAACGCCAGAACCGATCTGGTATTCGTCTTTCAAAGCCGCCATGAAACCATCCCGGTCGCCCTCGATACGAATGGTGTATTGGTGGTATACGTGTTCGGCGCCCTCGGCAACTTTCGGCGTAATTACGCCCTCAATATTGTCGGTCAAGAACTGCGCGTTTTCCTGGCGGGTCTTGGTCCACGCAGCCACCTTCTTTAATTGTTCCCGGCCAATAGCGGCATTAATGTCGGTCATGCGGTTATTCAGACCCACAACTTCGTTGGCGTAACGCTTTTCCATACCCTGGTTACGAATAATCTGGGACATGCGCACCACGTTCGGGTCGGACGAAGTAATCATGCCGCCCTCACCGGCAGTCATGTTCTTGGTCGGATAGAAGCTGAACGCCGCGAAAACACCGAAAGTACCGACCTTCTTCCCATGCAAGGAGGCGCCGTGGGCTTGCGCGGCATCCTCGAAAACCATCAAATCGTGCTTCTTTGCCAATTCCATGATGGCGTCCATGTTAGCGGGGTGACCGTAAAGGTGAACCGGCATGATGGCGCGCGTACGTTCGGTAATCTGCTGCTCAATGTGGGTCGGGTCCATGCAGAAGTAGTCCGGTTCGATGTCCGCAAACACCGGGGTGGCACCCGTAATTGCTACCGAGTTACCAGTAGCCGCAAAGGTGAAAGACGGCACAATAACTTCGTCGCCCGGCTTAATGCCTGCCGCCAATTGACCTACGTGCAAAGCGGAAGTGCCCGAATTGACCGCCACCGAGTGCGCACCCGGCGTCATTTGCGCAGCAAATTCCTCTTCGAAAGCAGCCACCTGCGGACCTTGTGCCACCATCCCCGATTCGAGGACGGCTTGCACAGCCTGCTCTTCTTCTTTCCCAATCAGCGGCTTAGCTGCCGGTATGAATCCCTTGGACATGTTAGTTTGCAACCTCCATTAGTTCGCCGTTTTCTTCCTTATATAGGTTACCCGTTTGTGGGCAGCGGAACAGGCCCTCACGACCCGCTACTTCCTCAAGTTTGACCCCAGCAGTGCCAACCCACCCGATCTGGCGGGCGGGAACCCCGGCGACGAGGGCGAATGGAGGCACATCTTTGACTACCGTGGACCCGGCAGCCACCAGCGCCCACTTACCTATTTCTACTGGAGCCACACATACCGAACGCGCCCCAATGGCAGCACCGCGACGAATAGTAACGCCCACCTGTTCCCAATCCGAAGCCGATTTGATAGTGCCATCGGGATTGATCGCCCTCGGAAAATGGTCGTTTGTCAAAACCACGGCAGGCCCAACGAAAACCCCGTCTTCGACCACGGCGGGTTCGTAAACTAGGGCGTAGTTTTGCACCTTACAGTTGTTGCCCATTTGTACGCCTTCGCCAATGTAAGCGCCCCGCCCAATGATACAATTTTCGCCCAGTTTGGCGTGTTCGCGCACCTGCGCTAAATGCCACACCGACGAGCCTTCACCAATTTCTGCTTCCGGTGAAACGTCCGCAGAATCAACAATTCGAACCATTTGGGCTCCTTCCCGGTCAAATCGGGATTAAACAAAACTGACACTAAAAATATATGACACATTTTGGACCCACACTTGGTACGTTCACCATAGTCACGTTCCCTACCTTGGTAACGGCACTAATATGGGCGTAGTATTTTTTTATTTTGTCAGGACTAACTGCAAGTATGAAAGACTGTGTTTATGAACGAAACTCGCGACGATGTCGCTCTGGTGGTGCCCTTGTATAACGAGGCCAGCGTCATTGGCGACGTTATTCGCGACGCTTTGGGCACATTCCCGCACATTATTTGCGTAGACGACGGCTCTAGCGACGGTTCAGCTGCCGCCGCCTTAACAGCTGGGGCAACCGTACTGCCCCACCCCACAAACTTAGGTCAAGGTGCCGCCTTGCAAACCGGGTTCACGTACTTCCTTACGAAAACCGACCTGAAATATGTAGTCACTTTTGACGCGGACGGACAGCACCAAGTTAGCGACGCCCTCGAAATGGTAAAAAAGGCCGAGGACGAAGACCTGGCTATCGTCTTTGGCTCGCGGTTCCTGGCGGGTGAAGTAGAAGCGGGATTGGCGAAACGGATAGTATTGAAAACCGCCGCTTATGTGACCCGCCACCAAACCGGGCTGAAACTAACCGACGCACACAATGGGCTGCGATTGTTGCGACGCGACGCCCTCGAAAAATTTGAGTTGACGCACAACCGGATGGCACACGCCAGCGAAATAGTGACTAAACTGGCAAAAACCGGGCTGCCGTGGACGGAAATGCCCGTACGCATTCGGTACACTGACTACTCCAAAGCGAAAGGGCAATCACTGCTAAATTCCGTAAACATCATTACCGATCTGCTGCTGCACTAAGGCGAAAATGCTAATCAAAACTGTTCTGATCCTGGGCATCCTGATAATTGGGATGTTGATTTTCAAACGCAACGACGGGTCCGACAAAGCCCTGGCATACCGGCGTATTGGCATAACGTGTTTCACGGTGGGCGCCCTGATAGCCGTAATTTGGCCCAGTATCACCAGTAAGATCGCTAGTGTGCTGGGTGTGGGACGGGGCACCGACCTGCTGGTGTACCTGGTAGTTTTGGCAATCTTGGCAAATATCGCCATGACCTCACGCAAAGATAACAACACACGCAAACAAATAACGCGCCTTGCCCGCCAAATAGCCATACTAAACGCACAAGTAGGCGAAGGCGCGTCCTGCTCGTCACGTGTGGCAGCAGACGTGGGCGGTGCGGTTATGCAGACGGATACGCGCACGGACGCAGGCGCAGAAAATGCCAGATACAAATCAGAGTGCAAGAAGCACGCAAAGAAGTAATCATGGATCAATACCGTCGCGCTAAACGTATTTTGCACGCCCGGGAGCTGCCCAGGTCTCGCTTCGCGTTACGTTTAGTGGCGTTGTTTATGGTTGCGGCAGTCACGTTCTTGGGAACGGGCGCGTTTTTGTTCTACCACGACTTACAAAGTGCCATTAAAGTGGGGCCAAATAAGCAGTTGCGGGCGCTGACGGCACCTGCTGACTCGTTTGATAACCGCGCGGTGAACATTTTGATTTTAGGTTCGGACGTGCGAGCGGGGAATAAGTCTGCTGCGGAACAAGACATTGACGGTATGCGCAGCGACACCATGATGCTCATGCATATTTCGCGAGATCGGTCCCGCGCCCAAGTAGTGTCTATTCCCCGCGATACCATGCTGCAAATTCCGGACTGTACACGCACTGACGGTTCGGTTGTGGGCGGTCGTTTCGGTCAGGTCAATTCTGCGTTTGGGCTGGCAGCGGGCGAGGACGACGTGGCAGCCGGCATTTCGTGCGCAATAAAAACTGTGGAATCCAATACTGGAATTGATATTGACGAGTTTGTGATAGCAGACTTTGGTGGGTTCCAAAAAATGGTGGACGCCCTCGGAGGAATAAATATTTATTTACCCGAACCCATTCAGGACGAGAGATCAGACCTGGACTTGGCTGCCGGGTGCATCCACTTGAACGGGCAACAGGCGTTAGGGTTTGCGCGCGTACGCCACATTGGCGATGGGTCAGACCTTGGGCGTATTCAGCGCCAGCAACGTTTAGTGTCATTGCTGTTGCGAACCGCTTTGTCCAAGAACATGTTTACTGATGTGCGTTCTTTGTACGGATTCGGACGCAACGCCTTGGGGTCCTTGACAGTTTCACAAAACCTGGGGTCTCTGACGCGCGCCAGCGGGTTGGCGTATTCTTTGCGTAAGATCAACCCGGAAAACATCATTATGTTGACCGCGCCCAGCGCTCCCGCGCCCTTCGATCCGAACCGCGTAGTGTTTACCGACGAAGCCGAAGCCGTATGGCAATCCTTCATTGAAGACAAACCCCTGCCGACTGGCATTAAGGGTCGCACAGCGAAAGGCACCGAAATAGTCACTCCCGACCCAAACGCAAAAACGGCACCAAAGCCGGGGACTGGTTCCGGTAATACTAACGCTGGCAACAGCAGCAATAAGGGTGGCGGTAACCAAGGTTCCGAGGGCGCTGACAGCAACTCTGCGGGTTCTGCAACCACCAATCCACCAGACGACACGACTTCTAACACTCCTGGTTCTGGTCTGTCCAAAGATGCCCAATTAGCTGAAGCCCAAAAGCGGTGCGAACCATGAGCAACCCACCATCCTTTCGTCCTCGGAAAAACGCGTCAAAGTCGGCGCGCGTCCCTGCGCGCAATGACCGCATGAACCGCCGCGTGGACGGAAGTTTGTGGGACAATAACAGGGGAAGTTCCGGTGCTAGTGCAGGCGGTAGTGGGGGCAAAAGCCAGGGGGCGCCCTCGTTCACACCCCGCAAAGCCACAGGAAGCGCGAACGGAAACCGAGGATTCGCAAGCCGGGACTATGCAAACAGAAATGAGGCGCGGGGCGTGCCGCCCTCGTACTCCCCCAACCGCAAGAGTCTGAAAGACCGCGCCGAAACCAACACCAACTACGCGGGGTTACCACCCCGATTCGCACCACAATCCGGCGGCGGAAGCACTAAAAGTGGGCGCAAGGTCACATCACACTCCCAGACGGGAAGCGGGTGGCGTCCTCAGGATAATATGCGCCTTCCCCCCGCCATCAATCCCCGCGGCAGGGGCGGAAACTACGTACCACGGGCAGGTGGTTCGAAGGCGGATGCTTACGCAAACCCTACCCCCACAGCGCCGCCTACATCCTTCAAAATGCCCAACCTAAAAATGAGGTTCGGAAGCGGAAAAAGGTGGGTCGCCTGTCTGCTCGTCCTCATAATCGCATGGCCATTAGCACTGTTGGGCTGGGCACAATACAACCTGCAACACACTGACGCGCTGCGCGACGGCGGCGCTAGCGGCGGCGAAACCTACCTGATAGCCGGTTCAGACGAACGCGACGCCAAAGCCCAAGCCATCGGATTTCAACACGACACGGACGGGCAGCGAACAGACTCGTTGGTTTTAGTGCGTAAAGCCGCCAACGGGCAAGCAAGTGTCGTGTCTATCCCCCGCGATACTTACACGGAAATTCCCGACTATGGGTCGAATAAAATAAATGCCGCTTTTGCGCTGGGAGGCGCGCCCCTACTGATCCAAACCGTGCAAAAGCTAACTGGGGTACACGTCGACCACTTTGCACTTATCGGGATGGGCGGCGTAGCCAGCGTTGTAGACGCAATCGGGGGCGTCAATCTTTGCTACGACGCAGACGTATCCGACCCCAAGTCCATGCTCGAATGGAAAGCGGGCTGCCACGACGTCGACGGTAAAACCGCCCTCGCATTTAGCCGTATGCGCTATGCAGACCCACGCGGCGATGTCGGTCGTACCGACCGACAACGTCAAGTAATCGCGAAAACCATCCAAAAAGCCAGCAGCCCCACCACGTTCCTGAATCCCTTCGTGCAATTCAGAATGGCAGGAGCAACATCCTCGTCTATCACTACGGATCAAAGCACAGGGATAATCGACCTGGCGAAACTTGCACTAACATACAAGAGCGCAACCTCCAACAAACTGATAGGCGCCCCCCCGATAGAAAACATGGGTTACGCTACCGAAAACGCCGGATCAGCCGTCCTACTAGACCAACAATTGTCCCCCACCTTCTGGAAAAACTTCCAAATAGGCACCCTGACTCCAGACCAATTCAACAAGCTACCATAACGGAGCGTAATGCGCGCGGCTACGAGAGGCGGCGCATGGTGGAGACACGGATGGTGCGGGATGAGCCGCAGATAGGGCGAGCGTGAGTGCGAACGATTTTGCTGAGGTGAAACGGTTTTGTTGAGGACGAATGGTTTTGTTGCCGGTGCAGAGTAACGGTGGGTTTGGGGCGGGCGCGGTGGGCGTGAGCCGGACCGGTGGCCCGCCCCAAACCCGCCTTCCCAACATAATCCCGAAAATTGTCCGTTATCTTGAACCAGTTTGGCCGTGATGAGTTTTCCACAAGTTTGGTTTTGGCTCTAGCATTTGGTGGGTGATCTACGGTAGTTTCATCCTATGAACAAAACGTGGCGTAAAACACTGAGTGTGGGGGTTGTGCTCGCAATCAGCCTAGCAGGTTGCGCAAGCAAGCAAGCCGAAACCAAACCAACCAAACCAACAAAAGCGGCGAAGCCGACGCAAGTAGCGTCCTCACCAAAACAAGGCGGTGAACAAAAAGCCCTCGCCGAGAAAAAGAAACTAGGCACCTGGGAAGGCGACCCACCAGCATTTCCTTTGAAAGGCAACGAACACACCAAAGACGGCGCCGCCAACGTCGCCGCATACTGGATCAGCGCCACCGACTACGCCATATTCACCGGAAACACAGAACCAATGGAAAAAGTAACATCTACAGATCAACCTGCGTTCCGAACTATTCGTGCCATAAGTGAAAGTTTCAAAGAAACCGGAAGGTATTTTGGAAAACCTCTTAAGTTCGCTCTTGATATTCAGGAACTAGTTTCTGAAGATACTTTTGATAACCAATTTGAGGTGTATGAGCCTCAGCGAATGACAGAAAAGGGGGAGAAAATTCCTGAGAAGCACGGACTTATAAAAGTGAGGACCAAGTGGGTTGGGGCCAAATGGAAAGTCCTCGAAGTTGGTGCGAAAGATGATGCCGAATGAACAAGACGGCGAAAACACTTAGTTTCTTATTTCTATTCAATATTATCTGGTGCGTAACGATTACGCCTTCAGCACTTTCAAACATCCCTAACCGAGGCGATGTCAGTTTTTCAAAATATGGATCTGACGGAATCTTGTTTACCGGTGTCAGAAAAACTTCTCCTACTTTCACCAGAGGGAAAGGCAGTGGCATGCATTGGGAGTCGACGGGGAATCTTTCTGCGAAGCCGGTTAGCGTGCCGCGCTCATTAGCATGGTGTGGGTTGAAGGATAACCTGAATGGGT